>NZ_PION01000002.1:0-422268 GCF_002810615.1 Klebsiella sp. G-Nf4 | reverse complement strand
CATGTGTTAGGCCTGCCGCCAGCGTTCAATCTGAGCCATGATCAAACTCTTCAATTTAAGTTTGATGCTCGTGAATTAAACTTCGTAATGAATTACGTATGTTCACTCAGAGACTTGGTATTCATTTATTGTCCGAAGACATTAAGAATCCATGTCACTTTGAGTGCCCACACAGATTGTCTGATAAATTGTTAAAGAGCAGTTGCAACGCGGCTTTCAGCTCACCGTTGCGAGGTCCCGTATAATACGTTTTCCTCATGCAGAGTCAAGCGCTTATTTTGCTTTTCTCTGTCGGTTTTCAGCATTGAACTTCATCGCCGAAACCCTGCTGACCCGGCGGCTTGCTTGCCGTTGTTCCGTGTCAGTGGAGGCGCATTATAGGGAGTAATTCTGAAGTGACAAGGATAAATTCAAAAAAAGAATCCAACCGCTCACTTTTCAATCAAAATGATTGTTGAGCTTTAATTCTTGCCTGGTTTTTAAACAAAAACGAGCCCGTTGGGCCCGTTTTTGTCGTTTTGTGACTTACTGCACTGCCACGATACGGTCGTCTTTCACCACCAGTTCGACGGTTTTTCCCGGAACCAGCTCACCGGAAAGGATCTGCTGGGCTAACGGGTTTTCAATTTGCTGCTGAATAGCACGTTTCAATGGACGAGCGCCGTACACCGGATCGTAGCCATTGGCACTGAGCAACTTCAACGCCTCATCGGACATCCGCACTTCATACCCACGCTCTTCCAGACGTTTATACAGACGCTGCAGCTGGATCTGGGCAATAGAAGCAATATGTTTTTCACCCAGCGGATGGAAGACCACCACTTCGTCGATACGGTTGATAAACTCCGGACGGAAGCTCTGGCTAACCACACCAAGCACCAGATCCTTCATATGACCGTAGTCCAGCTCGCCAAAACGTTCCTGAATCAGATCGGAACCGAGGTTCGAGGTCATGATGACCACCGTATTACGGAAGTCGACCGTTCTCCCCTGCCCGTCGGTCAGACGCCCGTCGTCGAGTACCTGCAGCAGAATGTTGAACACATCCGGGTGCGCTTTTTCCACTTCATCCAGCAGGATGACGGAATAAGGACGACGACGCACCGCTTCGGTCAGGTAGCCACCCTCTTCATAACCGACGTATCCCGGAGGCGCACCGACCAGACGCGAGACGGAGTGTTTCTCCATAAACTCGGACATATCGATACGCACCATCGCGTCGTCGCTGTCGAACATAAAATTAGCCAGCGTTTTGCAAAGTTCGGTTTTACCGACCCCGGTTGGACCGAGGAACAGGAACGAACCAATCGGTCGGTTCGGATCGGACAGCCCGGCACGGCTGCGGCGAATAGCGTTAGATACCGCTTCAACCGCCTCATCCTGGCCAATCACCCGATGATGCAGATCCTGCTCCATACGCAGCAGTTTTTCACGCTCGCTTTCCATCATTCGCGCCACAGGAATGCCGGTCCAGCGTGCCAGCACTTCGGCAATCTCCGCATCCGTTACTTTGTTACGTAACAGGCGCATGGTTTTACCTTCGGACTGAGTGGCAGCCGCCAGCTGTTTTTCCAGTTCCGGAATTTTGCCGTACTGCAGCTCGGACATCCGCGCCAGGTCGCCGACGCGGCGCGCCTGTTCAATAGCGATTTTCGCCTGTTCAAGCTCGGCTTTAATAGTCTGGGTACCGGAGAGGGATGCTTTTTCCGCTTTCCACTCTTCTTCCAGTACCGAGTACTGACGCTCTTTATCCGCCAGCTCCTCATTGAGCATATCAAGACGCTTCAGGCTCGCTTCATCAGACTCTTTCTTCAGCGCCTGCTGTTCCAGTTTCAGCTGGATAATACGGCGATCGAGACGGTCCAGCTCTTCCGGCTTGGAGTCAATCTGCATACGAATGCTGGACGCCGCCTCATCGATAAGGTCGATGGCTTTATCCGGCAGCTGACGGTCGGCAATATAGCGATGCGACAAGGTTGCCGCCGCGACAATCGCCGGGTCAGTGATCTGCACGTGGTGGTGCAGCTCGTAACGTTCTTTCAGGCCACGCAGAATAGCAATGGTATCTTCTACCGTCGGCTCGGCGACGAACACCTTCTGGAAACGACGTTCCAGCGCGGCGTCTTTTTCGATGTACTGACGGTATTCATCAAGCGTGGTCGCCCCGACGCAGTGCAGTTCACCACGCGCCAGCGCTGGCTTCAGCATGTTGCCCGCGTCCATCGCGCCGTCGGCTTTACCGGCACCTACCATGGTATGCAGTTCGTCGATAAACAGAATGACGTTGCCTTCCTGTTTTGACAGGTCAGTCAGCACGCCTTTCAGACGCTCTTCAAACTCACCGCGGTATTTCGCCCCGGCCACCAGCGCCCCCATATCCAGCGCCAGCACCCGACGGCCTTTCAGCCCTTCAGGTACTTCGCCGTTAACGATGCGCTGCGCCAGCCCTTCGACGATTGCCGTTTTACCCACCCCGGGTTCACCAATCAGTACCGGGTTGTTTTTGGTACGACGCTGCAGTACCTGAATGGTACGGCGAATCTCTTCATCACGGCCGATCACCGGATCCAGCTTGCCCTGCTCGGCTCGCTCGGTCAGATCGACGGTAAATTTCTTCAATGCCTGACGTTGGTCTTCGGCACCCTGATCGTTCACGCTTTCACCTCCGCGCATTTGTTCAATCGCCTGAGTCACGTTGGCGGTTGTTGCTCCGGCAGATTTTAAAAGGTCGGTCAGCGTACCGCGCGATTCAAGCGCCGCCAGAACGAACAGTTCCGACGAAATAAAGTTGTCCTTTTTCTTTTGCGCCAGCTTGTCGCAAAGGTTCAGGATCCGCACTAAATCCTGAGAAGGTTGTACATCGCCGCCGGTGCCTTCCACCTGCGGTAAACGGCTCAAGGCCTGTTCGATGTCAGTGCGTAGTTTTCCGGCATTCACGCCCGCCGAGGTTAATAAAGGACGTACCGATCCCCCTTCCTGATTCAGCAAGGCGCTCATTAAATGAAGAGGTTCGATGAATTGGTTGTCGTGCCCGAGTGCGAGTGACTGGGCATCGGCAAGAGCAAGCTGGAATTTATTGGTAAGACGATCCAGACGCATAACTCCTCCCATAAACAGGTCAAATTTGCTACTGGAGATTAAATGAGGTCATCCCTCAATTATTCAAGGTTAAAGACCTGAACTATGCGAAAAATAAGTTTGCCTTCTGGATCGTCTTGATTCTCTAGGTTATATCAGCCAAATGAAACTTGCCATACGACCAGTGGTCTTGTCGCGCCGGTAAGAGAAAAAATCATCCTTTTCGCTTAGCGTGCAGCGATCGCCGCCGAAAATCTGCTCAACGCCGACGTTTGCCAGACGCTGCCGAGCCAGTTGATAGATATCAGCAAAATATTTCTCGCCTGCCGGACGAAAAGCCCGGTGCGCGTTCTCGTCCTTCGCCATAAAGGCATCCCGGACTTCCGGCCCCACCTCAAACGCCTGCGGACCGATGGCAGGGCCCAGCCACGCCATCATGTTTTCGGCTTTATCGGCGAAACGGGCAACCGTCTCTTCCAGAACGCCTTCGCATAAGCCGCGCCATCCCGCATGCGCCGCGGCGACTTCGGTGCCGTCGCGGTTACAGAACAGGACCGGCAGGCAGTCGGCGGTCATCACCGCGCAGACGGTGCCTGGCGTACGACTATAAGAAGCATCTGCGCGTTTCGACGGATAGGGTCCGCCGTCCAGCGTCAGAACATCGGTGCCATGAACCTGCTCCAGCCAAACCGGGTAAGACGGCAAGCCACCGGCGGCAAACATCCGCCGCCGGTTTTCTTCAACATGCTGCAGATTGTCTCCGCAATGGGCGCCCAGGTTGAGCGAGTCATAGGGCGGCAGACTCACGCCGCCAATGCGGGTCGAACTACAGGCCGCCACGCTGCGGGGCATCGGCCACTGCGGTACAATCAGTTTAGTCATAACCAGTCAATATCGTCCTTATGGGCTTCAAAATCGGCACGCATCGCCTCGATGAGCTCGACCATATCCTGTGGGATAGGCGCATGCCACTCCATTTCAATGCCGGTGATCGGGTGGTACAGACGTAGCATGGTGGCGTGCAGCGCCTGGCGGTCGAATTTACGCAGTGCGGTGATGAACTCCTCCGACGCGCCCTTAGGCGGACGCGGCCGGCCGCCATACACCTGGTCACCCACCAGCGGATGGGTGATATGCGACATATGCACGCGGATCTGGTGCGTACGACCGGTTTCCAGGCGCAGACGCAGGCGGGTATGGATGCGGAAATGTTCCATAATCCGATAGTGGGTCACCGCCGGTTTGCCCATCGGATGTACCGCCATATGGGTACGTTTTGTCGGGTGACGACTGATCGGCTCTTCCACTGTGCCACCGGAAGTCATATGGCCGATGGCCACCGCTTCATACTCGCGGGTGATCTCGCGCAGCTGCAGCGACTCCACCAGCCGGGTTTGTGCCGGAATGGTTTTCGCCACCACCATCAGACCGGTGGTGTCCTTATCCAGACGGTGCACGATCCCCGCGCGCGGCACATCGGCAATCGGCGGATAGTAGTGCAGCAGCGCATTCAGCACAGTACCGTCAGGGTTGCCCGCGCCAGGATGCACAACCAGATCGCGCGGTTTGTTAATCACGAGGATGTCATCATCTTCGTAAACGATATTGAGCGGAATATCCTGCGGCTGGAAGCGCGCTTCTTCTTCGATTTCGACATCGATAGCGATGTGCTCTCCCCCCAGCACTTTTTCTTTCGGCTTATCGCCAATGGTGCCATTGACTAATACGCGTTGGTCAAGGATCCATTCTTTTATCCGCGATCGCGAATAATCAGGGAACAATTCGGCCAAAGCCTGATCTAAGCGTTGACCGAGTTGATTTTCGGTCACCGTTGCGGTGAGTTGTACTCGTTGTGCCATATACAGCTTCTTCGTTTAACGTTGGGTTTTACGGCTTTGCCGTTTAATATAGTGTGCTATTGTAGCTGGTCTTAATCGGGAGCAGGAACAGAGATTCTCCCGCATAAACATTTTGAGGAAGTCAAAACGTCATGACGCGCATGAAATACCTGGTGGCAGCCGCCACACTGAGCCTGGCTTTGGTGGGTTGCTCCGGCTCTAAGGAAGAGGTGCCTGATAATCCGCCGAATGAAATCTACGCGACTGCCCAGCAAAAGCTGCAGGACGGTAACTGGAAACAGGCGATAACGCAACTGGAAGCGTTGGATAACCGTTATCCATTCGGCCCTTATTCCCAACAGGTACAACTGGATCTGATTTATGCGTATTACAAAAACGCCGATCTGCCGCTGGCTCAGGCGGCCATCGATCGCTTCATGCGTTTGAACCCCACCCACCCGAATATCGATTACGTCATCTATATGCGCGGCCTGACCAACATGGCCCTGGATGACAGCGCCCTGCAGGGTTTCTTTGGCGTTGACCGCTCTGACCGCGATCCGCAGCACGCGCGCGATGCCTTCAATGACTTCTCCAAACTGGTTCGTGGTTACCCGAACAGCCAGTATGCCACTGACGCCTATAAACGCATGGTGTTCCTGAAAGATCGCCTGGCCAAATATGAGCTGTCGGTCGTGGATTACTACACCGACCGTGGCGCCTGGGTTGCCGTCGTGAACCGCGTGGAGGGTATGATGCGTAACTATCCGGATACCCAGGCCACCCGCGATGCCCTGCCGAAGATGGAAAACGCCTATCGTCAGATGCAGATGAACGCCCAGGCAGACAAAGTCGCCAAAATCATCGCCGCCAACGACAAGAACACCTGAGGGTAACATCCGAAAGCAAAACGGCAGCCAGCGGCTGCCGTTTTTTTATACTTTATCCCGGCTAGCTGAAGCGGTTTAGCGCCGGGTTAACTCATCAAATATGGCCTGCTTTGTCGGGTTCGACAAGTAAAATCTCACTTCTTCCTGCCCTGTCTCACAAAATGAATTCGTTGACAAAAAGTGACAATAAAATGTGATTTAGATCACACATTTTGACATTGGGAAAGGTATGCTGGATTCACCAAGACGGGAAAGACAAGAGGTAAAATTTATGACAATGAACATTACCAGTAAACAAATGGAAATTACTCCGGCAATCCGCCAGCATGTCGCAGACCGTCTCGCCAAACTGGATAAGTGGCAAACTCATTTAATTAACCCGCACATCATTCTGTCTAAGGAGCCGCAGGGTTTTATCGCTGATGCAACCATCAATACGCCCAACGGTCATCTGGTTGCCAGTGCGCGCCATGAAGATATGTACGTCGCCATTAACGAATTGATCAACAAGCTGGAACGGCAGCTGAATAAAGTGCAACACAAAGGGGAAGCCCGCCGCGCCGCGACGTCGGTGAAAGAGGCAGGCTTTGTGGAAGAAGAAGAGTAATCCTTAACTTAAGTTGTGTCATGCCACGCGCCTTCGGGCGCGTTTTTTATTGACAGAGTGAAAACAGTACAGGTACTGTAATCCCCACTACCTCAAGGAATTTACCATGAAACGTGTCCCGTTCTTCTTCGCATTCTTTTTTACCTTCCCCTGACCGGGAGGCAATTCGTCGTATAAGAAAGAATGCGAAGACGAACAATAAGGCCTCCCACCCGGGAGGCCTTTTTTATTTGATAACAACAAAGGCAACATCTATGACCGAGGAAAACCCATTACTGGCGCTGCGCGATAAGATAAGCGCGCTGGACGAGAAACTGCTTGCTCTGCTGGCGGAGCGCCGCGGGCTGGCTGTTGAGGTTGGTAAAGCCAAACTGGCTTCCCACCGTCCAGTGCGTGATATTGACCGCGAACGCGATCTGCTGGAGCGTCTGATGACCATCGGCAAGCGTCATAATCTGGATGCACACTACATCACCCGCCTGTTCCAGCTGATTATCGAAGACTCTGTCCTGACCCAACAAACCCTGCTGCAGCAGCATCTGAATAAAATTAATCCGCATTCGGCCCGCGTGGCGTTCCTTGGCCCTAAAGGCTCTTATTCGCATCTGGCGGCGCGTCAGTATGCTGCTCGCCACTTTGAGCAGTTTATTGAGAGCGGCTGCGCGAAGTTCGCCGATATTTTTAATCAGGTAGAGACCGGCCAGGCCGATTACGCGGTGGTGCCGATTGAAAACACCAGTTCTGGCGGGATCAACGACGTCTACGATCTGCTGCAGCACACCAGCCTGTCGATCGTTGGCGAGCTGACGATCCCTATCGATCATTGCGTGCTGGTCAGCACCTCGACGGATGCCGATAAAATTCAGACCGTCTACAGCCATCCTCAGCCGTTCCAGCAGTGCAGCCAGTATCTGAGCCGCTACCCGCACTGGAAAATCGAATATACCGAGAGCACCTCGGCGGCAATGGAAAAAGTGGCGCAGGCTAACTCCCCGGCCGTTGCGGCACTCGGCAGCGAAGCGGGTGGCGCCCTGTATAGCCTGCAGGTGCTGGAGCATTGCCAGGCCAACCAGACGCAGAATATCACGCGCTTCCTCGTCCTGGCGCGCAAAGCGGTGAACGTCTCCGATCAGGTTCCGGCCAAGACCACGCTGTTAATGGCAACCGGTCAGCAGGCGGGCGCCCTGGTGGAAGCCCTGCTGGTATTGCGCAACCACAATCTAATCATGACCAAACTGGAATCCCGTCCGATCCACGGCAATCCCTGGGAAGAGATGTTTTACCTTGATATTCAGGCCAATCTGGAGTCATTGCCCATGCGCAAGGCACTGAAGGAGCTGGCGGAAATCACTCGCTCCATGAAGGTCCTCGGTTGCTACCCCAGCGAAAACGTGGTGCCGGTGGATCCGGTTTAACGTTCGCGGAACGGTAATTTCTTCATCCCTGCCATCGCAACCGGCAGGGTGAAGATGGCGCCTGACAGCGGATACTGAGCCAGCTCATCGTCCTCCATATTTTCCCGGGTTGTGGTGATATAGAGCGTTTTCATATCCGCCCCACCGAAGCAGACCATTGTCGGACAACGAACCGGCATCGGGTAAGTCTCCAGCTCCTCGCCCTGCGGCGAGAAACGGGCAATCCGCCAGCCGTCAAACATCGCGCTCCAGTAACAGCCCTCCACATCGATCGCCGCCCCGTCAGGGATGCCTTCACCCGGCTGGAAACGGCGAAACACCTCGCGTCGGCCAGGCTCACCCTGTTCATCCAGCGGCGTACGGTAGATCACGGCGTTCGGCGTATCAGAGGTATACATCCAGCGCTGGTCGGCGCTAAACGCGAGGCCGTTGGCACCATGGATATCACACTGGATCACTTTCGGCTTCAGGTCATTATCGACCCGCATCAGCAGCGCACCGTTGTAATCCCCCGGTCCCCAGAAGGTGCCGGCATAAAAACGCCCCTCGCGATCGGTCCCACCATCGTTAAACCGCGCCAGCTCCGGATTGCTCGGATTATCACAGACTTTCCGCCGCAGCAGGCCGTGGGCGTCGGTCAGCCAGATGCCACTGCGTAATGCAACGATAAACCCGCCCTTCTCACGCAGGGAGAAACAGCCGACCTCCTCCGGAAACTGCAGCACCTGGTGTTCGCCGCTGCGGGTATCGTAGCGGTGGATTTCACACTCCATGATATCGGCCCAGTAGAGGGCCTGTTCAGCCTCGCTCCAGGTCGGGCATTCCGGCAGGTATCCGGTGTAGTCAAACAGCGGTTGTGGTTCAGCCATCGTTGTCATCCCTATAAAAAAAGCCAGCGGTCGCTGGCTTTATTGTATACACCTTTTTCGCTTTACTGCCGATTATCGTTCGCCTGACGCAGCAGCGTGCGGCTCTCGCTCTGGAAACGCTGAGCGTAATCGCCAAACCAGTGTTCGACTTTACGGAAGCTGTCGATAAATGCCTGCTTATCGCCCTGCTCCAGCAGGCCAATCGCTTCGCCGAAACGCTGGTAATAGCGCTTAATCAGCGCCAGGTTGTTTTCCGATGACATAATAATGTCGGCGTACAATTGCGGATCCTGGGCAAACAGGCGCCCTACCATCGCCAGCTCCAGCCGGTAAATAGGTGACGAAAGCGCCAGCAACTGCTCAAGACGCACGTTCTCTTCCGCCAGGTGCAGGCCATAGGCGAAAGTGGCAAAGTGGCGCAGCGCCTGAATAAACGCCATGTTCTGATCGTGCTCAACGGCGCTGATGCGGTGCAGCCGCGCGCCCCACACCTGAATCTGCTCGAGGAACCACTGATACGCTTCCGGCTGGCGGCCATCACAATAGACCACCACCTGCTTCGCCAGGCTGCCGCTGTCCGGACCGAACATCGGGTGCAGGCCAAGAACCGGACCCTGATGCGCGGCCAGCATCGCCTGCAGCGGCTCCGCTTTCACCGAGGCAAGGTCGATCAGAATGCAATCCGCCGGCAGCGGCGGCAGCCTGCCGATCGTCTCCACGGTGGTGTGAATCGGTACGCTGACGATGACCATGCCGGCATCGGCGACGATATCCGCCGCCCGCGCCCAATCCTCTTTTTCCAGAATACGCACCTGGTAGCCGGACAGCGTTAACATCTTCTCAAACAGACGCCCCATCTGCCCGCCGCCGCCGACGATAACCACCGGCCGCAAATTCGGGTGCAGGGTTTTGAAGCCTTTGTCGTTTTCGCTGGAATAGGATTCCCGCATCACGCGACGCAGAACATCCTCGATCAGATCCGGCGGTACGCCGAGCGCAGCCGCCTCTTCACGCCGGGAGGCGAGCATCGCCGCCTCGCGCTCCGGGACGTAAATCGGTAGGCCATACTGGCTCTTCACCTCGCCGACTTCGGCCACCAGTTCCAGGCGCTTAGCCAGCAGGCTAAGCAACGCTTTATCTACTTCATCAATTTGATCGCGTAACGCGGTCAGTTCAGCAACCATACTTTCCTCTTACACCAAACGGGCCGCCAGATGGCCGCGGAGATCCTTATCCAGTTCACGCAGCAGCGCATCAGTGCTTTCCCAGCTGATGCAGGCATCAGTCACCGAGACGCCGTATTTCATCGCCTCACGCGGCTGTTCAGAGGACTGATTGCCTTCGTGGATATTACTCTCGATCATCAGGCCGATAATGGAGCGGTTGCCATCTTTGATCTGCGCGACAACGGATTCAGCCACGGCTGGCTGGCGGCGGAAATCTTTATTGGAGTTCCCATGACTGCAATCTACCATCAGCGACGGTTTCAGTCCCGCCTGCGCCATCTCTTTTTCGCATTTCGCCACATCTTCCGGACCGTAGTTCGGCGCCTTGCCGCCGCGCAGGATCACATGGCCATTCGGATTACCCTGCGTTTGCAACAGGCAGACCTGCCCGGCCTGGTTGATGCCGACGAAACGGTGCGGCATTGCCGCGGCGCGCATCGCGTTGATGGCCGTCGCCAGGCTACCGTCGGTACCGTTTTTAAAGCCGACCGGCATCGACAGGCCGGAGGCCATTTCGCGGTGCGTTTGTGATTCCGTGGTACGTGCGCCGATGGCTGACCAGCTGAACAGATCGCCAAGGTACTGCGGACTGTTCGGATCCAGCGCTTCCGTCGCCAGCGGCAGTCCCATGCTCACGAGCTCGACCAGCAGACGACGCGCAATCTTCAGGCCGCCTTCAACATCAAACGAACCATCCATGTGCGGATCGTTAATCAGCCCCTTCCAGCCCACGGTGGTACGGGGTTTTTCAAAGTAGACGCGCATCACCAGGTAGAGGCTATCGCTGACCTCTGCGGCAAGGGCTTTAAACCGACGAGCATATTCAATCGCAGCTTCCGGATCGTGAATCGAGCAAGGACCGCAAACCACCAGCAGGCGCGGATCGCGGCCAGCGATGATATCGGAGATGGTCTCACGGGCATGCGCAATCTGCGCTTCCTGTTCAACGCTCAGCGGGAATTCCGCCTTCAGTTGCTCCGGGGTCATTAACACATGTTCGTCGGTAATATGTACGTTATTCAGCGCGTCTTTTTGCATGATTGCGATCCTGTGTAGCTCGTTTGCGATATAAGGTTGCCTCAGCGGGCATGACGTAACGATACCACACGAAGTAAAGAATTCAATCCATATTACGTAAATTTTACTTTACACCAATAAATTAATTGGCGCTTAACCCGGCAATAAACGTACAACAATGTTTACATCACCCTAAATCACACCAAACTTGCGCACTATCGCTATGGCTATTACGAAAAATCCTGGTGAGATTTGTCCCAAAGCAAAGGGTGCATGTAATGACGGGTTTTGTTAACAGTGGTATTCTGCGCCGGGCATCGGTAGCGGTATTTCCCGCGCTATGGCGAATTTGACGGAAGCGTTAATGACAGTATTACACCGTCTTTTATTGACTGTATTTTTTCTCATCGCGGTATCTCCTGTTTTTGCTGCCGGACCTTCAGAACATGTTCGCGCTATTGTTTCCGGGATCGTGACCTACACCCGTTGGCCGGCATTAACAGGGGCGCCGAAGCTGTGCATTTTTGCCTCATCACGCTTCACCCATAGCCTGGCTCATGAAGATCCGGATGCCTTGCCCTATCAACCGGTGATAGTACGTAATAGTGAAGAAGCGTTAAAAACGACCTGCGATGGTTTTTATTTTGGCAGCGAATCACCGACCCAACAGTCGGAATTAACTCGCCGCTATGGCCCGAAGCCGCTTTTACTCATCGCAGAACAAAATACGGATTGCTCCATTGGTAGCGCGTTTTGCCTGATCATCAACGACGACAGGGTCCGCTTCTCCGTTAATCTGGACGTTCTGACGCACAGCGGGGTCCGGGTTAACCCGGACGTCCTGATGCTTGCCCGGAAAAAACCACATGAATAAGGACTTTTCACAGACCGCGCGCCCGACATTTAAACGCGCGCTTCGTCGAATTAGCGTGATAAGCGTGGTGATCTCCATGACGCTGGTCTGGCTGCTGCTAAGCACAGCCTCAATCTTCACGCTCAAGCAGTACGCGCAGAAAAATCTAGAGCTCACTGCCGCGACCATGGGTCGCAGCCTTGAAGCCGCCCTGGTATTTGGCGACAGCGCGGCGGCAGAAGACACCCTCGCTTCACTGGGGAAGCAAGGGCAGATTTCCCAGGCCATTGTACTCAATGGCCAGAAGCAGCACTTCGCCGCGTGGCGCCACGAACCGCTGGCCAACAAAGAGCAAGTGAGCGGGCTTGTCAGTAAATGGCTGTTTCCTGAGCCCACGGTGCAGCCCATCTGGCACCAGGGCAAACAGATCGGCGAGCTGCAGCTGACTGCTCTCGATAAGCTGATCAGCCACTTTCTTGGGATCTCGATTCTGGTACTGACCGGCAGCATTCTGCTCGCCTCGTTTATCGCCCTGCTGCTGACTCACTCTCTGCACCGGGGGATCGTTGCCGCGCTGCAGAGCATCACCGAAGTTGTGCACGATATTCGCGAAAATCGCCATTTCTCGCGTCGGGTGCCCGAGGAGCGTATTGAGGAGTTCCATCTTTTCGCTCAGGACTTTAACAGTCTGCTAGGGGAGATGGAGGACTGGCAGCGGCAGCTGCAGGCCAAAAACGCCCAGCTGTTACGTAGCTCGCTACACGACCCGCTGACCGGCCTGGCTAACCGCGCTGCCTTTCGCAACGCGCTCGCCGAACTGATGAAGAACGAGGTGGGCCATCAGACCTCGGCGTTACTGTTTCTTGACGGTGATAACTTCAAGCTGATCAATGACAACTGGGGACACGCGGCGGGCGATAAAGTGCTGACGGAGGTCGCCAGCCGCCTGATGGCCTTCGCCGGCAAACGCCATCTGGCGTGGCGCCTTGGCGGCGATGAGTTTGCCGTTCTGCTGCGCGAGGTGCGCTCGGAAGCCGAAGTGCAGGCCCTGTGCCAGGCGCTGTCCGAACAATTTCTTCCGCCATTCAACCTGCACAATGGCCATAGCGCCACGCTCTCGTTGAGCGTCGGTTATGCCCTGGCGTGGGAGCACGCCACCGCGGAATCACTGCAAGAACTTGCCGATCAGAATATGTATCGGATGAAAAACCAACGTATCCAGCAGACGCTGAAATAATAAAGGACTCATTATGCTCAGGAAATATTTCGCTCCCGCCCTGATGGCGGCGGCGCTTTTGACAGGTTGCCAGGCTCCTCAGGGAAAATTTACCCCCGAGCAGGTGGCGGCGATGAAATCTTACGGCTTCACTGAAAACAATGGCGATTGGTCCCTGGGCTTATCCGATAGCATCCTGTTTGACAAGAATGACTACCGACTACGTCCCGACAGCCGCCAGCAGATCACCACGATGGCCTCGCGGCTGGCGGCGACCGGGATCACCCATAGCCGCCTTGAAGGCCACACCGATAATTACGGTGAGGATAGCTATAACGAAGCCCTGTCGCTTAAGCGCGCCAATAGCGTGGCCGATGCCTGGGCGGAAGGCGCCCATGTCCCGCGCAGTCATTTAGTCACCCGCGGCCTTGGCAAGAAATACCCGATTGCCAGCAACGACACGGCGGCCGGGCGCGCTGAAAACCGCCGGGTCACGGTGGTCATCAGCACGCCGTAAGCCTTCGCTTAATCGCTCGACTTCGCCATCCTCATTGCCGTTGCCGCGCGCCAGCGCAGGTAGTCAACGGCAATGAACAGCACCAGACTTGCCCCCATCAACGGCATGGCCAGCCCCAGGACTAATGCTATCCCCAGCACCAGCCCACGGGCAGGCCAGACGAGTGATAACCACGCCTGCAGCAGCGAATGCGCCGGATCCCAGACCGCCTGAGGCGGACGGCGGATCCACCACAGCCGATACCCCACGCCGATGGTGACGCACAGCGCGCAGCCGAACCCCACCAGCAGCAGCTGATTCGCCAGACCAAAGAGGATCCCCATGTGGAAATCGACGCCCCAGCGGGTCAGCTTCGCCATCAGCGGGAAGTCGGCGAACCGGGTCCGATCCACCACCTGCATTGTGGCGCCATCGATCGCCACCGCGTCCACCTGCGTCGGCCAGCGGCGGTCCATCTCATTCACCGTCCAGGCACGTTCCTCCGAAACCGGCGGACGGATCTCCAGCCGGCTGGCGTTCAGCCCCGCCTGACGGGCCACCGCCAGTGCCTGGTCAAACTGCGCTGGCTGCAGCGCTGACTGATGCTGCATGGCCATCCCGTCCATATGATGCCCGGCGTGGGGATCGTGCGCCATCGGCGCCTCACCGTGCAGCAGGGTATTCACCTGCGGCGTCCACCAGCCGAAAGCCGCCCGCATTTTATCCACATTACCGCCGGCCCATTGCGACCAGGTCAGACCGGTGGCGGAGAAGAGCAGCATGCCCAGCAGTAAGCCCCAGCCCAGTGTTACGTGCAACCGACGATGATTCTGCAGGGCGTTATTGATCCGCCGTTTTGGACGCGTCATCGCCCACAGGGCAATTCCCCCCAGCGCGGCGACCCACATCCATGAGGCAGCCAGTTCGCTGTAGAGTCGCCCGCTGTCGCCCAGCAGTAGCGAACGATGCGCATAATCAATCCACTGGCGCAGCGGCAGGATGCCGCTGGTACCGTAGACCGTCATATCGCCCTTCACCCGTAGCGAGATCGGATCGACAAAGATGGCCCGGGATTCTGACTCGCCCAGGCTCGGGTCAACAAACATAATCCGGGTGGTCTCCCCCATCGCGGGGGCCGGCCGTACCGCCAGCAGCCGCAGATTACCCTGGGTCGCTTCTTCCGCCACCGCAATCTGGGCGCTGAGCGGCTGCGGAGTCCCGTCGGCAAGGCCATGCAGCGCTTCGTGATAGAGCAAGTTTTCCAGCTGCGGCGTCGCCACGTACAGCGTGCCGGTCAGGGCAGCGACAAAGATAAACGGTCCGATAAACAGTCCGATGTAGAAATGGAGGCGACGCAGCAGGTTTAACCATGCCGCGCGCGAGGTGCAGGTTGTCATACTTTTCCTTTTTTAAAGCAAAAGAGGTCATTGCGCGGTGCGCAGATTGTTTTTTATTAAAGGGAAAAAGCAGACAGCCGCGGCGGGGCGCGGGTTTCAGGGTAGAGCCAGGGGAAGTAATGCCAGTGTTTTAATACCGGGCGAGAAGCCGGCAGGCTAATGCGCCGCAGGAGCATGGCGACGAACAGCGCCAGCGCGAAAAGCAGTCCCGGGACATGGGCTAACAGCACGCAATAGCCACACGCTTCGGCATGGTCCAGCGGCAGTTCGTGTCCGGTATGCGTGGCGCCGTCTGTGCTATGCATCATCGCCATCTCGTGGTCGGGCATTTGCGCCATGCTCGCGGACGAGCTGTCCATCATCATAGCGTGATGCATGCCGGGCATCGCGCTCATGGGGTCTTTTTGCAGGTAGATTGAGATCAGGGGGGCCACGACGATCAACAGGATCGCCAACAGTGCCAGCCAGGCGGCTCGCCGTTTAGGTGTCGTTTGCAGGAAACTGTTGCTGACCACCGCCCCTCCGAAATGAGGGCGTATTGTAAATGATTTACATCACGATGGTTACAACAAAGATAAAAAAAGGGCCAGCCATCTGGCCAGCCCTTCTGTCAGGATGTCGCGAAAGCGAATCTTAGTTAAGACGCTCTTTGATACGAGCAGACTTACCAGTGCGCTCACGCAGGTAGTACAGTTTAGCTTTACGTACAGCACCACGACGTTTAACAGCAATGCTGTCAACTACCGGAGAGTGAGTCTGGAAGACACGCTCAACGCCTTCGCCGTTGGAAATTTTGCGAACAGTGAATGCAGAGTGCAGACCGCGGTTACGAATAGCGATAACCACGCCCTCGAATGCCTGCAGACGTTTTTTGGAACCTTCAACAACCCATACTTTCACTTCCACGGTATCACCCGGACGGAAGGAAGGTACGTCCTGCTTCATCTGTTCTTGTTCAAGTTGCTTAATAATGTTGCTCATAATTTAATCTCTTATCCTGGGTAAACTGATATTGGGGGCTCACGCCTGCCCATCATGTTTATGCTGCTGTTGCGCGTGTTCGCTTTTGAACTGCGCCAGCAACTTTGCTTGCTCTTCAGTCAGAGCCAGGTTTTCCAGAAGTTCAGGTCTTCTAAGCCAGGTGCGGCCCAGCGACTGCTTCAGACGCCAGCGACGTATCTCAGCATGGTTTCCCGACAGTAATACTGGCGGTACCTCCATCTCTTCTAACACTTCAGGACGGGTATAGTGCGGGCAATCCAGCAACCCATCAGCAAAGGAATCTTCCGTTGCCGAAGCTTCATGGCCCAGTACTCCCGGAATGAACCGGGAAACGGAGTCAATCAGCGTCATTGCCGGTAACTCACCACCGCTGAGAACGTAATCGCCGATTGACCATTCTTCGTCAATTTCGGTTTGGATTACGCGCTCGTCTATCCCTTCGTAGCGACCACACACCAGAATCAGTTTCTGATTCGTTGCCAGTTCGCTGACGCCCGCTTGATCAAGCTTGCGTCCCTGAGGTGACAGATAAATCACCTTCGCGCCTTCACCTGCCGCGGCTTTTGCTGCATGAATAGCATCCCGTAAAGGTTGCACCATCATTAGCATCCCCGGTCCGCCGCCGTAAGGACGATCGTCCACGGTACGGTGCCGGTCATGAGCGAAGTCGCGAGGACTCCAGCTTTCGATGCTCAGCAGGCCATTTTTTACTGCCCGGCCAGTTACCCCGTAATCGGTAATTGCGCGGAACATTTCAGGAAACAGGCTAATTATGCCAATCCACATAGCGCCGTCTTTTACCGTTTATCCGGAGAATTTAAAAACCAGGATCCCAATCTACTTCGATAGTACGCGTAGTGAGATCGACTTTCTTGATAACCTGCCCATCGAGGAACGGAACCAACCGCTCCTTGATGCCAAATGCATCTTTCAGGTTTGCCTTGATGACGAGTACGTCATTAGACCCGGTTTCCATCATATCGATGACTTTACCGAGGCTATAGCCTTCCGTCGTAACTACCTGGCAGCCCATCAGGTCTTTCCAGTAGTAGTCACCCTCTTCCAGCTCCGGCAACTGCGATGAATCCACGATAATTTCGCAATTAGTCAGTAGATTCGCGGCATCACGATCGTCAACGCCTTTCAGCTTGATGATGATGTCCTGATTGTGGTGGCGCCAGCCTTCCAGCTCAACAACCTGCCACTGACCCGCCTTCTGGATTAACCAGGGCTGATAGTCAAAAATGCTTTCGGCGTCTTCGGTGGAGGAAAACACTCTGAGCCAACCACGGATACCGTAGGAAGAACCCATTTTCCCCAATACGATCGGATCAACAGGTGCTTGTGCGGTGTGTTGCTTGCTCATCATGACCACCGTGACAGATTAAGCTGCTTTGTTAGCGGCTTTGATCAGCGCGGCAACGCGATCGGAAACAGTAGCGCCCAGGCCAACCCAGTGAGCGATACGATCCAGATCCAGGCGAGTTTCTTCTTCCGCGCCGCTAGCGATCGGGTTGAAGAAACCAACGCGCTCGATGAAGCGACCGTTGCGTGCATTACGGCTGTCGGTGACAACAACCTGGTAGAACGGACGCTTTTTAGCGCCGTGACGTGCTAAACGAATAGTTACCATAACATCCTCTTGTGTGAATAAAACAACCGGGCCCCATCGAGGAACGGAGCCCGGTGTCATATTAAAAGCCCGAAAATTTTACTGATTTCTGGGAAAAATGCAATCAGCATCTTGGTACTGAGCATTAAACAAGGGATAGAAGGCGTATATCGGTGCAGCTAGTTTAGTTCCGGCGTGCGCGCAGAAAGCGGAGCGTACACGTAGTACGTGAGCATTTCGAGCACACCCCGGAGCTAAAATGGCAAACAAGATAGCCTTATACCCTTGTTTTTAGCGGCCCGGGAAACCTGGCGGCATCATCCCTTTCATCCCGCGCATCATCTTCATCATGCCGCCTTTCGACTTCATCTTCTTCATCATGCGCTGCATGTCGTCGAACTGCTTCAGCAGACGGTTCACATCCTGCACCTGCATCCCGCAGCCAGCGGCGATACGGCGCTTACGTGAGCCTTTGATGATTTCCGGCTTGGCGCGCTCTTTCAGGGTCATCGAGTTGATGATGGCTTCCATACGCACCAGCACTTTGTCGTCCATCTGCGCTTTTACGTTGTCCGGGATCTGGCCCATACCCGGTAGCTTGCCCATCAGGCTGGCCATGCCGCCCATGTTTTTCATCTGACGCAGCTGCTCAAGGAAGTCGGTCAGATCGAAACCGTCGCCTTTCTTCAGCTTGGAGGCCAGCTTCTCGGCCTGCGCGCGGTCAACTTTGCTCTCGATATCTTCGATCAGCGACAGCACGTCGCCCATGCCGAGGATACGGGAAGCGACGCGGTCCGGATGGAACGGCTCCAGCGCTTCGGTTTTCTCGCCGACGCCGAGGAATTTAATCGGCTTGCCGGTAATATGGCGAATCGACAGCGCCGCGCCGCCGCGGGCGTCGCCGTCCACTTTGGTCAGCACCACGCCAGTCAGCGGCAGCGCTTCGTTAAAGGCCTTCGCGGTATTCGCCGCATCCTGACCGGTCATCGCATCGACGACGAACAGGGTTTCAACCGGGTTAATGGCGGCGTGGACGTGCTTGATTTCGTCCATCATCGCTTCGTCAACGTGCAGACGACCGGCGGTATCCACCAGCAGCACGTCGTAGAATTTGAGTTTCGCTTCTTTCAGCGCCGCATTGACGATATCCACCGGCTTCTGGCCGACGTCAGACGGGAAGAAATCGACGCCGACCTGCTCGGCCAGGGTTTCCAGCTGTTTAATCGCCGCCGGACGGTAAACGTCCGCGGAGACCACCAGCACTTTCTTCTTGTGCTTCTCGCGCAGGAATTTCCCCAGCTTACCGACGCTGGTCGTTTTACCGGCGCCCTGCAGACCCGCCATCAGCACCACCGCCGGCGGCTGCGCCGCCAGGTCGAGCGTCTGGTTCTCTTCGCCCATCGCCGCCACCAGCTCGTTGCGGACGATTTTGACGAACTCCTGACCCGGGGTCAGGCTTTTATTGACTTCATGGCCGACCGCGCTCTCTTTCACGCGGCTGATGAAATCACGTACCACCGGAAGCGCAACGTCCGCTTCCAGCAGCGCCATGCGCACTTCGCGCAGGGTGTCTTTAATATTGTCTTCTGTAAGGCGTCCGCGGCCGCTAATGTTGCGCAGCGTACGCGACAAACGATCGGTTAAATTATCAAACATTGTCTCTCGCCTGAGGTGGAAACGGTCGGTCGCCGCAGCGACACACAAAACGAATGTGGCGGAGTATAACACGACATCAATCTGAATGTGCTGCAACGGTTGGAGCAGAGGCCTGCTGACGTTATACTGCTTCTCTTTCTTATTTAGCCAACAGCCGACACCTATGCCTGTTTTTGCTCTACTCGCCCTTGTCGCCTACTCCATCAGCCTGGCGCTGATTATCCCCGGCTTGCTGCAAAAAAACAGCAGCTGGCGGCGTATGGCGATTTTATCTGCGACTATCG
This sequence comes from Klebsiella sp. G-Nf4, assembly GCF_002810615.1. Lineage (NCBI taxonomy): Bacteria > Pseudomonadati > Pseudomonadota > Gammaproteobacteria > Enterobacterales > Enterobacteriaceae > Klebsiella > Klebsiella sp. G-Nf4. Next base: position 402,812 of record NZ_PION01000002.1, on the reverse strand, counting down.
CGTTGATCTGCCATGCTTTTGCGCTGGAAGCACGGATATTCCCCGGCGGCGAGAGCGGGCAAAACCTCAGCTTACTGAACGTCGGGTCGCTGGTCAGCCTGATGATCTGTACGGTGATGACTATCGTGGCCTCGCGCAATCGCGGCTGGCTGCTGCTGCCTATTGTCTATGCCTTCGCGCTAATCAATCTGGCCTTCGCCACTTTCGTGCCTAACGAATATATCACTCACCTGGAAACCACCCCGGGGATGCTGGTGCATATCGGTCTGTCGCTCTTCTCGTACGCCACGCTGATCATTGCCGCGCTGTATGCGCTGCAGCTGGCGTGGATCGACTACCAGTTAAAGAACAAAAAGCTAGCCTTCAGTAGCGAAATGCCGCCGCTGATGAGCATTGAGCGCAAAATGTTTCACATCACCCAGGTCGGCGTGGTGCTGCTGACCCTGACCCTGTGCAGCGGCCTGTTCTATATGCACAATCTGTTCAGCAGCGAAAACATTGATAAAGCGGTGCTGTCGATTATTGCGTGGTTCGTCTATATCGTCCTGCTGTGGGGCCACTATCATGAAGGATGGCGCGGACGTCGCGTGGTCTGGTTCAGCGTCGCTGGCGCCGGTCTGCTGACGCTGGCCTATTTTGGTAGCCGCGTGCTGCAGCAGTTCGTGAGCTAAGTCTTTTAAGGAATCCTACGTGGAACATATCTCCACCACCACGCTGATCATAACGCTGATCGTCATGGTGATTATCTCTGCCTATTTCTCCGGCTCCGAAACCGGCATGATGACGCTGAACCGCTACCGGCTACGTCATATGGCGAAACAAGGCAACCGCCAGGCTAAGCGCGTGGAGAAGCTGCTGCGCAAGCCGGACCGCCTGATTAGCCTCGTGCTCATCGGCAATAACCTTGTCAACATTCTCGCCTCGGCGCTGGGCACCATCGTCGGCATGCGCCTGTACGGCGACGCCGGCGTCGCGATCGCCACCGGCGTGCTCACCTTTGTGGTACTGGTATTTGCCGAGGTGCTGCCGAAGACCATCGCCGCCCTCTATCCGGAAAAGGTCGCCTACCCCAGCAGCTTCCTGCTGGCGCCGCTGCAGGTGCTGATGATGCCGCTGGTGTGGTTGCTGAATACCATCACCCGCATGTTGATGCGCATGATGGGCATCCGCACCGATACCGTCATCAGTAGCGCCCTGAGCAAAGATGAACTGCGCACGATTGTGAATGAATCCCGTTCACAAATCTCACGGCGCAACCAGGATATGCTGCTGTCGGTCCTGGATCTGGAAAAAGTCAGCGTTAACGACATCATGGTGCCGCGCAATGAGATTGTCGGCATCGACATCAATGATGACTGGAAATCTATCGTCCGCCAACTGACCCACTCGCCGCATGGCCGCATCGTGCTCTACCGCGATTCGCTGGACGATGCCATCAGCATGCTGCGTGTTCGCGAAGCCTACCGTCTGATGACGGAGAAGAAAGAGTTCACAAAAGAGATCATGCTGCGGGCGGCAGATGAGATCTACTTTGTTCCGGAAGGGACTCCGCTCAGCACCCAGCTGGTGAAATTTCAGCGCAATAAAAAGAAAGTCGGTCTGGTGGTCGATGAATACGGCGATATTCAGGGGCTGGTCACCGTCGAAGATATTCTTGAAGAGATTGTCGGCGACTTCACCACCTCTATGTCACCCACCCTGGCGGAGGAAGTGACCCCGCTTAACGACGGCACGGTGATTATCGACGGCAGCGCCAACGTTCGCGAGATCAATAAAGCCTTCAACTGGCATCTGCCGGAAGATGAAGCGCGCACCGTCAACGGTATCATCCTCGAGGCGCTGGAAGAGATCCCGGTCCCGGGCACCCGCGTGCGCATTGAGCAGTACGATATAGATATCCTCGACGTGCAGGACAACATGATTAAACAGGTGAAAGTGATGCCGGTGAAATCATTACGCGAGAGCGTCGCGGAGTAGCGCGAGCGAAGGAATTAACATCACGGTGGGCTGCGGCCCGCCGTTTTTTTTTATCTCACGCCGGGAGTGGTGGCATAAAAAAACGGCCGCCCGCGGGCAGCCGTTGAGCAATGCAGCAGACGTTATTTCGCTTTCGCTACCGTCACCATCGCGGCGCGAATAGTACGGCCGTTCAGGGTATAACCTTTCTGCATCACGGCCAGCACGTTGCCCGCCGCCACGTCTTCAGATTCGACCATCGCAATGGCCTGGTGGACGTTCGGATCCAGCGGAACGTTGGTGTCGGCGATCACTTCCACGCCGAACTTACGCACCACGTCCAGCATGGATTTCAGGGTCAGTTCGATCCCTTCCACCATCGGCGCCAGGTCCGGATTAGCCTTGTCGGCCACTTCCAGCGCGCGGTCCAGGCTGTCGATCACCGGCAGCAGTTCATTGACGAATTTTTCCAGCGCGAATTTGTGCGCTTTCTCGATATCCTGCTCGGTACGACGACGCAGGTTATCTTCGTCGGCTTTGGCACGCAGCATCACTTCACGTTCACGTTTCTGCGCTTCAGCCAGCTGGGCTTCCAGATTCGCAATTTTTTCATCGCGCGGATCCACCTGCTCAGCCGAAACTTCAGGCTCTACTGCCTCAACGTCGTCGTGCTGCTCCGTGATAATTTCTTCCGGGGCTTGCCCCTCAGGCGTTTTCTGTTCTTTACTACTCATGAATTTCTCCGCGTTTTTTTCGCATTCATCTCGCTAACTTCGCTTATTATGGGGATCAGTTTCCGGGTTTCAAGGGAAGCGGACAGATTGTCACTATTTCATTTAACGCAAGGACATCCAGATCATGAAGAACCATTTCAAGTGTATCGGCATTGTGGGACATCCTCGTCACCCCACCGCCCTGACCACACATGAAATGCTCTGGCGCTGGCTGTGCAGCAAAGGGTATGAAGTGCTGGTTGAACAGCAGATCGCCCATGAACTTCAGCTCAGCAACGTGAAAACCGGCACGCTGGCGGAGATTGGTCAACAGGCCGACCTCGCGGTGGTGGTGGGCGGCGACGGCAATATGCTCGGCGCGGCGCGGACCCTGGCCCGGTATGACATTAACGTCATCGGCATTAACCGCGGCAACCTCGGCTTTCTCACCGACCTTGACCCGGACAACGCCCTGCAGCAGCTCGCCGACGTGCTGGAAGGCCACTATATCGCCGAGAAACGCTTTCTGCTGGAGGCCCAGGTGTGCCAGCAGGATTGCCAGAAACGCATCAGCACCGCCATCAACGAAGTGGTGCTGCACCCGGGCAAAGTGGCGCATATGATTGAGTTCGAAGTCTATATCGACGAAGTCTTTGCGTTCTCTCAGCGATCCGATGGCCTGATAATCTCCACCCCGACCGGCTCCACGGCCTATTCGCTGTCGGCCGGCGGCCCGATCCTCACGCCGTCGCTGGACGCCATCACCCTGGTGCCGATGTTCCCGCACACCCTTTCAGCGCGACCGCTGGTGATCAACGGCGACAGCACCATCCGTCTGCGCTTCTCGCATCGCTGCAGCGATCTGGAGATCAGCTGCGACAGCCAGATTGCCCTGCCGATCCAGGATGGCGAAGACGTTCTCATTCGCCGCTGTGATTATCACCTCAATCTTATTCACCCTAAAGATTACAGCTATTTCAATACATTAAGCACCAAGCTCGGCTGGTCGAAAAAATTGTTCTGATTTACATCGCTGCCTCTTTACTGGATAAAAAACCAGTCTATACTGTACGAAAACACAGTATTGGTTTTTCATACAGGAAGGCAGCTATGTTGGCGCAACTCACCATCAGTAATTTTGCTATCGTTCGTGAACTGGAAATTGATTTCCACAGCGGCATGACCGCTATCACCGGGGAAACCGGCGCCGGGAAATCCATTGCCATCGACGCGCTGGGGCTGTGCCTCGGCGGCAGAGCGGAAGCCGACATGGTGCGTCGCGGCGCCACCCGTGCCGACCTGTGCGCGCGCTTCGCGCTGAAAGATACCCCGGCCGCCCAGCGCTGGCTGGAAGAGAACCAACTGGAGAGCGGGCGTGAGTGTTTACTTCGCCGGGTGATCAGCGCTGACGGCCGCTCGCGCGGCTTCATCAACGGCACAGCCGTCCCGCTCTCGCAACTGCGCGAGCTGGGCCAGCTGCTGATCCAGATCCACGGCCAGCATGCGCACCAGCTGTTAACCAAACCCGAACACCAGAAAACGCTACTCGACGGCTATACCGGTGAGTATGCGCTTACTCAGCTTATGGCCGAGCATTACCGTCAGTGGCACCAGAGCTGCCGCGAGCTGGCTCAACACCAGCAGCAGAGCCAGGAGCGCGCCGCCCGCGCCGATCTACTGCAGTATCAGCTTAAAGAGCTGAACGAATTTAACCCGCTGGCGGGCGAGTTTGAGCAGATTGACGAAGAGTACAAGCGCCTGGCCAACAGCGGGCAGCTGCTCAGTACCTGCCAGCACGCCCTGACGGTACTGGCGGACGGCGAAGAGGCCAATCTGCAGAGCCAGCTTTATACCGCGAAGCAGCTGGTCAGCGAGCTGGTGGGTATGGACAGCAAGCTTTCCGGCGTCCTGGATATGCTGGAAGAGGCAGCCATTCAGCTCAGCGAGGCCAGCGACGAGCTGCGCCACTATCACGACCGTCTGGACCTCGATCCGAACCGTCTGTTCGAACTTGAGCAGCGGATTTCCCGGCAAATCGCGCTGGCACGTAAACATCAGGTGATGCCGGAAGAGCTGCCGGCGGTTTATCAGGCGATGCTGGAAGAGCAGCGCCTGCTGGACGACAGCGCCGGCTCGCTGGAATCCCTCAGCCAGCAGGTGGTCGAACATCATCAGCTGGCGCTGGAGACTGCACGTCAGCTGCACGCCCTGCGCCAGGCCAGCGCCGACGAGCTGACCCAGCTTATCACCGAGAGTATGCACTCACTTTCGATGCCGCACGGGGTCTTTGCGATTGAGGTCGCTTTCGATGAACGCCATCTGACCGCCGACGGCGCCGACCATATTGAGTTCCGTGTCACCACTAACCCGGGTCAGCCGCTGCAGCCGATCGCCAAAGTGGCCTCCGGCGGCGAACTGTCGCGCATTGCGCTGGCGATTCAGGTGATCACCGCGCGTAAAATGGAAACCCCGGCGCTAATCTTCGACGAAGTGGACGTCGGCATCAGCGGCCCGACCGCCGCCGTGGTCGGCAAGCTGCTGCGCCAGCTGGGCGAGTCCACGCAGGTGATGTGTGTGACCCACCTGCCGCAGGTTGCGGGCTGCGGCCACCATCATTTCTTTGTCTGCAAAGAGACCGATGGCGAGATGACCGAAACCCATATGCAGCCGCTGGATAAGCGCGCTCGTCTGCAGGAGCTGGCTCGTCTGCTGGGCGGCAGCGAGGTCACGCGCAACACCCTGGCGAACGCGAAAGAGTTGCTTGCGGCGTAAACTTTTTGATTTTCACAGGGTCATAGTGAACAGCAAATTGCCTGCTGACCTGCAGCCGGAGGTTTCCATCGGCGCGAAGGTCTATTATTATCGGCATATTACAGATGAGCCACGTACTGCTCGGGCCCAAAAAGGAATCAAATCACTATGCGCTGTAAAACGCTGACTGCTGCCGCAGCGGTTCTTCTTATGTTGACCGCAGGCTGTTCTACTCTGGAACGAGTGGTTTACCGTCCTGACATCAACCAGGGTAACTATCTGGCACCTAACGATGTAGCAAAAATTCGTGTCGGTATGACGCAACAGCAGGTTGCTTATGCTCTCGGAACGCCAATGATGTCGGATCCGTTCGGCACCAACACCTGGTTCTATGTATTCCGTCAGGAGCCGGGCCACGAGAAAGTGACTCAGCAGACCCTGACCCTGACGTTCAACAGCGGCGGCGTGTTAACTAACATTGATAACAAGCCCGCGCTGACCAGTCAGTAAGGCCCGGAAAAGCAAAAAGCGCTCGATGAGCGCTTTTTTTATGGCTGATAGCCGGTCTGCTGCTGTGGGTTACTTCGCAGCGCTTTTCTCTGCCCGCTGGCGACGCAGCTCTTTCGGGTCTGCGATCAGCGGGCGATAGATTTCGACCCGGTCGCCGTCGTGAACTTCGTCATGCAGCTTAACCGGACGACTGTAGATACCCAGCTTGTTCTTCGCCAAATCGATGTCATCACGCAGGGCCAGTAGCCCGCTGGCGATAATCGCCTGCTCGACCGTCGCTCCCTCATCCAGGGTGACTCGCTGCAGATACTGCTTTTCAGGCAGCGCGTAGGCAACCTCAACACGAATATTAGCTGGCACTGTAGACCTCTTTGGCGCGCGAAGTGAACGCCTGCACCATGTTGGCGGCCAGTTCCTTGAAGACCCGACCAAAGGCCATCTCAATCAGCTTATTGGTAAATTCAAAATCGAGATGGAACTCGATTTTGCACGCCTCGGGACTCAGCGGAATAAACTTCCAGCCGCCAATCAGCTTCTTGAACGGGCCATCCACCAGGCTCATCAAAATGCTCTGGTTACTGGTCAGTGTATTCCGGGTCGTGAAGGTCTTACTGATGCCGGCTTTGGACACATCAACCGCCGCCGTCATTTGCGTCGGCCCGAATTCCAGCACGCGGCTACCGGTGCAGCCTGGCAGAAAATCAGGATAGGACTTCACATCGTTTACCAGTTGATACATCTGTTCCGCGCTGAAAGGCACCAGCGCAGTACGGCTAATCTGAGGCATAGCAGGTTCCACATTTAAACACAGTGCAAATAATATCATTTATCTGCTGCTAAAAAAAACGCTGTGCCGCAACTCGTGCTAAGATGCGCAGTACACCTCGCAGGATGCGATCGAGGTAACTGTGTATAAGACGATGACTTCAGGACATTATGACTAAGAAAAAAGCCCACAAACCTGGATCAGCCACCATTGCGCTGAATAAACGCGCCCGTCACGAATACTTTATCGAAGATGAATACGAGGCTGGTCTCGCCCTGCAGGGCTGGGAAGTCAAATCCCTGCGTGCAGGCAAAGCCAACATCGGCGATAGCTATGTCATCCTGAAGGATGGCGAAGCCTTCCTGTTCGGCGCCAACTTTACGCCCATGGCCGTGGCTTCCACCCACTATGTGTGCGACCCGACGCGCACTCGTAAGCTGCTGCTTAACCAGCGTGAGCTGGACACCCTGTACGGCCGCATTAACCGCGAAGGTTACACCGTCGTCGCCCTGTCGCTGTACTGGAAGAACGCCTGGTGCAAAGTGAAAATCGGCGTCGCCAAAGGTAAGAAACAACACGACAAACGTACCGATCTGAAAGATCGTGAATGGGCGCTGGATAAGGCGCGTATTATGAAGCACGCCGGACGCTAACCCCCTCCCCGAGGGCCAGCTCTCGCTGGCCCTTACGCTATATCCTTGTTGATGCTGCTTTTTCATCCACCCCGTTGAAACAATCCTGCGTAATGGGGCTGGTAACGACATTCACAAATCTGTTATACTTGACCTACACATTGGGGCTGATTCTGGATTCGACGGGATTTGCGAAACCCAAGGTGCATGCCGAGGGGCGGTTGGCCTCGTAAAAAGCCGCAAAAAATAGTCGCAAACGACGAAAACTACGCTTTAGCAGCTTAATACCCTGCTCTGAGCCCTCTCTCCCTAGCTTCCGCTCTTAAGACGGGGATCAAAGAGAGGTCAAACCCAAAAGAGATCGCGTGGATGCCCTGCCTGGGGTTGAAGCGTTAAATCTAATCAGGCTAGTTTGTTAGTGGCGTGTCTGTCCGCAGCTGGCAAGCGAATGTAAAGACTGACTAAGCATGTAGTGCCGAGGATGTAGGAATTTCGGACGCGGGTTCAACTCCCGCCAGCTCCACCAAAATTCTCCATCGGTGATTACCAGAGTCATCCGATGAAGTCCTGAAAGCCCGCACGGCGCAAGCCCTGCGGGCTTTTTTGTGCCTTGAATTTATCCCGCGAAGTCCGAAGAGAACTCATTAAATCCGAACCTTTTAGGCCCATTGATAGGCCCAACGAAAGCTCTGTTGTTTTCGCGCTACCAATTACCCGCCAACCCCCCTCTCAGAATTAGACCTCCCACGACACTCGCACAACCCTTTCACACTCCGGCCGCGTCAGCGGCCAGAGGCAAAGATTTACCCCTTGTCAGAATACGCATCCAGCATGGCAAGGACCGCCCGACGCGCCGCATCGTCTGCGATATTGTCAGGCAGCGCATCAGCCCGCAGAGTGACATAAGCGTCAGCAGCCCTTCGAATGGCAATCCCGACGGAGTGACGATCGTGCGTTGCCAGGGTGGAAGTCAGCAAGCCATCAGGATCAATGCCGAGGGCTTCTATTCGGCGAACACCGCGTTGCGGTAGATTGGCGCGACGGAACAGCATCGGTCCCAGCACTTGTTCCCGGAAGAAAGACAGCATCCCCAGCGCTTCGAAGAGTTCGCCCCTGCCCAGTTTAACCACGGCATAATGCAGCCAGATCCAGGCTCGGGACTCAAACCACTCCGGCGTCATATTCGGCCAGTGAGCACTAAATTTTGCCAGCTGTCGCTCGAGAGCATCGTTATCACGGGTAAATAGCACGGCAGGCTCCTCAACGCGCTGAGTGAGCATGTCCAGGGTGATAAATTTCAGATCGACATGAAGAAGTTCCGGGCCAAACAGGCAGATCAGCAGGCGAGGCTCACCGACGTGTTCACCGGTGAAAGCATGTAGCAGATGGCCGAGCGTTCCGGCGAACGCCATACGCTGAGCCATGATTTCGTCATAATAGAGAGGGTCGACCACCACCACGAAATCCAGATCGGAGTATTGATCAAACCCGCCATGGATAAACGAGCCGCCAGCGAGAAGGGAGTGGATCCGCGAATCAGACTGTAATTTAAGCTTCAGTTGCTCTGCAAAACTTCTGTGTAAATCGGGTAGCGTATTCAGCATACTTTTTCCTGTTCACAAAAAAGACAAAGCATTACAGAATATCGAGCGATTCATCAGCAGACCAGATATTTCGCCAGGAACCCTACGCTCCCTGGCGGGGCTCCCGACGCGCTATATCGGAAGCAATACCTCCCTCAGACCACCTCGCTCATCCACTCAGCAAACGCCCGCACGGCGGGAGAAAGAAAGCGCTGATGCGGATAGAGCAATGTGACGGGTACCGGGGGCGGCTGCCAGTCCGCCAGCACTTCCACCAGTCTCCCCTCCTGCAGGTGGTCAGCAACGATATTCTCCGCCAGCTGCGCCAGCCCGAAGCCCGCCAGACACATTTTTATATAGAGCCCCGTTTCATTCACCGCGGCGTTGCCGCTGACGGGTACAGAAAAGGTCTCGCCGTGGCGAACGAAGCGGAACTCATCGGCCCGCCTCGCCTGACCGGAGAAATAATGCACCGCCCGGTGCTGAGAGAGTGCCTCCGGTGACGGCGGCACGCCATATTCCCTGAGATAGTCCGGTGACGCGCAGGTTACCCAGCGAAAGCGGCCCAGAGGGCGGGCCACCAGGCTGGAATTGTTCAGCTCTCCCGTTCGTATCACGCAGTCGACGCCTTCCTGAATGAGATCGACCTGGCGATCGCTGACGCCGATCATCAGGTAGATATCGGGATAGCGTCGGTAAAAGTCCGGCAGATGCGGCATGACGATGAAATGCGCGATCCCCGCGGGCATATCAACCCGCAGGCGCCCCTGAGGCCGCGCGACAGACTCGCTCAGGGTGGATTCACTATGTTCGATGAGGGCGAGAATTTCCCGGCACTGCGCCAGATACTGCAGCCCTTCCGGAGTGAGACTCACCCGCCTTGTGGTCCGGTTCAACAGCCGTACCTTCAGGTATTTCTCAAGGTTTTTAATGGTACTGGTGACAGTGGAGGCGGGCAGGGAAAGGGTTTCCGCGGCGCGCACGAAGCTCCCTGCCTCCGCGACGCGCATAAACATCTGCATAGCCTGGATACGATCCACCTTCTTTCTCCCCTGTAGCGAGCTGCTTACCGACAGACGGCATGATTATTCGTTAATTATGAATAATGAAAACAATTTACGCACCTTTTTGCGCTTAATCGACTGGCGTATCGTTGCACGGTGGATGACGAAGGAGGGGCCAAAAATGAACATGCCCTCAATAAATATCCAGATAATCATTACGTTAAATAGCATGCACAAAGGAAAAACCATGTCCGTTCAGCCTGTCGAATTAAGTAAGGCCTATCGTTTATTGCAGGTCGGGTCCACCACCATGATTTCCGCAAAATATGATGGTGTCGAAAATGTCATGTCAGCCGCCTGGGTTGGGCTGGCAGGCGAGCGAAAAGTGGTGGCCTATATCGGCCCCCAGGCCTTCACACGTCAGCTGGTGGAAAAGAGCGGCTATTTCGTGGTGCAGATCCCCGTAGTCAGCCAGATGGCAACCGTCCTCTACGCTGGCGGGCGCAGCTATGCCGACGCGCCGGATAAAAATGACTCTATCCCCTTCATTTATCAGCCGGGGTTCGACATCCCCCTCGTGGCAGGCTGCGCGGGCTGGCTGGTGTGCAAAGTGATGCCCTACCCGGACATTCAGCAACAACACAATCTGTTTCTGGGCGACATCGTCGCCGCCTGGAGCGATGATCGGGTATTCCGTAACGGACACTGGATTTTTGATGATGCGCCGGACGAGCTACGGACCGTTCACTATGTCGCAGGCGGGCAGTTCTATGCCATTGGTAAGGGCAGCAAATTCGATCATGGGCCGGGTCAGGACTGACCCTCCCCGGTCATGTGGCTTACTGACGAGATGTCTGCGCAGCAGAGCGGCTGATACTCCGGCGCCAGACACCGGGCGCCTGGCCATACTGGCGCTTGAAGCTGCGGTTGAAGGACTGCTGGGAGTCAAAGCCGAGGGCGATCGCCACGTTCAGGATCGGCTCGTTGCTGTGGGTTAAGCGTTCGACCGACTTTTCCAGCTTTTGCGCCCGAATATATTCTCCGAGGGGCTGCCCGGTATGTTCTTTGAAGATCCGCTGCAGGTGCCACTTCGAATAGCCGGATCGTCGGGCAACGGTGTCTATATCCAGACGGCTATCAAGATGGTTGTCGATCCAGTCAATGAGATCCTGAATGATGGCGCCAGTGTTCATCATGTTACCTCCGCGCAGCCGGTTAAAAGCATCTTTATCAGTTGCATTTAAAGGTGGACTGGTTTCACACAAAATGCAAGTTTTATTGTTACATTTAAATCCGCGCCGGGATCGCGGTTTTTGTCTCCAGCCAGGACCGCACATAAAGTGCAACAATTATTCTTGCACTTAGTTAAGCGCCTTCCTACAATCGCCGCGATAGTGTATTCGAAATTGTTACAGTTTTGTGGCGATGATCGACACAAATGGCCTTAAGCCAGCCCGGACAAAGGAAGTGGCGCGGCCTCTCACGCTGCGTCTTGCCCGGCGGCTACAATTACCGGAATAAAAATAATGAGCCTGCAAAAAACCTGGGGAAACATTCACCTGACCGCGCTCGGCGCGATGATGCTCTCCTTTCTGCTCGTCGGCTGCGACAACAGCGTCGCGCAAAACGCCGCGCCTCCCGCCCCGACGGTCAGCGCCGCTAAGGTGCTGGTGAAGTCGATCAGTCAGTGGGATAGTTTTAACGGTCGCATTGAAGCGGTGGAGAGCGTTCAGCTTCGCCCTCGCGTCTCGGGATATATTGATAAAGTGAATTACACCGACGGTCAGGAAGTGAAAAAGGGCCAGGTGCTGTTCACGATAGATGACAGAACCTATCGCGCCGCCCTGGAGCAGGCGCAGGCAACGCTGGCGAGAGCCAAAACGCAGGCCAGCCTGGCGCAAAGCGAGGCGAACCGCACCGATAAATTAGTCCATACCAATCTTGTCTCCCGTGAAGAGTGGGAGCAGCGCCGGTCAGCCGCGGTTCAGGCGCAGGCTGATATTCGCGCCGCGCAGGCGGCGGTGGATGCCGCGCAGCTTAACCTCGACTTCACCAAAGTGACCGCGCCTATCGATGGCCGCGCCAGCCGGGCGCTGATCACCAGCGGTAACCTGGTCACCGCGGGCGACACCGCCAGCGTGCTCACCACTCTGGTCTCGCAGAAGACGGTGTACGTCTACTTCGACGTCGACGAGTCAACCTATCTTCACTATCAAAACCTTGCCCGCCGCGGGCAAGGCGCGTCCAGCGATAATCAGGCGCTCCCGGTGGAGATTGGCCTGGTTGGCGAGGAGGGCTACCCCCATCAGGGCAAAGTGGATTTTCTCGATAATCAGTTAACGCCGAGTACCGGCACCATCCGCATGCGCGCGCTGCTGGATAACTCGCAGCGTCTGTTCACACCGGGGCTGTTTGCCCGCGTGCGTCTGCCGGGCAGCGCGGAGTTCAACGCCACGCTGATCGACGACAAAGCGGTACTGACCGATCAGGATCGTAAATACGTCTATATCGTTGATAAAGATGGTAAAGCACAGCGACGCGATATTACCCCGGGGCGGCTGGCAGACGGTTTACGCATCGTTCAGAAGGGGCTGAACCCTGGGGATAGCGTCATCGTCGACGGGTTACAAAAAGTGTTTATGCCGGGTATGCCGGTGAATGCCAAAACCGTTGCCATGACCACCAGCGCCGCCCTCAACTGATCCCTAATCAGAGAATCCAACACATGGACTTTTCCCGCTTTTTTATCGACAGGCCGATTTTCGCCGCGGTGCTGTCGATTTTAATTTTTATCACCGGGTTAATCGCTATCCCGCTGCTGCCGGTGAGCGAATATCCGGACGTCGTCCCGCCGAGCGTCCAGGTGCGCGCGGAGTATCCCGGCGCCAACCCGAAAGTGATTGCCGAGACCGTGGCGACGCCGCTGGAGGAAGCGATCAACGGCGTTGAAAACATGATGTACATGAAATCGGTCGCTGGCTCCGACGGCGTGCTGGTCACCACCGTGACCTTCCGCCCGGGTACCGACCCGGATCAGGCGCAGGTTCAGGTGCAGAACCGGGTCGCGCAGGCGGAAGCGCGTCTGCCGGAGGATGTACGCCGTCTGGGCATCACCACCCAGAAACAGTCTCCGACGCTGACCCTGGTGGTGCATCTGTTCTCCCCCGGCGGGAAGTACGACTCGCTGTATATGCGCAACTATGCCACGCTGAAAGTGAAGGATGAGCTGGCGCGCCTGCCCGGCGTCGGCCAGATCCAGATTTTTGGCTCCGGTGAATATGCGATGCGCGTCTGGCTGGATCCCAATAAGGTCGCTGCCCGCGGTCTGACAGCCTCGGATGTGGTGACGGCGATGCAGGAGCAAAACGTCCAGGTGTCTGCCGGACAGCTTGGCGCCGAGCCGCTGCCGCAGGAGAGCGATTTCCTGATCTCCATTAATGCCCAGGGCCGTCTGCATACCGAAGAAGAGTTTGGCAATATCATTCTGAAAACGGCGCAGGACGGCTCGCTGGTCCGCCTGCGCGACGTGGCGCGCATCGAGATGGGTTCCGGCAGCTATGCGCTGCGCTCCCAGCTCAACAATAAGGATGCGGTCGGGATCGGTATCTTCCAGTCACCGGGGGCTAACGCCATCGATCTGTCGAACGCAGTACGCGCCAAAATGGCCGAACTGGCCACCCGCTTCCCGGAAGATATGAAATGGGCGGCGCCGTACGACCCGACGGTTTTCGTACGCGACTCCATCCGCGCAGTGGTGCAGACGCTGCTGGAAGCAGTGGTGCTGGTGGTGCTGGTGGTGATCCTGTTCCTGCAGACCTGGCGCGCGTCGATTATCCCGCTGATCGCGGTGCCGGTATCGGTGGTAGGGACCTTCAGCATTCTCTATCTGCTGGGCTTCTCGCTGAATACCCTGAGCCTGTTCGGGCTGGTACTGGCTATCGGTATCGTGGTGGACGACGCCATCGTGGTGGTGGAGAACGTCGAGCGTAATATCGAAGAGGGGCTTGCGCCGCTTGCCGCGGCGCATCAGGCGATGCGTGAGGTCTCCGGGCCGATTATCGCCATTGCGCTGGTGCTGTGTGCGGTGTTCGTGCCGATGGCGTTTCTCTCCGGGGTCACCGGCCAGTTCTACAAACAGTTCGCGGTGACCATCGCCATCTCGACGGTGATCTCGGCCATCAACTCGCTGACGCTCTCCCCGGCGCTGGCGGCCCTGTTGTTAAAGCCGCACGGCGCGAAGAAAGACCTCCCTACCCGGCTGATCGATCGTCTGTTTGGCTGGATTTTCCGTCCGTTTAACCGCTTTTTCCTGCGCAGCTCGAACGGCTACCAGGGGCTGGTGAGCAAAACCCTCGGACGCCGTGGCGCGGTGTTTGTGGTGTATCTGCTGCTGCTCTGCGCCGCTGGGGTGATGTTTAAAGTCGTCCCCGGCGGGTTTATTCCCACCCAGGACAAGCTGTATCTCATTGGCGGCGTGAAGATGCCGGAAGGTTCGTCGCTGGCGCGCACCGATGCGGTGATCCGCAAAATGAGCGAGATCGGGATGAATACCGAAGGGGTCGATTATGCGGTCGCTTTCCCCGGGCTTAATGCGCTGCAGTTCACCAACACGCCGAATACCGGGACGGTCTTTTTTGGCCTGAAACCGTTCGACCAGCGCAAACACACGGCGGCGGAAATTAACGCGGAGATCAACGCCAAAATCGCGCAAATCCAGCAAGGCTTTGGCTTCTCCATCCTGCCGCCGCCGATTTTAGGACTGGGCCAGGGCTCCGGCTATTCGCTCTACATCCAGGATCGCGGCGGGCTGGGCTATGGCGCGCTGCAAAGCGCGGTGAATGCGATGTCCGGGGCGGTTATGCAGACGCCGGGGATGCACTTCCCGATCTCGACCTACCAGGCTAACGTGCCGCAGCTGGACGTGCAGGTCGATCGCGATAAGGCGAAAGCGCAGGGGGTGTCGCTGACCGATCTGTTCGGCACGCTGCAGACCTATCTCGGCTCGTCTTATGTCAATGACTTTAACCAGTTCGGGCGTACCTGGCGCGTGATGGCCCAGGCTGACGGACCATTCCGCGAGAGCGTGGAAGATATTGCTAATCTGCGCACCCGCAATAATCAGGGTGAAATGGTGCCGATCGGCAGTATGGTGAATATCAGTACCACCTACGGGCCGGATCCGGTGATCCGCTACAACGGTTATCCGGCGGCGGACCTGATTGGCGATGCCGATCCGCGGGTCCTCTCTTCTTCGCAGGCGATGACGCATCTTGAGGAGCTGTCGAAGCAGATCCTGCCGAATGGGATGAATATTGAGTGGACGGATCTGAGCTTCCAGCAGGCCACCCAGGGCAACACGGCGCTGATCGTCTTCCCGGTGGCGGTGCTGCTGGCGTTCCTCGTGCTGGCCGCGCTGTATGAAAGCTGGACCCTGCCGCTGGCGGTGATCCTTATCGTACCGATGACGATGCTCTCCGCGCTGTTTGGCGTCTGGCTGACCGGCGGCGATAACAACGTCTTCGTGCAGGTGGGTCTGGTGGTCCTGATGGGGCTGGCCTGTAAAAACGCCATTCTGATCGTCGAGTTTGCCCGCGAGCTGGAGATCCAGGGGAAAGGCATCATGGAAGCGGCGCTGGAGGCATGTCGCCTGCGTTTGCGCCCGATCGTGATGACCTCCATCGCCTTTATCGCCGGGACCATTCCGCTGATCCTCGGCCATGGCGCGGGGGCGGAAGTCCGCGGTGTCACCGGGATCACGGTGTTCTCCGGGATGCTGGGCGTGACGCTGTTCGGTCTGTTCCTGACACCGGTGTTTTACGTGACGCTGCGGAAGTTCGTGACCCGCAGGAAACCGGTCGAGGAGGATCTGCCCGCCTAACCTGCAGCAGATAACAAAAAACCGCCTTCACAATGAAGGCGGTTTTTTTTCGTCACCAGAAAATGATTAATGCGCTTTTTTAAAGCGGGCGATCATTTCCGGCACCGGGTCGCAGCCGCTGCTATCGCCATTTTTCACCGCCTCCAGCGCGCTTGCCACGGTATGACGAGCAAGGACGTTTAGCGAAGCCTGCTCTGCTTCATCGGCAATCGATTTGAAGTACCAACAGGCGTTGGCGCTGACCACACAGCGGGCCGGAACTTCGGGACGCGACGCCCACAGCTTTTTATCTTCAATAACCGAAAGATAGATATCACGCAGGGTGATCTTGTCCGCCGGGCGGCCAAGATGAATAGAGCCGTTGCGGCCAAGCGTGGAGACGATGATGCCGTCACGAGTAAGCGGAACCATTAGTTTACGGATAAAGCTCGGGTTCGCTTCCAGTCCGTAGGCCAGAATCGCACTCGTCGAACGTTCACCCATCTGCTCCGCCATTGCTACGCTGAGAACCATCTGCAAAGCTGTCGGGAAGCGGTAATCTAACATGGTATTGTCCTGGGTTGCGGTGAATCTTGTTCTTTTTGGCACCGCAGAGGTGAATAATCAATGAACAACAATATAACAAATACGGGAATTTTTTTGAAGCAATCTGCGGTTAGCCTGCGAAGTAAATTTTCTGATTTCACGGGCGAAGGCGGGGCAAACACAGATTCCCTTTCGTACCGTTTTATTTAACGCAAACGCCATCTTTTGTTCCGCTAGCCGCACCCTGTCGCCCGGCGACCTGTCCACACCAGCGGCGCCTAACCCTGTGGATAACCTGGAGGCAGTTGCCTGGCAGCCCCAGCACAAGCGGGCTACCGGCTGCCGTTCGTTTTTTGAACAGGGGAAACAACCCCACCGGGCAGTGCGCTGAGCGCCAGAACCACCACCGCGACGGAGGGAGGCCCCTACCCCACTCAGTAATTCCACTTCGGCCGCGCCACCGTGTTTTTCTTCAGCAGGTCGCGGAACGCTTTCAGGTAGGGCTCATTGCTGCGCCCGCGCTTGCAGATGGCCGAGAATGGCGACTGAAAACCAAACTCGTTGGGCAGCAGCACCCGCAGGCGGTTCTCTTTGATCCACGGCCAGGCGTAATGCTCCGGCAGATAGCCAATATATTTCCCCGAGAGGATCAGCAGCAGCTGGGCGTCGACGGTCTCGACGGTGGCGCTGCCTTTGCTGAAGCCCCGGCGGCGCAGGTCACTGGTGTTCCAGTAGCTGCGGGTCACCAGCGGGCACTGGCTGATCTGCTCTTTATCCAGTTGACGGCTGAAGAACATCGGGTGCAGATCGCTGCAGTAGAGCCAGTGCTGTTCGCGGTACAGCGGCTCGCTGATGATGTTATGCACCTGCGAGTTGTAACTGCCGATGGCCAGGTCGATATGGTTGTTCAGCACGCCGTTCAGTTGCTCCGCCGGGGTGCGAATAATCAGTTTGATATGCACATGGGGAAATTTGTCGCTGAAGCTGCGCAGAACCACCGGCAGCGAGAGCGCCGTTTCGGTCTCGATGGAGTCGAGCGTCGAGATGCACAGGGTACCGCTGTGCTCCCCTTTGAGCAGCGCCGACTGCCGCTCCAGCTCATTGAGTTCGCTCAGCACGCGGATCGCCTGCTGTAAAAACTGCTGACCTTTCTCGGTCAGGGAAAAGCCGCCGCGCCCGCGCTGGCAGAGGGTGAAGCCGAGCTGTCCCTCCAACTGCGACATCGCATTACTGATGGCGGAGACCGAAATGCCCAGCTCCTGCTGGGCCCGGCTATAACTCTCCAGGCGGGCCACCGCCTCGAAAACCTGCAACTGTCGAATATTAAGGCTGGCGTCGTGATGCATCGTATTTAGTTCACCAATAAATGAACTGAGTATTTACGTCAGACGATGTAAAGTCCAGCGCGGGTTGCGCACTATCTCTCCTGTTACGTTTCATCCGTCAGATTCAGGAGCAGACATGGATAACCTCTTTCACCAACCGCAGGGTGGCAATGAGATGCCACGCTTCGCCGGCCGCGCCACAATGATGCGCCTGCCGTTTATCGAAGATTTACAGGGACTTGACGCGGCATTTGTCGGCATTCCGCTGGATATCGGCACCTCGCAGCGCTCAGGTACGCGCTACGGACCGCGCTATATTCGCGCCGAATCGGTGATGATCCGTCCGTACAATATGGCGACCGGCGCCGCGCCGTTCGACTCGCTGTCGGTGGCCGACATCGGCGATGTGCCGATCAATACCTACAGCCTGCTCAAATCGGTGCAAATTATCGAAGATTACTACACCGGTTTGAATAGTTATCCGCTGATCCCGCTAACCCTCGGCGGGGACCACACCATTACCCTGCCGATCCTGCGGGCGCTGACCAAAAAATATGGTCCGGTAGGGCTCATCCACGTCGACGCCCATACCGATACCAATGATGAGATGTTCGGAGAGAAAATCGCCCACGGCACCACCTTCCGCCGCGCCGTTGAGGAGGGACTGCTCGACCTCAAACGGGTGGTGCAGATTGGCCAGCGCGCCCAGGGCTACGCCGCCGGCGACTTCCAGTGGGGCGTTGACCAGGGCTTTCGCCTGGTGCAGGCGGAGCAGTGCTGGCATACCTCGCTGGCGCCGCTGATGGCCGAAGTTCGTCAGCAGATGGGCGACGGGCCGGTGTATCTCAGCTTTGATATCGACAGCCTCGATCCCATCTGGGCTCCGGGAACCGGGACGCCGGAAGTCGGCGGCCTGACCTCCATTCAGGCGCTGGAGATCGTCCGCGGCTGCCGCGGCCTGAACCTGATTGGCGCCGATCTGGTCGAGGTCTCTCCCCCCTATGACGTGAGCGGCAATACCTCCCAGTTGGCGGCCAACCTGCTGTACGAGATGCTCTGCGTCCTGCCCGGCGTGAAGTACGCCTGAGGAAGCCGCCATGGAGCTGAAATGCTTTCGCACCCTCTGGGGAGTCACCACCCCCTGGTCGCAAACGCTGGATGAACTGCAGCGCGTCGGCTGCTGCGGTATCGAAGCCCGCGTGCCGTTAACGGTGGCCGAGCGGCGGGAGCTCGCCGACCGCCTACAGGCGTCGGGGCTGGAGTATATCGCCATTCTTTTCAGCGGCGGCGGAGTGCTCCCCGCCCAGCATGAAACGCCGGAGCAGCATCTGGCGCGCCTGCAGACCCGCTTCGCCGAGGCCTGCAGCCTCAACCCTCGCTTTGTCAATCTGCTGGCGGGCAACGATCGCTGGCCGCTGGCGCAGCAGGTCGATTTTCTCGGCAAGGCGCACGAGCTGGCCGCCGGGTTTGGTTTGACCTGCAGCTTTGAAACCCATCGCGCCACCTCGCTGTACAGCCCGTGGCTCACGCTGGAGATCATTCAGCAGCTCCCCCAGTTGCGCTTTACCGCCGACATCAGCCACTGGGTGGTGGTCAGCGAGCGCCTGCTGGATGACCCCTGCGATGACTTCAGCGCCTTTATCGACCGCGTGCATCATGTGCAGGCTCGGGTGGGCTACGACCAGGGGCCACAGGTGCCGCACCCGGCGGCGCCGGAGTATCAGCCGGCGCTGACTTTTGCCGAGCGCTTCTGGCAGCAAATCTGGCATTCACAGCGCCAGCGCGGCTACCCGCAGACCACTCTGACCCCTGAGTTTGGCGCCGACGGCTATCTGCACCATCTGCCGTTCACCAACGTCCCGGTGGCCGATCTCTGGTCGCTCAACACCTGGATGGTCGCGCGCCAGCAGGCCCACTTTCAGCAGTTTTTAACGCTCACTGAACAGGAACCGCAGCCATGACCGCCGTGAAGCACGCTTTTACTGAACTCCCGACCATCGATATCCGCGATCTGGCCGGCGACGATCTCGCCAGGCGCCAGGCGGTGGCCGACGCCATCGGCCGCGCGGCGCGCGAGGTGGGCTTTTTCTACATCACCGGCCACGGCATCGACCCGGCGCTGATCGCCGGCGTCCGCGAGGCGGCGAAGCAGATCTTCGCCCTGCCGATGGAGGAGAAGATGAACTATTACATCGGCCACTCCAAAAGCCATAAGGGCTACGTTCCGGAAGGAGAAGAGATCTACGGCTCCGGCAAGCCGGACCATAAAGAGGCCTTCGATATCGGCTTCCAGGCAGCGGATGACCATCCGCTGGTGCTCGCCGGTACGCCGCTGATCGGCGCCAATGAGTGGCCCGATCTGCCGGATTTCCGCGCGCGGGTGCTGGCCTACTATGATGCGGTTTTCGCCCTGGGCCACCGTCTGTTCGACGCTTTCGCCCTCGCGCTCGGCCTGCCGGAAGGGTATTTCAAACCGATGGTGACCTGCCCACCGGCCAAGCTGCGGCTGATCCATTACCCGTTCGACGCCAGCGTCGAAGATATTCCCGGAATTGGTGCACATACCGACTATGAGTGCTTCACCCTGCTGCTCGCCGACCAGCCCGGGCTTGAAGTCCTCAATGAAGAAAGCGTGTGGATCGATGCACCTCCCGTCAAGAACGCCGCCGGAGAAGAGGCGTTCGTGATCAATATCGGCGACATGCTGGAAGTGCTCAGCGCTGGCACATTTGTTGCTACAGCCCACCGGGTGCGCAAAGTGCCGCAGGAGCGGTACTCCTTCCCGCTGTTTTTCGCCTGCGATTACCACACGCTGATCCGCCCGCTGCCGACCTTTCTCGCCGCTGGCGAAGCCGGTGAATATCAGGAGCTGAGCATCGGGGAGCATATGTGGAGCCAGGCGCTGCAAACCTATCGCTACCTGCGCGAGAAGGTCAATCGCGGTGAACTTCAGCTACCGGAGCGCGCGCGCGGCACCAATACGTTCGGCCATTTGAAAAAACAGGCACAGCAAAAAAACCCCTAACCACCCGTGAGGAACCATGATGACTAGCACCCTGAAAAAAATCTCGCGCCGTGTCGCGCTTACCCTCGCCGTCAGCGCCTGTTTTTCCCCTGTCACCCAGGCGGCGGAACTGCTGACCGAGGGCGTCTTTAAGGTGGGGATGGAGGTCACCTACCCGCCGTTTGAGTCCTATGACAGCAATAACAACATCGTCGGTCTCGACCCGGATTTTGCCGCGCTGATCGCCCAACATCTGCAGGCCAAACCGCAGCTGATCGACACCAAGTTCACCAGCCTGATCCTCGGCATCGGCAAGAAATATGATGCGGTGATCTCCGGGATGTACGTAACGCCGGAACGCCAGAAGCAGGCCGACGCCATCCCTTACGCCCTCTCCGGCGCGTCGATCATCGCCCTGAAGGGCGGCGCGGTGCAGCCGAAAACCGAAGATGAGCTCTGCGGTGTGAAGGTCGGTCTGCAGGCAGGCACTACCTGGGTGACCAGCCTGAAAAAACACTCCGATGAGTGGTGCCTGAAAAACGGCAAACCGGCCATCACCATTCAGGAGTTCCCGACGGCGCCGGAAGCCTCGCAGGCGCTGCTGTCGAAGAACATTGGCGCCCAGCTTGAGATTGCCCCGGCGGCGCAGATCATCGTCGACAAGAGCCGCGGCCGCCTGGGGATAAGCTCTACGCGCCTGGTCTACCCGCTGCCGCTGGGGATCTACGTCGCCAAAGGCAACACCGAGCTGGCGGAGGCGATTAAGGCCACCCTGGCCACGCTGAAAGCCAACGGCCAATATGCCGCGCTGATCAAGAAATACAACTTAGAAAGCATCGATTAAAACAATAAGCACTGCGCAACAGGAGTCAGTATGGCGTTCGATTGGGGATACTTTTTTTCATTGTTTAGCATTGGAGCATTCTGGCAGGCGTGTGTGACCGTGATCGTGGTCAGCACCTTGTCCTGGGGGATCGGCCTGGTGGTCGGTTTTCTGTTAGCCTGCGCGAAGCTCTCCGCGCCGCGCTGGGTCAAGATCCCCGTCGAACTCTATATCTGGTTTTTTCGCAGCGTGCCGCTGATGGTGCTGCTGGTGTTTGTCTACAACCTGCCGCAGCTGTTTCCGGTGACCCAGCCGCTGCTCGGGGTACCGTTTATCGCCGGGCTGGTGTCGATGACCGTCACCGAAGCGGCCTATATGGCGGAGATCCACCGCGGCGGACTGCTGTCGGTGGCCAAGGGGCAGAGCGAGGCGGGCCATGCGCTGAGCTTCAGCTTTATCGGCATCCAGCGGCTGATTGTTATTCCTCAGGCGTTTCGCATCTCGCTGCCGACGCTGATCAATGAATACATCACCATCATTAAGCTGAGCTCGATTCTGTCGGTGGTCTCCTTACCCGAACTGCTGCTCACCGGCCAGCGCTTATATGCGCAGAATTTTCTCGTGATGGAGACCCTGCTGGCGGTGGCGGTGTACTACGTGATGGTGGTTACCGTCTTCACCTGGCTGTTCCGGGCGCTGGAAAATCGTCTCGATATTCAGCGTAAGCGTCCGCAAACCCTCAGCGAGGCGGAATGCCAGGCGCTGCGCCAGAGCCTGCCGGCGCTGACGGAGGAGATCAAAACCCCGGCCGTCAACGGCGCGCCGCCAGCGCTCGATCTGCGGGGCATCCGCAAATCCTGGGGTCAGCATGAGGTGCTGAAAGGCATCGATCTGCAGGTGGAGAACGGGGAGGTGATCAGCATCATCGGCCCGTCCGGCTCCGGCAAAACCACCCTGATCCGCACCATCAACGCCCTCGAAAGCATTGATGGCGGGGAGATCATTCTCTACGGCGAAGACTATCTGAAAGGCGGAGCCATCGTTGATAAGCGCCAGATGCGCGCCGGGGTGCGGCGCATCGGCATGGTCTTCCAGAGCTTCAACCTGTTCCCCCACCGTACGGTGCTCGACAACGTGATGCTGGCCCCGCGCTATCACCAGCTGCTGGACCAGCCGGTCGCCAGAGAACAGGCCCTGGTGCTGCTCGACCGCGTCGGCCTGCTGGCCCATGCCCACAAATACCCCTGGCAGCTCTCCGGCGGCCAGCAGCAGCGCGTGGCGATCGCCCGGGCGCTGGCGCTGAAGCCGGACATTATGCTGTTTGACGAGCCAACCTCGGCGCTGGATCCGGAGCTGGTAGGCGAAGTACTGAAGGTCATTCAGTCGCTGGCCCGCGAAGGCATGACCATGCTGATTGTCACTCACGAGATGGACTTCGCCCTGTCGATTTCCGACCGCGTAGTGCTGATGGAGAACGGCGTGGTGCAGGCCGATATCGCCCCGCAGGTGATCCGCAGCCCGCTGGAGGCCCCTTCTCTGCAACGAATCCGTGAATTTATGGGAGTACGCTAAATGGCAACTGAGCAACACCTGCGCCAGCAGCTGGCCGCCGCCTACCGGCTGGCAGCGCTGTTCGGCTGGGAGGATACCCTCTACACCCACTTCTCCGTGCGCCTGCCCGGCGATGGCGAGCCGCGTTTTTTAATTAACCCCTTCGGCATGATGTTTGACGAAGTCACCGCCAGCAACCTGATCGTGGTGGATATGCAGGGCAAGGTCGTAGAGGGCGACGCGCCAGCTAACTCGGCGGGGTTCACCATCCACAGCGCGGTGCATATGGCCCGGGAAGACGCCCACTGCGTGATCCACACCCATACGCTGCCGGGAATGGCGGTGGCCGCCTGCGAGGACGGCCTGCTGCAGCTCAACCAGATCAGCACCGAGTTTTACCAGCGCGTCGGCTACCATCCCTATGAAGGGGTGGCTTTTGACCTCGACGAACGGGCGCGCATCCAGCGCTCGCTGGGGAATAATATCGCCATGATCCTGCAGAGCCACGGCCTGCTGTCGGTGGGCCGCACCGTGGCTGACGCGTTTTACATCATGTACTACCTGAACCGCGCCTGCGAGATCCAGATGGCCACCGCCCAGCTGGCGGCCCTCAGCCCGATCCACACCATCGCTCCGCACCTCAGCCAGCACGCCTGCGAGCAGCTGATGGGCGTGGAGCATGAACGTCAACAGGTCTGGCAGGCGTGGCTGCGCCGTCTTGACCGTCTCGATACCTCTTACAAAGACTAACGCCTATGTCTGATATCACTATCGTTGTGGATTGTAACGACGCGGATTTCGCCCGCGATATTTGCGCCGCCCTGCAGCAGTTTCCCGACGTCACGGCGCTTCTGCCCCATCACCAGGCGGCGCGCGACGCCCAGTACGCCAGCTGCTGGTTCCCGGACCCGCAGCTGCTGAGCCGCTCGCCGGGGCTGAAGCTGATCCAGGCCGCGTCCGCCGGGGTCGATCATCTGCCGCCCGCGCTGTTCGCCAGCGAGATCCCGCTGTGCCGGGTGATCGATGAAGATTTTCGCCACGGCATGTTCGAATATGCCCTGTGGAGCGTCCTGTGGTTTCAGCGCCATTTCGACCGGGCGCTGGCCCACCAGCGAACCCAAACCTGGAAGCTCTATCCCCAGCGCGCCGCCGCCGACTTCCATATCGGCATTATGGGTCTGGGCGAAATTGGCGGCTATATCGCTGACCAGCTGGCCCGCCTCGGCTATCGGGTCTCCGGCTGGTCGCGCAGTGAAAAGCAGCTGGCTGGCGTCACCTGCTATCGCGGCGAGGAGGCGCTCGGCAACTTCCTTGGATCGCTTGACGGGCTGATTAACCTCCTGCCGCTCACCGCGCAGACCCGCGGTATCCTCGCCGCGCCGCTGTTCAACCAGCTACCCGCCGGGGCGGTGTTGATCAACTGCGGCCGCGGGGAGCATATGGTCAATGAAGATGTGCTGGCGGCGCTGGAGAGCGGACAGCTCGCCGGGGCGGTGCTCGACGTCTTCCCGCAGGAGCCATTGCCGGCGGACGATCCGCTGTGGCGCCATCCGCAGGTGGTCATCACCCCGCATATGGCCTCTGCGGCCCCTGCTGAGGTGATCGCCCGCCAGCTGCTGGAGAACATTCAGCGCCAGCGCCGTGGACTGCCGCTGAAAAACCTGGTCAATAAGCACGCCGGTTACTGATCCCCAACCATACCGCCGCTGCTACGCTTAATGGGAGATCCATAACCAGAAGGCAGGAACATGAAGATTGATTTAGCGGGGAAAGTCGCACTGGTCACCGCCTCCACGGCGGGGATTGGCTTCGCCATTGCCAAAGGCCTGGCGGAGAGCGGTGCAGAGGTCATCATTAACGGGCGCAGCGAGCAAAGCGTGAACGCCGCGATCGCTCGTCTGCAAAATGAGGTGCCGGGCGTGAAGGCGCGCCCCGCCATCGCCGACCTCAGCGACGCCGACGGCGCAGCGCAGCTGCTGCGGGCGGTGACCGGCGTCGATATCCTGGTCAATAATGCCGGGATCTATGGCCCGCAGGATTTCTACGCCACCGACGACGCGACCTGGGACAACTACTGGCAGACCAACGTCATGTCCGGCGTACGCCTGTCGCGGGGGCTGCTCCCGGCGATGGTCAGTAAAGGCTGGGGGCGGGTGGTGTTTATCTCCTCAGAATCGGCGCGCAATATCCCGGCGGACATGATCCATTATGGCGTGACCAAGACCGCGCAGCTGTCGCTGGCCCGCGGCCTGGCGAAATATGTCGCCGGCAGCGGAGTGACCGTTAACAGCGTTCTGCCTGGGCCGACGATTTCCGACGGCTTTGCCGAAATGCTGAAAGACGACGTGGCGAAAACCGGCCAGTCGCTGGAGGAACTGGCGAAAGCATTTGTCATGACCCATCGTCCGAGTTCGGTGATCCAGCGGGCGGCCTCGGTGGAAGAGGTCGCCAATATGGTGGTCTACATCTGCTCGCCGCAGGCATCGGCCACCTCCGGCGCCGCGCTGCGCGTCGACGGCGGCGTGGTGGATGATATTCTCTGAATCGCAGGGGAGACCCTCTCCCCTCTTAGCTCAGCGGTTAACCGCGAATTTTCCACTTCCGTTTGAGAACCTCTTTGTCCTGGCTATCCAGCCACTGGTTCACTTTCTCCAGCAGCGCCGGGTTATCTTTATTCATCATATACACTTTGTCGCTGGCGGTGCCGGCAAACGGCGTTTCGTTAGCAACGCAGAACACGCCGGGCTCTTTGCTCTGGTAGTAGTCGCCTTCGATCAGGTCAGTCACCATCATATCGGCCGTTTTCTGCCGCAGCGCCTCCAGGTTGTCGACGTTGTTCTGCACGCGAATGATCTGCGCCTGCTTAATATGCTCATCGACAAAGCTCTGGTTTGTGCCGCCAGGGTTGACGACCACCTTCACCTCCGGGCGGTCAATCTTCTCCAGCGAGCCGAGCCGCGGGGCGGCCTGGCAGTTGGCTAAGGCGATTTTACCGTTTGCCACTACCGGGTGGCTGAGGGCGAAGTCCTTCGCCCGCGCCGGAGTCTGCGTCACGCCGCCCATCGCAATATCAAACTTGTCCGCCTGCAGATCGGCGGCGAGCACGGGCCAGCTGGTGTAGACGAAGCTCACCTTCAGCCCCAGCGTGCGCCCGAGATCGCGGGCCATGTCCACGTCATAGCCCTGCAGCTCGCCGGCGGCATTGCGAAACGCCAGCGGGGCATAATCGCCCGGCACGCCCACCTTCAGCTCACCGCTGTGCTCGATGGTTTGCATATCACGCGCCTGGGCGCCGCAGGTCATTATCGCCAGCGTCAGCGCCAGCCCCACCGTCAGTTTCATCTCGCCATCCTTATCGTTATCGGGTTTTCGCGCCGGGGTGATCGGCCGCTTATCAGTCAACACCATCCGCAGCATGTGCCAGGGCATTCATCCTATTTTTAATCATCGGGACATACAACCCGGCGTGGGGCAAAATGATAATTAATCTTCTTTCTCGCTACGAGCTTGCTGGTTGTTTTGACTTTCAGTAAAATGCCCCGCAGCACATTCATATTTTATTGCTGGCCATACGTTTAATATATTATTTCTTATCGCTTGTTTTACCTTCCCCTTATGATTTAATAGTTGAATGTTAAATCACAACCTTCTGATTAATAACTAAAAACACTTCATGCAACAACTTTCGTTAGGATTTTTCTAATGATCCTGCTTATCATCTTATTTACTCCTCCCTCCTCCAGCAGTAATACTTAGTTACAGAAGCAGTGTATAAGGAAATACATTATGATTATTATCATTTCCGCCAATAAATTTTTTATTAACGGCATCCGGTCTCTTGTTAACATGACCATGAGTGCTCAACGTCGGTATAGTCAAGCATTGTTTCTGGATAATATTTCTGACGTGAATGAGAAAAGTCTAACCATAGCCAGAACCATTATCGTGGACTATAGCCACCCGGACATTCAACAATTAGCCGCACTGCTCTATCGTAAAAAAAAGATCATTCATGGCGATATCGTTTTTGTCGTTAAAAGTGAGATTCTTGCCGATCCAGTCGAAAACATTATCATAAACTCTATTTCGACGATCGTGCTTGATTATATAGATGTTACCCAACGGCTGCAGAAATATTTACAGAATGCGTCTGATCATCGCTGTATTAAAGTGTTCAGAAAATCAATTAGCTCGCTGGACAGTTGTGTCAATATTAAACTTACGAAACAGGAGGACTCTCTTCTCCCCTACATCATCTCAGGTTTAAATAATAAAAAAATTGCTCAGGCCACCGATCTTAGCAATATGATGATCAGTCACTATCGGAGAAACATCTACCAGAAACTCAATGTCCGCAATATCGCAGGTCTGTATCATTTCCTGCACTCCCTGGAGGGGGGATAAGTACGCTTTATGGCTATCACAACAACAGAGCTAACGGCTTACGCAGCGTCAATGAGTATGCCTGGCTATTAGCTTCCCAGGGTCACAACAGAAGGAATTGGCTATGAAAATGAAATCACTTTGCCTGGCAATGGCACTCGTCGGCTTGACCTCACACTATGCCACTGCGGCGGACGGTACGCTGAATTTTGTCGGTAAAATTGTCAACTCAACTTGCGAACTGGAAGGCGCCAATGCGCAAGGTGTCATTGAGGTTAAGATGGGCTCTGTTCCGCTGTCTAAATTAAAAAATGATACCAATGGTACCGGACCAGAAGTTGGGGTCAATATTAGCGTCAAAAATTGTGAAGAGGGCACGTACTATATTGTGCTCGACGGCGCATCAGCCACCGACGCGCCTATCACTAACGTACTGGCTCTCGATGCGGATCCGGATTCGGCTGAAAAAGTCGGCATTAAGCTAACCGCCCGCGATAATACCCCAGTCACGCTCGATAAACCTTTCGATCCCGACGTCGACCCGAGCATTACGATCGATGCCGATGGCGGCTCCGGTACCTTCAACCTGAAAGCCTATTACTACACCTGGGATAAAACAAACGTCAAAGCTGGCGACGGCAATGCGACCGCCAGGTTTACCATTATGCAGAACTAACTCTTGGCCAGGGACGGCACGACGCGGATAAGGGGTAAGATATGAAAACGCTGCTGGCAGTGATCATAGGCGCTTTGGCTTTTCAGACCCAGGCGGCCATTACCATCGATGCCTCACGGGTCATTTATTCGGGCAAAGATAAATCGGCCAGTCTGAAAATTAACAACCGAAGCAGCAAAAACTATATCGTCCAGACCTGGCTTGATACGGGTCCGGAGACCCCCAGCAGCGGCTTACCCATTGTGGCAACGCCGCCCCTGGTCAAATTACGCCCCGAGCAATCGGCACAACTTCGCTTTATTTACTCAGGAACCGGTCTTCCTGTCGACAGGGAAAGTCTGTTTTGGGTGAATATTCAGGAGGTCCCTCCTGCGCCTGAGGGGAATAACATTCTGCAGTTCGCGATTCGCACCCGATTAAAACTATTTTATCGCCCGCAAGGGATTGCCACATCGTTGACCAAAGCTGTTGAAAATCTGCAGTGGCAGCAAAGCGCTAACACGTTATCTTTTACTAACAACAGTCCACTGCATGTTACTGTTATTAATGCCGAGGTGATCGATAACAAAGGCAAAATCTATCCTCTGAAAAATTTTATGTTGCTGCCGTACAGTCATCACGCTGTCAATATCGCAAGCATGCAGCGCTTGCACAAAATGAAATATATTAATGATTACGGCGCCGTTGTTGATATTCCAATAAAAAAATAAACGTCGCACCTCTTTAGGGAGATAGAGTGATGGACGATATTAAATTACGCTATTTTGCCAGCGCATGGTTAATCTCCGTCACGTTACCGGCAGACAGTGCGGAACGCTACAATGCCCAGTTTGTGAACGGTATCGACCCGCTGGCTTTTAATCAGTTTGTCGCCAGCGATAGCGACGTCATACCGGGCACCTATGACGTTAATATTTACATTAACGATCTGCTAGTGGACAGTCGTCCCGTTCGCTTTTCAGAGGATAGCGCACACGGCGGGTTGGCCCCCTGCCTGAGCGCGGCGGAATATATCCGCTATGGAGTCAAGATTAATGATGACCACCAGCCCTGTTTCGCGCTATCGCAGACGATCGGCCAGGCAGAGCAACAGCTGGATATCGCTAATCATCGGCTGATCATTCATATCCCTCAGCAATATATTGAGCACTATCCCCGTGACTATGTTTCCCCCATGCGCTTTGATGAAGGTATTAACGCTGCTTTCGTCAACTACAGCTATTCTACCGATGCCAATAATGGCGACAGGGGCAGTCACCAGTATCAATATCTTTCGCTAAACAGCGGGATCAATATTGCATCGTGGCGATTTCGCAATAATGCTTACTGGAATAAGTTCAGCGGGCAGGCGGATAAGTGGCAAAGTATCGCCAGTTGGGCGGAAACGAACATCATTCCCTGGCGCAGCCGGCTTGTCGTCGGCCAGACCAGTACCGACAACAGCGTCTTCGATAGCGTCCAGTTTCGCGGCGTACAGCTTGGCACCGACGCCGAAATGCGCCCCAGCAGCCAGACCGGCTTCGCGCCGGTCATTCGAGGTGTGGCCAACAGCAATGCCCGGGTGGAAGTACGGCAGAACAACTATCTGATTTACAGCGAGAACGTCCCAGCCGGTCCCTTTGAGCTAAATGATATCAGCGCCGTTAACCGCAGCGGTGATTTCTACGTGACCGTCATTGAAGCCGACGGTAGCCAGACGACCTTTACTGTCGCTTACACCACCCTGCCACAGCTGGTGCGGGCAGGCCAATGGAATTATCAGCTGTCGGCGGGGAAGTATCATGACGGCGCTGACGGCTATGCTCCCGCCCTGATGCAAAGTTCGCTCTCTTATGGCCTGAATAATACCTTCACACTATACGGTGGCGCCCTTGCAGCAGAGAACTATCGCGCCGGCGCCTTTGGCGTCGGTAGCAATCTGGGGGAGATTGGCGCCCTCTCAGCCGACTATACGCTGGCGGGAACGACGCTGGCGAGTGGCCAGCGCAAGCAGGGAGGGAGCGTGCGTTTTCTGTATGCTAAATCCTTTTTATCGAGCAAGACCGACTTTCAAATCGCGGGCTACCGTTACTCAACCGCAGGTTATTATAGCCTCAGCGATGCGGTTAACGAGCGTCGACGCTGGCACAATGGCCTGTACGAAAATGATTACTGGCCCTCAGACGAAGACGAAAGCTGGCAGGCAAGCGCTCCCCAACACTATTACACGTCCTGGTTTTATAATAAAAAGCATCGCTTTGATATTTCTGCCCGGCAAACTCTCGGTAAGAACAGCGCTTTCTTCCTTAACTTCAGCCAGCAAAATTACTGGAATAGCTCAGGAAGCGATATCTCTCTGCAAGCGGGCTTTAATACCACTATCCATAACGTGAACTATGGTCTGTACTATCAGAATACGCGTAGCCACTTCACGCATGACGACAACAGCATCACATTGCGCGTTTCCATCCCTTTTACTCTGCAAGAAAACCGCCGGATCAATACCGCATTTACCCTCGCCCACAGTAAATCTTCTGGCACTTCCGGGCAGGCTGGGGTAAACGGCGCTCTGCTCGATGATGGTCGCCTGAGCTGGGCCGTCACCAGCGCCTATGACGACACCAGCCATACCACCAACAGCGCCAGCCTGGGTTATCTCGGCCAGTACGGTAATCTATATACCGGCTACGCCTACAGCAAAAGCAACCGTCAGGCGAGTCTGAATCTGAGCGGCGGCGTGGTGGCACACCGCGGCGGCGTTACCCTCTCTCAACCGCTGGGATCAACCTTTGCGCTGGTGGAAGCCAAAGACGCTCAGGGGGTAGGGATAGAGAATCAGACCGGCGTGCGCATCGATCCATTCGGCTACGCTGTCGTACCACAAAGCGTTCCCTATCGGGTCAATTCTGTCGCTCTCAACCCTCAGGACTTCGATGCCTTTCTTGATGTCCCTAACGCAGTGGCGGATACCGTGCCTACCCGCGGGGCAATTACCCGGGTGCGCTTTGATACATTCCGGGGATATAGCGTGCTGATCCATACCACCCTCGCCGACGGGAGCTATCCACCATTGGGCGCACAGCTCTATCGCGCCAGTGGGATCAGCAATGGTCTGGTCGGCCCGGGAGGGGAAGTTTATGTCAGCGGCGTCGATTCAGGCGAAAAGCTGCAGATGAAATGGGGCGAAACGCACCAGCAAAGCTGCGAAATCACCCTGCCCGAACTGCGCCAGGAGCCTCAGCAGGCGACGGCCTGGCGTGAATTATCCTTAATCTGCACAGTAACCCCCACGAGGTAATTATGCGCCGACTTAGCGATACGTTATTTCTGACATGGCTTTCCGTTCTGTTCATGCTGAGCGCCTTCCCGGCGCAGGCGCTGACCTGCAAGACCACCTCGTCCACGATCAGCGAAGTCGTGAATATCGAGAACATCATTAAAGTCTCCAGCAGCGAGCTTATTGCCAATAAAAAGATATGGGTCTCCAGTCCTATTACCGCCACCTTCACCTGCGAAGATACTGATAATTTTCCGAACGGTGAAAGCGCTTATTTCTGGCTGGATCCGGAAAATAAAGCCAGCAGCTTGCCCAACTTTATCCAAATAGGCATTACTTACAACGGCGTCGACCATCTGCTACAAAATAAAACATCCGTGGAGATTGGCCCGGCGACGCTGTGTGATAAAAGCGGTAATACCTGCAAGTCCCCGGCCATTGCGCAGACATTCAGCCTGGTTTACCAGGTCTATATCGTCTCGACGGGCCGCAGCGTGACCGGGGATGGTAAAATAGCCGATAACCTTAAATTGTCGCTTTTTCAGGTAGATGGTCAAGGCGGTCTACGTAACGGCACCGCTGGCGCCAACTATAATCTTTTCATTACCGGCCTGAACCGTATCAGCACGATGGCCTGCGTCCCCACGGTATCTATTTCGCCAAGCGAAATTAACTTTGGCGATATTCCTGCCGGTAACGCCCGACCGGGCTACTATGAAAAAACACGCCCATTTACCGTCACCTATGGTCTGGTCAAGCAGGGTAACGGCAGTGAATGCGGGACCGAACCTATGCTGACTACGTTTAGCTCCACCAATACGGTACAGGAGAGCGCCATTATTTTGCCACAGCCGGATAGCGGCTTCGGCATCGTCATCTCGCCAAACGCCAGCATGCTTCCACGTATTGAGATGAATGCTCCGATTCACTTTACGCTGGCAACTGGCGCGACCCTCGCGAGCACCTATACGGCGGGGCTGCTCTGGTTGTCGAGAACGCCGAAGCTGGGTCCTTTTTCCGCGACGGCCAAAATCACCGTGACCTTTGAATAACGCCGCACCGGGTTAGTTATACTCCAGGGCGAAGGTAACCATGCTGTTGGCCGTGCCCGCCCCCACCGTGGCGTCAGTCTGCACATACTGGGCGTTAAAATTGATCGCTTCGGCGGTACCGGCGTTGGCGCCGGTCACCCTTTTCAGGATCGGCAAGTTGCTGGCCTCATTGATCTTAACGCTGGTGCCATCAGAGACCGCCGCGCCGGGGTTATTGCCGTAGGTCAGCTTCACGCCGACGCCGCTGGCGCTGTTGCTGGCCTTGCTCAGGGCCAGGGTATCGCTCTCCACGCTGACGCCGAAAAAGCCGATGCGCACGTCGGTCGGCGACGGGCAGAACACCGGGATCGAAAAGCGCTTCGCCTGGCCGCCGGTACTCCCTTTACCGTGAAACTCCGCCCGGTTTACCGTGCCCAGAGTGACCTGGATCGTCGACGTCGCTACCTGACAGCTGCCGCTGCTGCCGATGTCCACGTTCAGGGCCGCCATATCAATACTGACCGGCGCGCTGGCGACATAGCTGGCGCTCCCGCTGGCCTGCTGCTCAATGGTCATCTCCCCCACCTGCGGCAGCGACGGCGAGTTGGTGTGCGTCCCGTCCGCCAGCTGCACCGTCCCGGTTTTATAGAAGGTCACCGCGATCCTGACCGTGGTTTGCTGCTGCGTCATCAGCGCCGGAAGCATTGCGCTGTCGCACACCACCACCGACTCGCCGCCCGCGGAGTGGCTGCCGTCGATAGCGCGCATCGGGCCGCCCGCGCACTGAAAGCTGAGCGAGTAACCGATGCCGTCGATGGCGCTGGGGTAGACGTGCTGTCCGTTAATCACCACCGGCGAGCCGCCGGTTTTCAGTTGCTTATAGACGATGCGTTTGGCGCTCGCCGTCGGCAGCTGCAGGTCGCAGGAAAAGGGGATCCCGCTGCCGTTATCCGCCATCGCGCTGGTCATCTGGGTATTGACCGGCAGCGTGGGTAAATACTTGATATTAGGAATATTGACCGTGGTCTGGCCGATATTCGCGCGGCAGGTTTCAGCCCGCACGCCGGGGAGGTAACCACTCAGCGCCAGCAGAAAGAGAACAGGAAGTAGACGAAAAACAGATTTCATAGCCGCCTCAGCGTGTCTGGCACAGCCCGGAGACGGTTTTCACCGTATTCAGACTCTGCTGTGGGTTATCCGGAAGTTGAAAATGCAGCGTGCAGCTCTGCGACTGGTTGTTAACGACCCAGCTCACCGCCAGGGTCCCCTCCTGCGGCACGCCGCTGAGGTACACCTGCCCACCGTCAGCCACCATGCCGCCCGGCGCATTGCCGCTCTCCTCCGCCGTGACCAGCCGCGCGCTGGCGCCAAACGGCAACGGCCCCTGGGCATTGCGCAGGGTAAACAGCACCCGGTTGCCAATGTGGGTCCGGTAGTTGGCCATCACCACCGCGCCGCCGCCGGGGATCACGGTCTGCCCCTCCTGATCGACGTCGGTATCGTCGGCCATCGACTCTGTGTCGAGGGTAATGACATTTTTCCGGTAGGCGGTCAGGGATGGCACCACGGCATAGCCGCGCCAGTCGGTGTGCACATTGTTGCCGTTTTGTACCGCCACCCCAGCGGCCCCCGGCGCGCGGACGATGGCGAAGCTCTCGCCCACCGTCTGGCCGAAGGTGACGCCGTGCGGATGCGCGACCACCGAGCCGGCGCCTCCCCAGGTCAGCTGGTTGCTGGCGGCGTCATGACGATAGCCGAGCTGGGCGTTGCCGAAGCCGCCGTGGTAGTCCATGGCGACGCTGCTGTTGCTGCCTCGCCCCTGGTTGCCATAGCCCTGCTGGACCGAATAGAACAGATTTGGCCGCGTCGGCACCGCGCCATACAGCGAGACCTGCTGCGAGGTATAGCCATTGCTGTCCGAGGTGGTGTTATAGCTTACCGCGCTGTCGGACAGCGGGCCGCCCAGCGGGATGTTGATATTAAATGACCAGGAACGGTCATTTTTTTCCTGATTGCTGGCGCGGGTGTAGTAATAGCCCACGCCCCAGGAGATCCCCTTCCAGGCGCTGTAGAACCCGAGGTGTACCGTCTCATCCCGGCTCTGCCGGTGCCAGTAATCCTGCGACCAGGCGGAGATCGCCAGACTGCCGAGGCCGCCAAGGCTTTGTGTCACCGACAGCTCTTCCCGGCGACGCCGGTTGTCCACCTGCCCCTGCTCGCTTTCCAGCGCGCTGGCTTCGGCAAAATCGTAATAACCGCTGGAGGAGTAGCGGTAGCTGGCGAGGCTAAACGAGGTCCCCGAGCTGACAAAATCTTTCTGATACTGGGTGCGCAGCGAATGGCCCTCGTAGCGCTTGCCCGACGGCGTGCGGGTGACGGCCTGGGTTACGTCGCCTCCCAGCGACCCGAACTCGCCGAAGCCGCGACCCAGGCCCAGCGCCCAGGACTGATAGTCCTGCGCCAGTTGCGTACCGCCGTAGAGAGTAA
Source organism: Klebsiella sp. G-Nf4 (assembly GCF_002810615.1). Classification (NCBI taxonomy): domain Bacteria; kingdom Pseudomonadati; phylum Pseudomonadota; class Gammaproteobacteria; order Enterobacterales; family Enterobacteriaceae; genus Klebsiella; species Klebsiella sp. G-Nf4. The sequence continues at coordinate 367,958 of NZ_PION01000002.1, read as the reverse complement.
ATCCCGCCGACAGACCGTAGAACAGGGTTCCCTGCAGGAATTCCGGCGAGCGGACGGTATCCGCCCCCGAATGGTAGCGCCCGGCGCTAAGGCTGAATTTGCCGCGCCCTTCGCGCAGCATAAAAGGAACTGCGGAATAGGGCTGAGTGAAGGTGCGCACGGCGCCATTGCTCTCGGTCACCTTTACCTCCAGATCGCCGCTCTGCGAGGTGGGGTAAAGATCGCTGATGGCAAATGCCCCCGGCGACACGAAGGTCTCGTAGATCACATACCCGTGCTGAGAGACGGTCACTTTGGCATTGCTGTGCGCCACGCCGCGGATAGTGGGGGCAAAGCCGCGCTGGCTGTCCGGGAGCATCTCATCGTCAGACATCAACTGGACGCCGCGAAAGGGGATGCTGTCAAAGACATCGCCAGTGGTATAGGTATCGCCGATCCGCAGCAGACTCTTCAGCGAGCGGACGTCGCGCTGCAGCCAGGTACTCTGTGAATCCCAGTGCCGACGCTGCTGGTCGTACTGCATCGAGGAAACATTGCGCAGCCGCCAGGCGCCCAGGTTCACGCCGCTGCGTAAATTGAGGTAGTTCGAGCGGCTACTCTCCCCGTCATCGGCACTCTTGATCTGCGCACCGGAAAAATAGTAATCAACAAACGCGGCGGGCACGCCATCGTCCCAGCGCGACGGATCGACATAGCCGCGGCTTTGCACATTCATCGCCGCCTGGGGAATACTCAACGTCAGGCGCTGGTTAGAAAAGGTGAACCGACTGCTGGCATCGGGAATAAACTTCTCGATACGAGTGAAGGTCTCTCCTTCATGCAGCGTTTGAAAGACGGGAAAGGCGCTGACGTTGACCCCATAATCCGCCAGCTGAGCGGGCGTCAGCACCGGCTGCAGCTTCCCGCCATCGTCAACAAACGTAATATCGGCCTGGCCCAGCTCCTGGTCGTTAACCACCACGGTGACAGAGTAAGTACCCGGCTGCTGCCCGCCGGGTTTGGCGAAATAGTGCAGGTCGGAGGTTTGCTGCTGCGGATCGGCAAACTCCAGCGCCGCCGGGTCAAAATAGTCGTCGGCCAGCGCCCGGTTCAGCGGGCTGAGACAAAACATCATCGTCGGTACCGTCGCCAGCGCCAGTGCCCGGCTGGCGGCCACTGGCATTGCGGCATATTCCCGCACCTTCGCTGTTGTTGTTCTTTTCATGCTGGCGCCGTCCGGTCATATCATCACAAAGGGAATTACTGCTGGGCGAAATCGCTGATACCGCCGTAGTCGTTAATCGCCCGCCATTTGACGGTGCCGTGCCCGCTCACCGGCCACGTTTTCTGGCCGAAGGGGGCCACCATGCCTGGCTCGTCGATGCTCTGCCCGCCCACCGCGACGGAGTAAAAAGAGACAAAATACGGGGTGGGGTTTGCCACCGTCAGATGACCGCCGGACTGGGTAAACTTCAGTTGCTGCCAGGCTTTTGCCGGGTCGCCCGCCAGGCCATTGGGCCGATAGAAGATTTTGAATTTCGACTTAATATTGACCTGCAGCTTATTCACCTCGCCCTGCGGCGTCGGAGAAATACTTTTGACGTTCAGCCAAAACACCGACTCACGATCGCCGGGTAGCGACGCGCCAATAAAGTTAATACGCAGGACGTTATTCTGCTCCGGATCGAGACGGAACAGCGGTGGGGTCACAATAAAGGGCACCTTGCTCTTGTCATTTTCCGCGTAATTTTCCACCCACGACTGCACCAGATACGGCGTATGGGTATCGGCATTGGTGACTGAAATAGCGGCTTCACGCTTCCCTTCCTGATAAATCACACGGGTTCCACCCATGACAATACCGGCCTGCGCTGCTGTGGAGCACAGCAGAAAGGCCGCAACGGCAATTATTTTCTTCATCATTAATAACCATCAGGTAAAGGTTGAACAGACAATAAAATAAAGCAGCAAATAACAGAGCCAGTAACCACTGAGATAATTAGCAGGAACAACAATACCGTCACGAATATATATCGCGACTGCTTCGCCATTAACGTTTCAACAGACTGCTATGGATCCAGATGCAATGAACTGGCTCTGAATAACGCGCAATAAGATTAGTTATAAATCATATTGAAATTAGCCGTACCGTTGGCATCACCCGCCGCCACGGCCCCGGTAGAGACATAGTCGGCGTAAAACTCGAGGTCAGCAGAGCCGGTGCCGGCAGTGGCGCCCGCGACGACCGGGTGATCTTTGGACACTTTGCCGAGGCTGACCGCCGTGTTCTGGTCGTCTTCATACAGCTTGATCGCCACGCCGGTGGCGCCGCCATTGGTGGCCAGCAGAGTGGTATCAGACTGATCGCGCGCGCCGTCAAACAGCACCGCAACCTTGGCCACGCTGGCCGGGCAATCTTTGACTTTGATATGGAAGGGAGTTTTGGTGGTTTCGGAGCCGGTGCCGGTAAAATAGCTGCTGGCCCATTTGCCCAGATCCACGGTCTGGCCGGTTGAACCGCTGTCGACGTTGCAGGAGCTGTCGGTAATAGAGCCGTTAAAAATCACCTGCCCACCGGTACCCTGAGTGCCTGCGCTGGCGCCTGGGTTAACGGTCATTGTCGATCTTGCCGGTTGCGTATTGCCAGAAATTGCCGCACCAGAAACCAGCGCGCCCATGAGAATTGCCATAATACGAAGTTGGGATTTCATTATTTATCTCATCGTTAACGAATATATCGCACAGTCATCGACAATAGCGCATGGCTATCGCGAAGCTGCTCATCAGTTCCTCCCTGTAAATGTTCATTGCGTTCCTTCCGCAGGATAGTAGGCACACGCTCTCTCACTCTGCTTTATTTCGACAAAGTGTCGCTAATAATAAAAAACAGAAGACAAAGAGTTATTTTGGTGTGCGAAATAAATATATTACCGGTCCCACCAAAAGGCAACCCAACGCAATGTTGCGGATAAGTTAAGAATTATCGGCGTCATAGAATTTATTTTTGAAATGCCTTTTCAATGTTAATTTACATATCTATACAAACGGTAATTAAACACGTTCAAACAACAACAGATCAAAGCCATTAACAAATTTAAAAGTAATCGCCCAAAAAGTCGTCTTGTTTTATCGTGCTTCCGATCGGTAGTAGAGGAAAATTAGGAATTTTCCTGGTATTAATATTCATCATTTCTACATAAATGAAGCGCAAGTGTCCGCCTCAGTGCGCATAATTTCTTGTTGTGGAACTCTTTTTATTTTCAAGTGAAAGATGTTACATCAACAGCGTGAATGTATTGGTCATGCCGCTCAATAAAGTCGACTAAATAGCAGGGTTATTTTGCAGTTAAAAAAAATCCGCAACCCGGACGGATTGCGGATAGAGGATGGGTCAGACGCGCGGGAATGTCCTCAGAACAGACCCAGTGGCGCGGTGCCGTAGCTCACCAGCAGGTTTTTGGTTTGCTGATAGGCATCCAGCGCCATCTTGTGCGTTTCCCGGCCGACGCCGGACTGTTTATAGCCACCGAACGCCGCATGAGCCGGGTAGATATGATAGCAGTTGGTCCATACGCGACCGGCTTTAATCCCGCGGCCCATACGATAGGCGAGGTTGGTATCCCGCGTCCAGACCCCGGCGCCAAGGCCAAACTGGGTCTCATTGGCGATGGTCAGCGCTTCCGCTTCGTCCTTAAAGGTGGTCACCCCGATCACCGGCCCAAAGATCTCCTCCTGGAAGCTGCGCATATCATTGCGGCCTTTAATCAGCGTGGGCTGAATATAAAAACCGTTATCCAGCGCCGGGGCGATGACCGCCCGCTCGCCGCCGGTCAGGATTTGTCCGCCCTCTTCGCGGGCAATCTGAATATAGGAGAGGATCTTATCGAACTGTTGGCGGGAAGCCTGCGCGCCGATCATGGTGTTGGTATCTAACGGATCGCCACGGCGGATCTGCGCCACTTTATCCATCACCCGCGCCATAAAGGGTTCATAGATGGATTCATGGATCAGCGCCCGCGACGGGCAGGTACAGACCTCACCCTGGTTGAAGAAGCCAAGCACCAGCCCCTCCACCGCCTTTTCAATAAACTCTTCTTCGCCGTCCATCACGTCGGCAAAGTAGATGTTGGGCGATTTTCCTCCCAGCTCGACAGTGCACGGGATAATATTCTCCGCCGCACAGGCGAGAATGTGCCGGCCGACCGACGTGGAGCCGGTAAACGCCAGCTTGGCGATACGCTTGCTGGTGGCCAGCGCCTCGCCCGCCTCTTTGCCGAATCCCTGCACCACGTTAAGCACCCCGGCCGGGAACAGATCGCCGATCAGCTCCAGCAGCAGGGTAATGCTCAGCGGCGTCTGTTCAGCCGGCTTGAGCACCACGCAGTTACCCGCCGCCAGGGCCGGGGCCAGCTTCCACGCGGCCATCAGCAGCGGGAAGTTCCACGGGATAATCTGTCCAACCACCCCCAGCGGTTCATGGAAATGATAGGCCACCGTCGTTTCGTCAATCTCGGCGGTGCTCCCCTCCTGGGCGCGCAGGCAGCCGGCGAAGTAGCGGAAATGGTCCACCGCCAGCGGCAGGTCGGCATTCAGGGTTTCGCGGATCGGTTTCCCGTTGTCCCAGCTCTCCGCGACGGCCAGATACTCAAGGTGCTGTTCAATACGATCGGCGACCTGTAGCAGCAGCCTGGAGCGCTGCTGCACTGACGTTTTACCCCACGCTGGCGCCGCACGGTGAGCGGCATCGAGGGCGAACTCAATGTCTTTGGCGTCCGAGCGGGGAAACTGCGCAATGTTGCTGCCGTCGACCGGGGAGGTATTCATAAAGAATTCACCGCTCAGCGGCTCGACAAATTTACCGTCAATAAAGTTGCCGTAAGCAGATTTAAATGAAACCAGGGCGCCGGGCTGGCCAGGGTGTGCATAACGCATCGCAAATCTCCTTCTGTAGGGTTGAGACGCGGCGGCATATTGATTTTTTAAACTTGCCGCCGAACACTTCTTACTTTGCAGGGGTTATGCCAGTTTTTTATTGCCAATAATTTATATTATTTATTAATGAGTTAGGATGATTTATTTACCAGACGGGCAAGCGCTGTCGCACGGATGTCCACTTATGTGTCGCAAATCGCAACACCAAATAAACCAAATAGCTACAATATTGCAACACAGCAACATCGACCCTGAGGTGCCCTGTGCCAGGCAATCCCTATCTTCTCGCACCAGAGGTTAACGCTAACCCCCTGCTCAGCGATTCGTGGTCTCGCTGCCAGCGCTATGGTCTGGATCCCGCTACCGAGGATTTTCCCCGTCTGCGCGCCGGGGAACTGGCGGACCGGCTCGCCAGCCACCGCAGCCTGCAGCAGCTGGCGCAGCCGATGGTGGAGGCGCTGTCGCGCCAGGTGGCTGACCTGCAGTCGGTGGTGATCCTCTCCGACCCCAGCGGCCTGGTGTTGCACACCGTCGGCGATACCCAGGCGATGCTGAAGGCTCAGCGCGTCGCGCTGGCCCCCGGTAACCTGTGGAGCGAAAGCGGGCGCGGGACCAATGCCATTGGCACCGCGCTGGTCATTGACGACGGCTGCGAAATCGATGGCCGCCAGCACTTTCTCACCCGCAACCAGAATCTGTACTGTGCGGCGATGCCGCTCCAGCGGCCGGACGGAAGCATTGCCGGCGTGCTGGATATTTCCGGCCCGGCGGATTTTCCCCACCAGCACACCTTCGGCTGGGTGAAGGCGGCGGCAAAGCAGATTGAATATCTGTGGGTGAAACAGAGCCTGCATCCGGAACAGTGGCTGATGAGCCTGCACCAGCAGGTGGACAAGCTCGACAGCGTCGAGGAGCTGCTGCTGGTCTTCTCTGACAACGTCCTCACCGCCGGCAACCGGCTGGCGATGCGCGAGTTCGGCCTGAACGCGGCGCAGTTTGGCCAGCTTACCTTTGCGTCGCTTTTTCCGACGCTGGCGCAAACGGCGGTCAGCGTCCCGCTGCCGCTGACCACCCCGCAGGGCCGCTATCACTATCGCCTGCGGGAGCCCACCCGCCGCCGGGTCGCGGTAAGCGCCCCGCCGGCCATGCATCTCCCCTTCACCAGTCCGCGCGAAGGCGAAAAGCTGCTGCGGCTGCTCAACGCCGGCATTGCGCTCTGCATTGAGGGGGAAACCGGCAGCGGCAAAGAGTATGTTAGCCGCACGCTGCATCAGCACAGCCGCTGGCGCAGCGGCAAATTTGTCGCCATCAACTGCGCGGCCATCCCGGAATCGCTGATCGAATCCGAGCTCTTCGGCTACCAGCCGGGGGCATTTACCGGCGCCAGCAAAAACGGCTATATCGGTAAAATCCGCGAGGCTGAGGGCGGGGTACTGTTTCTTGATGAGATCGGCGATATGCCGCTGGCGCTGCAGACGCGGCTCCTGCGGGTGTTGCAGGAGAAAGAGGTGGCGCCGCTGGGCGCCAGCCGCAGCGTGCCGGTGAACTTCGCCTTGATCTGCGCCACCCACCGCAATCTGACGCAACGGGTCAGCGCCGGCGAATTCCGTGAAGATCTGCTGTGGCGCCTGCGGGAGTACGCCCTGGCGCTGCCCCCGCTGCGCGAGTGGCCGATGCTGGAAACCTTTATCGCCGCGCTGTGGCGCGATCTGGGCGGTGTTTCACGCCGGGTGACGCTTTCAAATGCACTGCTGGTCCACCTCAGCCAGCTGCCGTGGCCGGGAAACGTGCGCCAGCTGCAGAGCGTCCTGAAGGTGATGCTGGCTCTGGCCGATGAGGGCGACACGCTGACGCCCGACGCGCTGCCGGAGGCGTATCGCACCGCGCCTGCGCCGCTGCCGCGCGGGGGATTGCAGGCCCATGACGAGCAGTTGATTGTCGATACCCTGGCCAGCGTCAACGGTAACGTCAGCCGGGCGGCACAGATGCTGGGTATCGCTCGCAGCACGCTGTACCGCCGCGCCGCCCGTGCCGGACGGCCTCGTCGCTGAGGCTACGGCGTAAAGCGCGCCGGCAGCCAGGAGAACATCCGCCGGCTGACGGCCTCGCACAGCAGCACCAGCCGTGGGCCGACCGCCTGCCAGACCCGCTTCGCCACGATGACCCCACCGATGGAGACCAGGGCCGCGCCCACCATATCCAGCGGAAAATGTACCCCAAGATAGATGCGCGACCAGGCCACCGGCAGCGCAGCCAGCAGCACCAGCAGGCCAAGCGCCCGCAGGCGTAGCGACAACAGCGCAAACGCGGCGCTGAACATCACCGTACCGTGATCGCTGGGGAAGCTATTATCCGCCGGATGGCTTATCCAGGTATGGCCGAGGGGGATCATAAACGGCCGCGGATGGAACCAGAGCGTCCCGCACACCATCCCCAACCCGAGGGAAATGACCACGGACAGGGTCATAAACAGCGCCTGGCGGTGCCCCTCGCGACCACCGAGAAACCACAGACCGAGCGCGATCGCCGGCATCATAAACACGATACCGCTGGCACAAACACGCGCCAGCGACAGCAGACTCTCCGCGGCGCCAGGCTGCGCGTTAAGCGCAAAAAAAACAGATTGATTCAGGGTTTCCAGGGCGTTCATAGCGATAGCTCTCAGTCGTCATCTTTCTGTCATTATCGCCCGGACGCCTTAAGATACCCTTAACCGCTGGACGGTGTGCTTTTAGCAAGGCGCAGTCCTTCCCGCAGAGCATCGATCGCCACCCGCGTTTTTTGCGGCAGCCACGGCCCCTCCGGCCACACCGCGTGGATGGCGAAACGCGCATAGGCACTGGATGCCAGAACCTGCTGTAGCGCCCCATCGGCAAGCCCCTTGGCCACCAGCCAGTCCGGCAGCCAGGCGATGCCCATTCCCTGCTGCACCGCCGCCGCGATGGCGGCAAAATCATCCTGTACCAGCCCCGTTTCCGGACTGAAGCGCACTTCACCCTGCTGCGGGTCGTACAGTTGCCATTTTTGCAGTTGGCCGTTGTGCAGATAGCCGAGGGTGCGGTGCTCGCTCAGCCCGGCGATCGTCTGCGGCGGCGGCTGGCGTCGCAGGTAATCCGCCGCCGCGCACAGCACCATGCCATGCTCCCCCAGCGCCCGCGCCCGCAGCGACCCGGTATCGGCCAGGTTTCCGATACGCACCGCAAGATCAACCCCCTCCTCCAGCAGATTGACCTGCCGGTCACTGTAGTGGAGCTCGAGCTTCAGTAACGGATAGCGCTGGCTCAGGCGGAACAGCAGCGGCGCCACGCAGCGCTGACCAAACAGCACCGGTAGCGAGATCCGCAGCCGCCCCTGCACCTCGCCCTTCCCGCGCTGGAGCGCCTCTTCGGCCTCGCGGATGCGCGCCAGCGCTTCCCGGCACTGGTGGTAGAATTGCTCCCCCTCTTCCGTCAGCAGTTGCCGACGGGTGGTGCGCTGGAATAACGCCACGCCGAGGCGCGCTTCCAGCCGGGCAATGGTTTTACCCACCGCCGAACGCGTCACGTGGAGGATCGTCGCCGCGCTGGCAAAGTTACCGCTCTCGACCACGGTGACAAACACCGGGATCGCGTTCAGATCGTCGCGCACAGATTGGTTCCTTACGGGATACAATAGAGGAAAATAATGTCACTCCAGAGAGAAAAAAGACAGTGTTAGTCTCTGCCTCCATCCTTCACTTGAGGCATCCCTTATGGCAAACGTTCTGGTGTTAAAATCCAGCATTAATGGCGAAACATCCTTGACCAATCAGCTGATTAACGAATTTCTCGCGGCACGCCAGGCGGCGGGACACCGCGATCGGCTCACGGAACACGATCTCAGCGCCATGGCGCTGCCAACGCTGGATCGCCCCCTGTTCGCCGCCCTGCGCGGGGCGGTGGATCCGCAGCCGGCCATCCGCGCGGCGGTTGCGCTCTCCGACCAGCTTATCGCCGAGTTAAAAGCCAGCGACCTGCTGGTGATCGGCGCGCCGATGTATAACCTCAACGTCCCGACCGATCTGAAAAAATGGTTCGACCTCGTGGCGCGGGCGCGGGAAACCTTTCGCTACACCGACAGCTGGCCGCAAGGGCTGGTCGAGGGTGTTCGGGCGGTGGTCGTCAGCAGCCGCGGCGGTATTCACCAGGGAGAGACCACCGACGCCATCACGCCTTATCTGCGCGCGGTACTGGGGCTGATGGGGATCGGCGAAGTGGAATTTATCTATGCCGAAGGGCTGGATAATCGTCCGCATGGTCGCGACGCAGGGATCGCCAGCGCCCGGGCGCAGATTGCCCAGCTCGCCGTTCCGGCCTGAGTCACGGATAACCTGAATCACGGATAAATAGTGCTGGCGCAGGCGATGTTTTTATTTTAGAGTTATCTAAATTTAGAGAAAGATAAAATACATGACCACACCTGAAGACCTGCAGGCCCGCGCCGGAGAAGCCGCCGCGCTGATGAAAGCCATGAGCAATCCTCACCGATTGCTGATCCTGTGCATGCTGTGCGATGCGCCGCGCGCCAGCGCCGGTGAACTGGCCCGCGCCACCGGCCTGAGTCCTTCCGCCACCTCGCAGCACCTCGCGCGGATGCGTGACGAGGGGCTGATCGACAGCGAGCGCGATGCCCAGCGTATCCACTATTTCATCACCCACCCTGCGGTACAGCAGGTGATCAACACGCTGAAAACGCTCTATTGCCCGTGAGGATCCTATGACTATCGCCACCTTAACCCCTGCCGAAGCCCGGGCGCTGATTGCCCAGGGCGCCAGACTGATTGATATCCGTGATGCGGATGAATACGCGCGCGAACATATTCCCGATGCCGAGCTGGTGCCGCTCGCCAGCCTGACCAACGGTGCGACCCTCAATGCCCGGGCCGGAGAGACGGTCATTTTTCACTGCCAGGCGGGTTCCCGGACGCAGAATAACGCGATTCGCCTGGCCGCCGCCGCCGCACCGGCGCAGGCAAGCCTGCTGGCCGGGGGGATTCAGGGCTGGAGGGCCGCAGGGTTCCCGGTTGAGGAGGATAAATCCCAGCCGCTGCCGCTGATGCGCCAGGTACAAATTGCCGCTGGCGTCCTGATTTTACTCGGTGTACTGCTGGGCTATACCGTGAGCAGCGGCTTCTTTCTGCTCAGCGGCGCGGTCGGCGCCGGGCTCACCTTCGCCGGGGTGACCGGCTTTTGCGGCATGGCGCGCCTGCTGGCGATCATGCCCTGGAACCGGCGTCAGGAGGGTTAAAACGCACTCCAGATAAGCCAGGCAATGCCGCCGAAGAGCAGCCATTTAACGATGTAATAGACCGTCTTATTCCATTTTTTCAGCCGCTTGCCGACAATACGTATCTGGTAGATATAGCGAAACGCCCGGTTAATCCCGCCAATGCGATCGCCGGTATCGTTGGGCGCCGAGGCGGCGCTCATCAGATGACGTCCCAGCCAGTGGTTCACCTGCTGCGCCCAGCGGTAGTGCATCGGCCGTTCAATATCACAGAACAGAATCAGCCGATTCTCACCGCTGGTATTTTCCGCATAGTGAATATAGGTCTCATCAAACAGCACCCCTTCCCCATCGCGCCAGCTGTAGCGCTGGCCATCCACCTCGATAAAGCAGCGGTCATCGTTCGGCGTCGCCAGGCCGAGATGAAAGCGCAGCGAACCGGCGTAGGGATCGCGGTGGCGCGGCAGACGGCTGCCGTCCGGCAGGGTGGCAAACATGGCCGCTTTCACCGACGGGATATCGCGCAGCAGCGCAGTGGTGTATGGACAGAGTTGGCTGGCGGAGGGATGGGCATCCTCATACCATTTCAGATAAAAGCGTTTCCAGCCGGTTTTAAAAAATGAGTTAAATCCGGCATCGTTATATTTATCGGCCGCTTTAATCTGCTCCAGCTGCTGCAGGTGGATCCCTTCGTCGCGAATAACTTGCCAGTTCTGCTGCAATATCGCCAGCTCGGGAAACATCTCCGGGCGCAGATATGGCGTATTCGGCACGCGGGAAAATAAATACATAAATCCATTCAGCGGAGCAGTAAATGTTGAATGATCGGAGAGCTGTCGCCAGAAACGATAGCGCACCCGCCCGCGGTAATGGACGTACAGCACAGCAATAACAATAATTAATAGAATGATATACTTCATAATGTCTTTCCTGACCAACTTGGTGGTAACCCTACCTTCGCCGTCCCCCTTGTCAGCAGCGGTTTGGCGCCAGCAAAACATTAACAACACTAATACATATACCACCAAATTGTTTTAACAAAAAACAACACAGCCGGTGTTCAGTGGCCGGCCGTTGAGCTATGGTTGAGGTTCATCCAGGATGTTAACCGTGAGGAGTGAATGATGTTTTCTGTCGGCGATCTGGTACAACCGCGTGCGGGTGGGCCAAAACTGAAAGTGGTTGAAGTGCAGGGAGAACAGCTGGTGGTGGTTCAGGCCGCGCAAGAGCAGGGTGAGCGCTATACGCTGAAGTCAGACGAGGTGACGCCCTATCAGGAAGAAGGCGACTTCGGCGTCTGCTGAAGCCCCCCTCCCGCTGATTCACAAGGCCAGACTGAACGGTGGGTCTCCCCCCACCGTCATGACACTGGCCGGATCGGCTTTAAATGAGAAAACTGTCCAGCGATTTCCCCTGAGCGACCGCCTGAGCAATCGGCTTCGGCATTCTTCCCTGACCGGTCCAGGTTTTTTCTGCGCCAGTATGATCGGTATAACGATATTTCGCCGGGCGCGGTTGCCGCTTTTTCCCTGCCGCCATCGGCGGCTGAATATCCGCCACGAGGTCGTCAGGAGAAATACCGTCGGCGCGCATCAGCTCAAGCCAGGTATTCACTTTTTCCTGATATTCAGCCTGCTGCTGCGCCGCCAGCTGCTGTTGCGTACGTTTTTCTTCAGTGACGATCCTGAGCTTTTCCAGCATCTCTTCAAGCACGTCAATGGAGAATTCACGGGACAGGGCACGGAGTGAACGGATATTATTCAGTTTGTGTAACATTAAAGACATAAAATTAAAAAATCCCAGATAACCAATTAAAAGATACAACGCAGCAAGTGTAATAGAAACGCTTATTTATTTCCAGCCTTCGGTTATCCAGAAAAATATATTACGTAGAAAGTAGTTGTTATCCTAATGACTATATTGGCAAAGCGCCTTGCCTTTTTCATCAATATCCCCAAAAGAGAGAATGAATAAATAAAAACAGCGCAATAGCGCACAATAAAATATATCTCATTGAGGATATTATCTTTATGGTCAGCGACTTACCTTCTGTTCATCAGTGACCGCGCCGATATACCCCTCACGGCACACTGAATAGTTAATCAGGTATTCAGAATAAAACGACACACACCGATTCAGAGTTTTACACCACAAAAATGCGACTAATGGCATAAAAAATTCTAAACACGACATCAGTCACAGTCTAACGTGATTTTGCGCCACAGCGGGCAGTCAGGCGTCAACTCGCTGACCAGAGACGATAGAAAAACAAACCATAAGCAACTGAAAAATAATAATTTTATTAGAAATGGGAATAAAAGTAGCGTAACGGACAGAAAATGAACCATTGCAGAGTATTTTATCGACAAAAAGGCAATAAATAAAAATTTATAGCTAGTTGCCACTTTTAATGCAGAGATATACTCTACGCACATCAAAACAGGCAGCCCAAAAACGCTATACCAACGCGCATTTTCGGCGTTATTGACTTCATTTTCGAGGAGCACTCCGATGTTCTCTGCGCACTCCCGCTTGCGGCATGCGGTTGCAGACACCTTTGCGATGGTGGTTTACTGCACCGTCGTCAACATGATCATCGAAATTTTTCTCTCTGGTATGACGTTTGAGCAGTCGTTATCGTCACGCCTGGTGGCAATCCCGGTCAACATTATTATTGCCGTGCCCTATGGTTTTTATCGCGACTTTGCGATGCGTCAGGCCCGGCGCATTAGCCCGGCCGGCTGGATGAAAAATATGGCCGACGTGCTGGCCTACGTCACTTTTCAGTCGCCAGTGTATGTCGCGATTTTGTGGAGTGTGGGTGCAGACTGGCACCAGATTGTCGCTGCGGTGAGCTCAAACCTGGCAGTATCGATGATGATGGGCGCCGCTTACGGTTACTTCCTCGACTATTGCCGCCGCCTGTTCCGCGTGGCCCCTTACCAGCAGGCGAAAGCCTGACCGACGCCATTCCAGCGACTGGCCCTGCCAGTCGCTCTCTCGTCAGCCTGCTCCGCCCCGGTCCTCAACCACCGTATTAATTTGTCGACATCACCGGCTGGGCTTCGCCAAATAGTCCATTCAGAAAACGCTCAAGCGCCATCCGTGAGCTAAATCCATGCGGAATACCATAATGCTGCTGCGCATCTCCGGCTAAATACAGCGGAAATTGTTCATAATGGTCGCAGGTTTTGATATCTGAGGCCGGTTCGGCCAACATATTGCTACGCTCTTTTAGCGCTGGATGAATAATTAACGCTGTCCGCCCCATGCGCGCTTCGCGGTTCACATAAACATAATTATCGCCTCGGCGATAGCCGTACGCTTTTTGCGTCACAACATCCATGGTGAAGCCGGCTTTTTCAAGAACACGCGCCACCTCATCGGGTCTTAAATACATACTGATTCCTCGTTATCTTTTACCGCACATTGACCTTACCTTATTCGTTAAGCGCAGTGCTTTCGGAAAATTCCAGAAACCACAGCAGTAAGCATAATTCAAAATCTTGTCCTACACTTACTCACTCGATGGAATTAAGGGAGATAACGATGGCTAACCATGTGAACCGCAACAATTTTGACGAGAATGCTGAGGATATCCATAACGATGTCAGTCAATTAGCGGATACGCTGGAAGAGGTGCTGAAATCGTGGGGCAGTGACGCGAAAGAGGAAGCGGAAGCGGCGCGCGTTAAAGCACAGTCGCTGCTAAAAGAGACCCGTGCCCGCCTCAACGGTCACAACCGGGTGCAGCAGGCGGCGTTGGATGCCCGTCAGGCAGCCTGTGATGCGCTGGGCTGCGCCGATACCTACGTGCGCAATAAACCGTGGCACAGCGTCGGCGCCGCCGCCGCCGTCGGGGTATTTATTGGCGTATTGCTCAATTTACGTCGATAATAGAGACAGCGTCAGCTTCCGCGCGCGCCTGGCGAGCGGAAGCCCGCGAGCTTCACGGAATCTAATGAAGATAACAAATACGCGTCAGCCCCTGCGCGCCTCTGGCCGCAGGGGTTTTTTATGCGCCATCGTTCGCGATCGCCTCTCTGAGCCGCCGGGCCAGTTCGTCGGCCATCGCCGCTGAGCGAATATTGGTAAAACTCATCAGTAATCCCCCCTCGCCTGCATGACGAAGACGCCAGTCGCTCAGCGCCTGCACCGCCAGCCCGGCCTCAACCGCCTGCCGGGCCAACAGGCGATCGTTGCCGCTGACCGGCATGACCAGCTGAATGCCGCCCTGCTGCGGCGTGACCCGAAAGCCCTGCGCCTGCAGGGCCGACTCCAGCCACTGTCGGCGCTGGCTATAGCTGGCGCGCATTTTTTTCAGATGACGCCAGAAATGTCCCTGCTGGATAAAATCCGCCAGCGTCTGCTGCCACAGAGTAGGAACGGTGCAGGGCTGGCGCTCCGCCGTCTGATGAAAACGCGCCACCAGTGGGGTCGGCACCACCAGCCAGGCGGTACGCAGCGCCGGAAACATCGACTTACTGAAAGTGCCCGCGTAGATAACCCGCTGCGGCGCATCGAGGCTTTTCACTGGCGGCAGCGGTTTGCCGTGATAGCGAAACTCGCTATCGTAATCGTCCTCAATAATCCATGCGTCGCGCGCTGTCGCCCACGCCAGCAGCTGGCGACGCCGGGGAAGCGACAGCGCGACCCCCAGCGGACTCTGGTGCGCCGGGGTGAGCAGGGCAAACCGCGCTTGAGGATGATGGCGCAGGCCCCAGCCAACATTCATTCCTTCGTCGTCCACCGGGATCGCATCCACCACCAGCTGCCTGGCCTCAACGACCGGGCGGATAAAGGGATACCCCGGATCCTCCATCCACATATGCTGTCCCGGCTGCGCCAGCGTACGCAGGATAAGATCCATGGAGGTAGTATAGTTGCCGGTAATCAGCACCTGCTCCGGCTGGCAGTCAATACTGCGCGACAGGCGCAGATAGTCCACGATCGCCTGGCGCAGAAGCGGGTCGCCGCCGGGATCGCCGGGGGCAAGGTCGAACCGCGACTGCGTCCGCAGCCGACGCCCCATCACTCGCGCCCACAACCCGCGCGGAAAGAGATCCAGCGCCGGCAGCCCCATCTGAAAGGGCAACGGGTCCGTCGAGGCGACTGATTGCGCTGGCGTAACCGGCGCCAGCTGGCGCGGACTGAGCCGCTCGCTGACAAAAGTCCCCGCCTGCCCACGCCGCTCGAGCCACCCCTGGGCGACCAGTTCACCCCAGGCGTTTTCGATAGTCGCCCGGGAGACACCCTGCTCCTGAGCAAACACCCGGCTGGCGGGCAGACGGCTGCCCGGGGTCAGTTCGCCACGTTCAATCGCCGATTTCAGCTGGCGGGCAATACGCTGATAGAGAGGGAGGTGGGTCGCTTCCATTATGGTCTGCTTTTTTCATCACAATATGGCTATCTTTTGCAGTCCATTATAGTGCTATTTTGGCTGCCGTCTTAGAGAGGAGAACACCATGAGCCAATTACGTCAGCCATTCAGTGAACTGAGCCCGGAAGTCTATAAAGGGCTGGTACAGGCCAGCATCGCGCTGGAGAAAAGCGAACTGGGCAGCGCCCTGGTGGAGCTAGTTTATTTACGCGTCTCGCAGATCAACGGCTGCGCCTTCTGCCTTGAGAAGCACAGCCAGGCGCTGCGCAAAGGCGGTATGGCGCAAAGCAAACTGGATGCCCTGGCGGGCTGGCGGGTAAGCGCTCACTTCACACCTGCCGAACGCGCAGCGCTGGCGTGGGCCGAGTCGGTCACCGACATTGCCGTCAGCCATGCGGAAGATGACGTTTACCTGCCGCTGCGCGAACATTTTACCCCGCGTCAGATAAGCGATCTGACCTTAGCCATCAGCCTGATGAACGCCTTTAACCGTCTCGCCGTCGCCATGCGTCTGTAGTTCCGCACAGCCTTCCCCCTCCTCCGCCGAATTGTCCTGGCGGGGGATCTTCTGACTAAAAACGCTATATATTGAGTGGTTGAACTTTTAAATAACTACATCTAGTATTTCCTTATCGAATGACCCACAACGTTCGACGCTGCGTTTAGCGCCGTGCTGTTATCTTAAATGGAAATACGAATCATGCGCATTATTATTTACACTCGAAATGACTGCGTGCAGTGCCATGCCACACGGCGAGCCATGGAAAGCCGGGGACTGGCCTTTGAAATGGTGAACGTCGACCAGCAGCCGGATGCCGCCGACACCCTGCGCGAGCAGGGATTTCGCCAGTTGCCAGTGGTGATCGCTGGTGACCTGCGCTGGAGCGGCTTCCGCCCGGATATGATCAATCGCCTGCGCCCCTCCGTCACGGCGGCCAGCGCATGAGCCTCATCGTCTACTTCTCCAGTCGTTCGGAGAATACCCATCGCTTTGTGCAGCGCCTGGGGCTGCCGGCGGTGCGCATTCCGCTGAACGAGCGTGAACATCTGCAGGTAGACGAACCCTATATTCTCATCGTTCCCAGCTATGGCGGCGGCGGTACGGCCGGCGCGGTACCGCGTCAGGCGATCCGCTTTTTAAACGACGTGCATAACCGCCAGCTGATCCGCGGGGTGATTGCCGCTGGCAATCGCAACTTTGGCGACGCCTGGGGGCGTGCCGGGGATGTCATCGCGCAAAAATGCGCTGTGCCCTATCTCTACCGCTTCGAGCTGATGGGAACCCCCGACGATATCGACAACGTGCGTAAAGGAGTCAGCGAATTTTGGCAACGACAACCGCAGAACGTATAACCGCCGCGGCGGATTTTCACGCCCTCAACGCGATGCTGAATTTGTACGACAGCGAGGGCCGCATCCCGTTTGAGAAAGATCGCCAGGCGGTGGAGGCCTTTATGACCGCCCAGGTCCGGCCCAAGACCCTCACCTTTGCCAGCCAGGACGATAAACTCACCTGGCTCGTCCGCGAGGGCTATTACGATCCGCTGGTGCTGGCCGGCTATGACCGCGCGTTTGTGCTGGCATTGTTCGCCCATGCCCGGCGCGCCGCGTTTCGCTTTCAGACCTTCCTCGGCGCCTGGAAGTTCTATACCAGCTACGCGCTGAAGACCTTTGACGGCAAGCACTACCTCGAGGATTTTGCCGATCGCTGCGTAATGGTGGCGCTGACGCTGGCCCAGGGAGATGACCAGCAGGCGCGGCAGTTAATGGAAGAGATGCTCAGCGGCCGCTTCCAGCCCGCGACCCCCACCTTCCTCAACGCCGGAAAACAGCAGCGCGGGGAGCTGATCTCCTGCTTCCTGCTGCGCATTGAAGATAATATGGAGTCCATCGGCCGGGCGGTTAACTCGGCGCTGCAGCTGTCGAAGCGCGGCGGCGGTGTGGCCTTTTTACTCTCCAACCTGCGCGAGGCCGGGGCGCCGATCAAGCGCATCGAAAATCAGTCCTCCGGGGTGGTGCCGGTGATGAAGATGCTGGAGGACGCCTTCTCCTATGCCAACCAGCTTGGCGCCCGCCAGGGGGCGGGAGCGGTCTGGCTGCATGCGCACCATCCCGATATTTTGCGCTTCCTCGATACCCGGCGTGAGAATGCCGATGAGAAAATCCGCATCAAAACCTTGTCGCTGGGGGTCGTGATCCCCGATATCACCTTCCAGCTGGCAAAAGAAGACGCGCAGATGGCCCTGTTCTCGCCATATGACGTCGAGCGGCTGTACGGTAAACCCTTCGCCGACTGCGCCATCGGCGATCTCTATCCGCAGCTGGTGGCCGATGAACGGGTCCGCAAGCGCTGGATCCGCGCTCGCGATCTGTTCCAGCGCCTGGCGGAGATCCAGTTTGAATCCGGCTATCCGTACATCATGTTTGAAGATACCGTCAATCGTGCCAATCCGGTGGCCGGACGGATCACCATGAGCAATCTGTGTTCCGAAATTCTGCAGGTCAGTACGCCATCCACCTATGATGAGAACCTCAGTTACGCCCATACCGGAGAAGATATCTCCTGTAACCTCGGCTCGCTGAACATCGCCCATACCATGGACTCGCCGGATTTTGCCCGCACTATCGCCACCGCGGTGCGCGCCCTGACCGCGGTGTCCGATATGAGCGACATACAGTCGGTTCCCTCGGTGGCGGCCGGCAATGCGGCCTCCCACGCCATCGGCCTGGGTCAGATGAATCTTCACGGTTACCTGGCGCGGGAAGGGATTGCCTACGGCAGTCCGGAGGGGCTGGACTTCACCAATATCTATTTCTACACCGTGACCTGGCATGCCCTGCACACCTCAATGCTGCTGGCCCGCGAGCGCGGCCAGCGCTTCGCCGGCTTCGAACAGTCGCGCTACGCCAGCGGGGCGTACTTTGACAAATATCTGCAGGAGGAGTGGCAGCCGAAAACCGAACGGGTGCGCGCACTGTTCGCCCGCGCCGGTATCTCCCTGCCCGACCGGGAAAGCTGGCGCCAGCTGCGCGACGATGTCATGCGCTATGGCATCTATAACCGCTATCTGCAGGCGGTGCCGCCCACCGGGTCGATCTCGTACATCAACCATGCCACCTCCAGCATTCATCCGATCGTCTCGAAGATTGAGATCCGCAAAGAGGGGAAGACCGGACGGGTGTACTACCCCGCGCCGTTTATGAATAACGACAATCTGGCCCTCTATCAGGATGCGTACGAGATAGGGCCCCAGAAGATCATTGATACCTACGCCGAGGCGACGCGCCACGTCGATCAGGGGCTGTCGTTGACGTTGTTCTTCCCGGATACCGCCACCACTCGCGATATCAACAAGGCGCAAATCTACGCCTGGAAGAAAGGCATTAAGACCCTCTACTACATCCGTCTGCGCCAGCTGGCGCTGGAAGGCACTGAAATTGAAGGCTGCGTGTCCTGCGCACTGTAAGGAGAACAGGATGACTCATTTAACGCGCATCAGCGCTATCAACTGGAACCGCATTGATGACGACAAAGATCTTGAGGTCTGGAATCGTCTCACCAGCAACTTCTGGCTGCCGGAGAAAGTGCCGCTATCGAACGACATTCCCGCCTGGCAAACCCTCAGCGCGGCGGAGCAGCAGTTGACCATTCGCGTCTTCACCGGGCTGACGCTGCTCGACACCATTCAGAACACCGTCGGCGCCCCGGCGCTGATGGCGGACGCCCTGACCCCGCATGAGGAGGCGGTACTGTCGAACATCAGCTTTATGGAAGCGGTTCATGCCCGCTCTTACAGTTCCATTTTTTCCACGCTGTGCCACAGCAAAGAGGTGGATGCCGCCTTCGCATGGAGTGAAAGCTGCGAACCCCTGCAACGTAAAGCGCAGCTGATGCTGGGCTACTATCAGGCCGACGAGCCGCTGAAGAAAAAAATCGCCAGCGTGTTCCTCGAATCCTTTCTCTTCTATTCCGGCTTCTGGCTGCCAATGCACTTCTCCAGCCGGGGAAAACTGACCAATACCGCGGATCTGATCCGTCTGATCATTCGCGATGAAGCGGTACATGGCTATTACATTGGCTACAAGTATCAGAAAGGACTGGAGATCGTCAGCCCCGGAAAGCGCGAAGAATTGAAAAATTTCGCCCTCGATCTGCTGATGGATCTTTACGACAACGAGCTGGCCTACAGCCGGGAACTGTACGGCGAGAGCGGCTGGTTTGACGACGTCAGCGCTTTCCTGGGCTACAACGCCAACAAAGCGCTGATGAACCTCGGCTATGAAGCGCTGTTCCCGGCGGAGATGGCGGCGGTTAACCCGGCGATCCTCGCCGCGCTGTCACCTAACGCCGATGAAAACCACGACTTTTTCTCCGGCTCCGGCTCCTCGTACGTGATAGGTAAAACGGAAGAGACCGCCGACGACGACTGGGATTTTTAACCCTGCTTTCACCAGGAATATGGTGTGCTGATTCCTGGTGATCTATTTCGCAGAAAAGTGGGTTCATCTGCCAAATATTCTCTCCATGGCATAACCGTCATCACTCCGTCATATTTAGCAGAAAACCCACCCATTCCAGTCGAATTATCCAGAGATAATCAAAAAATATTACCTGCAACAAATTACCGCTCAGCCCTTATATCACGGGGGCTGCGCCACCATGCCCCTCACGCCATTTTGCCGAGAGTTTACTATTGAGGGTTGTCACAGAATCTGAGTATGTTAGGGTGTAAAAAGATCATTATCACCATTGGGTATCGTATCGCAATAAACAAATAACAGGAACTTCTCTATTGCATGGCAATTAAATTAGAAATTAAAAATCTTTATAAGATATTTGGCGAGCACCCTAACCGGGCTTTCAAATATATTGAGAAAGGACTCAACAAAGCGCAAATACTGGAAAAAACGGGGCTGTCGCTTGGCGTCAAAGACGCCAGTCTGGCCATTGAAGAAGGCGAGATATTCGTCATCATGGGGCTCTCCGGCTCGGGGAAATCCACCATGGTTCGCCTTCTCAATCGCCTGATTGAACCCACCCGCGGCCAGGTGCTGATTGACGGAGTCGATATCGCCAAAATGTCGGACGCCGAGCTGCGCGAGGTGCGTCGCAAGAAAATTGCGATGGTTTTTCAGTCCTTTGCGCTTATGCCACACATGAGCGTGCTCGACAACACGGCGTTTGGTATGGCGCTTGCCGGCGTCCCGACCGCCGAACGAGAGCAAAAAGCCCGGGAGGCGCTGCGTCAGGTGGGGCTGGAGAATTATGCCCATGCCTGGCCGGATGAACTCTCCGGCGGGATGCGTCAGCGCGTCGGTTTAGCCCGCGCCCTGGCCATCAATCCCGATATTCTGTTAATGGATGAAGCCTTCTCCGCGCTCGACCCGCTCATTCGCACCGAAATGCAGGATGAGCTCATCAAATTACAGGCTAAGCATCAACGCACTATTGTCTTTATTTCTCATGACCTTGATGAAGCCATGCGAATTGGCGATCGCATTGCCATTATGCAAAATGGCGAAGTGGTCCAGGTCGGTACTCCGGATGAAATACTGAATAATCCGGCCAATGATTATGTGCGCACCTTCTTCCGCGGCGTGGATATTAGCCAGGTCTTTAGCGCCAAAGATATTGCCCGTCGCAGCCCGGTCGGATTGATTCGTAAAACCCCAGGTTTTGGCCCCCGTTCGGCGCTGAAATTATTACAGGATGAAGACCGGGAATATGGCTATGTCATCGAACGCGGAAATCGCTTTGTCGGGATTGTCTCAATCGATTCTCTGAAGACGGCGCTTAGCGCCGGCGAGGGGATCGAGACGGCGCTGATTGACGCCCCGCTGGCGGTGGAGGCGCAAACGCCGCTCAGCGATCTGCTCTCCCATGTCGGCCACGCCCCGTGCGCCGTCCCGGTGGTGGATGAAGAACAACAATACATTGGCATCATTTCCAAACGAATGTTGCTCCAGGCTTTAGATCGCGAGGGGGTGAATCATGGCTGATCAAACCAATCCGTGGAACAGCGCCCCGGCAACCGACAGCGCCACGCAGGCTGCCGATGCCTGGGGTGGAACCGCCACTGCCGCGCCGGCCAACGGTGGCGGCGCCGACTGGCTGCACAGCGCGCCCGCGCCGCAGCCGGAACAGTTCAATATCATGGACCCGTTCCATAAGACGCTGATCCCACTCGACAGCTGGGTCACCCACGCCATCGACTGGATCGTGCTGCACTTCCGCCCGCTGTTCCAGGGGATCCGCGTGCCGATCGACTATATCCTCAGCGCCTTCCAGCAGCTGCTGTTGGGGATGCCGGCGCCGGTGGCGATAATTATCTTCGCGCTGATCGCCTGGCAGATCTCCAGCCTCGGCATGGGGGTCGCCACCCTGGTTTCGCTGATTGCCATCGGCGCCATCGGTGCCTGGTCGCAGGCAATGGTCACCCTGGCGCTGGTCCTCACCGCCCTGCTGTTCTGCATGGTTATCGGCCTGCCGCTGGGGATCTGGCTGGCGCGCAGTCCGCGGGCGGCTAAAATTATCCGCCCACTGCTCGATGCCATGCAGACCACACCGGCGTTCGTCTATCTGGTGCCGATCGTGATGCTGTTCGGCATCGGCAACGTGCCCGGCGTGGTAGTGACGATTATTTTTGCCCTGCCGCCGATCGTCCGCCTGACCATTCTCGGGATAAACCAGGTGCCCGCGGATCTGATCGAAGCGTCGCGCTCGTTTGGCGCCAGCCCGCGCCAGCTGTTGTTTAAGGTTCAGCTACCGCTGGCGATGCCCACCATCATGGCCGGGGTAAACCAGACGCTGATGCTGGCCCTGTCGATGGTGGTGATCGCTTCGATGATCGCCGTCGGCGGTCTCGGCCAGATGGTGCTGCGCGGCATTGGCCGCCTGGATATGGGTCTGGCTACCGTCGGCGGCGTGGGGATCGTGATCCTCGCGATTATTCTTGACCGCCTCACCCAGGCCGTCGGTCGCGACGCCCGCAGTCGCGGCAACCGCCGCTGGTACACCACCGGCCCACTGGGGCTTATCACTCGCCCTTTCTGTCGATAACAGTGCTGCCCCCCGGCAACAGCCGATGCCGGGGGGCCGGCCTCCCCCATTAAACAATAAGAGGAACCACCATGCGACATCGCACGATGATGGCCACCGCCGCCTTTGCCACCCTGATCGCCACCAGCACCTTCGCCGCCGACCTGCCGGGCAAAGGGATTACCGTGAAGCCTGCCCAGAGCACCATTTCGGAAGAGACCTTCCAGACCCTGCTGGTCAGCCGCGCACTGGAGAAGCTAGGCTACACCGTTGAGAAACCCAGCGAAGTGGACTATAACGTCGCCTACACCTCCATTGCCGCCGGCGATACCACCTTTATCGCCACCAACTGGCAGCCGCTGCACGATGACATGTACGCCGCGGCGGGCGGTGATAACAAATTCTATCGTAAAGGGGTGTATGTCTCAGGCGCCGCCCAGGGCTATCTGATCGACAAAAAAACCGCCGAGCAGTACCACATCACCTCCATCGATCAGCTTAAAGATCCGCAGATCGCCAAACTGTTTGATACCAATAACGACGGTAAAGCGGATCTCACCGGCTGTACACCAGGCTGGGGCTGCGAAGCGGTGATTAACCACCAGATTGACGCCTATGGCCTGAGCAAAACCGTCACCCATAACCAGGGCAACTACGCGGCGATGATGGCTGACACCATCGCCCGCTATAAAGAGGGTAAACCGGTGCTCTACTACACCTGGACGCCGTACTGGGTCAGCGACGTGCTGAAACCTGGCAAAGACGTCGTCTGGCTGCAGGTGCCGTTCTCCTCCCTGCCGGGCGAGCAGAAAAACATCGACACCAAACTGGCCAACGGCGCCAACTATGGCTTCCCGGTGAACACGATGCACATCGTCGCCAACAAAGCCTGGGCCGAGAAAAATCCGGCCGCCGCCACCCTGTTTAGCGTCATGAAGCTGCCGATCGCCGACATCAACGCCGAGAATGCGATGATGCACGAAGGCCATGCTTCCGAAGCCGACATTAACGGTCATGTCGATGGCTGGATCAAAGCCCACCAGCCGCTGTTCGACAGCTGGGTGAAAGCGGCGCTCGCCGCGCAGCAGTAACCCTGCCTCCCGGATAAGGCGCTCCGTCTTATCCGGGCTCCCTTTCCCTCCTTGCTCGCAGCACAGAGTATGGAAAAGCGGATTCCAGGAATTTCCATAGTGTTAAGGCGCGTCGCGCTCTGTTAAGGTGGACCCATCGGTCAATTTGTCACCTTCACATGGATCCAGCGATAAGTTATTCATATGGAAAACCCCGCGCCCTTAACCTGTGCCTTACCTGAACGTGTCGCCACCGTCGGCGAAGGCATCAAAGACAGTCTCCCCATCGTTATCAGCTACCTGCCGGTGGCTTTCGCCTTCGGACTGAACGCCACCCGGCTGGGATTCACCCCGCTGGAAAGCCTGTTTTTCTCCTGCATTATTTACGCTGGCGCCAGCCAGTTTGTGATCACCGCCATGCTGGCCGCCGGCAGTTCACTGTGGGTCGCGGCCCTGACGGTGATGGCGATGGATGTCCGTCATGTGCTGTATGGCCCCTCATTGCGCAGCCGCATTCGCTCGACGCTGGATAAAAAGAAAACCGCCCTCTGGGCCTTCGGCCTGACCGATGAGGTTTTCGCCGCGGCCACCGCCAGGCTGGTTCGCGATAACCGCCGCTGGAGCGAAAACTGGATGCTCGGTCTCGCTTTTACTTCCTGGGCATCGTGGGTGTGCGGCACGCTGGCCGGCGCCTGGTCCGGTAACGGCCTGCTGGTGGATTATCCCGCGGTGGAGGCCGCGCTCGGCTTTATGCTGCCGGCGCTGTTTATGAGCTTCCTGCTGGCCTCATTCCAGCGCCAGCAGTCACTCTGCGTCACGGCAGCCCTGGCGGGCGCGCTGGGCGGCATTCTGTTATTTTCCATTCCGGCGGCCATCCTCGCCGGGATTGTCTGCGGGTGTCTGACAGCGCTGGTCCAGGCCATGCTTAAGGGGATGCCGGATGAACAGTGAAGTCCTTCTACTCGGGGTGATTGTCGGCAGCGTGAATTATCTGTTTCGCTATCTTCCCCTGCGTCTGCGCGCGGGCCATGCCCGGCCTGCTCGCCGTGGCCCGGTCAGCGTGCTGCTGGATACCATTGGCATCGCCTCGATTTGCGCGCTGCTGGTGGTCTCCAGCGTGCCGGAGATCCTCGCCGATGCCCATCGTCTGGCGCCGACGCTGATCGGCTTCCTGGTGCTGGGGGCCGCCTTCTGGAAAACCCGCAGCATTATTGTCCCGACGCTGCTGTCGGCGTTGGCCTATGGTCTGGCATGGAAAATCACCAGCGGACTCTAAGCCTTACGTATCAATTTTAGTCAATAATTCATTTGATTTATTTGTCACAATAGTTATTATATCGGCTGTAATTAATGAGGTCATACCCAAATGGATAGTTCGTTTACTCCCATTGAGCAAATGCTCAAATTCCGCGCCAGCCGCCATGAAGATTTCCCGTTCCAGGAGATCCTGTTAACTCGTCTTTGCATGCACATGCAAGGTAAGCTGCTGGAAAACCGCAATAAAATGCTCAAAGCGCAGGGAATTAACGAGACATTATTTATGGCGCTGATTACGCTGGAATCGCAGGAAAACCACAGCATTCAGCCGTCCGAGCTAAGCTGCGCGCTGGGCTCGTCGCGGACCAACGCCACCCGTATCGCTGATGAGCTGGAAAAACGCGGCTGGATTGAACGCCGCGAGAGCGATAACGATCGCCGCTGTCTGCATCTGCAGCTGACCGAAAAGGGCCATCAGTTTTTGCGTGAAGTCCTGCCACCGCAGCATAACTGCCTGCATCAGCTGTGGTCTTCACTCAGCACCAGCGAAAAAGATCAGCTCGAACATATCACCCGCAAACTCCTGAGCCGCCTTGACCAGATGGAAGAAGAAGGCGTGCTGGCGGACTCTCTACGCTAAGGGCGGCGTCGCTCAACCCATTTTTACGTTGCAAGGAAAACAGCCAGGCCAGCAGATCTCTGCTGGCCTTTCTGATAAACAGGTCGGCTCAGCCGATGTGAAATAATAAGATCGTGGAGAATAACATGAGCGCAAATGCGGAGAGCCAAACCCCGCAGCAACCAGGCAGCAAAAAAGGAAAGCGCAAAGGCGCACTCCTGTTGCTGACATTGCTCTTTATTATTATTGCCGTGGCATATGGGATTTACTGGTTTCTGGTACTGCGTCATTACGAAGAGACCGACGATGCCTACGTGGCAGGGAACCAGGTACAAATTATGGCCCAGGTCTCAGGCAGCGTGACCAAAGTCTGGGCTGACAACACGGACTACGTGCAGAAAGGCGATCCGCTGGTGACGCTCGATCAGACCGATGCCCAGCAGGCGTTTGAGAAAGCCAAAACGCAGCTGGCCGCCAGCGTGCGTCAAACCCGTCAGCAGATGATCAACAGCAAGCAGTTGCAGGCGAATATTGACGTCAAAAAGACCGCCCTCGCCCAGGCGCAGGCTGACCTGAATCGCCGCATCCCGCTGGGCGCCGCGAACCTGATCGGCCGCGAAGAGTTGCAGCACGCCCGCGATACCGTCGCCAGCGCGCAGGCCGAACTCGACGTGGCAATCCAGCAATACAACGCCAACCAGGCGATCGTGCTGGGCACCAAACTGGAACAGCAGCCGGCGGTGCTGCAGGCGGCCACCGAAGTGCGTAACGCCTGGCTGGCCCTGCAGCGTACGCAAATCGTCAGCCCGATTAGCGGCTACGTTTCCCGTCGCTCGGTACAGCCTGGGGCGCAGATTGGCACCACCACGCCGCTGATGGCGGTGGTCCCGGCGACCAACCTGTGGATCGACGCCAACTTTAAAGAGACCCAGCTGGCGCACATGCGCATCGGCCAGCCGGCCACCGTGATCAGCGACATCTATGGCGATGACGTGAAATACACCGGCAAAGTGGTCGGCCTGGATATGGGTACCGGCAGCGCCTTCTCCCTGCTGCCGGCGCAGAACGCCACCGGTAACTGGATCAAAGTGGTACAGCGCCTGCCAGTCCGCATCGAGCTGGATGAAAAACAGCTGGCGGAACACCCGCTGCGCATCGGCCTCTCCACGCTGGTGGAAGTCAACACCACCGATCGCGATGGCGAAATGCTGGCCAGCCAGGTGCGAAGCTCCCCGGTCTACGAGAGCAATGCCCGCGAAATCGCGCTTGAGCCGGTCAATAAACTGATCGACGGTATCATCCAGGCCAACGCCGGATAATTCGGGGTGAGCGTAATGCAACAGCAAAAACCGCTCGAAGGCGCGCAACTGGTCATTATGACCATTGCGCTGTCGCTGGCGACGTTCATGCAGGTGCTGGACTCCACTATCGCCAACGTGGCAATTCCGACCATTGCCGGTAACCTTGGCTCGTCGCTGAGCCAGGGAACCTGGGTCATCACCTCGTTCGGGGTGGCCAACGCCATCTCCATCCCCATTACCGGCTGGCTGGCGAAACGCGTCGGCGAGGTGAAGCTCTTCGTCTGGTCGACGGTGGCATTCGCTATCGCCTCCTGGGCCTGCGGGGTGTCGAACAGCCTGACGATGCTGATTTTCTTCCGCGTCATTCAGGGGATCGTCGCCGGTCCGCTGATCCCGCTGTCGCAGAGCCTGTTGCTCAGCAACTACCCGCCGGCGAAGCGGTCGATTGCGCTGGCCCTGTGGTCAATGACCGTGATCGTCGCGCCGATCTGTGGCCCGATTCTCGGCGGCTATATCAGCGATAACTATCACTGGGGCTGGATCTTCTTCATCAACGTGCCGATTGGCGTGGCGGTGGTGATCATGACCCTGCAAACCCTGCGCAACCGTGAAACCCGCACCGAACAACGGCGCATCGACGGCGTGGGTCTCGCCCTGCTGATCATCGGTATCGGTAGCCTGCAGGTGATGCTCGACCGCGGTAAAGAGCTCGACTGGTTCGCTTCCAACGAGATTATCATCCTGACCATCGTGGCGGTGGTGGCGATAAGTTTCCTGATTGTCTGGGAGCTGACCGACGATAACCCGATAGTCGACCTCTCGCTGTTTAAGTCACGCAACTTCACCATCGGCTGTTTGTGTATCAGCCTGGCCTATATGCTCTACTTCGGCGCCATCGTGCTGCTGCCGCAACTGTTGCAGGAGGTCTACGGCTACACCGCCACCTGGGCCGGTCTGGCGTCGGCGCCGGTGGGGGTGATCCCGGTTATTCTGTCGCCAATCATCGGCCGCTTTGCGCATAAGCTCGATATGCGGCGGCTGGTGACCTTCAGCTTTATTATGTATGCGGTGTGCTTCTACTGGCGCGCGTGGACCTTTGAACCGGGTATGGACTTTGGTGCTTCGGCGTGGCCGCAGTTTATCCAGGGCTTCGCGGTAGCCTGCTTCTTCATGCCATTGACCACCATCACCCTCTCCGGCCTGCCGCCGGAGCGGCTGGCGGCGGCGTCGAGCTTGTCGAACTTTACCCGAACGCTTGCCGGTTCCATCGGTACCTCGATCACCACCACCATGTGGACCAACCGTGAGGCGCTGCACCATGCGCAGCTCACCGAGTCGGTGACGCCGTTCAACCCCAACGCCCAGCAGATGTACGATCAGCTGCAGGGCATGGGAATGACCCAGCAGCAGGCTTCCGGCTGGATAGCACAGCAGATAACCAACCAGGGGTTGATTATCTCCGCCAACGAAATCTTCTGGGTTTCGGCGGGGATCTTTATTCTTCTGCTCAGCCTGGTGTGGTTCGCCAGGCCGCCATTCAGCGCCGGCGGCGGCGGTGGGGGCGCACACTAAGTATCAGACTAAGGGACCTGCGGGTCCCTTTTTTATGGCGTCAGATTGTCCAATTCTCGCTAGTTTCTGTCTCGTTTGCGAAAGCCCGCCACCCGACGCTCGGGCAGGATAAAGGCTGACCATTAAGGAGAATACTATGCTGAGCCATCCTGCTGAAAAGTACCGTCCCTATCCGCCGATTGCCCTGCCCGACCGCCGCTGGCCCGACCGGCAAATCAGCCACGCCCCGCGCTGGCTGTCGACCGACCTGCGCGACGGCAACCAGGCGCTGGCGGAGCCCATGGACAGCGCCCGCAAACTGCAGTTCTGGGATCTGCTGCTGGAGTGCGGCTTTAAAGAGATTGAGGTCGCCTTCCCTTCCGCTTCGCAAACCGATTTCAACTTCGTCCGCCAGCTGATCGACGAGCAGCGCATCCCGGAAGATGTCACCATCCAGGTGCTGACCCAGGCGCGGGATCCGTTGATCCTGCGCACCTTTGAGGCGCTGCGCGGCGCCCGCCAGGCCACCGTCCACCTCTACAATGCCACCGCGCCGCTGTTTCGCGAGCTGGTCTTTGGGAAGGATAAAGCCGAAGTGATCGCCCTGGCGACCCGCGCCACCCGGCTTATCCGCCAGCAGTGCGAACAACAGCCGGAGACCCGCTGGCAATACGAATACTCACCAGAGACCTTCTGCTTTACCGAACCCGAGTTTGCGCTTGAGATTTGCGAGGCGGTGGCGGACGTCTGGCAGCCCTGCGCCGAACGGCCGATGATCGTCAATCTGCCGGCGACGGTAGAAGTGAACACCCCCAACGTGTATGCCGATCAGATCGAGTATTTTTGCCGCCACTTCTCCCGCCGCGGCGAGGTCTGCATCAGCGTGCACCCGCATAACGACCGCGGGACCGGTGTCGCCAGCGCCGAGCTGGCGGTGATGGCTGGCGCCGATCGGGTGGAAGGCTGCCTGTTTGGCAATGGCGAACGCACTGGCAACGTCTGCCTGGTCACGCTGGCCATGAACCTCTACAGCCAGGGCATCGACCCCCAGCTTCGCTTCGAGCAGATGAACCGGGTGGTGGAGGTGGTGGAAAACTGCAACCAGATCCCCGTTCACCCGCGCCACCCGTGGGCGGGAAGTCTGGCTTACACCGCCTTCTCCGGCTCCCATCAGGATGCAATCAAAAAAGGGTTTGATGCCCGTCATCCTGGTGATCCATGGCAGATGCCCTACCTGCCCATTGACCCACAGGATATCGGCTGTAGCTATGAGGCGGTGATCCGCGTCAACAGCCAGTCGGGGAAAAGCGGCAGCGCCTGGCTTATCGAACAAAATCATGGTCTCAAGCTGCCCCGCGGGCTGCAGCAGGACTTCAGTCAGCATGTACAGCAGGCGACCGATAGCGACGGCAAAGAGATGACCCACCACGCGCTGTGGCAGCTGTTCCGCACGCGCTACGGCCTGCTGGCGCAGCCTGCGCTGACGCTGCTCGATTATCAGAGCGCCAGCCAACAGGATGGTCAGCTTTCGCTGCAGGCGACGCTGCGTCACCACGGCGAAACCCGACGCCTGCAGGGCCAGGGCAACGGCCTGCTGTCGGCCGCCGCCAGCGGCCTCAGCGCACTGCTCAGACAGCCGTTTATGATCAAGGACTACCATGAGCATACCCTTGGCGCGCGCAGCGACAGTCGGTCGGTCGCCTATATCCGCTGCGTTTTTCCGCAAGGTGAAAGCTACTGGGGGGTAGGTATTGATAATGACGTGGCGCGCGCTTCGCTGCAGGCATTGTGCAATGCGATCAGCGTCGCCGATCAGGTCGGAGGGCGAAAATAGTCGCTGGGAGCAACGCCCATCACCCGACGAAACATGGCGCTGAAGGCGCTGTGGCTGCCGTAGCCCAGCTCCAGCGCCACCCGCAGCACGGAGTGACCCTGCGCCAGGCGAGTCAGCGCTTCCATTAGCTTCGCCCGGCGCACCCACTCGCTCCACGTCAGGCTAGTCTGCTGCTGAAAATGGCGGTTAAGGGTTCGCTCGCTCATGCTGCACGCCTTCGCCGCCTGGCCGCTGCTCCAGACATCGCCCGGCGTCTCACGCACCTGCTGACATAGCCGACGCAGCGTGTCGCTTTGTGGTTCCGGCAGGCCAAACGGCAGGATCGCCATCCCGCGGATCTCATCGAGGATCAGCTCATAAATCCGTTCGTCACGGCTGGCGGGGGCATAGCGCTCGGCCAGTCCCAGGGATGAGACGATCAGTTCCCGCAGCAGCGGCGTGATCTGTACGATCTGGCAGCCCGCCGGGAGATCGGCGCGCGCCAGCGGATCGATAAACAGGGTGCGCGCCGCCACGTTGCCGGTCATACGCAGCGCGTGCGGCGTTCCCGCCGGCAGCCAGACGCCGCGCCCGGGCGGCACCACCCAGTAACCTGCCGGCGTCGCGACCCGCACCACGCCGCTTAAAATATGCAGCAGCTGGGCGCAGTCGTGCTGATGCCAGTCTTCCTGGTCACCGTGGGCGTAATCATGGGCAAAAGGCACCAGCGGGCGGTGCTGAAAGGAGAACGTCGTGGTGGTGGTCATGGCGGCGTCAGGAGAGCGGCCCGGCGACAGGCGTCGGGCCGTGGCGGAAGCACTAGATGTGCAGTTCCTGCAGTTTTTCTTTCGGCAGCGCCAGTTCGTCGTTGCTGTTGATGCGCACATCGCGCTCAATGATATGACGAGCGATGTCCTGGGCCTCTTCCAGCGAGTGCATCGTGTAGGTTCCGCACTGGTAAACGTTCAGCTCCGGGATCTGGTTCTGATCTTTTACCTTCAGTACATCGGCCATCGCCGCTTTCCAGGCGTCAGCGACGCGCTGCTCATCTGGCGTACCAATCAGGCTCATATAGAACCCGGTGCGGCAGCCCATCGGCGAAATGTCGATAATTTCCACGCCATTCCCGTTCAGGTGATCGCGCATAAAGCCCGCGAACAGGTGCTCCAGAGTGTGGATACCGCGCTCCGGCATCACTTCCTGGTTCGGCACGCAGAAGCGCAGATCGAAAACGGTGATTTCATCGCCATGCGGCGTGTTCATTTTCTTCGCGACACGCACCGCTGGGGCTTCCATTCGGGTATGGTCGACTGTGAAACTATCTAACAACGGCATTCGTCACCTCCGGGAGTGATTTTTTTTAAAATAAAATGAACTCTTTGTTCAGCCGCGAGTCTCAGTATATGAAAGACGCGCATTTATTATCATCATCATCCCTGAATCAGAGATGAAAGTTTGGCCACATTGATGTGGCCTTTTTCTTTTGTATCGTCAGCGGCTACGCGTGTCGTGCCAGCAGCGCTTCAAACGGCTCACTGTCTTCCGCTTCCACTTTCTTCTGCCGCGCCACCGATGCCTCGCGCTCGGCGATGAAATCGGCTTCGCTCAGGATCTCCAGCGGCTCTTCACGCAGCTGCGTCCGATAGCGATCCGCCAATGCACGGCCAGTGCCGCCAATCCCTTCTTCAATCATAGAACGCAGAATGCGGGCTGAGAAGGTTAATTCCGGATCGTCAAAGCAGGCCAGCAGCTCGTCGCAGACCTGCTGATATGCCTGGCCACCGTGGATACTGTCAAGGGTCTGCGCCACGCGGCGTAAATCGCGGAACAGATCTTTGCCCACCTCAGCCAACGGGAACTGCGCGCTTTCGCAGCCAATCCCCAGCGTTAAGCCCGGCTTACGCCCTTCCAGAATCACCCGATTCCAGTTGGTGCGGGTGCACAGCAGCTCATCGCTGCTCATCTCCGGCGCGTCGGCCAGCGCGCACCAGACCATAAACAGATCGAGGAAACGCACCTGCTGGGCGTCAACGCCGATCGGCGAGAACGGGTTGATATCCAGCGAACGCACTTCAATGTACTCAATGCCGCCGCGCAGCAGCGCATCGGACGGGGTTTCGCCCCGACGGGTCACGCGTTTCGGACGGATCGGCGCATAGAGTTCGTTTTCAATCTGCAGGATATTGCTGTTGATCTGCAGATACTTGCCGTCTTTCTGCAGCCCGATTTTAGCGTACTCTTCCGACGGCGTTTTAATCGCCCGCTTCAATCCTGCCACATACTCGTGCAGATCGTTAAACGTAATTCCGAGATTGCTTTGCGACTTATTGGTATAACCGAGGTCGCTGAGGCGCAGCGAGGTGGCGTACGGCAGGTAGTACATACCGTTACCCGCTTCCTCAAAAGGCAGCGTCGTCGGTTTCCCTTGCAGGAACGAAGAGCAAATCGCCGGCGAAGCGCCGAACAGATAAGGGATCACCCAGCCAAAGCGATAGTAGTTACGAATCGAGCGGAAATAGCCCGCCGAGATAGCTTCTTTACCGCTTTCGACGTCTTCCACGCCGCACTTCGCCTGCCAGAACGCCATCGGCAACGAGAAGTTATAGTGCACGCCGGAGATAGTCTGCATCAGCGCGCCATAGCGGTTCTTCAGCCCCTCGCGATACAGCGTTTTCAGACGCCCCACGTTTGAGGTGCCGTACTGCGCCAGCTCAATATCCTGACCGGGAGCGATATAGCATGGCATACTCAGCGGCCACATCCGCTCGTCGCCCAGCTGACGCGCGGTATAGCGATGGACATCGCGCATAAAGGTCAGCATATGCTCAATATCGCCATCTACCGGCGTAATGAACTCGAGTAAAGCTTCGGCAAAATCGGTGGTAATCCATTTATGCGTCAGCGCTGAGCCTAACGCCAGAGGGTGACCGGTCGTTGCAAGGGTGCCGTCGGCGTTAACGCGCAGCGTTTCCCGCTCCAGACCACGTTGAATACCTTGCAGAGCCTGCGGATGTTTTTCCAGCCAGGCCAGCGCCTGTGATACGTCCGGGATCAATTTGACCTCCCGCCTGTCGAAATCGTTTGAATAAGCATAATTGTAATGGATGAACTATCAGTCCAATTAGTGCCACCACGTCATGCCCTGAAGCGTCGCTGCCGCAATAACGATATAGCGCAGCGCCTTACCAAGGCATAAGAAAAAGAGTACCGGTCCCCAGGAAATGCGCATCCATCCCGCCAGCAAACACAGTAAATCACCGACAACCGGCGCCCAGCTCAGTAAGAGCGTGACCGCGCCGTAGCGCTTAAGCCAGCCGGCCGCCCGCTCCTGCCAGCGCGAGGTTTTGCGCAGCGGAAACAAGCGCCCCAGAATAACGTTAGTTACCCCTCCAAGGCTATTGCCGATTGTTGCTATTAATACTAACCACCATGGATGACTGACCCCTGCAAGTAGCATAGCCACCAGCACAACCTCCGAATTACCGGGAAGCAGCGTGGCGCTTAAAAAGCTACTGGCAAACAGCGAGGTGAGTGACAGCGCATCGCTCACAGCAAACGCACGTCAACAGCGTCCATGCCTGCGCGCTTCGCCGCCTGCAGACCAAAGTCGGCATCTTCGAAGACCACGCAGTTTTCCGGCGCGACGCCCATGCGCTCGGCGCACAGCAGGAAGGTATCGGGCGCGGGTTTATGGTTGACCACATGATCGGCCGCCACCACCGCGGTGAAGTAATGACGCAGGCCCAGGTGCGCCAGCAGTGCCTCGGCGACGGCGCTTTCGCTGCCGGTACCCACCGACATCGGGCGACGGCCATGCCACGCCTTGACCACCTCAATCAGCGGCAATGGGCGTACGCTGTCCAGCAGCATCGCCTTAACCGCCTGGGTTTTTTCCTGCGCCAGGCGATGTGGATCGAGATCCGCCTGGTTGAGTTCAATAATCGCCTGAGCAATCCGCCAGGTTGGTGAGCCATTGAGCGCGACCATCGCCTGTTCGTCGAAACGCATACCGTAGCGGCCCAACACCTCGTTCCATGCCTGACGATGCGTCGGCTCGGTATCGAGAATGGTGCCATCCATATCAAAGATCAGTCCTGCGTAACCTTCGTACATTGTCTTCTCACCAACCGGTTAATGAATGGTTACTCTATCGCAAAAGCCCGTCGTTGTCGCGGCCAGCGGCTTAAACGACAAAGGCGCCCTCAGGCGCCTTCAGGCATAAAACCAGAAAGCCGGTCTTATTTAATACGCAGATCGTTCTCGACCATTCGCACGCCCTGCACCCGACGGGTGACTTCTACCGCACGTTTAGCGCTATCAGCAGAGGAGACAAACCCGCTCAACTGCACGCGGCCTTTAAAGGTCTGGACGCTGATTTCTGAGGACTTGATTTCTTTATCATTAAAGAGCGCCGTTTTCACCTTAGTGGTCACCACGGTATCGTCAATGTAACCGCCGGTGCTTTCTTTGGTGGACGAACCGGCACAGCCAGTAAGGGCCGTCGCCACCAGCAGCGTCGCGCAAAAAGCAGGTATTGCTTTGAACCATTTCATGGATTTCTCTCCTTGCATTTATCTCAGCCTGATAACGCTGATATACAAGGATAAATTATAGTGGAAAGCGCGGCTTGCCAATAAAAAAAGTCAGGATGAAATCGGTGATGGAAAACGAGGTAATCGGAATGGAGAGAGAAGAGTGAGGATGGTGTATTCGAAAGGGTGCTGGCGATAATTTCGCAGACCGTAAAACAACATCGTCGCTGTTATTAAGGAGAATATGGTGCATCCGGGAGGATGACTCGGCTACGCCTCGCCCTTCGGGCCGTTGCTTACGCAACGTTATCCCCCCTGGTGCTGGCGATGATTTCGCAGACCATAAAACAACATCGTCGCTGTTATTAAGGAGAATATGGTGCATCCGGGAGGATTCGAACCTCCGACCGCTCGGTTCGTAGCCGAGTACTCTATCCAGCTGAGCTACGGATGCATCGGGAAAGCTATTTTACTGCGGGGTGACTCTCCTGGCACTTACGATGGTTTCGCAAACCAGATAACAACAATGTTGCTGTTACTAAGGAGAATATGGTGCATCCGGGAGGATTCGAACCTCCGACCGCTCGGTTCGTAGCCGAGTACTCTATCCAGCTGAGCTACGGATGCATCGGGATTACTGCTGTAATTCTGATATCAAATTTCGCGATTTGCCATTCTTATCAAAGAATGGTGCATCCGGGAGGATTCGAACCTCCGACCGCTCGGTTCGTAGCCGAGTACTCTATCCAGCTGAGCTACGGATGCATCGGGAAACTTGCTTTACTACGCGTCAGTGTCACAACTAACACATGCCACACTGAGTATGATGGCCTAATCGGTAGAGTGACTCGATTATGCCTCGCACTGCGGGCCGCTGCTTTCACAGCGTTCTTCTCTCTTAATTCAGAAAGAAGATGGTGCATCCGGGAGGATTACTCGGCTGCGCCTCGCCCTACGGGCCGTTGTTTACTCAACGTTATCCTCCCTGGTGCTGGCTATAATTCCGCAGCCCCTGCAACAACGATATCGCTGTTACTAAGGAGAATATGGTGCATCCGGGAGGATTCGAACCTCCGACCGCTCGGTTCGTAGCCGAGTACTCTATCCAGCTGAGCTACGGATGCAAAATGGCGGTGAGGCGGGGATTCGAACCCCGGATGCAGCTTTTGACCGCATACTCCCTTAGCAGGGGAGCGCCTTCAGCCTCTCGGCCACCTCACCACACACACGCCTCTTTCGAGTGCTTTGAAGAACTTGTTTCTGCTCTTCGTCGCTGCGATGGCGCACATATTACTTTCTGGTACTTATAAGTCAAACACTTTTTCGAGACCTTTTTTCGTTTGCACACTTCGCACGCAATTCGCGTGCAAAAACGGCAAAAAGGGCAATTTATCAACAGGAAATCAGACCTGGCGCTGACATAACGCCAAACAGCCAAAGCGGCAAAGGGTGATGAAAACCGGTATTGCGCAGGGGGAAAAAGTGAAAAAGGCAAAAATAACGGCGGGAAGGGATGCGCCTCACTGAACAGCGAGGCGCGGAAACCTTAGTAACTGGACTGCTGGGATTTTTCAGCCTGAATACGCTGGTAGATCTCTTCACGGTGAACAGATACTTCTTTAGGGGCGTTTACGCCAATACGAACCTGGTTACCCTTCACCCCTAAAACTGTCACAGTGACCTCATCTCCAATCATGAGGGTCTCACCAACTCGACGAGTCAGAATCAGCATTCTTTGCTCCTTGAAAGATTAAAAGAGTCGGGTCTCTCGTATCCCGGCATTATCCATCATATAACGCCAAAAAGTAAGCGATGACAAATACCTTGCGGTATAAGGCAGTCATGGCATCACATTCTGTTAAACCTAAGTTTAGCCGATATACACAATTTCAACCCGACTTTATCGTTATCAGTACTTATGACGCAAGGTGCTGTTCCCCCGAGGTTACGGCACCTATACCCGTCATACTTCACGTTGCATGTGTGTTGGCTTTCCTCACTCACCCCAGTTACTTACTTGAGTAAGCTCCTGGGGATTCGCTACGTCGCCGCCTTCCTGCAACTCGAATTACTTAGGGTATATGCGTTTATAGTTATTACAGTTTTGCGCTGACCCAGCCTTTCACACTGGCTAACGCTGCAGGGAGAGCAGACGCATCGGTACCACCGGCCTGCGCCATATCCGGACGACCGCCCCCTTTACCGCCCACCTGCTGAGCGACCATACCAACCAGCTCCCCTGCTTTCACGCGATCTGTCACATCCTTAGACACACCGGCAATCAGGGAAACTTTACCGTCTGCGACCGTAGCCAACACCACAATCGTCGAACCCAGTTGGTTCTTCAGATCGTCAACCATGGTACGCAGCATCTTCGGCTCCACGCCGGCCAGCTCGCTGACCAGCAGCTTAACGCCGTTAATCTCTTCCGCTTTGCTGGAGAGGTTTGCGCTCTCCTGCGCCGCAGCCTGCTCTTTCAGCTGCTGCAGCTCTTTTTCCAGCTGACGGGTACGCTCCAGCGCGGCGCGAACTTTCTCGCCGAGATTGTGGCTGTCACCCTTCAACAGCTGTGCGATATCGCTGAGCTGATCGCTCTGCGCGTGCAGCATGGCTATCGCGCCTTCGCCGGTTACCGCTTCGATACGGCGCACGCCAGCGGCGGTACCGGACTCAGAAGTGATGCGGAACAGGCCGATATCACCGGTACGCGCCGCGTGAGTCCCGCCGCACAGTTCGGTGGAGAAGTCGCCCATCTGCAGCACGCGGACGCGGTCATCGTATTTCTCGCCGAACAGCGCCATGGCGCCGGATGCGCGCGCGGCATCGATATCCATGATATTGGTTTCGATAGCCAGGTTACGACGGATCTGCGCGTTCACCAGATCTTCCACTGCACGAATTTCTTCCGGCTTCATCGCTTCGAAATGCGAGAAGTCAAAGCGCAGCGCTTTATCGTTAACCAGCGAGCCTTTCTGCGCCACATGGGTGCCGAGCACCTGGCGCAGCGCCGCGTGCATCAGATGCGTCGCGGAGTGGTTCAGACGGATACGCTGACGGCGAGCCTCGTCCACATCGGCCTGCACCGCGTCACCCACTTTCAGGGAGCCGCTGGCGACTTTACCGATATGACCAATGGCCTGGCCGTACTTCTGCGTGTCGCTGACGGCGAAGGAGAAGCCCGCGCCTTTCAGTTCGCCTTTATCGCCCACCTGGCCGCCGGACTCCGCATAGAACGGGGTCTGATCGAGGATCACCACCGCTTCCTGGCCGGCGCTGACGCTATCCACCGCTTTACCGTCGATAAACAGCGCGGTGACTTTGCCGTTCAGCTCCAGATGGTCGTAACCTTTAAATTCAGAGGCGCCATCAACGCGGATCATCGCGTTATAGTCAGCGCCGAAACCGCTGGACTCGCGCGCGCGGCGGCGCTGCTCTTCCATGGCGGCTTCAAAGCCGGCTTCGTCAACTTTAATGTTGCGTTCGCGGCACACGTCCGCCGTCAGATCGACCGGGAAGCCGTAGGTGTCGTACAGACGGAAGGCCGTTTCGCCATCCAGCGTGTCGCCTTTCAGCTTCGACAGCTCCTCATCCAGCAGCGCCAGTCCGCGCTCCAGAGTGCGGGCAAACTGCTCTTCTTCGGTTTTCAGCACCTGCTCAACCTGAGCCTGCTGCTGTTTCAGTTCTTCACCGGCGGAACCCATCACGGCGATCAGCGGGGCAACCAGTTTCCAGAAGAAGGTGTCCTTCGCGCCCAGCATGTTGCCGTGACGGATCGCACGGCGAATGATGCGACGCAGCACGTAGCCGCGGTTTTCATTCGACGGGATCACGCCGTCAGCGATCAGGAACGCACAGGAGCGAATGTGGTCGGCAATCACGCGCAGCGACTTGTTCGTCAGGTCGGTCGCGCCGGTCACTTTCGCCACGCTGGCGATCAGATCGCGGAACAGGTCGATATCATAGTTGGAGTTAACGTGCTGCAGCACGGCGGCAATACGCTCCAGCCCCATACCGGTATCAACGGACGGCTTCGGCAGCGGCTCCATGGTACCGTCAGCCTGACGGTTGAACTGCATAAAGACGATGTTCCAGATCTCAATGTAACGGTCGCCGTCTTCTTCCGGGCTTCCCGGAGGGCCACCCCAGATGTGATCGCCGTGGTCAAAGAAGATTTCGGTGCACGGGCCGCACGGACCCGTGTCGCCCATCTGCCAGAAGTTATCAGAAGCAAACGCCGCGCCTTTGTTGTCGCCGATGCGGATGATCCGCTCACGCGGAACGCCCACTTCGTTAGCCCAGATGTCGAACGCTTCGTCATCGGTCTCGTAAACGGTAACCCACAGCTTCTCTTTCGGCAGGGCGAACCAGTTTTCACCAGTCAGCAGTTCCCATGCGTATTTGATGGCATCCTGCTTGAAATAATCGCCGAAGCTGAAGTTGCCCAGCATTTCAAAGAAGGTGTGGTGACGCGCGGTGTAACCGACGTTTTCCAGATCGTTGTGTTTACCACCCGCACGCACGCAACGCTGCGCGGTGGTCGCGCGCGAATAATTACGTTTGTCGAGGCCAAGGAAGACATCCTTGAACTGGTTCATCCCGGCGTTGGTAAACAGCAGGGTTGGATCGTTGTGCGGTACCAGGGAGCTGCTGGCAACTACCTGATGTCCCTTACTATGGAAAAAGTCGAGAAACGCCTGACGGATCTCAGCGGTGCTCTTGCTCATAATTATCCTGAAATCAAGCTACACGTCATCCTTCAAGTCGCCTCTGTCCTGGCTGCGCTTGCTCTCCCGGCACCGAACTGACGTGCGTTCCAGAAGATGTTCTCTCTTGCCGCCCTGATGCAGCTTGAATGATTTTGTGTATAAGGAATAATCGCCCTGGACGCTGTCTGTACTGTCACAACCAGCGGCCCGACGGAATAAAGTGGGAATAAGATAAGTTTTCTTTACGGCGAAGTAAAATCCCCGATGGGTCAATCTGCAAAATTTCGCCAGATTTCCTGGATATCTTCCATCAGGTAGCCGCGGTAGAGCAGGAATCGCTGAACTTTCACTTTTTCAGTAAAGGCGGAAGGTAACGGTTCGCCGTATTTACGCTGCGCCTGCTCCCTGGCAAGGCTCACCCAGTCGATATCGCATTCGCGCATCGCCTGTTCAACGTCCTGCCGCGCAATCCCTTTCTGGCTGAGCTCCTGGCGAATACGCGCCGGGCCATAGCCTTTGCGGCTCCGGCTGGCAATGAACTGGCCGACAAAACGGTGATCGTCGAGATAGCGGTTTTCAATACACCAGGCAACTACCTGCTCCAGCTCTTCGGGGGTGACGTCCAGCGCCTCGGGGCCATTTTTGCTCATTACCGGAGCAGCCAGTTTGCGCCGCAGCTCCTGTTCGCTGTGGTCGCGCATGGCCAGAATGCGAATAGCGCGGTCCAGCAGGCGGGCGTAGCCGGAGCGGCGTGATGAAGGTTCAGTCACAGGCACCTCAATAATCTAAGAAATGCAAAAGGGCCGCATAAGCAGCCCTTTATCACTCTGTTAGACGATATCAGAAATCTTGTTCCGTTTCTTCTGCGTCGTTGCCGTCAACGGCGAAGTCCGGCGTAGAGTCCTGGTTGTTGAGCAGCAGTTCGCGAACTTTCTTCTCAATTTCTTTCGCCGCCGCCGGGTTCTCTTTCAGCCAGGTGATCGCGTTCGCTTTACCCTGACCAATTTTGTCACCGTTGTAGCTGTACCAGGCGCCCGCTTTCTCAATCAGCTTCTCTTTCACGCCCAGGTCAACCAGCTCGCCGAAGAAGTTGATGCCTTCGCCGTAGAGGATCTGGAATTCAGCCTGTTTGAACGGCGCGGCGATCTTGTTCTTCACCACTTTGACGCGGGTTTCGCTGCCGACGACGTTGTCGCCCTCTTTCACCGCGCCGATGCGACGGATGTCCAGACGCACGGAGGCGTAGAACTTCAGCGCATTACCGCCGGTGGTGGTTTCCGGGTTACCGAACATTACGCCGATTTTCATACGGATCTGGTTGATGAAGATCAGCAGCGTGTTGGACTGCTTCAGGTTACCCGCCAGCTTACGCATCGCCTGGCTCATCATACGCGCCGCGAGACCCATGTGAGAATCGCCGATTTCGCCTTCGATTTCCGCTTTCGGCGTCAGCGCCGCCACGGAGTCGACGACGATAACGTCAACCGCGCCTGAGCGCGCCAGCGCGTCACAGATTTCCAGAGCCTGTTCACCGGTGTCCGGCTGAGAACACAGCAGGTTGTCGATATCCACGCCCAGTTTGCGCGCATAGACCGGGTCCAGTGCGTGTTCGGCATCGATGAACGCACAGGTTTTACCTTCACGCTGCGCTGCGGCGATAACCTGCAGCGTCAGGGTGGTTTTACCGGAGGATTCCGGCCCGTAGATCTCGACGATACGGCCCATTGGCAGACCGCCGGCGCCAAGCGCAATATCCAGAGAAAGCGAGCCGGTGGAGATGGTTTCTACGTCCATAGAACGGTCTTCACCCAGGCGCATGATGGAGCCTTTACCGAATTGCTTTTCGATCTGGCCCAGTGCAGCCGCCAACGCTTTCTGTTTGTTTTCGTCGATCGCCATTGTTACTCCTAATCATGCAGGGTGAAGCGTGTTCGCTTCGCCGTTAATATTTGTTCAGTTGAAGCAATTATACTGTATGGTCATACAGTATCAAGTGTTTTGTAGAAATTGTTGCCAGAGCAGATTTAGCGCATAGGCCGTCGCCTGACGACGCACCGCTTCGCGATCTCCGGCAAAGCATTCCCGCCGCGTCACCCCTTGCCCGCTCACGCTGGCGACACCAAACCACACCGTGCCGACCGGCTTTTCGTCACTGCCGCCATCCGGCCCGGCGACGCCGCTAACGGAGATGGCATAATCCGCGCGCGCCGCGCGCAGCGCACCAATCGCCATCTCGACCACCACCGGTTCGCTCACTGCGCCGTTGTCCCGCAGCGTCGCTTCGCTGACGCCGATCATTTGCGATTTGGCTTCGTTGCTGTAGGTCACAAAGCCGCGTTCAAACCACGCTGAGCTACCGGCAATATCGGTGAGCGCTTTCGCTATCCAGCCGCCGGTGCAGGATTCCGCCGTGGTCACCGTCGCACCGCGCGCCTTCAGCGCCCGGCCCACCTTCTCGCTAAGCTGCATTAATTCTGAATCGGTCATTATCGCCCCGCTTTGGTCTGGATAAAGAGGCCATCAAAGATAGCACTTTCCACAGAGATATGGGGACGAGGTGTGGAATTTACGAGGGGACATCCAAAATGAGTCATCCCGGCGACGCCGGGATGATAAATCGCACGATTACTTCATGCTGGCGGCGATCAGCGCCACGTTATGACGCATCATTTTCACATAGCTATCCGCGACGCCACCCGGTGCGGAGAGCGCCTCCGGATAGAGTTCGCCCCCCGGCTGAGCGCCCGTCGCGTTGGCGATTTGCTTCACCAGCCGCGGGTCAAGCTGGTTCTCCATAAACCAGGTATGCACGCCATCCGCTTTGATTTGCTTAATCAGCGCCGCCACCTGCGCCGCGCTGGCCTCACTCTCTGAAGAGAGTCCCTGCGGCGCGAGGAAGGTCACCTGATAAGCCCGGCCAAAATAGCCGAAGGCGTCATGACTGGTCAGGACCTTGCGCTTTGCCAGCGGAATGGCGCTGAACTGCGCTTTCGCCCAGCCGTCGATGTTCGTCAACTGGTCGATATAGCGCTTGCCGCTGCTGGTCAACGCCGCTTTATCTTCCGGGTCGGCTTTCACCAGACCATCGAGGATATTCTGCGCATACAACGCGCCGTTCGCCGCGCTGTTCCAGGCGTGGGGATCGGTCACCGTTTTACCATCCTCATCAAGGGTATGGGTCTTGACGCCTTTCGACGCCACCACCAGCTCGCCCTTGAAACCAGAGGCCTTAATCAGGCGATCCAGCCACCCTTCCAGCCCCAGGCCGTTGACCACCACCACGTCGGCCTTGCTGAGCAGCGCACTATCCTTCGGCGAAGGTTCGAAGGTATGTGGATCGCCGTCCGGGCCGACCAGCGTATCCACATGGACATGCTCGCCGCCGACCTGCTGCACCATATCACCCAGCACCGAAAAACTGCTTACCACGTTCAGCGTTTTTGCCATCGCCCCCTGCGCCATCAGCCCCAATGCCAGCGCCACAACCATTGCACTACGTTTCATCATTTCCTTACCCCATCAATTTGCGCCAGCCGACCAGCAGCCGGCTATGCGTGCCAAAAAACAGCGAAATAAAAAACAGCGCGCTGGCGGTCAGCACGATGGCGGGCCCGGCGGGAAGACCGACCGCCCAGGAGAGACTTAATCCCAGCCAGGCGCAGAGTGCGCCGGAGAGCGCCGCCAGCAGCAGAATGCCCGGCAGCGTTCGCGCCCAGCAGCGCGCGGCAACCGCCGGAAGCATCATCACCCCTACCGCCATCAGCGTGCCGAGCACCTGAAACCCCGCCACCAGGTTAAGCACCAGCAGCGCCAGAAACAGTCCATGCAGCAGCGCGGGAAGGCGGGGGTGGTTCACCTGCAGCCAGGCGCTGTCGAACGCCTCGCTGACCAGACCGCGATAGCACAGCGCAATGCACAGCAGCGTCAGGCTGGCGACGCCGCTGACAAACAGCGCCGCGTCACGATCGACCGCCAGAATAGAGCCAAATAACAGATGCAGGAGGTCGACGCTGGAGCCGCGCAGCGACACCAGGGTGACGCCCAGGGCCAGCGATCCCAGATAAAATCCGGCAAAGCTGGCGTCCTCTTTTAACGGTGTCCGCCGGCTCACCCACCCGGCCACCAGCGCCACCACGATGCCGGCGATGAAGCCGCCCAGGGTCATGGCCAGCAGCGACATGCCGCTCAGCAGATACCCCACCGCCACCCCGGGGAGAATGGCGTGCGACAGCGCATCGCCCATCAGGCTCATGCGCCGCAGCAGCAGGAA
This sequence comes from Klebsiella sp. G-Nf4, assembly GCF_002810615.1. Classification (NCBI taxonomy): domain Bacteria; kingdom Pseudomonadati; phylum Pseudomonadota; class Gammaproteobacteria; order Enterobacterales; family Enterobacteriaceae; genus Klebsiella; species Klebsiella sp. G-Nf4. The sequence continues at coordinate 324,265 of NZ_PION01000002.1, read as the reverse complement.
GACGCCCAGCATGGTGGTGCTCAGCGACAGCGCCAGACACACCACGAGAGCCCGGCGCATAAAACCAAATTCAATAAAGGGCTGAAAGAAGGTGTGCCAGATCATGCCGACCTCGCATGACTGAAAGCCGGAAGTACCGCCCGGGTGACGCCCCAGCAGGCGCGTTGGGCGGTCAGCAGCAGCGTCTCGGGGAAAAAGTCGGCCACCCGCTGGTTATCATGCAGCACCGCCAGGATGGTCTGCCCCTGCTGATGCATCTCGAGGATCAATTCCATCAGTTCGCGGCAGGTCGCTTCGTCGATGCCGGTGAAAGGCTCGTCGAGCATCACCAACGGCGCCTGCTGCACCATCACCCGGGCAAACAGCATGCGCTGAAACTGGCCGCCGGAGAGCGCCTCAATCGGCGATTTCGCCAGACCCGCCAGCCCGACCCGCTCCAGCACCGCGCTGATACGTCGCCGGGTATCGCCGCCCAGACCGCGTAGCAGCGACACGCCGGGCCATGCGCCCTGACTCACCACATCCTGCACATTGAGAGGAAACTGCGACTCGAGGGCATGGCGCTGCGCCAGCCAGCCAATCACCGGCCGTTTCCCCTGCCAGCGCAGGCGGCCACTGACTGGCGGAAGAAACCCGGCGAGCGTTTTTAGCAAGGTTGATTTTCCGCAGCCATTGAGGCCAACGATTGCCGTCAGGCTGCCGGGGCATATCATCCCGCTCAGCGGAGGGGTGATCGCCACCCCGTCATAGCCAGCGACCAGCTGCTCCAGCTCAATCATGGCAGCTCCACCGCCCACCAGGTCGCTAACCATAGCGCCACCAGCAGCACGCCTGCGATGGTCGCGCGCGTCACGCCGGAGGCCATAAAAACTGATGTGAACATATTTCACCTCTTTTAATGTTATAACATAACAATACAGAGGCGAAAAAAGAATGTAAATCAGTGTCAGTGGGCAGAAATGTAACAAAGGTCAACAAGAGGCATGCGGGCGGGAAAAAACGGGAGGTTAAGCGCGGCCTCCTCCCCCGGTCGCGCTACGCTTACCGGGGCTACCAACCGGATACCAGACCGTAGCCCGGATAAGGCGCTACGCGCCGCTATCCGGGGAGGCTCGAAATCTGTCAGTAACGTAGCCGCAGTGTTGCCGAAGGGCGACAAGCTGTCATTGAACTCTCCCCCGGTCGCGCTGCGCCTACCGGAGCTACCAACCGGATACCACATCGTAGCCCGGATAAGGCGCTACGCGCCGCTATCCGGGGAGGCGCGGAATCAGTCAGTCGGATGAAAGGATCAGTACCCGCCACGGGCCTGCGAAACCGCCAGGCCCAGCTGCCAGACGGCCATCGCGTAGTGGGTGCTGTGGTTGTAGCGGGTGATGGTGTAGAAGTTCGGCAGCCCGTACCAGTACTCATAGCCGGTGCCGACATCCAGCCGTAGCAGACTGGCCTGCTGATGGTTACCCAGCGGCTGGGTTGGGGTCAGCCCCGCCGCCGCCAGCTGCGACACGCTGTATTTGGTTTTGAAACCATTCTCCAGCCCCGGCGCCTGGCCCAGCGCCTGCACCGCCACCAGATCGCCGCTCACCCAGCCATGCTGTTTGAAGTAGTTGGCCACGCTGCCGATGGCATCCACCGGGTCCCACAGGTTGATATGTCCGTCACCGTTAAAATCGACCGCATACTGCTTATAGGACGACGGCATAAACTGGCCGTAACCCATCGCCCCGGCGAAAGAGCCTTTCAGATCCAGCGGGTCGTCGCTTTCGCTGCGCGCCATTAACAGGAAGGTTTCCAGCTCCGATGAGAAGTATTCGGCGCGGCGTGGGTAGCTAAACGACAGGGTCGCCAGCGCATCAAGGATACGGGTTTTGCCCATCACCCGGCCCCAGCGAGTCTCCACGCCGATAATGCCGACGATGATTTCCGGCGGCACGCCATAAACCTGATAAGCGCGGTTCAGCGCATCCTGATACTGGTTCCAGAACACCACGCCGTTCTGCACATTATCCGGGGTAATAAACTGTTTCTTGTAACGCAGCCAGGCGCCGGTCGGCCCGGTCGGCGGCAGGCCGGTCGGCGCCTGACGATCCATCAGCCGCAGGACGTAATCCAGGCGCTTAGCCTGCGACAGGATCTCCTGCAGCTGCTGCCTGTCGAAGCCGTGCTTCGCCACCATCTTATCAATGAACTGCGCCGCCGCCGGGTTGTTGGCGAAGTCGCCGCCCATCTGCATCACGTTATGCTGCGGTTCCAGCAAAAAGCCGCCGGTTCCACTCGCCATCTCCGTTTCCGCGGGGGTCTTGGGTTTGCTGCTGCAGGCAGCGAGGAGCACACAAAGGGGAAGTAAAGCCAGATAGCGACGCTTCAACATGGGAATTCCGTTTAACAAATTCAGCAAGGGATAATTATGGTAAAGCATGCGACGACCAACAAGAAAGCGGCAATCCGTTTGTAGACAAAATAGTCCTTCACCGCCCCCTTCCCGGCATGCTGTCATGCGCCTGATCGTTTCATCCTTTTACCGCCAAACTTTCAAAATAAAATATTTATCTTTCATTTTGCGATCTATTTAACACTTTAAAACCTTTCAAAGTGATTAAAATCAGCCTGCAGTTAGCAAGAAAAATAACACGCTGAAGGAGAGAACAATGATTGACGTCGTTACCCACGGCGCGGAGTGGTTTATCGGCCTGTTTCAGAAAGGCGGCGAGGTATTTACCGGCATGGTGACCGGGATCCTCCCCTTACTGATCAGCCTGCTGGTGATCATGAACGCGCTGATCAACTTTATCGGCCAGCAGCGGATCGAAAAACTGGCGCAGCGCTGCGCCGGAAATCCGATCTCCCGCTATCTGCTGTTGCCCTGCATCGGCACCTTCGTTTTTTGTAACCCAATGACCTTAAGTCTCGGCCGCTTTATGCCAGAGAAGTACAAGCCCAGCTATTACGCGGCGGCGTCCTATAGCTGCCACTCGATGAACGGTCTCTTTCCACATATCAACCCCGGCGAGCTGTTTGTTTATCTCGGCATCGCCAACGGCCTCACCACGCTTGGCCTGCCGCTTGGTCCCCTGGCGGTGAGCTATCTGCTGGTTGGGCTGGTGACCAACTTCTTCCGCGGCTGGGTCACCGACCTGACCACCTCTATTTTCGAGAGAAAAATGGCAATTCAGCTTGCCCGGAAAGTGCATCTGTCAGGAGCGACATCATGACCCGCATTCGTATTGAGAAAGGCACCGGCGGCTGGGGCGGCCCGCTTGAGCTCGACGTCGTCGAAGGCAAAAAGATCGTCTATATCACCGCCGGCACCCGCCCGGCGATCGTTGACCGCATCGCCAGCTTGACTGGCTGGCAGGCGGTGGACGGTTTTAAAGAGGGGGAACCGGCGGAGAGCGACATCGGCATCGCCATTATTGACTGCGGCGGTACCCTGCGCTGCGGGCTCTATCCCAAGCGCCGTATCCCTACGGTGAATATCCATGCCACCGGCAAATCGGGGCCGCTGGCGCAGTATATCGTCGAGGATATTTACGTCTCCGGGGTGAAAGAAGAGAACATCAAACTGTTGGAAGATAGCGGCGAGACGACAGCGCAACCACTCCCTGCCGCAGGCCGCGATTATGACGCCAGCAAGAAGATTACCGAACAGAGCGACGGCCTGCTGGCTAAGGTCGGCATGGGGATGGGATCGGTGGTGGCGGTGCTGTTCCAGGCCGGGCGCGACACCATCGACACGGTGCTGAAAACCATTCTGCCGTTTATGGCCTTCGTCTCGGCGCTGATCGGCATCATCATGGCCTCCGGCATCGGCGACTGGATTGCCCACGGCCTGGCGCCGCTTGCCAGCCATCCGCTGGGGCTGGTGACCCTGGCGCTGATCTGCTCCTTCCCGCTGCTGTCGCCGTTTCTCGGCCCCGGCGCCGTTATCGCCCAGGTCATCGGCGTGCTGATCGGCGTCCAGATCGGCCTTGGCAACATTCCACCGCACCTCGCCCTGCCCGCGCTGTTTGCCATTAACGCCCAGGCCGCCTGTGATTTTATCCCGGTAGGCCTGTCGCTGGCCGAAGCCCGTCAGGATACCGTGCGCGTTGGCGTGCCGTCGGTGCTGGTCAGCCGCTTCCTCACCGGCGCGCCAACGGTGCTGATCGCGTGGTTCGTTTCCGGATTTATTTACCAGTAAGAGGTTCCTGAAGATGACCGTCATTTACCACACCACCATTACCCGCATCGGCGCCTGCGCGACGATGGCGCTGGAAGAGCAGATGCTGATCACCTTCCGCGAGGGCGCCCCGGCGGATATCGAAGAGTATTGCTTTATTCACAACCACGGCGAGCTTGCCGGCCCCCTGGTACCGGGCGCAGAGCTGCAGCTCGGTGACAGGCGTTATCCGGTGACCGCCGTCGGCGAGGTCGCCGAAAAAAACCTGCGTGAGCTTGGCCATATCACCCTGCGCTTCGACGGCCATCGTGAAGCGGAGTTTCCCGGAACCGTTCACGTCGCCGGCCCGGTGCCGGATGCTATCGCGACCGGCTGCGTACTGAAATTTGTTGCTTAGAAGGAGAGAAAGATGAATCAGGTTGCTGTTGTCATTGGTGGCGGACAAACCTTAGGAGAGTTTCTGTGCCGCGGTCTGGCCGCCGAGGGCTACCGCGTGGCGGTGGTCGATATTCAAAGTGAAAAAGCCAGCCGCGTCGCCCAGGAGATCAACGCTGAATATGGCGAAGGCACTGCATACGGCTTCGGCGCCGACGCCACCAGCGAAGCCAGCGTCACTGCCCTGGCTCACGGGGTGGATGAGATTTTCACGCGCGTCGACCTGCTGGTGTACAGCGCCGGGATTGCCAAAGCGGCGTTTATTAGCGACTTCGCGCTGGGGGATTTCGACCGCTCGCTGCAGGTGAACCTGGTGGGCTATTTCCTCTGCGCCCGCGAGTTCTCGCGGCTGATGATCCGCGACGGCATTAAGGGACGCATCATTCAGATCAACTCGAAGTCCGGCAAAGTCGGTAGTAAGCACAACTCCGGCTACAGCGCGGCGAAGTTCGGCGGCGTCGGGCTGACCCAGTCGCTGGCGCTGGATCTGGCGGAGTACGGTATTACCGTCCATTCGCTGATGCTCGGCAATCTGTTGAAATCGCCGATGTTCCAGTCGCTGCTGCCGCAATATGCCACCAAGCTCGGTATCGATGAGAGCGAAGTCGAGCAGTACTACATCGATAAGGTGCCGTTGAAACGCGGCTGCGATTACCAGGATGTGCTGAACGTGTTGATGTTTTACGCCAGCCCACAGGCGTCGTACTGCACGGGTCAGTCAATTAACGTCACCGGCGGCCAGGTGATGTTTTAAAAGGTTCCCGGATGGCGCTGCGCTTATCCGGGCTACAAAACGGAAGGTCGGGTAAGGCGTTAGCCGCCACCCGACAAAAAAACGGTACCCGGGTTGTTCCCGGTACCCCACCTTCAGGAGACATTATGGTTACCGCATTAATCACCGTCGCCGCTATCGCCTGGCTGACTCAGCTGGCTTTCGGCGGCTGGCAAATTCGCCGCTTCAATCGCGCCTTTGATAGCCTTTGCCAGCAGGGCCGCGTTGGCGTCGGCCGCTCCGCCGGGCGCTTTAAACCACGCGCGATTGTCGCTATCGCCGTCGATGAAAACGATCGTATCTGCGACACGCTATTGATGAAGGGCCTCACCGTCTTCGCCAGTCCGCAAAAAATCCCCACGCTTACCGGTAAACATCTCAAGGAATTGCAGCCTGATGTGATCTTTCCCAATGATCCGCTCTGTCAGAATGCACTATCATTAGCGCTTAATCCGAAACATGCATAATTTCGTTGTGAAAGTTAATATCTTGCGAAATTATCACTTCGAAACTTAAACGCAGGATACAACGCCTATGAAACCACGTCAGCGCCAGGCAGCCATTCTCGAGCACCTGCAATCGCAGGGCAAATGCTCGGTCGAAGAGCTGGCGCAACACTTCGACACCACCGGCACCACTATCCGCAAGGATCTGGTGATACTGGAGAATGCCGGGACCGTCATCCGCACCTACGGCGGCGTAGTGTTGAATAAAGACGAGGCCGACCCGCCTATCGACCACAAGACGCTGATCAACACCCATAAGAAAGCGCAGATTGCCGAGGCCGCCGTACGCTACATCCACGATGGCGATTCAATTATCCTCGACGCCGGCAGCACCGTGCTGCAGATGGTGCCGCTGCTGAGCCGCTTCAATAACATCACGGTGATGACCAACAGCCTGCATATCGTCAACGCGCTTTCCGAGTTCGATAACGAGCAGACCATCCTGATGCCGGGCGGCACCTTCCGTAAAAAATCGGCTTCATTCCACGGCCAGCTGGCGGAAAACGCTTTCGAACAATTCAGCTTCGACAAACTGTTTATGGGCACCGATGGCATTGATCTGGTGGCAGGCGTTACCACCTTTAACGAGGTGTATACCGTCAGTAAGGCGATGTGCAACGCCGCCCGCGAAGTGATCCTGATGGCCGACTCATCCAAGTTTGGCCGTAAAAGTCCCAATATCGTCTGCGGCCTTGAGCGCGTGGATAAATTGATTACCGATGCCGATATTGACCCTGAATTCCAGCGGGCGCTGGAAGCCAAAGGTATTGAAGTCATTATTACTGGAGAACATCATGAGTAACTTTTTGTTAGAGGCCGGACGCCAGACCCTGATGCTTGAGCTGCAGGAGGCGAGCCGCCTGCCGGAACGCCTGGGCGACGACTTCATCCGCGCAGCGGAAACCATCATCCACTGCGAGGGCAAACTGATTGTCTCCGGTATCGGTAAATCAGGCCACATCGGTAAAAAGCTGGCGGCAACCTTCGCCAGCACCGGCACCCCGGCCTTTTTCGTCCATCCGGCGGAAGCCCTGCACGGCGATCTCGGCATGCTCGACAGCCGCGACGTGATGCTGTTTATCTCCTACTCCGGTAGCGCGAAAGAGCTGGATCTCATCGTGCCGCGGCTGGAAGAGAAATCCATTCCGCTGCTGGCGATGACCGGCAAATCCACCTCGCCGCTGGCGCTGGCGGCGAAAGCGGTGCTGGATATCGCCGTGGAGCGCGAAGCCTGTCCGATGCACCTGGCGCCGACCTCCAGCACCGTCAACACGCTGATGCTGGGCGACGCGCTGGCGATGGCGGTGATGCAGGCGCGCGGTTTCAATGAAGAAGATTTCGCCCGTTCCCACCCGGCGGGCGCCCTCGGCGCGCGTCTGCTGAACAAGGTGCATCACCTGATGCGCCGCGACGAAGAAGTGCCGCGGGTCAATGCCGAGGCCAACGTCATGGACGCCATGCTCGAACTCAGCCGAACCGGGCTCGGCCTGGTGGCGGTCTGCGATGAAGCTAATCGCGTACAGGGCGTCTTCACCGACGGCGACCTGCGCCGCTGGCTGGTTGCTGGCGGCACGCTCAACGATGGCGTCACTCAGGCGATGACCCGCAACGGCGTGACGCTGCAGGCGGAAAGCCGCGCGGTGGAAGCCAAAGAGCGGCTGATGAAACACAAAATCAGCGCCGCGCCGGTGGTGGATGAAAACGGCCAACTGGTCGGCGCCATCAACCTGCAGAATTTTTACCAGGCAGGGATCCTTTAAGTCCCAGACGTTTCGCCAGCCGATGCAGGTTGGCGACGTCCAGCTCCAGCGCACGGGCGGTCGCCGCCCAGTTGCGCTGGTTCGCCTCCAGCGCGCGGCTAATCGCTTCCCGCTGAAAAGAGTCGGTCGCCTCGCGCAGATTGACCTTCTCCATCGCAGGTACTGCTGCCGCCGTCTCAGTCGGTAACATCGGCGCCGTCACCGCAAACTGGAAATGCTGCGGCTCCAGCACCACTTCATCGCCGGCCTGGGTGGCCCGCGCCAGCACCACCGCCCGATGAATAGCATGCTCCAGTTCGCGCACGTTGCCCGGCCAGGACCACTGCTGCAGCCTGCCGCGCGCCGCTTCGCTGAGTATCACCCGCGCCAGCCCCATTCGCAGGCGGCACTGCTCGCAGAAATAGCCCGCCAGCAGCACCACATCGCTGTCCCGCTCGCGTAGCGCCGGTACCGACAGCGGAAAGACGCTCAGCCGATGGTACAGGTCGGCGCGAAAGCGCCCTTCCACCACCTCCTGGCGCAGATCGCGGTTCGTCGCCGCCAGCACCCGCACATCGACTCGCAGACTGCGGTCATCGCCGACGCGCTGAATATCGCCATACTGCAGCACGCGCAGCAGCTTCGCCTGCAACGCCAGCGACAGTTCGCCAATTTCATCAAGGAACAGGGTGCCGTTATCCGCCATCTCAAATTTACCGCTGCGGTTGCTGATAGCCCCGGTAAATGCCCCTTTCACATGGCCGAACAGCTCGCTCTCCGCCACGCTTTCCGGCAGCGCCGCGCAGTTGAGATAGACCAGCGGGTTGGCCGCCCGCGGAGAGCCCTGATGCACCGCCTTCGCCACCAGCTCTTTACCGGTGCCGGTTTCGCCGCTAATCAGCACGTTTAAATCCGAGGCGGCGACGATATCGATCTCTTTTTTCAGCTGCAGCATAAGCGCCGACAGGCCGATAATCTCCTGACGCTCAGGCTGCGCGTCATTCACCGGTTGCACCGGCAACACGTTTTGCGCCTCAAGGCGGGCGATGAGCAGCGCGTTATTCAAGGCGCCAGCCACCAGGGCGGCAATCAGCCGCAGCTCTTCATCGCTGAAGCTGTCAAAACGATCGGCATCCATCCCATCAAGGGTCAGCGCGCCAATCAGCGTCTGTCCGGCAAACAGCGGCAGGCCAACGCAGGCGTGAACCTTCAGGCTCTCATGACCGGGGATCAGCCCGTCGTAGGGGTCAGGCAAGTCGCTATCTGCCGGGAAGCGCACCACATCCCCGGCGCGCGCAATCGCCTCCAGCCGCGGGTGCCCTTCCAGCGCAAATCGCCGACCGAGCACATCCTGCGCCAGGCCATCGATCGCCAGCGGCACAAACTGATGCGCCTCATAGCGCAGCAGCGCCGAGGCATCGCAGCCGAGGATTTGCCGCAGGGTGGTAATCAGGCGCGAAAAACGGTCGGTGTGACCAATATCGCTTTGTAAATCAATGGCGATTCTCGCCAGCTCGTCGACGGAAAAACTCATTGCCGCTCCATTGTCATTTTGACAATATACATTGTCATATCGACTATTTTAGCTATTGTCATTTTGACAGCAACCAAAATCAGAAAAATTAAAAATAGATAATTATCAATGAGTTAAAAAGTTGGCACGCAACTTGAAATAAGCAAGTCAACTTACTTTGAACACACTGTATTAATTGAGGTTGCTATGTCTATTGTGGTGAAAAATAACATTCTTTGGGTTGGCCAACGTGACTGGGAAGTGCGTGATTTCCACGGCACCGAATATAAAACGCTGCGCGGCAGCAGCTACAACAGCTATCTCATCCGCGAAGAGAAAAACGTGCTGATCGATACCGTCGATCATAAATTCAGCCGCGAGTTCGTGCAGAACCTGCGCAGCGAAATCGATCTGGCCGACCTCGACTATATCGTCATTAACCACGCCGAAGAGGACCATGCCGGCGCGCTGACTGAGCTGATGATGCAGATCCCGGATACGCCGATCTACTGCACCGCCAACGCTATCGACTCGATCAACGGCCACCATCATCATCCGGAGTGGAACTTCCACGTGGTGAAAACCGGCGATACTCTCGATATCGGTAATGGTAAACAGCTGATCTTCGTGGAAACACCGATGCTGCACTGGCCTGACAGCATGATGACCTACCTGACCGGCGATGCGGTGCTGTTCAGCAATGACGCCTTCGGCCAGCACTACTGCGACGAACACCTGTTCAACGATGAAGTGGACCAGATTGAACTGTACGAACAGTGCCAGCGCTACTACGCCAACATCCTGACGCCGTTTAGCCGTCTGGTGACGCCAAAAATTACTGAGATCCTCGGCTTCAACCTGCCGGTGGAGATGATTGCCACCTCCCACGGCGTGGTCTGGCGCGATAACCCGACGCAAATCGTCGAGAAATACCTCGAGTGGGCGGCGGATTATCAGGAAGATCGCATCACGATTTTCTACGACACCATGTCCAACAACACCCGCATGATGGCGGATGCTATCGCTCAGGGGATCACTGAAGTCGACCCGCGGGTAGCGGTAAAAATCTTCAACGTCGCCCGCAGCGACAAAAACGACATTCTCACCAACGTTTTCCGCTCGAAAGGCGTGCTGGTGGGCACCTCCACCATGAACAACGTGATGATGCCGAAAATCGCCGGGCTGGTGGAAGAGATGACCGGGCTGCGTTTTCGCAATAAACGCGCCAGCGCCTTTGGCTCGCACGGCTGGAGCGGCGGCGCGGTAGACCGCCTGTCCACCCGCCTGCAGGATGCTGGGTTTGAGATGTCGCTGAGCCTGAAAGCCAAATGGCGCCCGGATATTGACGCGCTGGAATTGTGCCGCCAACACGGACGCGACATCGCCCGCCAGTGGGCCCTCTCGCCGCTGCCGGTTGCTGAAGCAGCGACAACGCCGGAACCACAGGATTGCGCCTGCGCCGCCGCCGATCTCGGTCCCATGATGCAGTGCAGCGTGTGCCAGTGGGTCTATGATCCGGCGAAAGGCGAACCCAACCAGGATGTCCAGCCGGGTACGCCGTGGAGTGAAGTGCCGGACAATTTCCTCTGCCCTGAGTGTTCTCTTGGCAAAGATGTCTTTGACGTTCTGGCGACGGAGGCAAAATGAGTGATGGCATCGTCATCATCGGCTCGGGCTTCGCGGCCCGCCAGCTGGTGAAAAATATCCGTAAGCAGGATACGCAAATCCCGCTGACCCTCATCGCCGCCGATAGCATGGATGAGTACAACAAACCGGACCTCAGCCATGTCATCAGCCGCGGGCAGAACGCCGACGATCTCACCCTGCAAAGCGCGGGCGAGTTCGCCGAGCAGTACACTCTGCGCCTGTTTCCCCACACCTGGGTGAGCGATATCGACGCCGAAAACCGGTTAGTGAAGAGCCAAGATAACCAGTGGCGCTACGACAAACTGGTGCTGGCCACCGGCGCGACGCCGTTTATCCCCCCGGTACCGGGACGCGAGCTGATGCTGACGCTGAACAGCCAGCGCGAATACGGCGCGGCGCAGAGCCAGCTTCGCGACGCCAGGCGGGTGCTGATCGTCGGCGGCGGCCTGATTGGCTGTGAACTGGCGATGGATTTCTGTCGCGCCGGTAAAGCGGTAACAGTGGTCGATAACTCCGCCAGCGTGCTGGCGGCGCTGATGCCGCCGGAGGCCAGCAGCCGCCTGCAGCATCGGCTTACCGAGATGGGCGTACATCTGATGCTGAAATCGCAGCTGGAAGGGCTGGAGCAAACCGCCGATGGCATCCGCGTCAGCCTAGATCGCCAGCGCGCGATAACCGTGGATGCGGTGGTGGCCGCCGCCGGCCTACGCCCGGAAACGTCGCTGGCGCGCCACGCCGGATTACAGATTAACCGTGGCGTGGTGGTCAATAGCCAGCTGCAAACCAGCGACACGGCGATTTACGCCCTCGGCGACTGCGCGGAAATCAACGGCATGGTGCTGCCGTTCCTGCAGCCGATTTTACTCAGCGCGCTGTGCCTGAGTAAAAACCTGCTGGCGCAGACGGGCGAGCTCACGTTGCCGCCGATGCTGGTGAAAGTGAAGACCCCGGACCTGCCGCTGCATCTGGCCGGCGACACCCGCCGCGACGATCTGACGTGGAATATTGTGGCCGCCAAAGAGGGGCTGGTGGCGAAAGGCCTGGATGCAGAGAATCAACTGCGTGCCTTTGTGGTCAGCGAAGACAAGATGAAAGAAGCCTTTGCGCTGCTCAGGCAGCTGGTAAGTTGATTGCCGTCCAGGCAGCCCTGTTTTGCCGGATGGCGCTACGCTTACCCGGCCTACGGAGGCCGCCCGTAAGCTCATATCCTGTAGGCCCCCGCCGGGGCAGGGGCGGCGACTGGCCGCCCCCTGTGCGCACCCTGCGCCACGGAAAACAGAGTGCAGAAAAATTAACCGGGAGCGCAGGTTCGGTTAACTCTTAATACGTTGTTTCTGTCTGAGCCGACTCCTGCAGCACCTGCAGAATGTTGGCTGCGGCGGCGGTCCCCATTTTCACGTAAGAGGCATCGCTAACGCCACCCACATGCGGAGACAGAATGACATTATCAATCGCCTGCCAGATATGCGGCGTGGTGAGTGGTTCACTGTGAAAGCTGTCGAGCGCCGCCCAGCGCAAGGTCCCCGCTTTTAATGCTGCGGCCAGCGCCGCATCGTCAATCAACCCGCCGCGCGCAGTATTCACCAGGATAGCGCCCGGCTTACACTGCGCCAGCGTGGCAGCATTGATCATTCCCCTATTGTGTTGCGTCAAGGGACAATGAAGGGACAGAACATCGGCCTGCATCAGCAGGTCTTTGAGTTCGTCAACACGTTCACATTCCGGCGGGACCGTTTTCGCGTAGGGATCGTAAGCCAGAACCTTCATACCAAAGGCGACGGCAATCTTCGCCACACGGCTACCAATGGCGCCCAGGCCGACCAGTCCCAGCGTTCTGCCCTCAAGTTCAAGCGATTTATGCGTTGATTTATCCCAGTGCCCTTCACGCAGGCGGCGGTCAAGGGGAATGACCGACTTGGCACAGGCCAGAATTAACGCCCAGGTGTGTTCGGAAACCGCGGCGGCATTGGCCCCCGTCGCCGCGCGAACCATAATGCCGCGCGCGGTGGCCGCCTCAACGTCAATGACATCAATACCGCTGCCATGTTTGGCAATCACCTTCAATGCCGGGGCGGCATCCATGACGGCGGCCGTGATTTTGCCATAGCGCACCAGTATCGCCTGCGGATTGTGCTGCTGGCACAGGGCTATCAGCTGAGATTCTGTTGGCTGGCGGCCGGCAAAGACAAGCTCGTAATCTTCCAGCATCTCCAGCGCTGCTGCAGCCAAATCGTTGCCGGTAATCAGGATGACGTTTTTAGCGCTCATGGCAGTGTCTCCCCTTCGCTCAGCATCCCTGCCTGACGCAGAGCGCTCTCCAGCCAGTGCGGACGAAGGTCGCCGTCGCGGATAGCAACCAGACGTTTTGATTCCATCGCCAGTTTGCCTTTCGCCAGTTCGATGATGGTGCGGACTTCATCGCGCGGGATAACGACCACGCCGTCAATATCCCCTACCACTAAGTCACCTGCCTGCACGGCGGCGCCACCGACTGAAATAGCATGATTGACCCTGCCTGGAATGAACTTGGTGGGGCCGCACGGATTCAGGCCGGCGGCGAAAACCGGAAAGCGTTGTTTACTTAAGGTTTCCGCATCGCGAACGGCGCCGTCGATGATGATCCCTGCGATACCGCTGGCCTGGGCCTGCGTCGCCATGATCTCTCCCAGCAGCGCGCAGGAGAGATCGCCCTTCCCGTCGATGACCAGCACGTCGCCAGGTTTGGCGACGGCCATTGCGGCGTGAATAGCCAGGTTATCCCCCGGACGGACCTCTACAGTAATCGCCGGCCCGGCAACCGCCATATGCGGCGCCAGCGGCTTGATGCGGCCATGTAATGTGCCACGGCGTCCGGCCACGTCAGCCAGAATGGCGGCCTGAAATTCGGCGGCCTGGCGGACCTCTTCCGCGTCAACACGCGCAATATCAAAGTTGATGAGTTTCTGTTGTGAAACAGGCATGGTTACTCTCCATTTGTTTTACCAGATACAACTGATGTGTACTATATAAAACAACTATACGAGCATTGCTTCGCTTTTCGCCAGTGTTGCGAAGTTGTTTGTGATGTAAACACGAAGTTACTCACAAAATTCAGGTACAATTTTGTTCGGCAAAAAGGAGAACATGATGGGGAATGAAGGTGTAATTGCCGTTGAAAAGGCGCTGGCTTTACTTGATTGCTTCCGTCCCGGTAATGACAGTCTGACGTTAACGGAGCTGGCCCAGCTTTCGGGATATCACAAAACAACCGTTTATCGCCTGATGAATTCGCTTGAGCGAATGAACTACATCATCCGGCACGACGATGGCACCTATACGCTCGGCCACCGTCTGCTCTTTCTCGGCAAGCTCTATGAGCAATCATTTGAACTTGCCAGAGTCGTACAGCCGGAATTGCAGGCGCTGTCACAGGCCTCCAGCGAAAGCGCGAGCTGGTATGTGATTGAGGGGGGGCAACGCCTGTGTCTGTTCCGCGCCGAAGCCTCCCAGGGATTACGCCACAGCAACCTGCCCGGCAGCCAGTTCCCGCTGGATGGTTCCGCTATCAGCAAAGTTTTACGCCACTGGGGATTGGGTGAATCGTTGCAGGAAGACGAACCGACGCTGCCGTTTTATACCTCCGGCGCGCGCGACCCGCACACCGCGGCCTTCGCAATGCCAGTGTTTGGCGTCCACGATAAGCTGATCGCGGCGCTGGCCCTGACCGGGCCGGCATCGCGTCTGACGGAAGATCGTAAAGAGAGCGGCATCAGCCAGCTCATGCAGGAGACGGCCAACCGCCTGTCGCTCAAGCTAGGCGCCAGCAAGCCATTCTGCGAAAGGTTTTACGGTCTGAAAGAGTAAGATTGGCTAAGAAGGCGGGAAAAATCCCGCCTTTGCTTATTAATGGGTCACCTGTTTTTCCTGCCTGGCAGTCTGCGAGTAACGCCGTCCCATGGCCAGCACCGCAATGCCGCCTGCCAGACACAAGGCGGCCAGCGGCAGCATCGCCAGCGTATGGCTTCCTGTCCGTTCGCTAATAATGCCATAGGCATTCACCATCACCGCGCCGCCAATCAGGTTGGCGATCGCGCCGATGGCCGCCAGCCCGGCGGCAGCGGACGTGCTGCTCATCCAGCCCGATGCCAGCGCCCAGAATGGGCCCTTCGCCGCATAAGCGCCAATCAGTATGGTACTGAGGATCATAATGGTGGCCGGAAGCGACAGATTGATAAACGCCGCGAACACGCCAGCCGCAATCATAAAGAGGGTAAGCGCCGTGTGCCAGCGGCGTTCATTTTTCCGGTCCGAACTGCGTCCCCAGACAATCATCAGCACCGACGCCAGTCCATAGGGGATGGCATTCAGCAGCCCGGTGGTCAGGTTATCAAGATGGAACGACTTCAGCAGCTGTGGAGACCAGACGCTAAGCGTGGTGCCGGCAGATGACGCGCCGGCGTAAATCAGCGCCATGATCCAGATTTGGCGATGCTTCAACAGTTGCCATGTGGTGGTGTGGCCGATCTGTGTCTGCTGTTGGCGCTCCGCCTGAAGCGTGTTTTCCAGCCACGCTTTCTGCCGGTCGTTTAACCAGGCAGCCTGATGCGGGCGGTCGCGCAAAATAAAGAAAGCGGCAATCCCCAGCAGTACCGCCGGCAACCCTTCAATAATGAATAACAGATGCCAGCCGCGCAGCCCTAACCAGCCATCCAACATCAGGATCAGCCCAGAAAGCGGTGAGCCGATAAAGTTAGCCAGCGGAATGGCCACCATAAAAGAGGCAATGATGCGCGCACGGTAGCGTGACGGGATCCACCAGGTAAGATAGAGCACCACGCCAGGAAAAAAGCCCGCTTCGGCAGCACCCAGCAAAAAACGTACGATGTAAAGGGAGGTGGTGTTTTGCACCAGCGCCATACACATCGATACCACTCCCCAACTGATCATAATGCGCGGGATCCACAAGCGGGCCCCCACCTTCTGCATCGCCAGGTTACTGGGCACCTCAAAGATAAAATAGGCCACAAAATACAAACTGCTGGCGAAGCCAAAAGCCGCCTTACTCAGGCCCAGATCCTCATTCATCTGCAGCGCAGCCATACCAATATTGCCCCGGTCAATAATCGACACCAGGTAGCTGACAACCAGGAAAGGCAGGATGCGCCAGATAACCCGCCGCATGGTCTCTTTTTCCAGCACGTCGTTATCGGTCGCGCGGTTCGGTAATTGATCGGTCATGGTTTCCTCGCAGGGTTTCATTATGTTTATCAGGAAAACGATGTAGTGACGAAATAAGTGACTTCAGCCTGATGCGTCCGTTTTGCCGCGCCTGGAGATGAGGATGGGCTGCCTGGGTTGTCATGTTGCTTCACCAGGTAACGCAAGCCACACGTTTCTGGCCGCAAGGTGCGGCGCGGTAACGATCTCCATGAACATCTCGCCTTTGTTGCACTCTGTACAACTTAGTTTTATTTTACAAAACTACTATAACGAGGCTGCCGTGTTTTTATCCAGTTAACGATTGGTTTAAATTATGTAAATAAGAGGTGAATCACAGATACTTCGGGTCGTTAAAACGAGGGAAAATGAAGGTTTGATAAAAAATAATAATTTTTCAATGAGTTAAGTAATTGAGATTATTGACGCAGAGTGATGCATCGCCAGGACCTGGGTCAGCCTGCGCAGAGCAGCGCCGCCAGGCAGGTCGGGTAGCCCGGCTAAGCGCAGCGCAAGCCGGGAAAATATCCAGGTTAACGCGCCAGATTGTCGTAGCCGCGCCAGCGGTAGTTAAGCACCGACAGCGCCCAACAGGCGACAAACAACCCGACCACCACAAATCCGGCATCGCCAAGGTTATCGTTTAACATCCCCACCCAGCGCCATATCCCGCCACTGAGCGCAAACTTATCCATCAGCAGACCCAGCGCCTCCAGGCCGCCGATAAACAGCGCCACTACCACCGAGGTGCCGGTGATGGTCATATTGTAATAAAGCTTGCGCTGCGGTTTGCTGAATGCCCAGCCGTAGGCGCCGACCATCAGCACGTTATCGAGGGTATCCACCAGCGCCATACCGCTGGCGAACAGCGCCGGGAAGACCATAATCGACCAGACGGAAATCCCGCTCGACGCGCCGGCGGCGGAGATACCCAGCACACCGATTTCGGTAGCGGTGTCAAAACCGAGGCCGAACAGGAAGCCGACCAGGTACATCTGCCAGCTGCGGCTGACCAGACGGAAGGTTTTGCCAAACAGCCAGCTCATCACCCCGCCGCCGCTGACGATTTCGTCGCTCACTTTCTCACCGCGCTTCCACGCCCGAAAGCTGCGCCACACGCTGCGTAAAATCACCAGGTTGATAAAGGCCATCGCCAGTAAAAACAGGGCCGACACGGCGGTGCCGATGACGCTACCGGTGTCGTGCAGCCAGCTCATCTGCGCGCTGAAGGCCGTGGCGGTCGCGGCAATCGCCGCCGAGGCCAATACCACAATCGATGAGTGGCCCAGCGAGAACCAGGCCCCGACGGCGAAAGGCCGCCGCCCCTGCTGCATCATCTTACGGGTCACGTTATCAATCGCCGCGATATGGTCGGCATCGACCGCGTGGCGCAGGCCGTAGCCCCAGGCCAGCAGGCTGGCGGCCATCAGCGCGCCGCTGTCGCCAAAGGCCTGCAGCGCCCAGCACCAGGCCAGTAAGTTTGCCGCGATCAACCCCAACACCAGTCCCGCAGCGCGCGGCTGCTGGCGTAAAACTGTCATTATCATTGTTGTGTTCCTTGAGCCTGCCCGCGGGCGGCGGCGATCACCGCCTGACCATATGCGATTGCGCCGTCGCCGGCCGACAACTGCTGCGCAAACAGCAGAGTAAAATCCGCCAGATAAAAGGTCAATCGCGCCGCCAGCAGGCGGTTATGCAGCACCCCACCGCTGCAGACCATCGTGTCGATGCCGCGGGCGGTGGCGCAGTCACGGGCCATCGCCGCCAGCCCACAGGCCAGGGCGTCATGGAAGGCCCAGGCTTTCTGCGCCGGGGTCGCCTGCCAGTTCAGCCACTGTCGCCAGAAGGTCGCCATGTCCAGCGCGTCGTCGCGCCACGGCAGCGTAACCGGGTGGCTGACGCCGGGGCAACTGGCGGCCAGCGCCTCCAGCCGACAGGCCGCTTCGCCTTCATAGCTCAGACTCTCCGGCGCGCAGTCCAGCGCGCAGGCGACGGCGTCAAACAGCCGTCCGCAGGACGAGGCGCGCGGCGCGTTAATGCCGCGATCGATGGCCTGCGCCAGCAGCGGCCAGTTGCGCTGGCGCAGGGGGGAGGTCTGCGGATAATCCTGCCAGTCAGGGACAAAGGCCAGACAGTGGGCCAGCAGATTTCGCCACGGCTGGCGCGCCGCCAGGTCACCGCCCGGCAGCGCGACGGCCGGCAACCCGCCAAGATGTTCGCACTGGCGATAGTTAACCCGCAGGCACTCCCCGCCCCACAGCGCGCCGTTCTCCCCCATGCCGATGCCGTCGAGGGTCAGGGCGATAACGTCGCCGCCGTCAAGCGGCCAGCGGTGCTCGGCCAGGCACGCCGCGGCATGAGCATGGTGATGCAGCACTGTCTCCACCGGCAGCGACAGGGACGCCGCCCACTGCGTTGAGCGATAGCCGGGATGGGCATCAACCACCACCCGCTGCGGCACAAACGCGTAAATGCTTTGCATCAGTTGCAGGGTGCTGCGCCACTGCTGTTCAACGCCTTCCTCGCCAAGATCGCCAAAGTGCTGGCTCAGCACCGCTTCGCTGCCGCGCGCCAGGCAGAAGGTATTTTTCATATCCGCGCCGAGAGCCAGCAGCGGCGGGATGTCTCGTAGCCCCGGCGGCAGCGGCAGCGCATCCGGGACGTAGCCCCGGGCGCGGCGCAGCATTTCACCGCTTGACCGCACCAGCGAATCATCCAGCCGCTGCACGATGTCGCGATTATGCAAAAGAAAGCCGTCGGCAATGTCGGCTAAATCGTTGAGCGCCTGAGCATTACTTAACGCCGGCGGACGGCCGCTAAGGTTGCCGGAGGTCATGACGATGGGGCGCGCCAGAGCCTGCAGAAGCAAATGCTGCAGCGGATTAGACGGCAGCATCACCCCAACTTCCGCAAGCCCTGGCGCAATCTCGTCACACAGGCCTGAGACCTGCGCTTTAGCAATCAGTACGATGGGCGCCGCCGGGGAGCCCATCAGCGCCGCGGCGTCGTCGGGTAAGCCCGTCGCTGACGGCAACATCACCGCCAGCGGTTTCGCCGGACGGTGTTTCCTCGCCCGCAGCGTGGCAACGGCAGCGGGATTACCGGCATCGCAGGCCAAATGAAAGCCGCCGATACCTTTTATCGCCACGATGTCGCCTGCCGCCAGCCGCGTGATGGCCGCCTGCAGCGCCGCCTCGCTGTTCAGCGTTTCCCCCTCTGCCCGCCATTCCAGGCGCGGCCCGCAGTCGGGGCAGGCCACCGGCTGGGCGTGAAAACGGCGATCCGCAGGATCGCGGAATTCCGCCTCACAAGGGGAACAGAGCGGGAACGGCGCCATTGCGGTGAAAGGCCGGTCGTAGGGCATGGCGCGGATAATGGTCAACCGCGGCCCGCAGTGGGTGCAGTTGATAAAGGGGTAGCGGTAGCGGCGCGCCCGGGGATCATTCATCTCCGCAAGGCACGCCGGGCAGGTCGCCGCATCGGGCACGATCTGGGTGCGCATGCGTCCCGCCCCGCTCTCGCGGATGGTGAAATCCTGCGGCGTGGCCGTCCAGCAATAAGGGGTGCAGTCGGTGCTGTCGATACGCGCCAGCGGCGGGCAGTGGTCAGCCAGGGCGGCAGTAAAACCATCGTCGCCCCCGGCCAGCCGCACGAGGACGCCGTCACCGTCATTACAGACATCGCCGCAGCGGGCCTGCCTCCGGGCCAGCTGCCAGACAAAGGGGCGGAACCCCACCCCCTGCACTTTACCGCGAATGCGGATTTGCACCCCGTTCATGCCACGACTTACCAGGCCAGCGCCGTACGGCGACGTTTCTCGATATTCATCTGCTCCAGCTTGTTGCGGTCAACGCACACCAGGGCGTGCGTCGGGCAGACTTCCATGCAGGCCGGGCCGCTCTCGCGGTGGAAGCAGAGGTCGCACTTGTTGGCTTCGGCTTTTTCCGCCACGACGTTCAGTCCGGCACCGCTATGGCGGATCACCGGGCGCACCACCACCTCCATCGCCCCGTACGGGCAGGCAACAACGCAGGTTTTGCAGCCGATGCAGCGCTCCTGCATCACATGGACAAAGCCTTTATCGCGGCTGATGGCGCCGTTCGGGCAGACGTTGGCGCAGGGGGCGTCTTCACACTGACGGCAGGCGGTCGCCGTGGAGACATTGACCCCTTTGATCACGTGAATACGCGGTTGAAAGGTGTGAGGCGTCAGGGCGGCGCAATCCTGATGTTCCTGATGGGACACCACGCAGGCCACTTCGCAAGTGCGACAGCCGATACATTTGCTCGCATCGGCGATAATGAAACGGTTCATCCATTTCTCCAGCAGTAAGAAGGTTAGGCGCCGGAATATGCATAATACGTTCCAGTTTTTATATTATTGATAGTTAAGAGAATTAAATCGAATATTTGCTGTCATCGTCAGTAGTGACGATGACAGCTGACGACGTCAGGCACAGGGACCCGCCACCAGTGAATCACGCTCAATTAGCGCCCCGGGGAAGCTCTGCTGAAAGTTGAATTCCCCACCATCCAGCATAAATATCAGCCGATTGATGCTCTCTTTAATCATCTCCGTCACCGGTACCCGAACGCTGGCGAGCGACGGCACCATATACGGCGCCAGCACAATATCGTCAAACCCCACCACCGAGACCTGATCCGGAACCTTTACGCCCAGCTGGTGAAGCTGCTTCATCGCCCCGATAGCCATATCGTCATTGCTCGCCACCAGCGCGCTGTAGGTCACCCCGCGCTGACGCAGGCTCTCCACCGCCGCCGCGCCGGTTTCCGGCGTCCAGCGCCCCTCCGCGATGAGCGCCTCGTTCAGGGCGATGCCGTGGCCAGCCAACGCGTCTTTGTAGCCGGCAAGGCGTTCGACGCCGGTGGGTGAGTCAAGGGAGCCGGTAATAAAGGCGATATCGCGATGGCCAAGCGCAATCAGCCGCTCCACCACCCGCATCGCCGAGGCTTTTTGATCGGACCAGACGCAGTGGCTGGCGTGGCGGCGCAGGCGGCGATTAAGCACCATGATCGGCTGCGAGTGGTTCTCAACGATCTCGTCCATCTCGTCAACGGTGAGAAAGCGCGGGTAGATGATGATCGCATCGCAGCGCAGGTCCAGCAGGTACTGGATCGCCTCCCGCTCCTCTTGCGCGCTGTGCTTGCCGTCGGCCAGGATCAGCTGTCGTCCCTTGTCCTCTGTCATCCGCGCCACGTGATACAGCAGCTCGCTGAAATAGACGCCATGATACAGGGTGTTGGTCACCACCAGGCCCAGGGTTTGCGTCGTTTTGGTCGCCAGGTTGCGCGCCAGCAGATTAGGCCGATAGCCGCTCTCCGCCACTGCCTTAAACACCCGGTCTTTGGTCTCCTGACTGACATAGCCGTTGCCCGACAGTACCCGCGAAACGGTTGCCTTCGATACCCCCGCGCGCTTTGCGACCTCCAGCATCGTTGCCATGTGATTCTTCCTGTTGCAAAAGTTGCAGGCAGTGTACTGCACGTTTCCCGCTTTTACAGCATTCCCCTGTTCACCACCGCGATCCGGCTCACGGCGACGATTCGCGATCAAAATCACAAAATTGAGATCATCTTTTTTTATTTCTTGTGCAATCAAATGAAACTCACCATGATTTTGTGGAACCGGTTTCCTATATAAACATGGTATCGCCCGGCGATGCGGCGCGGTAGCAGATCAGTACCCTATTGATAAACAGGATAAAATCCGATGTCGAAAAATTATGCAGCCCTGGCGCAACAGATAGTCGCGGCAATCGGCGGAGTCGATAACGTCGCCGCCGTGACCCACTGCATGACCCGTCTGCGCTTCGTGGTCAAAGACGACGAAAAGGTCGATAGCCCCACCCTGAAAGGCCTGACCGGGGTACTCGGCGTTGTGCGCAGCGATAACCAGTGCCAGGTGATCATCGGCAATACCGTTTCCCAGGCCTACCGCGAGGTGGTGAATCTGCTGCCTGGCGACCTGCGCCCGGCTGAGCCGCAGGGCAAAGCGCCGCTGACCCTGAAACGCATCGGCGCCGGGATCCTGGACGCGCTGATCGGCACCATGTCGCCGCTGATCCCGGCGATTATCGGCGGATCGATGGTCAAGCTGCTGGCGATGATCCTCGAGATGAGCGGCGCGTTGCCGAAAGGCTCACCGACGCTGACCCTCCTGACGCTTATCGGCGACGGCGCGTTTTTCTTCCTGCCGCTGATGGTGGCCGCCTCCGCGGCGGTGAAATTCAAAACCAATATGTCGCTGGCTATCGCCATCGCCGGGGTGCTGGTGCATCCCGGGTTTATCGAATTGATGGCCAAAGCCGCCCAGGGCGAACACGTTGAATTTGCCTTTATTCCGGTTACCGCGGTGAAATACACCTACACGGTGATCCCGGCGCTGGTGATGACCTGGTGCCTGTCGTATATCGAGCGCTGGGTGGATCGCATTACCCCGGCGGTGACGAAAAACTTCCTTAAGCCGATGCTGATCGTGCTGATCGCCGCCCCGCTGGCGATCCTGCTGATTGGCCCGCTGGGCATCTGGATCGGTAGCGCCATTTCCGCGCTGGTGTATACGATCCACAGCTATCTCGGCTGGCTGTCGGTGGCGATCATGGGCGGGCTGTGGCCACTGCTGGTGATGACCGGGATGCACCGCGTCTTTACGCCAACCATCATTCAGACCATCGCCGAAACCGGCAAAGAGGGCATGGTGATGCCATCGGAGATCGGCGCCAACCTGTCGCTGGGCGGATCGTCGCTGGCGGTGGCGTGGAAAACCAAAAACCCGGAGCTGCGCCAGACGGCGCTGGCCGCCGCGGCATCGGCGATTCTGGCCGGGATTTCCGAACCGGCGCTGTATGGCGTGGCGGTGCGCCTGAAGCGCCCGCTGATCGCCAGCTTAATCAGCGGCTTTATCTGCGGCGCGGTGGCGGGAATCGCCGGTCTGGCCAGCCAT
This sequence comes from Klebsiella sp. G-Nf4, assembly GCF_002810615.1. Taxonomy (NCBI): domain Bacteria; kingdom Pseudomonadati; phylum Pseudomonadota; class Gammaproteobacteria; order Enterobacterales; family Enterobacteriaceae; genus Klebsiella; species Klebsiella sp. G-Nf4. Next base: position 301,335 of record NZ_PION01000002.1, on the reverse strand, counting down.
TCGATGGCGGCGCCTGGGCTGTTTACCAGCGTGCAGTTTTTCGATCCAGCCAATCCGATGACTATCGTCTGGGTATTTGGCGTGATGGCGCTGTCGGTGGTGCTGTCGTTTGCCCTGACGCTGATCCTCGGCTTTGAAGATATTCCCGTTGAACAGGCCGCTGCCGACGCCAGAGCGCGCCAGGCCCGGGCCCAGGCATCCCACGCCTGAACACACAATTAATAATGAGGTAATGCATGGCGAGTTTCCCACAGGGATTTTTATGGGGCGGCGCACTGGCCGCCAACCAGTCTGAAGGCGCTTATTTTGAAGGCGGCAAGGGGCTGACCACCGTGGATACCCTTCCCCACGGCGCCCACCGCCTGCCGGTAAAATTAGGCCTGGAGAAGCGCTTTACGCTGCGTGAAGACGAGTTTTACCCCAGCCATGAGGCGATCGATTTTTACCATCGCTATAAAGAAGATATTGCCCTGATGGCCGAGATGGGGTTCAGCGTCTTCCGCACCTCCATCGCCTGGAGCCGCCTGTTCCCGCGCGGCGACGAGCAACAGCCGAATCCGCAGGGCATCGCCTTCTACCGCTCACTGTTTGAGGAATGCAAAAAGCACGGTATTGAGCCGCTGGTCACGCTGTGTCATTTCGACGTGCCGATGCACCTGGTGATGGAGTACGGCTCCTGGCGTAACCGCAAAATGGTGGATTTTTTCAGCCACTACGCCCGCACCTGTTTTGAGGCCTTTGACGGGCTGGTGAAGTACTGGCTGACCTTCAATGAAATCAATATCATGCTGCACAGCCCCTACTCCGGCGCCGGGCTGGTGTTTGAAGAGGGAGAAAATCAGGAGCAGGTGAAGTACCAGGCCGCGCATCACGAGCTGGTGGCCAGCGCGCTGGCGACAAAAATCGCCCATGAGATTAACCCGCAGAACCAGGTCGGCTGCATGCTGGCGGGCGGCAATTTCTATCCTTACTCCTGCAAGCCGGAAGATGTGTGGATGGCGCTGGAGAAGGACCGCGAAAATCTGTTCTTTATCGACGTCCAGGCGCGCGGCGCCTATCCGGTGTGGGCCGCGCGGGTGTTCCGGGAAAAAGGGGTCACGATTGCGAAACAGCCGGGCGATGACGAGATCCTAAAAAACACCGTCGATTTCGTCTCCTTTAGCTACTACGCGTCGCGCTGCGCCTCGGCGGAGATGAACGCCAGCAACACCAATGCCGCCAACATCGTCAAGTCGCTGAAGAACCCGCACATCCCGGCCAGCGAGTGGGGCTGGGGCATCGACCCGCTGGGCCTGCGCATCACCATGAACATGATGTATGACCGCTATCAGAAACCACTGTTCCTGGTGGAAAACGGGCTTGGCGCTCGCGATGAGATCGACGCCAATGGCGACATCAATGACGACTATCGCATCAGCTACCTGCGCGAGCACATCAGGGCCATGCGCGACGCTATCGGCGACGGCATTCCGGTGCTGGGCTACACCAGCTGGGGCTGCATCGATCTGGTCTCAGCGTCAACCGGCGAGATGAGCAAGCGCTACGGCTTTGTCTATGTCGATCGCGACGATGCCGGCAACGGCACGCTGGCGCGTAAGCGTAAAAAGTCATTCTTCTGGTACCAGAAGGTGATAGCCAGCAACGGCGCCGATCTCGACTAAGCCCCCTCGCCCACACGCGCCCATTTCCCGCGATAAACGGGGATGGGCGTCTGCTTTCTGTTGCATCCATTACATGCTTTTTTCTCGAGCCTGATTCCAGTTTCTGGTTTGCCTCCTGTTCACAATAACTGGTATTTTATACAGTACTTTTACAGGGGTATTTTCAGCAAGGAGCACATCATGAGCGCACAGCACCCTACCGCAGCCAGAGGGATAGCCAGGGCCATTCGCCAGTTAACCGTGGGATATGTCAGAAAACGCCATGAGGACCGCAAAACACGGGAGACACGGCGCTACACCCGCCACGCAGCCCTGAGCCTGAACGGCGACTGGCTGGAGCAGGCGGGGTTTCCGGTCGGCACGCAGGTCAGAGTCTCGGTGTCGCCCGGGAAATTAGTGATAGAGAATCTTGAGCTGGCGCCGCCGGGAACGGGGCTCCCGGCCGGTCAGTCGTGCGCCGGCGGAGAGCCCGGTTCGCCGCTGGGTTAATCGTCTTCAGCCTCCAGCCGGGCAAAGCCGCCCTGGCCCTGCCAGCCTGCCAGCTGCTGGTACACCCGGGCAACGGCCTCTTTTACCGGCTGGGTCATCGGATAATAAAAACCGACGATATCCGGCTGAATGCCGAGGAAGATCACCTCGCCGACGTCCTCTTTCAGCTGATCGACCAGATAGTTGAGCGGCATGTTATGGGTGGTCATCATAAACATCTCGGCGATATCGTCGGGATCGATGACGCGAATGTCGCCGGGGTTGAGGCCCATATCGGTGGCATCGACAATCAGCAGGCGTTCGGGGCGTAATTCGCGGATCGCCACGATGTCGTTTTCCGGCGCGCTGCCGCCGTCGATGACCACCCACTGGCCGGCCGGGTTCGCCGCGCACATCTCCGCCAGCAGCGGGCCGGCACCGTCGTCGCCCATCATGCTGTTGCCAACACAGAGTAAAACGTCAGTCACGTAATCTCCTCACCATCAGATAGATGGCGCTCTCCTGGTGAATATCATGCAGCATGCTGAGCAGGGTTTTGCTCCACGCCTGCTGCTGCGGGGTCTGCGCGGACTGCGCTTTATCAAAGGCGTTGGCCAGCATCGCCACATGGCTGCTGTCGATGACGATTTCGCCATACTTCGGCACGCCCTCCATTTTGCGCCGCGCGGCGCTCCCGGCTTCAAGGGTGGCGATCCATGCCAGATACGCGTCCCACGGGCAGCTTAACGCCGCCTCCAGACAGTCGATGACGCCGAGGTGGTGGCCAATCGCCAGGCTGTAATAGACCACCTGCTGCGCCTGATCCGGCGTGGCGTCGTTCTCATCAATAAATTTACGGCTCAGCTGACTGAACACCACCGTCTCGCTCATCGGATACGCGCCCCCTCGACCACCTGGTTGAGATGGGTGACGATCTCGGTCAGACGCGGATCTTTCTCCGCCTCCAGCCAGCGCAGCACCTGACTGTCGCCCTGGCCAAGCAGACGCATATAGTCGTCAGCAATCTGCCGGCCATAGCGATAGCCCGCCAGACGCCGCGCTTCGCGATCGATGCGCACCCGCAGGGGTTGCACCATATCGGCATGCAGCAGCTCGGTCGGCTGTTCGTCGAGCTCGCCCGGCAGACGGGCGTGAATTTTCTGCTCCAGCAGGCCGAGCGCCATGGCGAAGCCGTACAGGGTAGCAGCGGGCGTCGGCGGGCAGCCCGGAATATAGACATCGACCGGTACGATTTTATCAGTGCCGCCCCAGACGCAGTACAGGTCGTGGAAGATGCCGCCGCTGTTGCCGCAGGCGCCGTAGGAGATACAGATCTTCGGATCCGGCGCCGACTGCCAGGCGCGCAGCGCCGGGGAGCGCATGGCGCGGGTCACCGCGCCGGTAAACAGCAGAATATCGGCATGGCGCGGCGAAGGCACCACCTTAATGCCGAAGCGTTCAGCGTCGAACAGCGGCGAAAGGGTGGCGAAGATCTCGATTTCACAGCCGTTGCAGCCGCCGCAGTCGACGCGGTAGACGTAGGCCGAACGTTTAATCTTCTTCAGCAGCGAGGCCTTCATGCTGGCGATGGATTCATCCACCGTCATCGGCACGGGAATGCCGTTTTCATCGCGCGGGCCAAGTAATGTACTCATCAGCTGGCCTCCCTCATATGGCGGGTTAGTTCAATACGATCGGACGGCACCAGGCATTTCTGGCGCTTGCATTCCGGGCAGGTTTCGAAGCTTTCACGGTGCAGCTCGGCGCGGGTATCGCCGTTATGCTTGAGCAGCGCGATGGCGTAGTCGATCTCCTTCTGCACCGCGAACGGACGCTGGCACTCCCGGCAGTGGCAGATAGCAAAGCGCGACTGCTGGAGGAAATCCTCTTTCTTCCACACCGCCAGCTCATACTCCGGCGACAGCTTAATCGCCGCCGTCGGGCACACCTCTTCACAGCGGCCGCAGAAGATGCAGCGCCCGAGGTTGAACTGCCACGCCAGCTGGTTAGTGGCCAGATCGGTCTCGACCGTCAGGGCGTTCGACGGGCAGGCGTTCACGCAGGCCGCGCAGCCGATACACTGCTGTGGATTGTGCTCCGGTTTGCCGCGGAAGTTTTTGTCCACCGGCATCGGCTCCAGCGGGTAGGCGTGCGTCGCGGTGCCGGTCTTAATAACTTTTTTAATAAAGGTAAACATGGCGATTCCTTATTTCAGCGGCGAGTTTTTACGCTCGATGCTGTAGCGCTCCAGCTCTTTGTACGGCACCACTTTGCTCTTCTTCTTGCGTACGTCGACAACGGTCATGCGGTCGGTACAGGAGTAGCACGGGTCGAGGCTGCCGATGATCAGCGGCGCATCGGAAACGGTGTTGCCGCGCAGCATATAGCGCAGGGTCGGCCAGTTGGCGTAGGTCGCCGCCCGGCAGCGCCAGCGGTACAGTTTCTGGTTGTCGCCGGTCATGCTCCAGTGGATATCGTCGCCGCGCGGCGCCTCGGAGAAGCCCAGTGCGAAGCGGTGCGGAATATAGGTGAACCCTTCCACCATCAGCGGGCCGCCCGGCAGGTTATCGAGACCGAAATCAATCATATTCAGCGCGGTATAAACCTCGTTGATCCGCACCTTGAGGCGAGATATCACGTCGCAACCCTGCTCGCTGTGGACTTCCATCGGCAGCAGGCCGTAGCCGACAAACGGGTGGTCGGCGCGGGTGTCGCGGGCGTGGCCGCTGGCGCGCACCATCGGGCCGACGTTACTAAAGTCGCGGGCGATTTCCGGATCCAGACGGCCAATACCGACGGTACGCTGTTCCATATTCGGCGTGCTGAGCAGCATATCCACCAGCTCCTGCACGTCTCGGCGCATCTGCTGCGCCAGCTGACGGGTCTGGATCATGTCCTCTTTCAGCAGGTCGCGGCGGATCCCGCCGATCAGGTTCAGGCCGTAGGTTTTACGTGCGCCGGTGAGAATTTCCGCCATCTTCATTGAGGTTTCGCGCACGCGGAAGAACTGCATAAAGCCGGAGTCAAAGCCGGTAAAGTGGCAGGCCAGACCGAGGTTCAGCAGATGCGAGTGCAGGCGTTCCACCTCCAGCAGAATGGCGCGGATCATCTGCGCCCGCTCCGGCACCACGATGCCCATCGCGTTCTCCACCGAGGTGGTGTAAGCGGTACTGTGGGCGAAGCCGCAGATGCCGCACACCCGGTCCGACAGAAAGGTCACTTCGTTATAACCCATGCGGGTTTCCGCCAGCTTTTCCATCCCGCGATGGACGTAGAACAGGCGGTAGTCGGCGTCGATAATGTTCTCGCCGTCAACGAACAGGCGGAAGTGGCCAGGTTCATCAGAGGTGACGTGCAGCGGGCCGATCGGCACCACGTTGTTTTTCTTGCTGCCGAGCTCGTTAATGAACTCGTAGGTTTCCGCGTCGGTGGTCGGCGCCGGACGCTGGCGATAGTCCATGCTGTCTTTGCGCAGCGGATAGAGTTCGTCCGGCCAGTCGTCCGGTAGCACCAGACGACGTTCGTCCGGCAGGCCGACCGGCACCAGGCCGTACATATCGCGCACTTCGCGCTCGCCCCACACCGCCGCCGGGACACGCGGCGTCACCGACGGGTATTCCGGTTTGTTGGCATCCACTTCCACGCGCACGGTGATCCAGCATTTGGTGCCCTGCTCCATCGACAGCACGTAATAGACCGCGTAGTGGCCGTTCAGCTTACGTTCATCGTTGCCGAACAGCACCGACAGCCAGCCGCCCTGCTGGTAGTAGAGAAACTCCACCACTTCCGGCAGGTAGTTGACCTTCACGGTGAGGGTTAACTGGTCTTTGGTCTGCCAGGCTTCGTCCAGCACCACGCCCGGAAAGGCCTGGTGCAGCGCCGCAAGATAGTGTTGACCGATTTTTTCTTCAGACATGCTCAAACTCTCTTAATCACGCCACCAGCAAGGAGACGAAAGCTAAAAAGGCAAAACCAAACCCGGCCCAGGTGACGCGGGAGGTGGCACAAAAACGCAGACGCGCCATGCTGTTTTCAAACAACGCGATAATCAGCACCCCGACCACCAGCTTGACGACGGCGACCACCAGCGCCAACAGCAGGCCGCCGACGCTGAAGCTGGTCATCTGGCCCCACGGGAAAAAGACCCCGACAAACATCTGCAGCACCACCAGCTGTTTGAGGCTGATGCCCCACTTCAGGATGCCAAAGCCGCTGCCGCTGTATTCCGATAGCGGGCCCTCCTGCAGCTCCTGCTCCGCTTCCGCCAGATCGAACGGCAGTTTGCCCATCTCAATAAAGGTGGCGAAGGCGCAGGCGCACAGCGCCAGAATCAGTGGAATGCTGCGCGCCGCCGGCCAGTGGTAAAGGGTATCGGTGATGGTGCTGATATGGGTCGAGCCGGCGACCTGCGCTGCCACCCACAGGCCCAGCAGCAGGATCGGCTCCACCAGCACGCCAAGCATCGCTTCGCGACTGCTGCCCAGCGCGGTAAACGGGCTGCCGGTGTCCAGACCAGAAATGGCAAAGAAGAAACGGGCGATGGCGAACAGGTAGATCAGGGTGATGAGATCCCCGAGCACCGGCAGCGGAGAGTCCACCGTCACCACCGGCAGCGCGGTGGCGATGGTCAACATCACGCCCACCATGACGTACGGCGTCAGGCGGAACACCCAGCCCGAGGCGTCAGGACCCACGCTCTGGCGGCCCAGCAGTTTCAGGATATCGCGATACTCCTGCAGTACCCCCGGTCCGCGGCGGTTATGCAGCCGCGCGCGGGCGACGCGAACGATCCCGGACAACAGCGGCGCGACGGCAAACAGCACCAGCGCCTGTAGCAATGCAATTAACAAACTCATTCTCAGGCTCCTCGCGAAATGACAATCACCACCAGCACCGCCAGCTCAACCAGCGCGATCCCGCGCAGCAGCGCTGGCGCCGAGGCCGATTGCCAGCCCGGCACCAGACGCACCGGGTTTAGCCAGTGGCGCAGCTTCAGCAGCGGCGCAAAGGCTTCTTTCACCGGCATGGCGAAGCCGTGGGCCGTCACCACCATCGACTGCTCATGGTCATAACCGCAGACCCACGCCGCGCCGCGCGAGCGCGCCGCCAGGCGATCGCCTTTAAAGAAGATCATCAGCAGGAACGGCAGCAGCGGGCAGGCGATAAGCAGCAGCGCGATCATCGGCTGCGATACCACGCTCGACACCTGGGCCTGCACCGGGAAGGCGCCGCTCACCAGCGGCAGCAGCCACGGTGCGGCGATGCCGCCAACGAGGCAGAAGACCGCCGCCAGCACCACGCTCAGGGTCATCAGCCAGGGAGCGCAGGTGGCGTTTTCCGCCTCTTTCGTCCGCGGCGCGCCGAGGAAGGTCACGCCATAGACTTTCGCCATACACATCACCGCCAGTGCGCCGGTGATCGCCAGGCCGACGGCCAGCAGCGGCCCCAGCAGACGGCCAATAAACAGATCGCCGGTGCTCATTTTGAAGAAGGACTGATAGATAACCCACTCGCCGGCGAAGCCGTTCAACGGCGGCAGGGCCGCCATTGCCATCAGCCCCACCAGCATGGCGAGGGAGATCAACGGCATTTTTTTACCGATGCCGCCCAGCTTCTCGATATCGCGATGGCCGGTGCGGAACCACACCGCCCCGGCGCCAAGAAATAGCGTGGTTTTGAACAGGCTGTGGTTAATCAGGTGATACATACCGCCGATAAAGCCCAGCACCATCAGCGTGCTGTTGCGGGTCGCCACGCCGGTGACGAAGGCGCCCAGACCCAGCAGGATAATGCCGATGTTCTCCAGGGTGTGATAGGCCAGCAGACGCTGAATGTTATGCTCCATCAGGGCATACAGCCCGCCGATGAAGGCGGTGATCATCCCCAGCGCCAGCAGCATGACGCCCCACCACAGCGGCGGCACGCCGCCGGCCAGCGAGACGGTCAGCATGCCGTACAGACCGACCTTCATCACCACGGTGGAAAACAGCGCGGCGGCCGGCGCGCTGGCCCCGGCGTGAGCCTGCGGCGCCCAGCCGTGCAGCGGGATCGCCCCGGCCAGCAGGGCGAACCCCACCAGTCCCGGCAGCCACAGCAGCGGGTTCTGCATCATATCCACTGCCTGGAGGTTGATCTGCGCCAGCTCGAGGGTGCCGTAGGTCGACCACACCAGCCAGCAGGTCCAGGCCATCAGCAACGTGCCGAGACGCCCCAGGGCAAACCACAGCTTACCGGAAGCGGCGCAGCCGGTGAGAAACGCCGCGCAGAGCGCCATGATCTCCGCCATCACCACCAGCGAACCGATATTGGTCACCACCACCGCGCAGGTGGCGGCGGCCAGCAGCAGGTTGACCAGCAGGCCGTTGGCCTTCACCTGCGGATGGCGATGCCAGCTAATGTTAAACAGCGACACCGGCAGCGCCGACAGGCCGATGGCCAGCAGCCACAGCGCGTTGACACCGCCCACCCGCATCGTCAGATGCAGAAACTGCAGCATGCCGCCGTGGATCCGTTCCGGCATCAAGAGCGCTGCGCCGCCGGCAACCACCAGCATGGCGCTGGCCACCGCGCCGCCGATCCCGGCAATAGCGCCGCTGAGCGGTTTACGCATGGCAAACACAAAGGCCAGCACGGCGCTGGCGGCGTACCACATCACCGCCTGATTGACTAATCCCATTACACTCATTCCCTCTCCCCCTGTTGCGCCTGGAACATCGACAAGTCGCCAAGGTCGGTATTAAAGGTCAGCTGGCGTTTACGCTTGCTGGCCTGGGCGATATCCCGGCTATCCACCAACAGCAGCGCGTTGGTCGGGCAGGTCCGCACGCAGGCCGGGCCCTGGTCATCGAAGTGGCAGAGGTCGCATTTCACAGCAATGGCGCGCACGCCGGGCACCCAGTCGAGCAGCGAGCTGACGCGGGCCGGCGCCGGCGGCGCGGGGGGGGCCAGCCGGGTATTGGCATTCGCCGGGATATCCAGCGGGCGGCTGCCGGAAAATTCAATGGCGCCGAACGGGCAGGCAATGCCGCACAGTTTGCAGCTTACGCACAGGCTCTCGTTGAGCTGGACGGCGCCATCGACGCGCTGGATGGCGTTAACCGGGCAGACGGCGGCGCAGGGGGCATCTTCGCAGTGGTGGCACATCTGCGGTGCCGATTCTTTTTCATTACGCATCACCTGCAGCCGCGGCATAGCCTGCAGGCCGTGCTGGCGATGCGTCTCAGAGCAGGCGGCTTCGCAGGTGCGGCAGCCGATACAGACAGTGGAGTCAGCAATTACAAAACGGTTCACCGGGTCATCCTCGGGTGAAAGTCATTTTTGACGAAATCAGGTTGCGCAGGTGTCATTTTCGACACGTGTCGACACCTCGCGATCAGTGGGTCAGGGCCAGATGGCTTAAATCCACCGGTTGGTCTTGCTCCATGGCGTCATACAGACGGTCATAGACGGTGGCGATAATCGCCAGATAGTGCTCCAGCACCTGGTCGCGGGAGCGGTTGCTGATCCGCCCGTCCACCGTGCCATCTGCCGCCAGCGTGGCCTGAGCAATCAGGTGCTTATCACCGCCGCCTTTGTTTTCGACGTAGTATTCGATGGTGTGGCTGTTAAAGCCTTCCGCCAGCGCGACAAACACCTGAAAATGGCCGAACAGCACGAAGCACAGCTCTTTATCCGGCGCGCAGCTCATCGCATGATGCAGGCGGGCCTTCGACAGGGTGATCCCCTGAACCAGCGAGTTACAGTAGATGTGCCACTGTTCCTGCTGTTGCCGGTGACGGTCGGCGATGTAATCCGCCTTTTCACTTATTTCCCAAATAGTCATATCGGTTTCTCCGTAGCATGAGATGCACCCTTTAAGCATTTTTCATGCCAGGTTTTATTTAATTGATTTAACTATGTTTTTGTATTCATCCCTGCCGACGCGACATGTCGATGACAGCCCCGGGGCGTCGACATCGACATCGACGGCCACGACGATTTCGTTCTGGCATAGTTATTGCATATAAGGCGCATCGCGATACGGAGGCGACTATGCACGAAATCACCCTCAGCCAGCGGGCGCTGGAAATTATTGAACAACAGGCGCAGCAGGCCGGCGCGCGACGGGTGACCGGCGTGTGGCTCAAGGTCGGCGCATTTTCCTGCGTGGAAGCCAGCGCCCTGACCTTCTGCTTTGAGCTGGTCTGCCGGGGCACGCTGGCGGAGGGGTGCGAACTGCATATCGCCGAACAACAGGCTGAATGCTGGTGCGAACGCTGCCAGCAGTATGTCCAGCTTGTCTCGCAGCACGTCCGCCGCTGCCCGCTCTGCAATAACGACCAGCTACAGATCGTGGCGGACGACGGCTTACAGATTCAGCGTTTAGAACTGGAGTAAACTATGTGTACAACATGCGGCTGTGGCGAAGGCAACCTCTATATTGAAGGAGACGAACGAAACCCGCATTCCGCGTTCCGCAGCGCCCCCTTCGCGCCCGCCCCACGCCAGACGATGACCATCACCGGTGTCAAAACCGATCACTTCGCCCCCACCCGCACGCCAGAGGGCGACCTGCATTACGGCCATGGCGAAGCTGGGACTCACGCCCCGGGGCAGAGCCAGCGGCGGATGCTGGAAGTGGAGATCGACGTGCTGGATAAAAACAACCGTCTGGCGGCGCGCAACCGCGCACGCTTTGCGGCGAAACAGCAGCTGGTGCTGAATCTGGTTTCCAGCCCCGGCTCCGGTAAAACCACCCTGCTGACCGAAACCCTCACCCGGCTGAAAGGACGCGCCGACTGCGCGGTGATTGAAGGCGATCAGCAAACGGTCAATGACGCCGCCCGCATTCGCGCCACCGGCACCCCGGCGATTCAGGTCAATACCGGGAAAGGCTGCCATCTCGATGCCCAGATGATCGCCGACGCCGCCCCGCGCCTGCCGCTGGCTGACCACGGCATTCTGTTTATCGAAAACGTCGGCAACCTGGTCTGCCCGGCCAGCTTTGATCTTGGCGAACGCCATAAGGTGGCAGTGCTGTCGGTCACCGAAGGCGAAGACAAGCCGCTGAAATATCCACATATGTTTGCCGCCGCCAGCCTGATGCTGCTCAACAAAGTCGACCTGCTGCCGTATCTCAATTTCGACGTTGAGAAGTGCCTGGCCTGCGCCCGTGAGGTCAATCCGCATATTGAGATTATTCTCCTCTCGGCCACCAGCGGCGAAGGCATGGAGCAGTGGCTCACCTGGCTGGAGACGCAGCGATGTGCATAGGCATTCCGGGACAAATTTGCGCCATCGACGGCGTGCTGGCGAAGGTGGAAGTCTGTGGCATTCAGCGCGACGTCGACCTGACGCTGGTGGGCGCCGTTGACGAGCAGGGTCAGACGCGTCTCGGCCAGTGGGTGCTGGTGCACGTTGGGTTCGCCATGAGCGTGATCAATGAAGCCGAAGCGCGCGACACTCTCGAGGCGCTGCAAAATATGTTTGACGTGGAGCCGGACGTCGGCGCCCTGCTGTACGGCGAGGAGCGATAATGCGTTACGTTGACGAATACCGCGCCTCCGAGCAGGTCATGCAGCTGGTGGCCCATCTTCAGCAGCGTGCCCATCTGCTGCCGCACACCGCCGCGCGACCGCTGCGCATTATGGAGGTCTGCGGCGGCCATACCCATGCCATTTTTAAGTTCGGTCTCGACCAGCTGTTGCCGGAGAATATTGAATTTATTCATGGGCCCGGCTGCCCGGTATGCGTCCTGCCGATGGGGCGTATCGACGCCTGCATTGAGATCGCCAGCCGCCCGGGGGTGATCTTCTGTACCTTCGGCGACGCCATGCGCGTGCCAGGTAAAAACGGCTCGCTGCTGCAGGCGAAATCCCGCGGCGCCGATGTCCGCATCGTTTACTCGCCGATGGACGCCCTGCGGCTGGCGCAGCAAAACCCGCAGCGTGAGGTGGTCTTTTTCGGCCTCGGTTTCGAAACCACCATGCCCGCCACCGCCCTCACCCTGCGTCAGGCGCGGGAGCGCAACGTCGATAACTTCTACTTTTTCTGCCAGCACATCACCCTGCTGCCGACCCTGCGCAGCCTGCTGGATCAGCCGGACAACAGTATCGACGCCTTTCTCGCCCCGGGCCACGTCAGTATGGTGATCGGCACCGAAGCCTACGGCTTTATCGCCAGCGACTATCATCGTCCTTTAGTGGTCGCTGGTTTCGAACCGCTTGATCTACTGCAAGGCGCGGTGATGCTGGTTGAGCAGACAATAGCGCAGCGCAGCGATGTGGAAAATCAGTACCGTCGCGTGGTGCCGGATGCCGGCAACCCGCTGGCGCAAGCGGCGATGGCCGACGTCTTTCGCCTGGATGGCGACAGCGAATGGCGCGGCCTGGGGGTCATTAGCGACTCCGGCGTGCAGCTTACGCCAGCCTATCAGCGCTTCGATGCCGAGGCGCATTTCCGCCCGGCGCCGCAGCGCGTGTGCGACGACCCGCGGGCCCGCTGCGGCGAGGTGCTGACCGGCCGCTGTAAACCGCACCAGTGCCCGCTCTTCGCCCGCACCTGCAATCCGCAAAGCGCCTTTGGCGCGCTGATGGTCTCCTCAGAAGGGGCCTGCGCCGCCTGGTATCAATATCGCAGTCAGGAAAATGAAGCATGAAAAGCGTCCAGTTAGCCCACGGTAGCGGCGGTCAGGCAATGCAGCAGCTGATCGGCGACCTGTTTATGCAGGCCTTCGCCAACCCCTGGCTGGCGGAGCAGGAGGATCAGGCGCGCCTCGATCTGGCGGCGCTCGCCGCCCAGGGGGACCGCCTCGCCTTCTCCACCGACAGCTACGTGATTGACCCGCTGTTCTTTCCCGGCGGCAATATCGGCAAGCTGGCCGTCTGCGGTACCGCCAACGATGTGGCGGTCAGCGGCGCCATCCCCCGCTATCTTTCCTGCGGCTTTATTCTCGAAGAGGGGCTGGAGATGGCCACCCTGGAAGCGGTGGTCGCCAGCATGGCCGACACCGCCCGGGCGGCAGGGATCGCCATCGTCACCGGCGACACTAAAGTGGTGCCGCGCGGCGCGGCGGATAAGCTGTTTATTAACACCGCCGGCATCGGCGCCATCCCGGCGGACGTTCGCTGGGGGACGCAGCAGATTAGCGCCGGTGATGTGCTACTGGTCAGCGGCACGCTGGGGGATCATGGCGCCACCATCCTTAACCTGCGCGAGCAGATGGGGCTGGACGGCGCGCTGTCCAGCGATTGCGCGGTGCTGACGCCGCTTATCCAGACCCTGCGGCCACTGAGTGGAGTGAAAGCTCTGCGCGACGCCACCCGCGGCGGGGTCAATGCCGTCGCCCATGAGTTCGCCGCCGCCAGCGGCTGCGGCATCGAACTGCAGGAGGCAACGCTGCCGGTCAACGATACGGTGCGCGGCGTCTGCGAACTGCTTGGGCTGGACGCCCTGAACTTCGCCAATGAAGGCAAACTGGTGCTCGCCGTCGCCCGCGAGGCCGCGGAAAACGTGCTAGCGCATTTGCGGTCTCACCCACTGGGACGCGATGCGGCGATAATCGGCGAAGTGGTCGACCGCCCGGGCGTGCGTTCCGTTGGGCTGTACGGCGTGAAGCGTACGCTCGATCTTCCCCACGCCGAGCCGCTGCCGAGAATTTGTTAACGACGGCGTCGGGTCCCGGATAGCGGCTGGCGCCTTATCCGGGCTACAAAACTGCGCGCACGTAGCCCGGCTAAGCGCAGCGCGAGCCGGGGTTAAAGCGGCAATAACCGCTTTATTAACATACTATTATTTGTACCATCATTTTCTTATGCGCCACGTTGTCGGCGCGTTTTGGACGTAAGCAATGTCGTATACACCGATGAGCGATCTCGGCCAGCAGGGGCTGTTCGATATCACCCGGCTTTTATTACAGCAGCCCGATCTGGCCGCGCTGAGCGAAACTCTCACCCGCCTGGTGCAACAGTCAGCGCTCGCCGACGAGGCGGCCATCATCCTGTGGAACGCGGGTAACCACCGCGCGGCCAGGTATGCCTGCGATGAAGCCGGCCACCCGGTGAGCTACGAGGACGAAACCGTGCTCGCCCACGGTCCGGTGCGCCGCTTACTCTCCCGGCCGGATGCCCTGCATTGCGACCACGAGACCTTTGCCGACACCTGGCCGCAGCTTATCCGCAGCGGGCTCTATCGTCCGTTCGGGTACTACTCGCTGCTGCCGCTGGCGGCTGATGGGAGGATCTTCGGCGGCTGTGAATTTCTGCGCCGTGACAACCGGCCGTGGAGCGAGAAAGAGTTCCAGCGGCTGCATACCTTCACGCAGATCGTCGCCGTCGTCACCGAGCAAATTCAGAACCGGGTCAGCAATAACGTCGATTACGATCTGCTGTGCCACGAGCGCGACAACTTTCGCATCCTGGTGGCGATCACCAACGCGGTGCTCTCACGCCTGGATATCGACGAGCTGGTCAGCGAGGTGGCGAAAGAGATCCATCGCTACTTCCGGATCGACGCCATCAGCGTGGTGCTGCGCAGCGACCGCAAAGGGAAGCTCAACATCTATTCCACGCATTATCTTGACGCCAGCCATCCCGTCCACGACCAGAGCGAGGTGGATGAAGCCGGTACCCTCACCGAGCGCGTGTTCAAAAGCAAAGAGATGCTGCTGCTCAACCTGCACGAGCATGACACCCTCGCGCCGTATGAGAAAATGCTCTTCGAGATGTGGGGCAATAAGATCCAGACCCTGTGCCTGCTGCCGCTGATGTCCGGCAATACCCTGCTCGGGGTGCTGAAGCTGGCGCAGTGCGACGAACAGGTCTTCACCACCACCAATCTCAAGCTGCTGCGGCAGATCGCCGAGCGGGTATCGATCGCTATCGATAACGCCCTCGCCTACCGCGAAATTCAGCGCCTGAAAGAGCGGCTGGTGGATGAGAACCTCGCCCTCACCGAGCAGCTCAATAATGTCGAGAGCGAATTCGGCGAGATCATCGGCCGCAGCGAGGCGATGAACAATGTGCTCAAACAGGTCGAGATGGTGGCGCACAGCGACAGCACCGTGCTGATCCTCGGCGAAACCGGCACCGGTAAAGAGCTTATCGCCCGCGCCATCCACAACCTCAGCGGGCGTAACGGTCGACGGATGGTGAAGATGAACTGCGCCGCGATGCCCGCCGGGCTGCTGGAGAGCGATCTGTTCGGCCACGAACGCGGCGCGTTCACCGGGGCCAGCGCCCAGCGTATCGGCCGCTTCGAGCTGGCGGACAAAAGCTCCCTGTTCCTTGATGAAGTGGGCGATATGCCGCTGGAGTTGCAACCTAAACTGCTGCGTGTCCTCCAGGAGCAGGAGTTCGAACGTCTGGGGAGCAACAAGCTGATCCAGACCGACGTCCGGCTGATCGCCGCCACCAACCGCGATCTCAAGCAGATGGTTATCGACAGGGAATTCCGCAGCGATCTCTACTATCGGCTCAACGTGTTCCCCATCCACCTGCCGCCGCTGCGCGAACGTCCCGACGATATTCCGCTGCTGGTGAAGGCCTTTACCTTTAAAATCGCCCGCCGCATGGGGCGCAACATCGACAGCATTCCGGCGGAAACCCTGCGCACCCTGACGCGGATGGAGTGGCCGGGCAACGTGCGCGAGCTGGAAAACGTTATCGAACGGGCGGTGTTACTCACCCGCGGCAACGTACTGCAGCTCTCCCTGCCGGAGCGGGAGATCGTGGAAGTTCCTCGAACGCCGGCGGTCCTGCCTGAGGAAGGTGAGGATGAATATCAGCTGATCGTCCGGGTGCTGAAGGAGAGCAACGGCGTGGTGGCCGGGCCGAAAGGCGCCGCCCAGCGGCTGGGGCTCAAGCGCACCACGCTCCTGTCGCGCATGAAGCGGCTGGGTATTAATAAAGACGAACTGGTGTAACCTCGTGCGCTCCCCCTTTCCGCGCCGGTGAGAGGGAGCGCTGGCGCAGCGCGCTATTTATCGCTGGTAAAACCGTTGCTGGTCGCCAGTTCGGCAAACCACAGCGCATTGCGTTTTATCTGTCGCTCGCCGGTCTCCAGATCCAGTCGCCAGAAGCCGTAGCGTCGTTTGAAGGCATTGATCCACGACCAGTTGTCGATAAACGTCCACTGGTGTACGCCAAAGCAGTTCGCGCCGTCGGCAATGGCGCGGTGCAGCTGCACCAGATGCTCCTCCATCAGCTGGATGCGGAAATTATCGTCTATCACCCCGTCCGCCCCGGGCTCTCCCTCTGATTGTCGATCCATCGCGATGCCGATTTCCGCGAGATACCACTTAATGTTGCCGTAGTTATCGCGAATATTGGCGGCAATGTCATAGATCGCCTGCGGCAGGATCTCGTTGTTATCACGATAGGGATTAAAGCGGCCCTGCGGGTTCACCGCGTTTTCGAAATAGTATTCCGGGGTGAAATAATCGAGATCATATTCGCCCTCACGCGCTTTTACCCGCCGCGGCACGTAATAGTTCACCCCAAGAAAATCGATATCCGCGCTGAGGATCAACGCCACGTCGTCTTTGCTGGTCGTCGGCAGGCAGTCGTGGGCGGCGAGGATCTCGCACAGCGCTTTGGGGAATTCATGTTTTACCAGCGGGTCAAGGAAGCTGCGGTTAAAAAACAGGTCGGCATACCCGGCGGCTTTTTTATCCGCGTCGCTGTCAGTGAGGGTATAGCTCGGGGTCAGGTTGAGCACCACGCCGATCTCGCCCGCCAGCGCCAGTTCACGATAAGCCGTTACCGCTTTGGCGTGCGCCAGCATAATGTTAAACGCCACCTGCGCCGCCAGCCGGCCATCTTTCTTACATGGATAGTGGAAGTCGTACAGGTAGCCTCCCTCAACCGGCACAATCGGCTCGTTGAAGGTTATCCAGTATTTAACCTTATGGCCAAACAGGCTAAAGGCGGTGCGGGCAAAGCGGGCAAACAGCTCGGCCACGTGCGCCGATTCAAAGCCGCCGTACTGTTTCTGCAGCGCTTCCGGCATATCAAAGTGGTAGAGATTGATCATCGGCTCAATGCCGTTGGCGATCATCTCATCGAGATAGGCGTGATAAAAACGCACCGCGTCCGGGTCCGGCGCACCGGTTTCCAAATCAGCGATCAGTCGTGACCACTGAATTGAGGTGCGAAACGAGTTGAAGCCGGTCTGTTTCATTAGCGCCACGTCCTGCGGATACTGATGATAAGTATCACATACGGTTTGCGGCCCTACCTGCTGATAAAATCGCTCCGGTTGTTCGGCAAACCAGCTATCCCAGATGGAACGATGGCGCTTATTGGTGACCCCTTCCGTTTGCGGGCCGGACGCCGCCGCCCCCCATAGAAACCCTTGCGGAAACTGATATTGCTGCATAACCTCTCCTTCGAAAAAAGGCTGCGCCCGTCTGGCGCAGCCTGAACGTACTACTCTGCGACCACTTCGATCGATTTAATGAACATATAGCCCCAGTCGCCGGCGAAGCGGCCGAAGTCAATCTGATTAGTCCCCGCGTTAAGCGTCACCGGTATCCGCAACTGCTGGCCCTGCTCATCCGTCTGCGGGAAGGCCACGGCCTGCGGAGCGCCCCCGTTGACGACAAATGAGTTCTGCTTACCGCCCCATTTGCCGTTGAAGGTTACATTGAGCAGGAACTGACCGCTCCACGGCGCCTGCACCTGCCAGCTGACCTTATCCCCCTCGTTGGCGAATGGGCCGAGGAAGCCGTCCTCGCCAACTGTCAGCGCGTCTTTATCACTCTTCATCACCGTCAGCCGCCCCTCAGCCACGCCATAAACTTCGCCCTGATAACGACAGAAATCCGCTGGCGCTTTCCCCGCCGCTTCGCCCACCGTCACGGTCACGGTTTTGCTGCTTTTCAACAGCCCATCGTCCGCCGTGAACGTCAGCGCATAGGTACCTGGCGCCGTAAACCAGGCCCGGGTTTGAGCCCGATCGGCATGGCAAAAATGCACCTGGCCATCGCCGGCGTGCTGCCAGCCCACCTTAACCTCTCGCGACGGCAGGCCATCGTCCTGCCAGCTGGCCGTAAGCTCGACGCCCTGGTCCTGCGTGGTGGTTAGGGCCGGTTCCAGCGTGACAACCGGCGGCTGATTCTCCTCGCTATGCTGCACGCTAATCACATTGGAAGGAGCCGAACGGCCGCTCTCGTTTTTCGCTGTCACCCGGTAGTAGTACGTATGCCCGAGCTGAAGCTGACGATAATCGTCGCGGAACAGAACCATGGTTTCCGGATTCCATTCGTTAACGCCATCGGAGATATCCCGGCCCACCACCGTCCACGGCCCGGTCGGCGAGGCGGCGCGTTCGACATCGTAGCTGCGTCCCACCGCGGCTCCCATCCAGTTGATCGCGAAGGGCGAGGTGGTCTCGCGCAGCAAAGGCGCGTCCGGCTTCGGCAGCGGCGCCATCGTCTGCTGCCCGGCCATCTGCGCCGCGGCCGTGCGCACCAGATCGACCACCGCCTGCTCCTGGTTCGCTTCGCCTTCTTTGGCAAACCCCGGCAGGTGGTAACTGTAGTGCCCGGTCGACTCCTTATGCCAGTAGAAGCCGCCGTCGTGACGATGGCCGCGGAAGCCCCAGATAAGCCCGCCGGCGGCTTGCGCCCCGTTGACGTCGCTGTGAACGATCGACTGCATAATGGCGTTCAGTTGATCCGCCGGCAGCAGGCCAAACTCGCCGACGAGATAGACTTTTTGCCCGCCGACGGCGCGCAGATCCTGCGTCACCTGCCCGGGATGGTTATTATCGGCATTGGTGTAATAGTGATTGCTGACGATATCTACATTGGGGTCGGTCAGCGCAAAGGAATTGATTTTCTTATAGGTGCCATCCACCACCAGCTGATGAGGGGCCCATTTTTTAATCCACGCCGCGGTCTGATGCAGGAAATCGGCGTTGGTATCCTCCAGCTCGTTACCGGTTTCCCAGGCCATGATCGCCTTTTCATCATAATAGGCGCGGCCGGTGACAGTATTTGTCCGGGTGATAACCTGGCGGATCACATCCAGATAGGCTTTGAAGGTCTTGCTATCGGTCCGATAAAAGTCTTCCGCTTTTTCGTGGTAGAACGCCGCCAGCTGCTCACGCCCGCCCCACCACCACCAGTGGTCAATAAACGGCAGGATCAGTCGCAATCCCTGTTTATCCGCTTCGGCAATCATGTTGTCATACACCCGCATGGCTTTCTCATTCAGCCGCGGCATGCCGTCCGCCGTTTCCGGCGCCAGAATATGGGTCTCGCGCCCGCAGGCTTTATCAAACTCCTGCTGCACCGACAGCACGTAGACGCGCTGGGCTTTCGCCCCGGTTTGCACCATCGCCTGGATCCAGTTTTGCTGCTCCTGCGCCGTTGGCCATTTAAAGTATTGTCCCCAGCCGCGCGGGTCTGCTCTGCAGGGGCCGCGGGCGTCGTCTTCAATGCGGTGCAGCTCCGGCGCGTGGATCCCGGCGAAACGAAACACCTTGTCGCCGTCCTTGAGGGTGGCGCCGTCGCGAGTGATAAAGTGCGTAAAGTGCGAGCGCTCGGCGGCCAGCGCCCCGCCGGCCCCCAGCGCGGACAGCAGCCCCATCAGCAGCAGGTTTTTCATCGGCTTCATCGTTGTCTCTCCTTAGAACCAGACCTCGGCCTGTACGCCGAAGTTAACGGTGTCGGTAGAGCCACTGCGGGAATACCCGCCGGCGGTGATGGTATTGGTATCCCAGTTGTAGTTGCCGTCCAGCGCATCGGAGACACCTTTATCCCACTTCGCGTAGGTGACGAAGAAGCGCAGCTGCGGGCGTGCCCAGAAACCGGAGTCAAAGGTCAGGGTTGGCGCAACGGTGACTTTGGTCAGGCCGCCTTTGCCTTTGCCGTTTACCCCTTTGTAGTTTTTGTCATCCAGGTATTCGTAGCCCAGCTCGTACTGCATGGCAAAGTTGCGGGTGATCTGATGATAAGGGCGGATACCGGCGACCCACATCGAGCGTCCCCAGCCATGGTCATCTTCCGTCCACCAGCGGTAGTTTTTATCTTTCTGCCAGAAAGCGAAGGTCGAGATCTCCAGGTCGCCCATCGAGGCCACGCTATCCAGCACCACTCGCCAGGACTGAGTGTTTTCCAGGTTGGCCCAGCCCCAGCCGTTTTTACCCAGCGAGTCACCCGCCGCCAGCCCTTTCCCGTACTGCAATGCGAGGCGGGAGTAGCCTCCGGTCAGGCCATAGAAACCGTCAAAGTTATAAATACCGGTCACGCCATAGCCCTTCTCGGCGGAAGTCGGATGGTTTTCGTTACGGTTCATATGGTGGCCGATCAGCTCCAGATCGAAGCCTGTCCCCGCGATCTTTTTCAGCCACAGGTTGAGGGAATAGTCATCCGGGTAGCCCTGATCTCCCTTATCCACCGGGTAGGCTTTGGTTTCATCGGTGGGTGAAAAGGCGTACACCCCGGCGTCGAAGCGGGCGAAGCCGAGATCCATGTTGTCGAAGCCGCCGCCGGTGCCGTTGTACTGAATGTACTCCCAGTCGAACTGATGGCTGGAGGTGTTGGAGCTGCTGTAGCGCTTACCGGCCCAGAAGGTCATCTCCGGCGCAAAATCCAGATTGCTCAGCTCGGCGAACCCTTCACGAAACTGTACGTCATGGCCATCGTCATCCTGACAGTTCCAGTCGGAGGTGCATTTCGACTGGTGAGTGAGGTTGGCCTGCACTTTCGCCACCACGCCGCTGTCCGCCGTCAGCGTCACGGTGGGGATCAGTTCGATCTTGGTGTCTTCTTCGTTGCCCAGTCGCCACTTACCGTCCGGCATCAGGCCGACGGAGTCCGCGCGGTTGCCATCGGAGTTCGCCAGGATCCCGGAGCGGATATAGCCATGCAGCGCAAAATCATACTTCGGATCGGCGCAGGCCAGGCTGCTGGCCCCTGCCAGCGAGAGGAGAGCCAGAGGTATTGAATGTTTCAGCTTTATCATTATTTTTTTCCCACGTTATGTTTGTTAACACGAACCGATAACGGAGGGGAAATTTACGGATCAAAAATGGAAATGTACATCCACCAACGGAAAGCGCTTTCCATAATTGCCTATCTGGTTCACAAAATTCGCTCTGCGACGAATATATTCGTGAGACTGATCACATAAAATAACAAGAATGCCGCCGGGAGCGGGCAGCAGAGCGGAAGGAGGAGCAGGTGAATGAGTGCCGCCGGGGGATAAGCCGCCCGACGGCGAGGGGTCAGCGTTCGGTTTCCGCGAGCTGGCGTTCGTACACTTTGAAGAAGGGGCGATAGAGCATCCAGGCGTTAAACATCGCGAACAGGCTCATGCACAAATTTTTCCAGCTACCGTTCGCCGCCCATGCTGCCCCCAGCGGGGAAGGCATCGACCATGGCAGCATCGCCACCGCGCGGTCGAGGATACCAAGCTGAGTTAAATACCATGCGATACAGGCATTTATCAGCGGAACAAAGAGAAACGGCAGTAAAAAAACCGGGTTCATGATTACCGGAAAACCAAACAGTATTGGCTCGTTGATATTAAACAGCGACGGCAGCAGGCCAATTTTTGCCACGCTTTTCAGCTGCCGCGAGCGGCTGCGCATCGCCATCAGCACCAGCGGCAAAGTGGAGCCAATACCGCCGATCAGCAGGTAAAAATCCCAGAACCCCTGCAGATAAATATGCGGCAGCGTTGGCGAACCCGCCGCCAGCGCCTGCTGATTTTCAAACAGATAGGTCATCCAGAACGGGTTCATGATCCCGGTAATAATCAGCGCGCCGTGGATACCAATAAACCAGAGTAAGTTACAGATAAATAAAGAGATAAGTACCGCCATCAGCGTGTCGGACGCCAGCACCAGCGGCCGCACTGCTTCGCTGATTAACTCCGGTACGATGCGTCCGGTGGTCTGTAGCAGTATGGCATTCATCACGCTTATCGACAGCATCACCACCAGCAGCGGGATCAGCAGTTGAAAGCCATTGCGGGTCATCAGCGGCACTTCATCAGGCAAGCGAATACACCAGCCTTTTTTGTAGAAAAAGCGAATTATCTCAATGGAATAGGTGCTGGATATCAGGGCGGTAAATATCCCCATGCCGCCGAGATAAACATTGCTCACCGCAGTCTCGCGAAAGCCGATAAACAGCAGAAAAGCCAGACACCCGGTTAAACCGCAGAGCCGTTCCGGCAGACGGTACTGCTTGGCGAGACTGGCGCTGGCGCCGAAGGCCACAATCAGCGCCACCAGGCCAATGGTTAGCTGAAAGGTCGGCAGCAGGATAGGCCGCAGCAGCAAATAGACCTGGCCGAAACGCGAGGCGCCATCGATGGAAACGGGCGGAAACAAAATGGGCACCAACAGGCTGCCAACAATCACAAAGGGCATCGCCAACGCAAAGCTATCGCGCATCGCCGTAATGTGGTTGTTGCGCGTCAGAACATTCGCCAGCGGCGCCAGCCGCTGCTCGATGATGTCCACGGCCACATTCATTAACTGAATGTTCATACTCCTACCTTTGCGAATGGTTGTCTCGCCGGGATGATCGCCCACAACACCGGAAAGTGAAAGCCTGCCATAGGTGATCATGGTCACAATTAATAAATCCACAAACGGAAAGCGCTTTCCGTAATGCATCCATTTTGACTATAGTCCGCTCATCCAACCTCATCAGGAGCGGTACTTATGAAAAAAATAATGTTGTGTTGTTCGGCAGGCATGTCCACCAGCCTGCTGATGAAAAAAATGATTGCCGAAGCCGAACAGCGGGGCCTGCCGGTAGAGATCAATGCCTATGGCGTAGCGGAGTTCGCCGAACAGGTTGGCCATTATCAGGTGGTGCTGCTGGGGCCGCAGGTGAAATACATGCAGCAGGATCTGCAAAAACAGGCGGATAAATACGGTATCCGCGTCGAACCCATCAATATGATGGACTACGGCATGCAAAAAGGCGCCGCGGTCCTTGATTTCGCCCTTTCCCTCATCGAAAACAAGAACTAAGGAAAGATCATGAGCTCTCTGTACGCTAAATTGATCGATGTGATCGAACGGCAGATCACGCCGCTGGCCGGCGCGATCGGCCAGCAAAAATACGTGACCTCGATCCGCGACGGCTTTATCACCGCCCTGCCCTTTATGATCGTAGGCTCGTTTTTGCTGGTATTTATCTTTCCGCCGTTTTCTCCGGATACGACGTGGGGCTTTGCCCGCGCCTGGCTGCAATTTTCGCTCGATCATCGCGATGCGCTGATGCTGCCGTTCAACTTCAGCATGGGGGTGATGACCCTGTTCATTGCCGTCGGGATCGCCGCCAGCCTCGCCAAACACCATCACCTGGACTCGCTGACCGCCGGGATGCTGTCGCTGATGTCGTTTCTGCTGGTCGCCGCGCCGCTGAAAGATGGCCAGATCTCTACGGCCTACTTCTCCGGTCAGGGGATCTTCACCGCCATTCTGGTGGCCATCTATTCCACCGAGCTGTACGCCTTCCTCAAGCGGCATAACATCACCATTCGCCTGCCGCCGGAAGTGCCTGCCGGTGTGGCGCGTTCGTTTGAAATCCTGATCCCGGTGCTGGCGATCATTCTGACCCTGCATCCGCTGAACCTATTTATCGAGGCTCAGCTGGGGATGATCATTCCGGAAGCGATCATGTCGCTGGTCAAACCGCTGGTCGCCGCCTCCGATACGCTGCCGGCGATCCTGCTGTCAGTGCTGGTCTGTCAGGTGCTGTGGTTCGCCGGGATCCACGGCGCGCTGATCGTCACCGGGATCATGAACCCGTTCTGGATGGCCAACCTGTCGGTCAATCAGGCGGCCATGGCGGCAGGTACCGCTATCCCGCACATCTATGTCCAGGGCTTCTGGGATCACTATCTGCTGATCGGCGGCGTCGGCTCCACCCTGCCGCTGGCGCTGATGCTGTTGCGCAGCAAGGCCGTGCATCTGCGGACGATTGGCCGGATGGGGGTCGTGCCGGGGGTATTCAATATTAACGAACCGATCCTCTTCGGCGCGCCGATCATCATGAACCCACTGTTTTTCCTGCCGTTCGTGCTGGTGCCGATGGTCAACGCGACCCTGGCGTACTTTGCGCTGAAGCTGGATCTCGTCAGCCGCGTAGTGTCGATGACGCCGTGGACAACGCCGGCCCCCATCGGCGCCTCATGGGCGGCGAACTGGAGCTTTAGCCCGGTGATCCTGTGCCTCATCTGTATGGCCACCGCCATGGTGATGTACCTGCCATTTCTCAAAGCTTACGAAAAACAGCTGCTGGCCCAGGAGCGTGAAAACGCCGTCGGCCAGGCTGACAACGCGGCGCAAACCGCTTAACGCTAACGATTCAGAGGATAATCATGGAATTAGAAGAACAGGTGATGGGGATCATCATCAACGCCGGTCAGTCACGCAGCCTGTGCTACGAAGCGCTGCAGGCCGCCAAAGCGGGTGATTTCGCCACCGCCGACGCCAAAATGCAGGAAGCGGCTCACTATTCCCGCGAGGCGCACCTTGTGCAGACCCAGCTTATCGAAGCTGACGAAGGCGAGGGAAAAACCAAAATGACGCTGGTAATGGTCCATGCTCAGGATCACCTGATGACCTCCATTCTGGCGAAAGAGCTGATTGCCGAACTGATAGCGATTTACCGCGCGCAACCGCTTCACGCCTAGCGCGTTCCCCGGCCAGGCGCGCTGGCCGGGCCTGATTCCCCGAGGTCACTATGTTACATCTTGGAATAGATATTGGCGGCACCAAAATGGAAGCCGTTCTGCTGGATCCGGCGGGCGAATGCGTCCAGCGCCTGCGTCGGCCGACCCACAAAGAGAGCTATGACGCCTTTATGCGTCAGCTGCTGACCCTGATTGCCGACATTCGCGCGGTCAGCCCGCAGCCATTCACCCTGGGGATCGGCCTGCCCGGGGCTATCGATCCGCAAAGCGGGCGCATTAAAAACTGCAACTGCCTGGTGCTCAACGGCCACGATCTGCGCCGGGATATCATGCAGCAGCTTGGCCAGCCGGTGTGGATGGCAAACGATGCCGACTGCTTCACCCTTTCGGAGGCGGTGGATGGCGCCGGCGCCGGGGCCTCCACCGTCTTCGGGGTGATTATCGGTACCGGCTGCGGCGGCGGGATCGCCGTTCATCAACAGCTGCTCAGCGGCCCCAACGCTATCGCCGGGGAGTGGGGGCATAATCCGCTGCCGGGCTATACTCCTGAGCGCGATGGTCCGCCGCAGCCCTGCTACTGCGGCAAAACGAACTGCATCGAAAGCTTTCTCTCCGGCACCGGCTTCGCCCGCCGCTATGGGGAACAAGCCCGTGCGGAAGCCATTGTCGCCGCGGCGCAAAACGGCGATCCGCGCGCGCTGGCCCACTGGCGACACTTTATCGATGCCTTTGCCCGTAGCCTGGCGTCGGTGATCAATATTCTCGACCCGCAGGTGATTGTGCTGGGCGGCGGTCTGTCCAACGTCAGCCAGATCTATCGCGATCTGCCTGCCGCCATCGTGCCGTGGATCTTCTCCGACACCTGCCGCACGCAGATCAAACCGGCCCGCTTCGGCGACGCCAGCGGCGTGCGCGGCGCGGCCTGGCTGCCCCGTCTGCCCGGCGCCGCGGACGGGCAGCGGTAGACACTTTTTTCAGCAGGTATGTTAAGCTAGGCGAAAATGTTCAGACAGAAAAAGCCATGCCAACGATTGATGATGTTTCAAGATTAGCGAATGTCTCAAGAGCGACGGTTTCCCGCGTGCTGACCGGCACCCGGGGCGTGCGCGAAGAGAGCCGGGAAGCTGTGCTGCGAGCCGTTGAAGAACTCAACTATCGCCCGAGCTTTGCCGCGCAAAACCTCGCCAGTCAGACATCCAGCCACGTTGGTCTGGTGATTTCCGCGCAGGACGAAAGCCACGGCGCGCGTCTGCTGCCGCTGCTCTCTCAGGCGCTGAAAGGGCTGAATAAAAGCCTGCTGGTCCAGTATGTCAGCGATCCGGTAGAGCAGGCGGCGGTGATCGACGATCTGCAGCGCCAGTGCGTGGCGGTGGTGGTGCTGGGCGCCGTTGCCGCCGACGCGCCGCGCAACGTTATCGCCTTTGACCGCTTCGGCGTCGCCGGGAGCAACAGCCAGGGCTATGACTTCGCCTTCGCTACCGAAAGCGCCTGTCGCTATGTGATTGGCAAGGGACACCGCAACATCGCCCTGCTGGTGGACAGCGATAGCGACGATGCCAGCCGTCAGATGCTGGAAGGCTACCGCAACGTCCTGCAAAACTACTCCATTCCTTTTAACCGCCAGCTGGTGCTGACGGCCAACGATGACGTCGAGCAGGCGCTGCTGACCTTAATTAACAGCTTCAGTAAATACTCAGTCATTATCGTTAAACGCGACCGCTACGCGGCTGAGGCGATGCGTCTGTTACGCGAATTCACCATCGCCGTCCCGCAGGAGGTCTCCCTGCTGAGCCTTGAGGACTCCCCGCTCGCCTCGCTGCTCTACCCGCCGCTGACCTGCATCTCCTGGCCACTGGAGGCGCTGCTGGATAACTGTATTCAGCGTATTCGCAGCCTGATTGACGACCGGCCAACCTTCACCGCCGAGGGCCGCTCGCTGGCTGGCCGCCTGATCCCGCGCCAGTCGGTCGCCGATATCTCTTGATCTTCGCCCGGTTCGCGCCGGGCCAGCCTTGCCTCCCCCTTTCTTGTCGCTTTCGTTTCCCGGCTCATTATTACCCACGCATGCAAATAAGAATTATTTTCATTTGTAAATAGCTTGTGCTATATAACATAGCAATGGCTATAAACGCTGGGAAATTAACCACACCATTGCGAGGGATCCTATGCAACACCTGACACCGCTGAAATCATTGCTGCTGGCCAGCGCGCTGGCTCTGCTGGCCGCGACGCCGGCCACCGCGCAGGAGAAATTCAGGGTTATCACTACTTTCACGATTATCGCCGATATGGCGCAGAACGTGGCCGGCGACGCCGCCGTTGTCAGCTCCATCACCAAACCGGGCGCGGAGATCCACGATTACCAGCCCACGCCGGGCGATATCAAACGCGCGCAGGGAGCACAGCTGATCCTCAGCAATGGGCTTAATCTCGAACGGTGGTTTGCCCGTTTTTATCAGCACTTACAGGGCGTTCCGGAGGTAGTGGTCAGCGAAGGGATCCAGCCGATGGGCATCAGCGCGGGCCCCTATAGTGGGAAGCCCAATCCCCATGCCTGGATGTCGGCAGATAACGCCCTGATCTATGTCGATAACATTCGCGATGCGCTGGTGAAGTATGATCCGCCTCACGCCGACACCTATCGCCGTAACGCCGAGGCCTATAAGGAGAAGATCCGCCAGACGATGGCGCCGCTGCAGGCCAGACTGGCGCAACTACCGGCGGATAAGCGCTGGCTGGTCACCAGCGAGGGGGCCTTCTCCTATCTGGCCCGCGACTATGGACTTCGCGAACTGTATCTGTGGCCGATCAATGCTGACCAGCAGGGCACTCCGCAACAAGTGCGCAAAGTTATCGACACCATGAAGAAAGAACGCATCCCGACTATCTTCAGCGAAAGCACCATCTCCGATAAACCGGCGCGTCAGGTGGCGCGCGAAGCCGGGGCCCACTACGGCGGCGTACTCTATGTCGATTCGCTGAGCGCCGCCGACGGCCCGGTGCCGACCTGGCTCGACCTGCTGCGCGTCACCACCGAAACCATCGTCAACGGTATCCAGGACGGGATGAGGAAGCAGCCATGAATGCAGCGCAAGCGGGACTGTATGTCGACCAACTCACCGTCACCTGGCGCAACGGCCACACCGCCCTGCGCGACGCCTCGTTCAGCGTACCACGCGGCTCCATTGCCGCACTGGTGGGCGTTAACGGCTCGGGTAAATCCACACTGTTTAAAGCGCTGATGGGCTTTGTGCGCGTCGGCCACGGCGAGATCGCCATACTCGGCCAGCCGGTCAACCGCGCGCTGCGCCAGAACCTGGTCGCTTATGTCCCGCAGTCGGAAGAGGTGGACTGGTCCTTCCCGGTGCTGGTAGAGGATGTGGTGATGATGGGCCGTTACGGCCATATGGGCTGGCTGCGGCGGGCAAAGCCGCGCGATCGCGACATTGTCGATGCCGCACTGGCCCGCGTGGGCATGAGCGAGTACCGCCATCGGCAAATTGGCGAGCTCTCCGGCGGGCAGAAAAAGCGCGTTTTCCTTGCCCGCGCTATCGCTCAGCAGGGTCAGGTGATCCTGCTGGATGAGCCTTTTACCGGCGTCGATGTGCAGACCGAAGCGCGGATCATCAGCCTGCTGCGCGAGCTCCGCGATGAGGGCTGTACCATGCTGGTCTCCACCCACAACCTCGGGTCAGTGAGCGAATTTTGTGATTACACGGTGATGGTGAAAGGCACCGTGCTGGCCAGCGGCCCGACAGAAACCACCTTCACCGCCGAGAATCTGGAGCGGGCTTTCAGCGGCGTGCTGCGCCACGTCGCGCTGACCGGCGGGGAAGCGCAGATTATCACCGATGACGAGCGGCCGTTTATCAGCCGGCGCGCGGCGGGAGGCCCACGATGAGCTGGCTGCTGGAGCCGTTTGGCTATCACTATATGCTCAATGCGATGTGGGTGTCGGCGCTGGTGGGCGGCGTCTGCGCGTTTCTCTCCTGCTACCTGATGCTGAAGGGCTGGTCGTTGATTGGCGACGCCCTCTCCCACTCGATTGTGCCCGGCGTCGCCGGGGCCTATATGCTCGGCCTGCCTTTCGCGCTCGGCGCGTTTCTCTCCGGCGGCCTGGCGGCGGGCAGCATGCTGTTTTTGCAGCAGCGCTCGCGGCTGAAAGAGGATGCCATTATCGGGTTGATCTTCTCCTCCTTCTTCGGGATCGGGCTGTTTATGGTGTCGTTGAATCCGACGTCGGTGAATATCCAGACCATTATCCTCGGCAATATTCTGGCCATCGCCCCGGAGGATATTATCCAGCTGGCGGCGATCGGCTTTATCTCAATGGCGATCCTGCTGCTGAAATGGAAAGATCTGATGGTGACCTTCTTCGATGAAAACCACGCCCGCTCGATTGGCCTGAACACCCGCGGCCTGAAGCTGCTGTTCTTTACCCTGCTGGCCGCCTGCACCGTGGCGGCGCTGCAGACCGTCGGCGCCTTTCTGGTCATCTGCCTGGTGGTGACTCCCGGGGCCACTGCGTGGCTGTTAACCGACCGCTTTCCGCGCCTGCTGGCCATCGCCGTGGCTATCGGCAGCCTGACCAGTTTCTTCGGCGCCTGGCTCAGCTACTATCTCGACGGCGCCACCGGCGGCATTATCGTGGTCGCGCAAACGCTGTTGTTCCTTATCACCTTTATCTTCGCGCCGAAGCACGGCCTGCTGGCTAACCGCCGCCGCGCCAGGGAGGCCGCATGCTGAACCTGTTCCTGGCCCCGTTCCAGTTTCCTTTTATGGTCAATGCGATAGCAGTATCGATCATCGTGGCCGTGCCCTGCGCGCTGCTGTCGGTTTTTCTGGTGCTCAAAGGCTGGGCGCTGATGGGCGACGCCATGAGCCACGCGGTCTTTCCGGGCGTGGTGCTGGCTTACATCCTTGGCATTCCTTTCGCCATCGGCGCGTTTATCGCCGGGCTGCTGTGCGCCGTGACGACCGGTTTTCTCGACGATAACAGCCGACTCAAGCGCGATACCATCATGGGGATTGTCTTCTCCGGCATGTTTGGCGCCGGACTGGTGCTGTACGTGGCGATCCAGTCCGATGTTCATCTCGACCATATCCTGTTCGGCGATATGCTGGGAATATCCCTCCGCGATATTGGTCAGACGGCGGCTATCGCGCTGGTGATTGCGCTGATTATCGGCCTTAAATGGCGCGATTTTTTGCTGCACGCCTTTGACCCGACGCAGGCCAAAGCCAGCGGCCTGCGCGGCGGACTGTTGCACTACGGCCTGCTGTGTATGATCGCCCTGACCATCGTCGCGACGCTGCAGTCGGTGGGGATTATTCTGTCGATTTCGCTGCTGATTGCTCCCGGGGCGATCGCGCTCCTGCTGGTGCGGCGCTTTATCCACGCCCTGCTGCTGGCGGTAGCGGTGGCCATCGGCTGCTCGGCGGGAGGGGTGTGGCTGGCGTTTTATCTCGATAGCGCGCCGGCGCCGACTATCGTGGTGCTGTTTTCCGCGCTGTTCGTGGTCGCCTTTGTGGCAAGCACGATCCGGGATAGTCAGAAACAGAGGGCTTCCGCAACCATCCCCGGTGGCGGCTAACCGCCTTACCGGGGCTACAAAAGCACGACTTGTCGCCCGGCTGCGCGCCGCGCTGACCAGGGAAAGGCCGCTATTTTTTCGGTCGATATTTTTCCGGTAGCGCCGGCACCGGCCGCCTGTCGTCCAGCAGATGGCGAATAGTGAGGATCGGGTGGCGCCAGAGCATCCGCGGCCCGGCCCAGCGCATAATCTGCTTCATCTCTTCGCGCTTCGCCGGCTGGTAGCAGTGCACCGGACACTGCTTGCAGGCCGGTTTATTCTCGCCAAACACACACTTATCAAGGCGCTTGTCGGCGTAGACGTTCAGCGCCTGATAGTGATCATTATTGGCCAGCGCCTCGGGACAGCGCCGCTGGTAGAGGGCAATCATCCGCTGAATCGTCAGTTTTTCCCGTTCGATGCGTTTACCCACTATCAAATTCCTTCCCACAAAAAAAGATGCATAAATAATACACCTTTAAATAAGACCTCGCAGCTCATTTCCCCTGGCGATTATGTCGGGTTAGCTGGTTTATCCACATGCCCCAACGCTTTATCCGGGAAGCAGACATCGCGCACCCGGCGTTTCAGCTCGGCCGCATCCGGAAAACCGCCATCCTGCTTGCGCTCCCAGATCTGCTGGCCGTCGATATCGATAGTGAAGATCCCGCCGGTCCCCGGCACCAGCGTCACCGAGGCGATGTCGGTGCTGAAGGTATGTAACAGCTCCTGCGCCATCCAGCTGGCGCGCAGCATCCAGTTGCACTGGGAACAGTAGGTGATGGTGATGGCCGCTTTTGAGTTCATCGTCGTCTCGCTAAGTCTGAAAGGGCAAATTGTAAACAAAGTGCAGTTTAAATGAAGAACACATGATTATTTTGTTGCAAACGATAATACCTATCATTACCATTCGCAATCAACAAATGGAGTAAGACCCCATCCGCAACGGAAAAGACGGAGCAACCTGCATCTCTGGAAGTAACGCGTGAGCCGATACTAATAACGATCAAGGCGTGGCGACTATGTACAAATCGACTCCGTCAGCAGCATGGTGTAAAAAACGCCTGCTGGTGACCTCTTTGCTTGCAGCAATTTATCAGACTTCTGCCATCGCAGCAGACACTTCCGCCGTTAGCGGCGAGGCGGTGGATGACACCTCGGAACAAATGACCGTCACCGCCCCCGCACCGGTGCAGAAAGCCGGTAGCGAACACAGCATCAGCGCCCAGGAGCTGGAGGATAAAGGCGCTAACGATTTCGGCTCGATCATGCGCTATGAGCCGCTCATCAGCGCCACCGGGGCCAGCGGCGGCTCCGGCAACGGCAAAAGCGGCTTCGACCGCGGAGGCTACACCGGCTACAACATCCGCGGCATGGAGAGCAACCGCGTCGGCATCGACGTGGACGGTATCGCCCAACCCAACGCCACCGGCCGCGGCTACGTCGGCCGCGCCGGGCTCAACACCTTCGGCATCGGCCGCGATTATATCGACCCGTATATGTACGGCAGCGTGGATATCCAGTCCGGCGCCACCTCGACGGAAACGGCCAACAGCGCTATCGGGGGGAATGTCTCCTTCCGCCCGAAATCGGCGGATGATTACCTGCGCCCGGGCAAGACCAGCGCCTTCGGCTACCGCAGCGGTTACGACTCTGCGGATCGCAGCTGGCACAACGGGGTGACCGTCGCCGGCGGCGATGAGTTCCTGCGCGGCATTTTGGTCTACAGCCGCCGTGACGGTCAGGAAACCGAAAACAACAGCGGCACCGTCGACGCCTACCCGGCGAACTGGCACTCCGATGCTTTTCTGGCCTCCGGGATCTGGCAGCCTAACGATGAACACAAACTGACCAGCACCTTCGACTATTACCATAAAACCAACCACACCCACTACGATACCTGGGACTCCAGCGGCAACAGCACCATCGGCACCGCCAACCAGACCAGCCAGACCCGGCGCTGGGGCCTGAGCCTGAAGGATGACTGGACGCCGATGAACGACTACCTCGACAGCGTCTCCACGAAAATCTACTACCAGCATACCGAAGCCCATGACTGGACTTATATGCCGGACAGCGTCACCCGCAGAATGCAGACGGTGAACTCCAACTATGACACCGACACCTGGGGCCTGCAGACCGCGCTGGCGAAAACCCTGGGCCGCCACGATCTGAGCGCCGGCTTCAACGCCAGCACGACCAAAACTCAGCGGCCGTTTAGCCAGTCGCCGATCCCCAGCGTTTACAGCGAGATCATGCAGCCGGAGGCAGACAGCCGCAGCTACACTCTCGGCGGCTTTGTCCAGGATAAGATCAACTTCGACCTTGATAGCCACAACTTCGCCATTATTCCCGGCGTGCGCGTGGTGCATCAATCGACTAAGCCGGAAAATCTGTCCGACCTTGCCGCCAACAGCAGCGTGCTGAGCGAATCGTCGGTGGCGAATCTGTACGGCAAAAACAGCGATACCCAGGTCCTGCCATCATTGACCTTCCAGTACGACCTCACCCCACGCCTGATGACCTACCTGCAGTACCAGCGCGGCGCGCAGTTCCCCAACGCCAGCCAGCTGTATGGCTCCTGGAACCTCGGCTCCAGCTACGCCGGTAGCCAACAGTATGCCCTGATCGGCAATACCGATCTGAAGACGGAAACCAGCGATAATCTCGAGTGGGGGCTGAAGGGCGAAGTCACCGAAGGCATCACCGTGCGCACGGCGCTGTTCTACAACAGCTATAAGAACTTTATCGCCTATACCCGCTATACCCGCGCCAATAATCCGGGCCAGTTCACGAATGTGCCGTCGAACATCTACACCATTTATCAGGCGGAAAACCGCGATAAAGCCTATATCTACGGCGGTGAGATCAGCACCAAATTTAACTTTGGCACCTGGTTTGAGCAGGTGAACGGCCTGAGCACCACCCTCGCCCTCGGCTATAGCGAAGGGAAATCGAAATCCAGCTACAGCGGTGATAAATACGTCGACCTCGACAGCGTGGCGCCGATGAAAGCCATCGTCGGCGTGGCATGGGACGATCCGGCGAAACGCTACGGCACCGCCCTGACGGCGACCTTTGTCAAAGGGAAACAGGCGACCACCACCAACCGCGAAAGCTACAGCAACAGCGGGTCCGCCATCACCGATGCCAGCAGCGACTATATGCGCGTGCCGGGCTACGGCATGCTGGACTGGACCGCGTACTGGCAGGTGGCAAAAAACGTGCGCCTCAATGGCGGGGTCTACAACCTCACCGATCGTAAATACTGGGATTACCTGAGCAGCCGCAATATCGAGACCGGCACCAACCAGGACGCCAACGATAAAGCGCTGGCGGTGATGCCGGGCCGCACCTGGCAGCTGGGCGTCAACGTCGACTTCTGATTGCCCGAATAATAACGCACCTGCCCCCGGCCCACCGGCCGGGGATATTCATCGTCGAGAAGGATATGATTATGCCAAATGCACACCCCGACCTGTGGCAGCGCTACCAGGCCACCAAAGCGGGCAGTACCGCTAAATATGCCCGCGATATCGCCGCGGAAATGGGGATCAGCGAAGCCGAGCTGACCGCCGCCCGCCTCGGCCACGATGCCGTGCGCCTGAGCGATGACGCCCGGGCGCTGATTGCCGCCCTGGAGCGCGTCGGCGAAACCAAATGCATCTGCCGCAACGAGTATGCCGTGCATGAGCAGGTGGGCCAGTTCACGCACCAGCACCTCAGCGGCCACGCCGGGCTGGTGCTGAACCCGCGCGCGCTCGATCTGCGCCTGTTCCTCAGCCAGTGGGCCAGCGCCTTCCATCTGAACGATAATGGTCGTCAGAGCATCCAGTTTTTCGACCACCATGGCGACGCCCTGCTGAAAGTCTATGCGACCACGCAGACCGACATGGCGGCCTGGGACACCCTGATCGCGGAACATCGGGTGGCGGCGCCGGCACCGCTGGCCCTGCGCCCGCTGGAGCCGGTGAAATATGCCGACACCGCCGACGGTGCCGCGCTGGAGAACGACTGGCGCGCGATGACCGACGTTCACCAGTTCTTTGGTCTGCTGCGTAAATATCAGCTTTCCCGCCAGCAGGCCTTCCGTCTGGTGAGCGACGACCTCGCCTGCCGCGTGGATCGCCATGCGCTACCGTCGCTGCTGGAGACGTTGCGCCAGGAGGGCAATGAAATCATGATCTTCGTCGGCAATCGCGGCTGCGTGCAGATCTTCACCGGCGCCCTGGAAAAGCTGGCCCCCATGCGCGGCTGGCTAAATATCTTCAATACCACTTTTACCCTGCATCTGCGCGAAGAGAGCCTCGATGAAGTGTGGGTGACCCGCAAGCCGACCTCGGACGGACACGTCACCAGCGTCGAACTGTTCGCCAAAGACGGCACCCAGATTGCCCAGCTCTATGGCCAGCGCAGCGAGGGCCACCCCGAGCAGGCGCAATGGCGCCAGCAGGTAGATCGTCTGACCCGTGAAGGACTGCCCGCATGATGCGCTGGTTACTGCTCTTCATCGCTTTCCCGCTGCTGAGCCACGCTGCCGTTGAGCGGCTCGTCACCCTCGGCGGAGATGTCACTGAGATCGTCTATGCCCTTGACGCGGAACAGAGCCTGGTGGCGCGGGACAGCACCAGCAGCTGGCCTCCGGCGGCGCAAAAGCTGCCAGACGTCGGCTACCTGCGGCAGCTGAACGCCGAGGGGATCCTCGCGTTACGCCCGCAGCTGGTGTTAGCGAGCGCCCAGGCGCAGCCCTCGCTGGTCTTACACAAAGTACAGGCGAGCGGGGTGAAGGTGGTTAACGTGCCGGGCGGCGAAAGTCTGTCCGCGATCGATAACAAAGTGGCCGTCATTGCCGAAGCGCTAGGCAAAACAACGGCTGGCGACGCGCTGCGCCAGCAGCTTCAGCAGCAGATCGCCGCCATTCCCACGCAGCCGGTTGCTAAGCGGGTGCTGTTTATTCTCAGCCACGGCGGAATGAATACCCTGGTGGCCGGACAGCACACCGCGGCCGATGGCGCCATTCGCGCCGCCGGGCTGCAGAACGCGATGCAGGGCTTCGACCACTATCGCGCCATGTCGCAGGAAGGAGTCGCCGCCAGCCAGGCGGATCTGGTGGTGATCTCCGCCGATGGTCTCAAAGGGATGGGCGGTGAAGCCGGGCTGTGGAAACTGCCCGGCCTGGCACAGACCCCGGCGGGGCGTCATAAACAGCTGCTGACGATCGACGACATGGCCCTGCTCGGCTTCGGGCCGCGCACACCGCGGGCGATAATCACGCTGCGAAACAAAGCGGAGCAGTTGCCCTGATGCGCCCTGCCCTCACCCGCCGTTTGCTGTTGATGACGCTGCTGCTGGTCTCCCTGACGCTGTTTGCCACCACCCTCGGCGCCATGCGCTTGCCGCTGGTCAACCTGCTGCCTTCCGGGGATGAGATGCTGCGCCACATCTGGCTGACCATCCGTCTGCCGCGGGTGCTGCTGGCCCTGCTGGTGGGCGCGGCGCTGGCCCTCTCCGGTTGCGTGATGCAGGGGCTGTTTCGCAACCCGCTTGCCGACCCGGGCCTGCTGGGCATCAGCAGCGGCGCCGCGCTGGCGGTGGCCAGCTGGCTGGTGCTTCCGTTCTCCGCTACGGGGCTGATCGCTCTGTATATGCCAATGCTGGCGGCGTTTATTGGCAGCCTGGCGGTGATGGTGGTGATTTTCATCCTCAGCCGGGCGGAGGAGGGTTCGCTGTCGCGCCTGCTGCTGGTGGGGATCGCCATCAACGCGCTGTGCGGCGCGCTGGTCGGCGTCCTGTCCTGGCTGAGCAATGACGCCCAGCTGCGCCAGCTGTCGCTGTGGGGAATGGGCAGTCTGGGCCAGGCCGAATGGCCGACGCTGCTGGTGGCCGCGACCTTGATTATCCCGGCGGCGCTGGCGGTATGGTGGATAGCGTCCCGCCTCAATCTGCTGCAGCTTGGCGATGAAGA
This sequence comes from Klebsiella sp. G-Nf4, assembly GCF_002810615.1. NCBI lineage: Bacteria > Pseudomonadati > Pseudomonadota > Gammaproteobacteria > Enterobacterales > Enterobacteriaceae > Klebsiella > Klebsiella sp. G-Nf4. The sequence continues at coordinate 265,025 of NZ_PION01000002.1, read as the reverse complement.
GGCGCACTATCTCGGGGTCAACGTGCAGGCGCTACAGCGCTGGCTGCTGCTGTGCAGCGCGGTGCTGGTGGCCGCCGCGGTGGCCATCAGCGGAGTCATCGGCTTTATCGGCCTGGTGGTGCCGCACCTGATGCGCCTGTGGCTGGGACCGGACCATCGCGGACTGATCCCCGGCTCGCTGCTGGCCGGCGCGATCCTGCTTCTGCTGGCCGACACCCTGGCCCGCACCGTGGCGGCGCCGGCGGAGATACCGGTCGGTCTGCTCACCAGCCTGCTGGGCGCCCCCTGGTTTCTGTGGCTGGTCTTTTGTCGGGAGAACCAGGCATGAATAACAAATACTGCGCGCAGGGGCTGGCGCTTCGCCTCGGCCAGCGGCAGATCATCGACAACGTCTCCGTCACACTGCGCGGCGGCGAGATGATGGCGCTTATCGGGCCGAACGGCGCCGGGAAATCCACTCTGCTGCGGCTGTTGACCGGCTATCTGACCCCGGACAGCGGCACCCGCCGCCTTGCAGGCAAGCCGCTGGAGGCCTGGTCCCCCGAGGCGCTGTCGCGCCGGCGGGCGGTCATGCTGCAGCGAACGGCCCTGCAGGCCGACTGGACGGTGGAAACGGTCATTGCCATGGGACGCTCACCGTGGGGCGCGACGGCGGATCCGGCGGTGCTGGCGGCGGTGATGGCCGTCACCGGCTGCGATGGCCTTGCCGGTCGCCGCTATCCCGGCCTCTCCGGTGGCGAGCAGCAGCGGGTGCAGCTGGCCCGCTGTCTGGCGCAGCTGTGGCGCGACGGCGCGCCGCAGGGCTGGCTGTTTCTCGATGAGCCTACCTCGGCGCTGGATCTTTACTATCAGCAGCACCTGCTGCGTTTGCTCAAACGGCTCACCGCCGGCGGGCAACTGCACGTCTGCGTGGTGCTGCATGACCTTAACCTCGCCGCCCTGTGGGCCGACCGCATTCTGCTGCTCCACCAGGGAAATCTCGTCGCCCAAGGCACGCCGCAGGAGGTGATCCAGCAGCCGGTTATCCATCGCTGGTACGGGGCGGATGTCCGCCTCGGCCATCATCCGGACAACGCGGCCCCCCAGGTTTATCTGGCGCCGTAATCCCCGCGCGGCGCAACTGGAATCCGGATCGCGCCGCGCTTACGCTTTCTGGCAATAATTGCCTGCATTATATTATTGAGGGTCATTTATATTTAAAATCTATACCAATGGCGTAATAACCCAATGAAATATTTACGACAGCTATTTTTAAATATAAACCATCATTACAGAGAAGATATTTCCCGTATTAATCCAAAAACGACACATTGATTATTTACTGCGCTTAATCAACTCGATACACTGTTTTCTTACTAATGATAATAGAGGGAAGAAGAAGCATGGCTATTCCAGGTAATATGTGGATATACGACGACGGTGGGGCACTAATCAAAGGTGGTTGTGATGTTGCAGACAGGGAGTTCAGCATCGAATTTAAAGGGTTTCATCACAATCTCTCCATTCCCACTGATAATGCCACTGGCAAGCCTACCGGCACTCGTCAGCACTCACCAATGATCATCGTTAAAGAATTCGACTATTCCAGTCCATACCTCTACAAAGCAGTAGCTACTGGTCAGAACCTGAAATCTGCTGAAATCAAATGGTATAAAATCAGCGATGCAGGTCAAGAAGTGGAATACTTCAATATGCTACTTGAAGGCGTCCGAATCGTATCAATATCTCCTACAATGGCTTCCCCAGAAGACAAGAACAACAACCATCTTGAATCTGTCGAACTTAGATATGAGAAGATCACCTGGAAACATTGTGACGGAAATATAATTTTCACCGATGCCTGGAATGAAAGACAAACAGCATAATAGATGAGCAAATGGATACGACAGAAGAACTAAATGGAACCTATTTCTATCACGGACAATCCAATCTTTCGGCTGGTGAACTTTTTGATGTCATTTTTCTTGAACAATTTTGTGACGAACTTGGCATTGGTATTGAATCTGGTGCCGCTATCCTCGCCGGGCAACCTTGGCTAAAAACCAGAACAAAGCCAGGAGAGGCAATAAAAGGAACAAGTGTTGTTTCTAAATATGGAAGGATGCTTCTGAGAAATGCAAAAACTCCATTTGGTATTAGGGTTCCTACACCCGTTGGTGTAAGAATGAGAAAAACGAATAGTCTTGCTGCTGTTATCGCCCGTTATGTTCCGTGGTTAGGTTGGATAGGACTTGTAAACTCAATTTATCAAGTTTCAAGAAAAACTCAGGAAAAATACAACCTAATAGCTCGCCCCAAAGACCGTATACAATGGACATCCTTTTAATGAAAAGCATTCAAGATCAGGTTTTAGACTTGTTTAAAGATGAGATCTCAACCCGTTTAGATAAAAATTGGAAAGAAATCCCATTGGAACTTGATTATGACTTATTTGATGCTCCCGGCGACGATCTGCATGACGCTTTAAATAAATTTGAACAAAAATTTAATGTTGATCTTTCCAGTGTTAAATGGTCGTGTTATTTCCCTTGGGAGAATACTCCAATGCTAACTCGGTGGTTTAAAGTAAAACGAGAAGATGTAGAAAAAACGCGTAAACCTTTAACTATCAAAATGTTTGCCGAATCAGCAAAAGCAGGTAAATGGCTTTACGACTAGCAACCACAAGCCGTTGGTCGTAACGAGGTCTGCGGCCAGAAGGCAGAACAACATCGACGGCGAACGTAATGTATGAAGACGATCGCGTGGCGGCGGTTCAATTACTGTGACGGTACCCCGCCCCCTCTGCAACTGGAATCCGGATCGCGCCGCGCGCTTTCGTCGGTTTCCCTCACCTGCCCATCTCCGTTATTATGTCTCATCCATGTGATAACGACGACAACTACAAAATCGCAGCCATTTCAAATCAGGGATCTGGATAACACCCCATGAGCACAATTGACAATCTCGACGCCCACACGCCGATGATGCAGCAGTATCTCAAGCTGAAGGCGCAACATCCTGACATTCTACTGTTTTACCGGATGGGGGATTTTTACGAGCTATTTTATGACGATGCGAAACGCGCGTCGCAGCTGCTCGATATCTCGCTGACCAAGCGCGGCGCCTCCGCGGGCGAACCCATCCCGATGGCCGGCATCCCCCACCACGCGGTGGAGAACTACCTCGCCAAACTGGTCAACCAGGGCGAGTCGGTGGCCATTTGCGAGCAGATTGGCGACCCGGCCACCACCAAGGGACCGGTCGAGCGTAAAGTGGTGCGTATCGTTACGCCGGGCACCATCAGCGATGAAGCGCTGCTGCAGGAACGCCAGGACAACCTGCTGGCCGCCATCTGGCAGGACAGCAAGGGCTTTGGCTACGCGACGCTGGATATCAGCTCCGGGCGCTTTCGCCTGAGTGAACCGGCCGACCGCGAAACCATGGCGGCAGAGCTGCAGCGTACTAATCCGGCGGAACTGCTGTATGCGGAAGATTTTGCCGAATTGTCGCTGATCGAGGGCCGCCGCGGTCTGCGCCGTCGCCCGCTGTGGGAATTTGAAATCGACACCGCGCGCCAGCAGCTTAACCTGCAGTTCGGCACCCGCGATCTGGTCGGCTTCGGCGTGGAAAACGCCCCACGCGGCCTGTGCGCCGCCGGCTGCCTGCTGCAGTATGTCAAAGACACTCAGCGCACCTCGCTGCCGCACATCCGTTCCATCACCATGGAACGCCAGCAGGACAGCATCATTATGGATGCCGCCACCCGCCGTAACCTCGAGATCACCCAGAATCTGGCCGGCGGCACCGACAACACCCTGGCCTCGGTACTCGACTGTACGGTGACGCCGATGGGCAGCCGGATGCTCAAGCGCTGGCTGCATATGCCGGTCCGCGATACCGCCGTGCTGGTGGAGCGCCAGCAGACCATCGGCGCGCTACAGGAGCGCTATACCGAGCTGCAGCCGGTGCTGCGCCAGGTCGGCGATCTGGAACGTATTCTGGCGCGTCTGGCGCTGCGTACCGCCCGTCCACGCGATTTAGCCCGCATGCGTCATGCCCTGCAGCAGTTGCCGCTGCTGCGTGAGCTGCTGGCCGACGTTGACCGTCAGCCGGTGCAAAAATTGCGCGAGAAAATGGGCGAGTTCACCGAACTGCGCGAACTGCTGGAGCGCGCGGTGATTGACGCGCCGCCGGTGCTGGTCCGTGACGGCGGAGTCATCGCCCCGGGCTATAGCGAAGAGCTGGACGAGTGGCGTGCGCTGGCCGATGGCGCCACCGATTATCTCGATAAACTGGAGATCCGCGAGCGCGAGCGGCTGGGCCTCGATACCCTGAAAGTCGGCTACAACGCCGTCCACGGCTACTACATCCAGATCAGCCGCGGCCAGAGCCACCTCGCGCCGATCCACTACGTGCGCCGCCAGACGCTGAAGAACGCCGAACGCTACATTATTCCTGAGCTGAAGGAATACGAAGATAAGGTGCTGACCTCCAAGGGCAAAGCGCTGGCACTGGAAAAACAGCTTTATGACGAACTGTTCGACCTGCTGCTGCCGCATCTCGCCGACCTGCAAACCAGCGCCAGCGCGCTGGCCGAGCTGGACGTGCTGGTCAACCTGGCGGAGCGCGCGGAAACCCTGAACTACTGCTGCCCGACCTTTAGCGATAAGCCAGGTATTCGCATCAGCGAAGGCCGCCATCCGGTGGTCGAGCAGGTGCTGAAAGAGCCGTTTATCGCCAACCCGCTGCAGCTAGCGCCGCAGCGGCGGATGCTGATCATCACCGGGCCGAACATGGGCGGTAAAAGTACCTATATGCGCCAGACCGCGCTGATTGCGCTGCTGGCCTATATCGGCAGCTACGTCCCGGCGCAGAAGGTGGAGATCGGACCCATCGATCGCATCTTTACCCGCGTCGGCGCGGCGGATGACCTGGCCAGCGGCCGCTCGACCTTTATGGTGGAGATGACGGAAACCGCCAATATTCTGCACAACGCCACCGAACACAGCCTGGTGCTGATGGATGAGATTGGCCGCGGCACGTCCACCTACGACGGGCTATCGCTGGCGTGGGCCTGTGCGGAAAATCTGGCCAACAAAATCAAGGCGCTGACGCTGTTCGCCACCCACTACTTCGAGCTCACTCAGCTGCCGGAGAAAATGGAAGGCGTCGCCAACGTCCACCTCGACGCGCTGGAGCACGGCGACACCATCGCCTTTATGCACAGCGTGCAGGACGGCGCGGCCAGCAAGAGCTATGGCCTGGCGGTCGCCGCGCTGGCCGGGGTGCCGAAAGAGGTGATCAAGCGCGCGCGGCAGAAACTGCGCGAGCTGGAGAGCATCTCGCCCAACGCGGCGGCGACCCAGGTCGACGGCACGCAGATGTCGCTGCTCGCCGCCCCGGAAGAGACCTCGCCTGCGGTTGAGGCGCTGGAGAATCTTGATCCGGACTCCCTGACCCCGCGTCAGGCGCTGGAGTGGATCTACCGTCTGAAGAGTCTGGTCTAGCAACCCATTAAGGTGAAAAACGGCAGCGCCGCTCAGCGCTGCCGTTTTAGCAAACAAAAAATGGGTGCAAGAGGATGCGTCCTGACAACCCATACGCGGGGTTGCCCCCGCGCGGATGCTACTTCTTCGATTCGTAAGCGAGAACAGCTTTAAACTCAATATTACGCTCTTTAATACTCAGCTCGCATAGTGAGCTGTGCACCAACAGCGTAAATCCCAGTACCGTAATACAGAGTACGATGATTGCCACAAGGGCATATTTTGTCAGCATATCTTGCCTCCCTGCAAAGAAGAGACTAACATCTGAATTGTCTGTGTTCATTCGCTAGCCTCAGTTGATAGAAATATCTCCTGGGGCTTTCGTCTGTCTGGGGTCCTGGTCATGCTCAAGGCCAGACAGCCTCAAGCACCCGCCGCTATTCTATACTCGTCAGGGCGTGAAATTTATCTGCAAGGCATTAATCAGACGGATTTTATAATAATCTGGAAGCAGGCTCGCAAAGTCATCCCAGCATATTAACCCTTCACGTAATTTTTTAATTTAATGAAAAAATAGCTTCCATAATTGTACTAAATATAAAAAAGGCCCGACTTAGCGGGCCCGTTTTATTAACGCTTATCTTCCGGCAATAGCGGCGGTACGTGTGGAACCTGTGGTGCCTCATCAATATCTTTCTGCGTCATGCGGAACGCTTCCGGATAGTGCTCGCGGCTGGTGCGGCGCAGCGGCTCAGTATTTCGCCAGGTATAAAGACAGTGCTGGCACTGATACACGGTCCAGACCCCTTTCACCGGCGACGTCGCCATCACTTCAATCTTTTCATCGGCGCAACGTGGACAAATCATCTTTTTCTCCTTATTTACGGTTGGCCAGCATAGCGGTCAGTTTTTCAGCCCAGGCTTTGGTTTCCGGCAGATCCTGCACCGGCTGGCTGTAGTGGCCGCGAAGGTCCGGCGCAACCGGGGTGGTGGCGTCGATAATCAGTTTGTCGGTGATGCCCGCCGGGCTGGAGCCTGGGTCAAGTTCAAGGACCGACATGTTCGGCAACTGCACCAGGTCACCCGCCGGGTTAACCTTCGAGGAGAGCGCCCACATCACCTGCGGCAGGTTGAACGGGTCAACATCTTCATCAACCATGATCACCATCTTCACATAGCCGAGGCCGTGCGGAGTAGTCATCGCCCGCAGGCCCACCGCGCGGGCAAAACCGCCATAGCGTTTTTTGGTGGAGATGATCGCCAGCAGACCATGGGTGTACATGGCGTTGACCGCCTGCACTTCCGGAAACTCGGCCTTCAGCTGCTGATACAGCGGCACACAGGTCGCCGGCCCCATCAGATAGTCAATTTCGGTCCACGGCATACCGAGATAGAGCGATTCAAAAATCGGTTTGCTGCGATACGAGACTTTGTCGATACGCACTACCGTCATGTTACGACCACCGGAGTAGTGACCGGTAAACTCACCGAACGGCCCCTCGATCTCACGCTTACGCCCTTCAATGACCCCTTCGAGGATCACTTCCGACCCCCAGGGTACATCAAAGCCGGTCAGCGGCGCGGTGGCGATGGGATACGGGCTCTCGCGCAGCGCGCCAGCCATTTCATATTCCGACTGATCGTATTTCAGCGGCGTGGCGCCCATCAGGGTAATAATCGGGTCGTTACCGAGGGTGATGGCAATCGGCAGATCTTCCCCACGCTCTTCCGCTTTATGCAGATGCAGCGCGATATCATGCATCGGCACCGGCTGCAGGCCGAGCTTGCGCTTGCCTTTCACTTCCATGCGGTAGATACCGACGTTTTGCTTACCGAAGTTGTCAGGATCAAGCGGGTCGCGTGATACGACACAGGCTTTGTCGAGGTAGAAACCGCCGTCACCATCGTTGAGGCGGAACAGCGGCAGAATATCGAACAGGTTGATATCGTCGCCATCAACGGTGTTTTCCGCCCACGCCGGGTTGGCGCGGCGCTCTGGCGTCACCGGGAATTTATCCCAGCGGCGAATGAATTCATCAATCTGCTTTTTCACCGGCGTGTTAGGCGGCAGGCCCAGCGAGATGGCATGGTTCTGCCACGAACCGATGGTGTTCATCGTCACGCGGGCGTCAGTAAAGCCACGAATATTATCGAACCACAGTGCCGGGGCGCCGTCGCCGATGCGTCCGGTAGCATTGGCGGCCGCCGCCAGATCGGGCTCGGCGTTTACCTCTTCACTGATTTTTAGCAGTTGTCCCTGGTCATCCAGCGCCTGCAAAAAGCTGCGCAAATCATCAAAAGCCATTATTCGATCTCCTGTGCAAATTGTTCTGCCGTGCGTAAGCCGCTCCAGCGGCGCGCTTTGTGATAGTCGAGGCCAAACTGATCCAGCACCCGAGTCACAATATGATTGGTGATATCGTCAACCGTCTCCGGGTGGTTGTAGTAAGCTGGCATCGGCGGCACCATCGCCACGCCCATGCGCGACAGCGCCAGCATGTTCTCCAGATGGATCGTGCTGAGCGGCATTTCCCGCGGGACCAGCACCAGCTTGCGCCCCTCTTTGAGCACCACGTCCGCCGCGCGGCCCACCAGCCCTTCGGCATAGCCCGCGCGAATGCCTGCCAGCGTTTTCATACTGCAGGGAATAACGATCATGCCGTCGGTACGAAATGAACCGGATGAAATGGTGGCGGCCTGGTCAGCCGGGCTGTGGGAAAAGTCCGCCAGCGCGGCCACTTCGCGCGCTGTCCAGGGCGTTTCCAGCTCGATGGTGGTTTTGGCCCACTTCGACATCACCAGGTGGGTTTCCACCTCCGGCATATCACGTAGCGCCTGCAGCAATGCCACCCCAAGCGGAGCCCCGGTGGCCCCCGTCATCCCAATAATCAGTTTCATTCCAGACCTCATTCATTTTGTTCGTACACGAACTTTATATTTAAATTACCCTCTCCGGACGGCGATGACAAGATCGTTCGTATACGTGCGCATTTTTAATCAAAAACGCAGAAAGGGTATAAAATGGCGTACGAACGGCTATCATAGAGGTGACAGTTTTGTTACGGAGTATTCATGGAGTTACGAAACGAAGCATTTCACCTGCTGCGCCAGCTTTTTCAACAACATACCGCCCGCTGGCAGCAAGCGTTACCGGATCTGACTAAACCTCAGTACGCGGTGATGCGCTCGGTAGCGGAGCAGCCGGGTATCGAGCAGGTCGTGCTGATTGAAGCGGCGGTCAGTACCAAGGCCACGCTGGCGGAGATGCTCAGCCGGATGGAGGCACGCGGCCTGGTGCGCCGTGAGCACGATCCCGCCGATAAACGCCGCCGTTTTGTCTATCTGACCGAACAAGGCGAGGCGTTGCTTAACCGTTCGATTCCGCAGGGCAATGAGATCGATGACGAGTTTCTCGGCCGCCTGAGCGATGACGAACGCGAACAGTTCTCCCGGCTGGTGCGCAAAATGATGGCGCCCTGAGCGGTCAATTAAACGACCTTCTCACGCAGGAAATCGATAAACGCCCGCACCCGGGTCGGCATATGCTGCGCATCGGGATAAAGGGCATACACGCCTTGCTGTGGGAAATGGTATTCCGGCAGGAGCGGCACCAGCCCCCGCTGCGCCACTTTTTTGGCTACCAGCCATGCCGGCAGCAAGGCGATGCCGCACCCGGCCAGAGCAAAGCTCATCAGCGCCGTAGCGCTGTCGGCTGAAAAGCGCGGCGCGCTGGCAATGGCGAAATCCACCTCTGTCTGTTGATCCGTTCGCAGCTGCCAGCGCAGCGGCGCCGACAGACGCTCATGAATAATCCAGTCGGCTTGCGCCAGATCGGACAGCGTCTGCACCGGATGGCTTGCCAGCCAGGCCGGAGAGGCGACGGGCAGGATCGCGAAACTGGCTATCCTCGTCGCCCGATAGCGGGAATCGGCCAGCGTACCGAGGCGTATCGCCACATCAAATCGTTCTGAAATGAGGTCCGCATGATGGGAGGACGAAACGTGGCGCACCCGCAGCGCCGGGTGACGACGGGCAAACGCGGCCAGCGCCGGAATGATGACCTGCGCGCCATACTCCGGCGTGGTGGTGATCCGCAGCTCTCCACTTAAGCCGGTATGGCTGGCCCGCACCTCATCCTGCAGATTTTCCGCCGCTTTCAGCAGCGCCACCCCGCGCTGATAGAACAGCGCCCCGGCGTCGGTGAGGCGCAGACGACGCGTTGAGCGCAGCAGCAGGGTCACCCCCAGTTCATTTTCCAGCTGCCGTACGTTAAAACTGACCACCGCCTTGGTCTGCCCCAGCGCCGCAGCGGCCAGGGTGAAGCTGCCGGCATCCACCACGGCGATAAACATGGTCACACGCTGAAGATTAAGCATTGTCGTCCGGATGATTGTCAAAAATATTCAGACAGTATATCCCGATTCACCCCATTTATCCCCCGCAGAACCGGGTTTACAGTAGCCGCCTGTCTGAGGGAGTGAACCATGACCTATCGCCACCGCGTTGCCACCGTTTTTCTGTTCGGCTTTTTTCTCGATTTAATCAATATGTTTATCGCCAGCATCGCCTTCCCGGCCATCAGCCGCGCGCTGACGGTTTCCGTCTCTCAGCTGGCGTGGGTCAGCAATGCTTATATTCTCGGTCTGACGGTCGTCGTACCGTTCAGTGCCTGGCTTAGTCAGCGCTGGGGGGCGAAACGACTGTTTTTACTCTCGCTGGGGCTGTTCAGCCTCGGCGCGCTGGCGGCAGGGCTTGCCAGCAGTCTCGGCGAGCTGATTTTCTGGCGGACGCTGCAGGGGATGGGCGGCGGGCTGTTAATCCCCCTTGGCCAGGCATTGACGTGGCCGCTGTTTCAGCCGCATGAGCGGGCGAAACTGTCGGCGGCGGTGATGCTGGTCGGCCTGCTGGCACCAGCCTGCTCGCCGGCAATCGGCGGCCTGTTAGTCCAGGCCTTCAGCTGGCGCTGGGTCTTTTTCGCCAGCCTGCCTGTGGCTCTGCTAACCTTTGTGCTGGCGGTGCGATGGCTGAACGACAGCCCCGGCCCGGTTCGCCCAACTCGCTTTCTTCCGCTGTCGTTGCTGGCCGATCCTCTGCTGCGCTTCGCGATGCTGATCTACCTCTGCGTACCGGGGATGTTTATTGGCGTCAACGTGGTCGGGATGTTCTACCTGCAACGCGTCACCGGGATGGCGCCGGGGGCCATCGGTGCCCTGATGGTGCCCTGGTCGCTGGCCTCGTTCGCCGCCATCACGTTTACCGGCAGGTATTTCAACCGCTTCGGGCCACGACCGCTGGTGATGGTTGGCTGCTTGCTACAGGCGGCGGGGATCCTGCTGCTGCTGAAGATCGATGCGCACAGCCCGCTGGCGCTGTTGATTCTGGCCTTTACGCTGATGGGCGGAGGAGGCAGCTTATGCAGCAGCACCGCGCAAAGCAGCGCCTTCCTGCATACGCCTGCCGAAGAGATGCCTGACGCCAGCGCGCTGTGGAATCTGAACCGCCAGCTCAGCTTCTTTGCCGGCAGCGCGCTGCTCGCCCTGCTGCTGAGGGGATTTCCGCCGGCCTACGCCTGGCAAATCGTGTTTATTAGCGCCGCCGCCATCACCCTGTTGCCGCTGCTGTTTTGCCTGCGGCTGAATAATCAGGCGATTATCCATCGCCTGCACACCACTCTGGAGAAGTCATGAACCCTTATCTGCAGGAAGTCCTCGACGCCCATGTCCTTATCGAACGCTGGTTAAGCCAGGGGGAAGGAAGCGCTGAGGCACTGATGACACGTTTTGCCGCCGAATTCACCATGATCCCTCCGGGCGGCGAGAAGATGGACTACCCGGCGGTGAGCCGTTTTTTCCACCATGCGGGCGCAACCCGTCCGGGATTACACATCGTGGTGGATCAGGCGAAAATCATTAGCGAGTGGCACGACGGCGCCGCAGTGCTATACCGTGAAAGCCAAACGCTGGCGGATGGCAGTGAGAACGTACGCTGGTCGACGGCGATTTTTCAGCAAGCGGAAGGGAAAATTATCTGGCGTCATCTGCAGGAAACCCGCCTCGGCTAGCGCAAAGAAAAAGGCCCCGACTGTCGAGGGGGCCTTTTTGAGAGAAAAGATCTTATTCGCGGAAGAGCGCTTCGATATTCAGCCCCTGCCCCTGCAGAATTTCCCGCAGGCGACGCAGACCTTCCACCTGGATCTGCCGCACACGCTCGCGGGTGAGGCCAATTTCACGGCCCACATCTTCCAGCGTGGCTGCTTCATAACCCAGCAGACCGAAACGACGCGCCAGAACTTCACGCTGCTTGGCGTTCAGTTCGAACAGCCATTTGACGATGCTTTGCTTCATATCATCGTCCTGCGTGGTGTCTTCCGGGCCGTTCTCTTTCTCATCGGCCAGAATATCCAGCAGCGCTTTTTCTGAATCGCCACCCAGCGGAGTATCCACGGAGGTGATGCGCTCGTTCAGACGCAGCATACGGCTGACGTCATCGACCGGTTTGTCCAGCTGTTCGGCAATCTCTTCCGCACTCGGCTCGTGGTCCAGCTTATGGGACAACTCGCGCGCGGTACGCAGATAGACGTTCAGCTCTTTAACAATGTGGATCGGCAAACGGATCGTACGGGTTTGGTTCATGATCGCCCGTTCAATGGTCTGGCGGATCCACCAGGTCGCATAAGTCGAAAAACGGAACCCACGTTCCGGGTCAAACTTCTCAACGGCGCGGATCAGGCCGAGGTTACCTTCTTCAATCAGATCCAGCAGCGCCAGACCACGATTGCTGTAACGACGGGCAATCTTCACCACCAGACGCAGGTTGCTTTCAATCATGCGACGGCGTGAAGCGACATCACCACGCAGTGCGCGACGCGCGAAATAGACTTCCTCTTCCGCGGTCAGCAGTGGGGAATAACCAATCTCTCCAAGATAAAGCTGAGTGGCGTCAAGTACGCGTTGTGTTGCGCCTTGCGACAGTAGCTCTTCCTCAGCCAGATCGCTATCACTGGGTTCCTCTTCTACTAAGGCCTTCTCGTCGAAAACCTCAATTCCGTTCTCATCAAATTCCGCGTCTTCATTTAAATCATGAACTTTCAGCGTATTCTGACTCATAAAGGTGGCTCCTACCCGTGATCCCTGAGCAAAGCACCTTCCACGGCACATCAACAAACGACGCCTGGACGATTTCCCCTGCCCTCTCTGCGAGAGTAGCGTAGACACCGCCCTGGCGCCTGTTAGCTGATGCTTCGCTTATCCGTACTTTGCCAAATTATCGCTGCGGTAAGTACTGCAGCGGGTTGACGGATTTCCCCTTGTAACGAATTTCAAAATGTAATCTTGTTGAGCTGGTTCCGGTGCTACCCATGGTAGCGATTTTCTGCCCCGCTTTGACTTCCTGTTGCTCCCGAACCAGCATGGTATCGTTATGAGCGTAGGCACTCAGGTAATCATCGTTGTGTTTGATGATAATAAGATTACCGTAGCCGCGCAGTGCGTTACCGGCATAGACGACGCGCCCATCGGCGGTCGCGACAATAGCCTGTCCCTTACTGCCTGCAATGTCGATACCTTTATTGCCGCCTTCCGCGCCGCTAAAGTTCTCGATAACCTTGCCATCAGTCGGCCAGCGCCATGATGAGATCGGCGAACTGGTTGACGTACTGCTTGCAGTCGGCTGGGTTGTGCTCACCGTTGTTGGTGCCGTCACCGGCGCGACAACCGTTGTGGTCGTGGTCGCGGGTTTATTATTAGGCAACATCTTGGTAGCACTCTGTTCACCTGAAGATTCAGAATACGTAATAGTCGGTTGTGAAGCAACCACCGCGGTCGATTTTTGTGCAGAAGTTGTGGTGGCTGTCGCACCGCCGCTCGCCCTTGCGCTGGCCTGAGAAACGGCGTTTTCACCGGTGATCGGCTGGCCTGAGGCGTTGCCGACCTGCAGCACCTGACCCACGTTCAGCGCGTACGGGGCCGGGACATTGTTGCGTTGCGCCAGGTCGCGGAAATCGTTGCCGGTGACCCACGCGATATAGAACAGCGTGTCTCCCCGTCTTACCGTATAGGTACTGCCACCGGTATAGCTACCTTTCGGAATATCGCCATATTTGCGGTTGTAAACGATCTTACCGTTCACCGTCTGCACCGGCTCCTGCGCCATCGGCGTCGGCTGAATGGTTTGGGTCTGTACCGGCTGAATCGGCTGCGCCTGAGGAGCAGACTTGACGCCGGAGGATGGCGGCGTAATCAGCATGCCGGAGTTGGTGCTGGAAGAGGCGGCACCGCCGGCAGAGCTAACCGGCGCTGGCGGATTATTGGTGTTGGTACACCCGGCCAGCCAGAGTGAAACCAGTGAAAGAGCCGCAATACGGCTGACGGTAAATTTGGTGCTTCCCGCGCTCATTTATCCCCCAGGAATATGTTAACTGCCAATATCTTGCTTACCGGGCGGCGCCCGGCCAGGACACTGAAAAATGTGTCCACCCTACGCCTAAAGTCAGGCAAAAAAAACCTGGAATAATCCGGGTCTCAGGCCAGCTCCCCCTTCACCAGGGGAACAAAGCGAACGGCCTCGACGGTATCAATGATAAATTCGTTGCCCCGGCGACGGATCCGTTTGAGAAACTGATGCTCTTCGCCAACCGGCAGCACCAGCACGCCATCGTCATCCAGCTGCGCCAGCAGCGCGGTTGGAATCTCCGGCGGCGCCGCCGTCACAATAATGGCATCAAACGGCGCCCGTGCCTGCCAACCTTGCCACCCATCGCCATGACGGGTTGAAACATTATGTAAATCAAGTTGTTTCAGGCGACGACGCGCCTGCCACTGTAAACTCTTAATCCGCTCCACCGAGCAAACGTGATGCACCAGGTGCGCCAGGATGGCCGTCTGGTAGCCGGAACCAGTGCCGATCTCCAGCACGCGCGACTCCGGCGTCAGCGTCAGCAGCTCGGTCATCCGCGCCACCATGTAAGGCTGGGAGATGGTCTGCCCCTGGCCAATCGGCAGCGCGGTGTTTTCCCACGCTTTATGTTCAAAGGCTTCATCAACAAATTTTTCGCGCGGGACCAGCGCGATCGCCTCGAGGACACGCTCATCGACGATGCCCTGCGTGCGCAGTTGATTCAACAAACTTTCAACACGTTTACTTACCATTGCCCGTCAACCCCGACACGTTCCAGCCAATCGCTGACTACCTCATGCGCCTGATGGGCGGTTAAATCGACGTGCAATGGCGTCACGGAAACATAGCCTTCATCCACTGCCGCAAAATCGGTGCCCGGCCCGGCATCGCGCTTATCGCCCGGCGGGCCAATCCAGTACAGGGTGTTGCCGCGCGGATCTTTTTGCGGGATCACCTGGTCGGCAGGATGGCGGTTGCCGCAGCGGGTCACGCGAATGCCCTTGATTTGATCAAGCGGGAGATCCGGCACGTTGATGTTAAGGATCCGCCCGGTACGCAGCGGCTCGCGGCTTAAGGCGCGCAGAATGGTGCAGGTTACCGCCGCGGCGGTATCGTAATGTTGATAGCCGTTCAGCGACACAGCCAGCGCGGGGAACCCCAGATGACGGCCTTCCATCGCTGCGGCCACGGTGCCGGAATAGATGACGTCATCGCCCAGGTTGGGACCCGCGTTAATGCCGGAAACAACGATGTCCGGACGTGGGCGCATCAGCGCGTTCACGCCGAGATAGACACAGTCGGTCGGGGTGCCCATCTGGACGGCGATGTCGCCATTTTCAAAGGTAAACGTACGCAGGGATGATTCCAGCGTCAGCGAATTCGAGGCTCCGCTGCGGTTACGATCGGGTGCAACAACCTGGACCTCGGCAAACTCCCTTAAGGCCTTCGCCAGGGTCTGTATCCCCGGCGCATGGATCCCGTCATCGTTACTCAGCAATATTCGCATAGTCACCCGTTGTATTGATAAGCTCCCTGACCACGCTGGTGGCGAAGCTGCCCGCCGGCAGCCAGAAACGCAGTTCAACGGTTACGTCATCCCACCAGTTCCAGCTAAGCTGCTGCGGATAGAGAAGCATCGCCCGGCGCGCCGCCTCGACTTTCTCCCGCACCAACAGCGCCTGCAGCGAAGTTTCTTCGGCGATGGCGGCCTGCTCGGCGGCCAGAGCGTCGCGCTGGCTTCCCCAGTCGCCGCTGCCCGG
Source organism: Klebsiella sp. G-Nf4 (assembly GCF_002810615.1). Lineage (NCBI taxonomy): Bacteria > Pseudomonadati > Pseudomonadota > Gammaproteobacteria > Enterobacterales > Enterobacteriaceae > Klebsiella > Klebsiella sp. G-Nf4. The sequence continues at coordinate 249,403 of NZ_PION01000002.1, read as the reverse complement.
CAGCGCAGCCGTGATCATCAGTTCGCGGTTGTGCACCCGCGCCTGCGAAACCTCGAGTTCTTCCGGTGTGACGACAAACCAGCTCCCACGCCCCGCTAATTGTAGCGCATCGCCATCAACAACCTGATTAAATTCCGTTTTTTTTAATCTAATACTGACTTGCTGATTAAACAACGCACTGCGGGCCGCCGACAACCAAAAACTGCGCTTATTGCGATCGCGCACCGGCGCGTCGCTTTCCGCCCAGCGCAACGCGCCCTGCAGATTACTGCCGCCAATGCCAAAGCGCTGCGCGCCGAAATAGTTCGGTACGCCCCGTTCAGCGATGGCCTGCAGACGCGTCTCCACGTCCTGGCGATCGCTAATCTCACGCAGGATCACGGTAAACTGGTTGCCTTTCAGCGCGCCTAAACGCAGCTTACGCTTATGGCGGGCATATTCCAGTACCTGGCAGCCCTCGAGCTGAAATTTGCTCAGGTCCGGCATCTCTTTGCCGGGCACCCGCGCGCACAGCCACTGCTCGGTGACGGCGTGCTTATCCTTTTGCCCGGCGAAGCTCACTTCACGGGCGTGGATCTTGAGGAATTTCGCCAGCGCGTCGGCGACAAAGCGCGTATTGCAGCCGTTTTTCAGGATCCGCACCAGCACATGTTCGCCTTCGCCGTCCGGCGCAAAGCCCAGGTCTTCCACCACCAGAAAGTCTTCCGGATTGGCTTTCAGCAGTCCGCTGCTCTGCGGCTTGCCGTGCAGCCAGGTCAGTTGGTCAAAGGCGATCATTTTTCGGCCTTACGCAGCAGCGCGACCGCTTCGCAGGCGATCCCTTCCCCACGGCCGGTGAAGCCCAGCTTCTCGGTGGTGGTCGCTTTCACGTTGACGTCGTCCATATGGCAGCCGAGATCTTCAGCGATAAAGACGCGCATCTGCGGAATATGCGGCAGCATCTTCGGCGCCTGGGCGATAATGGTGACGTCGACGTTGCCGAGCGTATAGCCTTTGGCCTGAATACGACGCCACGCTTCGCGCAGCAGTTCGCGGCTATCGGCGCCTTTAAACGCCGGATCGGTATCGGGGAACAGTTTGCCGATATCGCCGAGCGCCGCGGCGCCCAGCAGCGCGTCGGTCAGCGCATGCAGCGCGACGTCGCCGTCGGAGTGGGCCAGCAGCCCTTTTTCATAAGGAATGCGTACCCCGCCAATAATGATTGGGCCTTCACCGCCAAAAGCGTGTACGTCAAAACCATGTCCAATTCGCATTAAGCTTTCTCCTGGTGTCGGGAACGGGTGAGGTAAAATTCAGCCAGCGCCAGGTCTTCCGGGCGCGTCACTTTAATATTATCCGCGCGACCGGCGACCAGCTGCGGATGGAAGCCGCAGTACTCCAGCGCCGAGGCTTCATCCGTGATGGTCGCCCCCTCGTTCAGCGCCCGGGTGAGGCAATCCACCAGCAGCTCGCGAGGGAAAAATTGCGGGGTCAGCGCATGCCACAGGTCATTGCGATCGACGGTATGGGCGATAGCGGTTTTGCCCGGCTCGGCGCGCTTCATGGTGTCGCGCACCGGCGCCGCGAGGATCCCCCCGACACGGCTGGTTTCGCTGAGCGCCAGCAGGCGGCTGAGGTCGTCCTGATGCAGGCAGGGGCGCGCGGCGTCATGCACCAGCACCCACTGCGCCTCCGGCAACGCCTTCAGGCCCGCGAGCACGGAATCGGCGCGCTCGGCGCCGCCATCCACGACGGTAATTTGCGGGTGCTGCGCCAGCGGTAGCTGGCTGAAGCGCCGATCGCCGGGGCTGACGGCAATCACCACGCGCTGGACGCGCGCATCCGCCAGCAGCGCAGCGACCGCATGTTCGAGAATCGTTTTGTTACCGATTGAGAGATATTGTTTCGGGCATTCCGTTTGCATGCGGCGGCCAAAACCGGCTGCCGGCACCACGGCGCAAACGCCCGGAAAAGTGGCTGCCATGTTGTTATCCTGGGCCTGGTTATCGATTGTTCTGCTGTTGCCCCGATGCCTGGTTGCGTTTAGACGCATCCGGTACCAGACGATAGAAGGTTTCGCCCGGACGGGTCATACTGAGTTCATTGCGCGCGCGCTCCTCGATCGCTTCCTGCCCGCCGTTGAGGTCGTCAATTTCGGCAAATAGCTGATCGTTGCGTGCTTTTAATTTGGCGTTAGTCGCCTGCTGGGCGGTGACGTCGTCGTTAACCCGCGTGTAGTCGTGCAGGCCGTTTTTACCGAACCACAGCGAATACTGTAGCCAGACCAGCAAAGCTAATAATAGCAGCGTTAGTTTACCCATCCTGCCCCCTGACAAACGGCATCATCATCCCAAAACTCGCCCGGGTACGCTACCAGGGCGCGCGGACGATGCCGCGTAACGCGGGGACTGTACCATATTTTTGCTGCCGATACCCATGCTTGATTCATACCAGAAACGGGTTATCCCAACAGCCAGAGGAAGAGTAGCGCAAACATCAGCCCGACGGTCAGGATGGTCGCGCTGGCGCTATAGAGCAGCTTGCCATTGAGCAGAGAGTGCAGCGCAATACCGACCACTACCGCCACCGGCATCAACGCCAGGAAGAACGGCCAGGTGTAAAGGAGGAAGAAGAGCGTATTACTGCCATAGAGAAGGAAGGGAATACCCAGCGCCAGCAGCCATGAAATAAAGCCCACGGCAGCGCCCGACAGAGACCAGGTGGTCTCGTCGCCGATCGCCGGAGGCGGTTCTGAACGAATAATACTGAGGTTCTGGGTATTGCGCATATCGAATCCTGTAGACCGGGCAACCGGCACCCCTCGATGCCGCTGCCGTTTCAGGATCTGATAATATCGCTCTGTTGCAGCAGGTCTAATAGTTGGTGCACCAAATTTGTTACCAATTGTTCACCATCCAGATGAATTTCCGCCTTTTCCGGTGCCTCATAGACCGAGTCTATGCCGGTGAAATTGCGTAATTCCCCTGCCCGCGCCTTCTTGTACAATCCTTTCGGATCCCGCGCCTCGCAGATGGCCAGCGGGGTATCGACGAACACTTCGATGAAGCGTCCCTCCCCCAGGCGCTCGCGCACCATCTGCCGTTCCGCGCGGTGTGGTGATATAAATGCCGTCAATACCACCAGACCGGCATCGACCATCAGCCTGGCCACTTCGCCGACGCGGCGAATGTTCTCTTTGCGATCCTCATCACTGAATCCCAGATCGCTGCACAGGCCATGGCGCACATTGTCGCCGTCCAACAGATAGGTGCTGACGCCGCGCTCATGCAGCGCCTCCTCCAGCGCCCCGGCGACAGTGGATTTACCCGACCCCGAAAGGCCGGTAAACCACAGCACCACGCCGCGATGGCCGTGATGCTGTTCCCGCTGCTGCTGGGTCACAGGATGGGCATGCCAGACGACGTTTTCGTCATGCTGGGCCATTATTTGCCTCCCAGCAGGTCGCGGGCGTCCCAGTGCGGGAAGTGTTTACGGATCAGCTGGTTCAGCTCCAGCTCAAAGGCGCTGTACTGCGATGCCGAGGTCGACGCCTGCAGGTGCGGCTCGTTGACCATCCCGGCGCCCACGGTGACGTTGGTCAGGCGATCGATAAAGATAAGCCCGCCGGTCACCGGGTTTTGCTGATACGGATCCAGCACTAAAGGTTCGTCAAAGGTCAGCTCCACCAGCCCAATGCCGTTCAGCGGTAGAGACTCGACTTCACGTTGGGTCAGGTTGTTAATATCGACCTGGTAGCGGATAGCGTCGACGCGAGCGCGGGTCTTCTTCCCGGCGATTTTAATGTCGTAGCTCTGCCCCGGGGTCAGCGGCTGCTCGGCCATCCACACCACGTCGATGCTGGCGCTTTGCACCGCCGGCAGCGAGGCTTGCGCGTCAACCAGCAGGTCGCCGCGGCTGATGTCGATTTCATCTTTCAGCACAATGGTAACGGCTTCGCCGGCGGCAGCTTCCTGCAGGTCGCCGTCGAAGGTGACGATACGCGCCACGCTCGATTCGACGCCCGACGGCAGCACCTTCAGACGCTGGCCAACGGTAACCGTACCGGAGGCGACCGTGCCGGAGAAGCCGCGGAAATCGAGGTTCGGACGGTTAACATACTGCACCGGGAAGCGCAGCGGCTGGCTCTCGACCACCCGCTGGATCTCCACGGTTTCGAGGACTTCCAGCAGGGTCGGACCGCTGTACCACGGGATGTTCGCGCTCTGGCTGGCGACGTTATCGCCTTCCAGCGCCGACAGCGGTACAAAGCGGATATCGAGGTTGCCCGGCAGCTGCTCGGCAAAGGTCAGATAATCTTCACGGATCTCGTTGAAGCGCGCTTCGCTAAACTCGACGAGATCCATTTTGTTGACCGCCACCACCAGGTGTTTAATGCCCAGCAGCGTAGAGATAAAGCTGTGACGGCGGGTCTGGTCGAGCACGCCTTTACGCGCATCGATCAGCAGGATCGCCAGGTCGCAGGTTGACGCGCCGGTGGCCATATTGCGCGTGTACTGCTCGTGCCCCGGGGTGTCGGCGATGATAAATTTGCGTTTTTCGGTCGAGAAGTAGCGATAGGCGACATCGATGGTGATGCCCTGCTCGCGCTCAGCCTGCAGGCCGTCCACCAGCAGCGCCAGGTCCAGCTTTTCGCCCTGGGTACCGTGACGCTTACTGTCGTTGTGCAGAGACGACAGCTGGTCTTCATAGATCTGGCGCGTATCGTGCAGCAAACGGCCAATTAAGGTGCTTTTGCCGTCATCTACGCTGCCGCAGGTCAGAAAACGCAGCAGGCTCTTGTGCTGTTGCGCGTGCAGGTAAGCTTCTACGCCGCCTTCATTAGCAATTTGTTGGGCAATTGTCGTGTTCATGGCGGCTCCTTAGAAATACCCCTGACGTTTCTTCAGCTCCATCGAGCCGGCCTGGTCGCGGTCAATCACGCGGCCCTGACGTTCACTGGTGGTTGATACCAGCATCTCTTCAATAATTTCCGGCAGCGTCTGCGCTTCAGACTCCACTGCGCCGGTCAGCGGCCAGCAGCCAAGGGTACGGAAACGCACCATCCGTTTTTCAATCACTTCGCCCGGCTGCAGATCGATACGGTCATCATCGATCATCATCAGCATACCGTCGCGCTCCAGCACCGGGCGCTCAGCGGCCAGATACAGCGGCACGATTTCAATATTTTCCAGATAGATGTACTGCCAGATATCCAGCTCGGTCCAGTTGGAGAGCGGGAAGACGCGGATGCTTTCGCCTTTGTTAATCTGGCCGTTGTAGTTGTGCCACAGCTCCGGACGCTGATTTTTCGGGTCCCAGCGGTGGAAGCGGTCGCGGAAGGAGTAGATGCGCTCTTTCGCGCGGGATTTCTCTTCATCGCGACGCGCGCCGCCGAACGCGGCGTCAAAGCCGTATTTGTTCAGCGCCTGCTTCAGACCTTCCGTTTTCATGATATCGGTATGCTTAGCGCTGCCGTGGACGAACGGGTTGATGCCCATCGCCACCCCTTCCGGGTTTTTATGCACCAGCAGCTCACAGCCGTAGGCTTTGGCGGTATGGTCACGGAACTCATACATCTCACGGAATTTCCAGCCGGTATCGACGTGCAGCAGCGGGAACGGCAAGGTTCCCGGATAAAACGCTTTGCGCGCCAGATGCAGCATTACGCTGGAATCTTTCCCGATGGAGTACATCATCACCGGGTTAGAAAATTCGGCGGCCACCTCACGAATAATATGGATGCTTTCCGCCTCCAGTTGCCGCAGGTGAGTGAGTCGTTTTTGGTCCATAACCGTTCCTTAAGCCAGATTGACCACCGAAGAGTTAAACCCCTCGGCGGATGATGTATGTTGAAACCAGGCGAGCTGCTGATGCAGCTGCACCACTTCGCCCACCACCAGCAGGGCGGGCATCGGGGCGTCTTTCGCCAGGTGTTCGAGTTGTTGCAATGTGCCGGTTATCGTCTGCTGATCGTCGCGGGTACCGCGGGAAATCACCGCGACCGGCGTAGTGCTGTCGCGACCGTGGGCGATCAGCTGAGCGCTGATTTCTGCCGCCTTCATGGTGCCCATGTAGATCGCCAGCGTTTGTTGGCTCTTCGCCAACAGCGACCAGTCGAAGGGGGCGCTGTCCGGCTTATAGTGGCCGGTGACAAAGACGGCGCTTTGCGCATAATCGCGATGGGTCAGCGGAATACCGGCGTAGGCCGTCGCCCCGGCGGCGGCAGTGACGCCAGGCACCACCTGGAACGGGATCCCCGCTTCGGCGGCAGCCTGCAGCTCTTCTGCGCCGCGGCCAAAAATAAACGGATCCCCGCCCTTCAGACGCACGACGGTTTTCCCCGCCTTCGCCGCCTCCACCAGCAGCTGATTGGTTTCATGCTGCGGCACCGAGTGCTCACCGGCGCGTTTGCCGACACAGATTAACTCGGCATCGCGGCGCACCAGCTCGAGAACCGGCTGGGTCACCAGATGGTCGTGGAAAACCACGTCCGCCTGCTGGATCGCCTGCAGACCACGAAGGGTCAGCAGCCCGGCATCGCCCGGCCCGGCGCCCACCAGAATAATTTCTCCCGTCTCGCGTTCGGGCTTATCCAGCTCATCCTGCAGCGCCTTTTCCGCCTCCGCATGATTGCCCGCCACCATCAGGCTGGCAAAGCGGCCGGTAAAGACGCGTTCCCAGAAGCGGCGACGCGCTTCGGTGGTCGTCAGACGGGTTTTCAGATGGTTACGCCAGTAGCTCGCCGATTCCGCCAGCCGCCCGAGGTTCGTCGGCAGCAGCGCTTCAATTTTCTCGCGCAGAATGCGCGACAGCACTGGCGCTTTGCCGCTGGAGGAGATCGCCACCAGCAGCGGCGAACGGTCGACGATAGAAGGGAAGACAAACGAGCACAGCGCCTGGTTATCCACCACGTTGACCAACCGGTAGCGCGCGTTAGCCGCCGCAAACACCCGCTGGTTAAGCGCCTCGTCCTCCGTGGCCGCAATCACCAGAAAGACATCATCCACCAGCGACTCGCTAAATTCCGTCGCCCGCCAGCTAAGCGCCTGGCGCGCCGCCAGATCGGCCAGCGCCGGAGAGAGCGTCCCGGCGACCACCTGCACCTGCGCCTGGGCGCGCAGCAGGAATTTAATCTTGCGTTCAGCAATCTCACCGCCGCCGATCACCAGCACGGGCCTTTGTTTCAGTTCGGCAAAAAGGGGCAAGTAATCCACGGCGCAACAACTCTCTTACAATCAGCGATACTGCGACTATAGGGTGCGCCTAAGAGCAAATGAAATTACGAAATGGAATGAGTTGTGACGCAAAGGAATAACGCTGTGGAAATACAAATATCAAAAAGTGCTTAACGCGCTATTTTTCCGCTATTTAAGAGCAATTGAAATTGTTTAACCGCGGTCACAGTTTCATACTATACGCGTCAAATTGTCTTGTTCGTGTAAGGACCCCTTATGTTTTCCGCGTTGTGCCGCCGTCTGCTTCCTCTGGCGCTCGGCACCGGTTTTGTTTTCGCCGCCGCCCCCGCATTCAGCGCGCTGGGCGACACCGCCAGTAGCCAGGCCCGTCATATCGCCACCGTCTTCCCGGGACGAATGACCGGAACGCCAGCCGAGATGTTGTCAGCCGAGCACCTCCGCCAGCAGTTCGCCCAGATGGGTTATCAGAGCGACGTGCGCAGCTTCAATACCCGCTACATCTATACCGATAACAATCAGCGTAAGAACTGGCATAACGCCACCGGCAGTACGGTGATCGCCGCCCATGAAGGCCAGTCCCGCCAGCAAATCATTATTATGGCGCACCTCGATACCTACGCGCCGCAGAGCGATAAAGACGTGGAGAACAACCTTGGCGGCCTGACGCTGCAGGGAATCGACGACAACGCGATGGGGCTCGGCGTGATGCTGGAGCTGGCGGATCATTTAAAGAATATCCCCACCCGCTATGGCATTCGCTTTATCGCCACCAGCGGTGAAGAGGAAGGTCGTCTCGGGGCGCAAAATCTGCTGCAGCGCATGAGTGAGGCGGAAAAGAAAAATACCCTGCTGGTGATCAACCTCGATAATCTGGTGGTGGGCGATAAGCTTTACTTCAACAGTGGCCGCCGCACGCCGGCCTCGGTGCGCAAGCTTACCCGCGACCGCGCGCTGGCTATCGCCCGCAGTAAAGGGATTGTCGCAGCGACCAATCCAGGACTGAACCCAGAATTCCCGAAAGGCACTGCCTGCTGTAACGATGCCAGCGTCTTCGACAGCGCGGGGATCCCGGTGCTGTCGGTAGAGGCAACCAACTGGTCACTCGGCAAAAAGGATGGCTATCAGCAGCGCCAGAAATCCCGTGACTTCCCGGACGGCACCAGCTGGCATAGCGTGCAGATTGATAATCAGCAGTATCTCGACCACGCGCTGCCGGGACGCATAGAACGCCGCAGCCGCGAGGTAGTGAAAGTGATGCTGCCGCTGGTGAAAGAGCTGGCGAAGGTGGAGAAGAAAAGCTGATACGCACAAAAGAACGCGCGGTATCACCCGCGTGTTCTTCTTGAATTATCACCCGAAGAAAGCGCTAACAGCTTAACCCTCGTGCAATCCGCACTCGCGTTTAAGCCCGAAGAACCGGGTCTCTTCTTCTGCCATGCCTGGCTCCCATTTGCGGGTGGTGTGGGTATCGCCTACCGACAGATAGCCCTGATCCCACAGCGGGTGGTATTTCAGCCCGTGCTTTTGCAGGTACTGATATACCGTCCGGTTATCCCAGTCGATAATCGGCAGCACCTTGAACACCCCGCGCTGGATAGCCAGCACCGGTAAGGTCGCCCGGCTACCGGACTGCTCGCGGCGCAGACCAGCGAACCAGGTCTGGGTGTTAAGCTCTTTCAGCGCCCGGTTCATTGGCTCCACTTTGTTGATCTCATTGTATTTCTCAATGCCCTCAACACCCTGCTCCCACAGCTTACCGTAGCGCGCCTCCTGCCAGGCGGCGCTCTCCTGCGCCCGATAGACCTTCAGGTTCAGCTTGAGCTTGTCGGTTAACTCATCGATAAACTGATAGGTTTCCGGAAACAGATAGCCGGTATCGGTGAGGATCACCGGAATATCCGGGCGCAGCTGGTTGACCAGGTGCAGACTCACCGCCGCCTGAATGCCAAAGCTGGAAGACAAAGCATACTCGCCAGGCAGATTTTCCAGCGCCCACGCTACGCGTTCTTCGGCGCTGAGCTTCTCCAGCTTCGCATTGGTCTCCGCCAGCGCCAGGATACGTTCCACTTTCGGCAATGCATTAAGCGCGTTTAGATCGAGTACGGACATATAAACCTCGTTTGCCTGTTATGCCGGGCGGCACTGCGTTTGCCCGGCCTACGGGTTTTACAGGCCCGGGTCGCTAAGCGCCACCGGGCACCAGGATGTTATTCCCAGAAATCGCGGGCTGGGTCGAGCACCGGGCGAATGATGCCCGCACGCACCGTAAAGTCGCCGAAGCCTTCACCCGCTTCACGCTCTTTCGCCCAGCGCCCTACCAGTTCGTCTAGCGAGTCGAGAATTTCCGACTCGGTGATATTCTCACGGTACATCCGCGGGATGCGGGTGCCGCTGCGGTTACCGCCAAGGTGCAGGTTGTAGCGGCCTGGCGCTTTGCCCACCAGCCCCACTTCCGCCAGCATCGCGCGACCACAGCCGTTCGGGCAGCCGGTGACGCGGGTGACGATATGCTCATCGCTCACGCCGTGCTTGTTCATCACCCCTTCCACCTTGTCGATAAACGACGGCAGGAAACGCTCAGCTTCCGCCATCGCCAGCGGGCAGGTCGGGAAGGAGACGCAGGCCATCGAGTTTTCGCGCTGCGGAGTAACGGCATTCATCAGACCATGATCCCGCGCCAGCTTCTCGATCCGCGCCTTCTGATCTTCCGGTACGCTGGCGATGATCAGGTTCTGGTTGGCAGTGATGCGGAATTCGCCTTTATGGATCTTAGCAATCTCCAGCAGGCCAGTCTTCAGCGGGCGCCCCGGATAATCGAGAATGCGGCCGTTTTCAATAAACAGCGTCAGGTGCCATTTGTCATCAATCCCTTTCACCCAGCCGATGCGGTCGCCGCGGCCGGTGAATTCGTACGGACGGATCGGCTCAAACTTAATGCCGGCCCGGCGCTCCACTTCCGCCTTGAAGGTTTCGACGCCAACGCGCTCAAGGGTGTACTTGGTTTTCGCATTCTTACGGTCGGTACGGTTGCCCCAGTCGCGCTGGGTAGTCACGACCGCTTCCGCCACCGCCAGAGTATGCTCCAGAGGCAGATAGCCGAATTCGCTCGCCGTGCGGGCGTAGGTTTTCTTGTTGCCGTGTTCGATAGAGAGACCGCCGCCCACCAGCAGGTTAAAGCCCACCAGCTTGCCGTTTTCGGCGATCGCCACGAAGTTCATGTCATTAGCGTGCAGATCGATATCGTTCTGCGGCGGGATCACCACCGTCGTTTTAAACTTACGCGGCAGATAGGTTTGACCGAGGATCGGCTCTTCGTCGGTAGTCGCGACCTTTTTCTGATCCAGCCAGATCTCGGCATAAGCGCGAGTGCGCGGCAGAAGATGCTCGGAGATCTTTTTCGCCCACTCGTAGGCCTCAGCGTGCAGCTGCGACTCATGCGGGTTGGAGGTGCACAGCACGTTACGGTTCATATCGTTGGCGGTGGCCAGCGCGTCCAGCCCCACCGAGTGCAGCATCTGATGCACCGGCTTCACGTTCTTTTTCAGAATACCGTGGAACTGGAACGTCTGCCGGTTGGTCAGGCGAATACTGCCGTAAATGGTGTTGTCAGCGGCAAACTTATCGATCGCCTTCCACTGGGTAGTGGTGATCACCCCGCCCGGCAGACGGCAGCGCAGCAGCATCGCATGACGCGGCTCCAGCTTCTGGGCGGCGCGTTCCGCGCGGATATCGCGATCGTCCTGCTGGTACATGCCGTGGAAACGGATCAGCAGGAAGTTATCACCTTTAAAACCGCCGGTCAGACCGTCGTTTAAATCTTCCGCAATGGTGCCGCGCAGGTAGTTGCTCTCAAGCTTCATGCGCTCGGCATCGGTCAGTTTACCTTCGACCACTAAAGGCCCCGGATGTTTTTCGCTCATTAGTAGACATCTCGCTGATAACGGCGCTCAACGCGCAGCTCACTTAAAAATTCGTCCGCCGCTTCGGCGTCCATCGCGCCGTATTCGGCAATCACTTCCAGTAAAGTATGTTCCACGTCTTTCGCCATACGATTGGCGTCGCCGCAGACATAAATGTGGGCGCCATCATTGATCCAGCGCCACAGCTCGGCTCCCTGCTCGCGCAGTTTGTCCTGCACGTAGATTTTTTGTTGTTGATCGCGGGACCAGGCCAGATCGATACGGGTCAGCAGACCTTCCTTCACATAGCTCTGCCACTCCACCTGATAGAGGAAATCTTCAGTGAAGTGCGGGTTGCCGAAGAATAACCAGTTCTTGCCTTGTGCCCCGTCCGCTGCGCGCTGCTGCATAAAGGCGCGGAACGGCGCAATACCGGTGCCCGGGCCAATCATGATCACCGGCGTCTCCGGGTTAGCCGGCAGACGGAAGTTGTCGTTGTGTTCAATAAAGACGCGGACTTCGCCATCTTCTTCCACGCGGTCGGCGAGGAAGCTGGAGGCACCGCCAGCGCGGGCGCGACCTTCAATTTCATAGCGCACTACGCCTACGGTGACATGCACTTCGCTTTCAGCTTCCGCCTGCGAGGAGGCAATCGAGTACAGGCGCGGCGTCAGCGGACGCAGCAGACCGATTAACGCCTCGGCGTCCAGCTGTGCCGGGGAGAAACGGACCATATCGACGATCGGCGTCGCAGCAGCATACTGCTGCAGCTGAGCTTTATCTCCCACCAGCGGCAGCAGCGATTCGCTGCGGGTCAGGGTGGCGTAGTTTTCGACGATAGTCGCGGTGTTAACCGTCAGTTCAAAATGCCACTCCAGCGCTTCCGCCAGCGGCAGAGTTTTGCCATCAACGGTTACCGGCTCGTCACCTTTCAGCCACAGCAGCTCCACCAGCTCTTTGACCAGCTGAGGATCGTTTTGATACCAGACGCCCAGCGCGTCGCCCGGCTGATAGCGCAGACCGGAATCACCGAGGTCAATTTCAATATGGCGCACATCTTTTTCGGAATCGCGGCCAGTGATTTTCTGGTTGACCGACAGGGTCGCCGACAGCGGAGCCTCTTTGGTGTACGGACTGGTATGGATGTCGTTCACCCCGCCGCTGGTGGCCAGCTGAGCGGGCGCGGCAACTGGCGCACGGGCCTTCAGCACCTCAACAACGCGTGCGCGCCATTCCGCAGCTGCGGTCTGATATTCGACGTCGGCATCGACGCGATCGAGCAGGCGTTCCGCACCGAGCTCGGCCAGCTTGCTGTCGAAATCTTTGCCGGACTGGCAGAAGAATTCATAAGAAGTATCGCCGAGGCCAAAGACAGCAAACGCGGTCCCGTCCAGCTTCGGCGCTTTTTTCGAGAACAGGAACTTATGCAATGCGACCGCTTCTTCCGGCGGCTCACCTTCCCCCTGGGTGGACGTCACGACCACCAGCAGTTTTTCCGCAGCAATTTGTTTGAATTTATAATCGCCTGCATTCACCAGCTTCACGTTCAGCTTCGCTGCCAGCAGATCGTCGCGCAGCGCTTCGGCGACGCGGCGGGCGTTGCCGGTTTGCGAGGCGGAAATCAGCGTGATCGAGGGCACCTCAGCGGCCTGGGCAGGAACGGCCACAGCCGCGCCGGACTGCTGATTCAGCACGCCCCAGAAATAGCCAGACACCCAGGCAAGCTGGGTAGGCGTGAAGTCAGTGGTGGCCGCCTGAAGGCGCGCCAGTTGCTCCGGGTTGAGCGGCAGCAAGTTGGAAGGTGTGGCCTGTGTCGTCATGCGTCGTTTGTTCCAGTAAGCAAAGCTGTTATTCGCACCCTGTCAGCGCGACAAAAACAGAAGAGAATAGAAGGGTAACGGTGCTGATAGTAACAATTAAAGAAGGGATGGAAATAATAAATAACCAAATGAACTAACCTGTTTTAGTTGTAGTTATTAACAACAAAATCGATTAAATAACCACATGAAATATAACCATTTAATTCAAATAACCCAGATAAATGTGTCCATTTTCTGTTCAGGGCCGTTTTAGTTAATGCGAAAAAATGTGCTTTCCGGTACCCTACGGCGGTTTTTTTCGTCCTGTTGAGAGTCAATGATGTCCACCACGCTGTTTAAAGATTTCACCTTCGAAGCCGCCCACCACCTGCCGCACGTCCCGGAAGGACACAAATGCGGTCGCCTGCATGGCCACTCCTTTATGGTGCGTCTGGAGATCACCGGTGAAGTCGATCCCCATACCGGGTGGATCATGGATTTTGCCGAGCTGAAGGCCGCCTTCAAGCCGACATACGATCGCCTGGACCACTATTATCTGAACGATATCCCCGGTCTGGAAAACCCCACCAGCGAAGTGCTGGCCAAATGGATCTGGGATGAGATGAAACCGCGGGTACCGCTGCTGAGCGCCGTGATGGTCAAAGAGACCTGCACCGCTGGCTGTGTCTATCGCGGCGAGTAAGCGAAAAAAAAGCCCGGTCAGTACGCTGCCGGGCTTTTTTATCAGGCAATATTCAAATACTTGTGCGTCTGCATGGACAGGCGCCAGTTGCGGGCGATGCAAGTGTCGATACACAGGCGCGTCGCGTCTTCTTTCTGACTGATCGGCTGCAGGGCGATGATCCGCGGTTTGTCATCGCTCAGCGTTTCCAGCAGTTCGTCCAGCGCTTCGATGTCGCGGACACGCCCTACCGGATGCTTGATTTCATCCGCCCGCTGCAGAGCCTGAGACAACACATCATACCCACCACGCATATTGACTTTAGGGGATACCGTCACCCAGGTGTTGTGGCTGCAGCGCACTTCATGGGTGCCGCTGGTTTCAATCTGACAGCTAAAGCCGTTTTGTTCCAGAAGCGAGGTTAACGGCGTTAAATCATGAATGCAGGGTTCACCGCCGGTAATGACCACGTGGCGGGCAGTCCACCCCTGACGCCCAATAATCGCCAGCAGATCCTCGCTGCTTGCAGGACCCCATTTATCACTCTCTTTAGTTTTCGCCAGAATGCTGAACAACGACACTTCCCGATCGGCCAGCTTGTCCCAGGTATGCTTGGTGTCACACCACGCACATCCTACCGGGCATCCCTGCAGACGAATAAAAATGGCAGGCACGCCGGTGAAGTAACCCTCGCCTTGCAGGGTCTGGAACATCTCGTTAATCGGGTACTGCATAGTCATCTCTGTTTAGGGTCATAAACGTCCATTATCGCAGATTTCAGCGCACAGGTCTTGTCCTGCGCTGCGATCCCTTTTTTTACCCCTCCGTCAATATCCGTGTCGGGAATAATATTATTGATTAAAAAAGCAATCTTTTCTTTTGGCTTAGTTTATTAGCATGATAAGAATTAAAATAAATAGCATTCTGACGCGTGGGCGGAAAATATGTAACAGAAAATGTTATCCCTGTCATTCCGGATAAAATAAAAGGTTCAGAGATCAAAACAAAAACCCTTAAAATACAGCAATGTACAAACAGATACATGAAAGAGTGAATTATCTATCTGATCTGAGAGTCTAATTCAATTCGCCGGTGATAATAACCTTAAACTGGTCTTAATAAAGCCCTGAACGGGCCCCTTTTTTATTTAATCGTCGTTTACTTTTGCCCGCCTAGAATCCCGCAGACCAACCATAATGAGATAGCGTTTATGACCACATTATTAATTACCGGCGTTACGGGTTTTCTGGGCGGTGCCGCGTTAGAGAAAATACTCCATCAGGAAACCCGGTTAGACCTGCTGCTGCTGGTGCGTGCTGATAGTCCCGAGGCAGGCCTCGAACGGGTCAAAGAGAACATGCGTAAGTTCAATATTGCCGAGGAGAAGCTGGCGATGCTTCACCCGCAGCATATCCTGCTGGGCGATCTCGCCTCTCCGGAGCATTTTCTTAACGATCCGCGCCTCGATCAGGTGACGCATGTCCTCAACTGCGCCGCTGTCGCCTCGTTTGGCAGCAACCCGCTCATCTGGAAGGTTAACGTTGAGGGTACGCTGCGCCTGGCGCAACGGATGGCGCAGGTTGAGGGTCTACAGCGCTTTCTGCACGTCGGCACAGCCATGTCCTGCTCACCTGAGCCGGATTCACTGGTCGCCGAAAGCGCGGAGTTTCGGGAACGCGCTGAGCACCTGGTGGAATACACCCATTCGAAATCGACCATCGAGCAGTTGATGCAGCAGCATTGCCCTACGCTGCCGCTGGTCATTGCCCGCCCCTCTATCGTGGTGGGTCATACTCATCACGGCTGCCGGCCTTCCAGCAGTATTTTCTGGGTGTTCAGCATGGGGCTGATGCTGCAGAAATTTTTATGTTCCATGGAAGACCGAATCGATGTCATCCCGGTGGACTACTGTGCTGATGCCTTGCTGATGCTACTTAACCAGCCGCTGGCCCACGGCGAGGTGGTGCACATCTCTGCCGGGGAGGAGAATAGCGTGAAGTTTGCTGAAATCGACCGGGCGATGGCCCAGGCCCTGGAGCAGGCCCCGGTAGGGGATAAGTACGCCCAGGTCAGCTATGAAACGCTGGTCAAAATGCGTCGTGAACTGAAAGGGATCTTTGGGCCATGCAATGAACGTCTGATGCTGAAAGCCATGCGTTTATATGGCGCCTTCGCCACGCTGAACGTGCGCTTTAGCAACGACAAGCTGTTGAGCATGGGAATGCCAAAACCACCGCGCTTTACGGATTACATCGACCGCTGCGTGGAGACCACCCGCGGGCTGTCGATCCCCCAGCAAATGGCCGTCGATTTTAAATGATGGCTGACGGCGTAAAAAAAATGCCAGCCCTGAGGCTGGCATTTTTATTTCACAAAGACAGGATTAAGCCTGGCCTTTGATCTCTTTACGACCGTTGAACGGCGCTTGCTCACCCAGCGCTTCTTCGATACGAATCAGCTGGTTGTATTTAGCAACGCGGTCAGAACGGCTCATAGAACCGGTTTTGATCTGGCCTGCAGCGGTACCGACAGCCAGGTCAGCGATGGTCGCGTCTTCAGTTTCACCAGAACGGTGAGAGATGACAGCGGTGTAGCCAGCGTCTTTCGCCATCTTGATTGCAGCCAGAGTTTCGGTCAGAGAACCGATCTGGTTGAATTTGATCAGGATGGAGTTAGCGATGCCTTTATCGATACCTTCTTTCAGGATCTTGGTGTTGGTTACGAACAGGTCGTCACCAACCAGCTGGATTTTGTCGCCCAGTACTTTGGTCTGGTATGCGAAACCGTCCCAGTCAGATTCGTCCAGGCCATCTTCGATGGAGACGATCGGGTACTGTTTGGTCAGATCTTCCAGGAAGTGAGTGAACTCTTCAGAGGTGAACGCTTTGTTGCCTTCGCCAGCCAGAACGTATTTACCATCTTTGTAGAATTCAGATGCTGCGCAGTCCATCGCCAGGGTGATATCTTTGCCCAGCTCGTAGCCAGCTGCTTTAACCGCTTCAGCGATAACAGCCAGTGCTTCGGCGTTAGAACCCAGGTTCGGCGCGTAGCCGCCTTCGTCACCAACGGCAGTGTTCATGCCTTTGGACTTCAGCACTTTCGCCAGGTGATGGAACACTTCAGAACCCATGCGTACGGCTTCTTTCAGGGTCGGCGCGCCAACCGGCTGAATCATGAATTCCTGGATGTCGACGTTGTTGTCAGCGTGCTCACCACCGTTGATGATGTTCATCATCGGAACCGGCATGGAGTATTTGCCCGGAGTGCCGTTCAGTTCCGCGATGTGCGCGTACAGCGGCAGGCCTTTGGACGCTGCAGCTGCTTTGGCGTTTGCCAGAGAAACAGCCAGGATAGCGTTCGCACCGAAGTTAGATTTGTTTTCAGTACCGTCCAGGTCGATCATGATCTTGTCGATGCCAGCCTGATCTTTAGCATCTTTGCCCAGGATTGCCTGAGCGATCGGGCCGTTTACCGCAGCAACAGCTTTGGTTACGCCTTTACCCAGGAAACGGGATTTGTCGCCATCGCGCAGTTCCAGCGCTTCGCGGGAACCAGTAGAAGCACCTGACGGAGCAGCTGCCATACCGACGAAACCACCTTCCAGGTGTACTTCGGCTTCAACAGTCGGGTTACCACGGGAGTCGATGATTTCACGACCGATGACTTTAACGATTTTGGACATTAGGTTTTCCTCAGTACAAGTTAAACTAAAACTCCAGACAAACAATGCACCCAGTTGGGTGCATTGCCGTTCTAACTCTTTTACTTCGCCTGACGCTTCTGGTACTCGCTCGCGGCTTTCACAAAGCCGGCAAACAGCGGGTGGCCGTCACGCGGCGTCGAAGTAAACTCCGGGTGGAACTGGCAGGCAACAAACCACGGATGGTTCGGCACTTCGATGATCTCGACCAACTGATCATCCCCGGAACGGCCCGCAACGCGCAGACCAGCAGCTTCAATCGGTTTCAACAACATGTTGTTGACTTCGTAGCGGTGACGATGGCGCTCGGTGATAGTCGGCTCGCCATACAGCTGACGAACCAGAGAATCATCATCCAGCTGGCACTGCTGCGCACCCAGGCGCATGGTGCCGCCAAGATCGCTCTTCTCAGAACGAACCTCAACGTTGCCTTCTTCGTCACGCCATTCGGTAATCAGCGCCACCACCGGGTACTTACAGTCTGGCACAAATTCCGTAGAGTTGGCGTTTTCCATGCCCGCTACGTTGCGCGCGAATTCAATCAGCGCAACCTGCATACCCAGGCAGATGCCCAGATAAGGAATATTATTCTCACGCGCATAGCGCGCGGTGGCGATCTTACCTTCTACACCGCGGTAGCCGAAGCCGCCCGGGATAAGGATCGCGTCCAAATTCTTAAGGATTTCGACGCCGCGCGTTTCCACATCCTGCGAATCGATCAGCTTGATGTTGACGGTCACGCGGTTTTTCAGACCACCGTGTTTCAGCGCTTCAATCACCGACTTGTAGGCATCCGGCAGTTCAATGTACTTACCGACCATACCGATGGTGACTTCGCCTGCCGGATTGGCTTCTTCATAGATTACCTGTTCCCATTCGGCCAGGTTTGCTTCCGGACAAGTTAAGCTGAATCGTTTACAAATATAATCGTCCAGCCCCTGAGATTTCAACAGGCCCGGAATTTTATAAATGGAATCGACGTCTTTCAGAGAAATCACAGCCTTTTCCGGAACGTTACAGAACAAAGCAATTTTCGCACGTTCGTTGGCCGGAACTGCGCGGTCTGAGCGGCAGATCAGGATATCTGGCTGAATACCGATGGAGAGCAGCTCTTTCACGGAGTGCTGGGTCGGCTTGGTTTTGACTTCGCCCGCGGCGGCCATGTACGGCACCAGGGTCAGGTGCATAAACAGGGTATGCTCGCGGCCGATTTCTACCGCCATCTGACGAATGGCTTCGAGGAACGGCAGGGATTCGATATCGCCTACAGTACCGCCGATTTCCACCAGCACCACGTCATGGCCTTCGCCACCCGCCAGTACGCGCTCTTTGATAGCGTTGGTGATGTGCGGGATAACCTGAACGGTCGCGCCCAGATAGTCACCACGGCGCTCTTTACGCAGTACGTCGGAGTAGATACGGCCGGTGGTGAAGTTGTTGCGACGCGTCATCTTGGTGCGGATGAAACGCTCATAGTGGCCCAGGTCCAGATCGGTTTCTGCGCCGTCTTCAGTAACGAACACTTCCCCATGCTGGATTGGGCTCATGGTACCCGGATCGACGTTGATGTACGGATCCAGTTTCATGATGGTCACGTTGAGACCACGGGCTTCAAGAATGGCTGCCAGGGAGGCTGCGGCAATGCCTTTACCCAGAGAGGATACGACCCCGCCGGTCACAAAAATATAGTTCGTTGTCATGCTGAACCTGAGAAGTTAGGGTAAAACGATGGAATAACCAGGACGGGAAAGTAGTATACCCGAACATGCGTGACGCCACAAACTTTCATTCTCCCCTCCCCTTCGTTCTTCAAGTTGCACCTGTGTTGCGACTCGAACAACTCGAAGAGGCAGGCTACATGGTGTTTCAACGACATAACGGAAAGAGAAAATAGACGCTTTTGGCGAAATGTTTTTGACGTAAATCAAGCGCTTGTTATTTATAAAATCACACAAATCGCGCTTGATCACGAAAACTCGTTAGAGATCAGTTTCCTGGCGCTTTACTTCCTGCCACACTTCTTCCATGGTATCGAGGTCGACACCGGTCATTTCGAGGCCGCGGGCGGCGACAATGCGCTCGACTTCACGGAAGCGACGCTCAAATTTGAGGTTCGCTTTCTGCAGAGCCACCTCGGCTTTGACGCCCAAATGACGGGATAAATTCACCGTGGCGAACAGCAGGTCACCGACTTCCTCTTCCAGTTTCGCTTCATCCACTACCGCCTGCTGCGCTTCATGCATCACTTCATCAATTTCTTCATGCACCTTGTCGAGCACCGGGCCCAGCGAGGTCCAGTCGAAACCCACTGCCGAGCAGCGGCGCTGGATTTTATGCGCGCGCATCAGCGCCGGCAGGCTATGGGGAATGTCGTCCAGCGCCGAATGCTGGGCTTTTTCCGCCCGCTCCGCGCTTTTGATCTGCTCCCAGCGGGCCAGGACTTCGCTGCTGTTTCCTGCAGTAGCATCAGCGAAAATATGGGGATGGCGGCGCTCCAGCTTGTCGCTGATGGCGGCGCAGATATCGTCAAAGTTAAAGCGTCCCTCTTCCTGCGCCATTTGTGCATAGAACACCACCTGGAACAGCAGATCGCCCAGCTCACCGCGCAGGTCGTCAAAATCTTCCCGCTGGATAGCATCGAGGACCTCGTAGGTCTCCTCAAGGGTGTAAGGGGCGATAGTGGCAAAGGTCTGCTCTTTATCCCACGGGCAGCCGTTTTCCGGGTCGCGCAGGCGGCGCATGATGCCGAGCAAGCGGTCAATTTGAGTCATGTGACAATCCTGGAAATGTAAAAAATAGTCGACCGGATAAGGCGTTTAGACCTTATCCGGCGTTGCGAAATTGCCGGATGGCGGTTTCGCCTTATCCGGCCTGGAGACGACTTAACCGCCGTGCAGACGGCGCGCGTCAATGACATCGGGCACCTGGTTCAGCTTACCGAGCACCCGGCCCAGCACCTGCAGGTTGTAAATCTCAATGGTCATATCGATGGTTGCCAGCTGCTGACGGGTATCGCTCCGGCTGGCGACCCCCAGCACGTTCACCTTCTCATTGGCGAGGATGGTGGTGATATCGCGCAGTAACCCGCTGCGATCGTTCGCCTCCACCCTGACCACCAGCGAGTAGCCCGCCGAGTAGCTTTCACCCCATACCGCATCGACGATGCGCTCCGGGGCATGCGACTGCAGTTCAGCCAGCTGATCGCAGTCGGCGCGATGCACGGAAATCCCGCGCCCCTGGGTGATAAAGCCGACGATCTCATCGCCCGGAATCGGCTGGCAGCAGCGGGCAATATGGTGCATCAGGTTGCCAACCCCTTCCACCACCACTCGGCCATTGTCCTTGGTGCGGTTCTGTGGGGCGTAGGTTTTCTGCTGCAGCTGCTTCAGCGCGGCCGCATCCTGCTCAGCGGCGCTCGGTTTATTGAACTGCGCCTGCAGGAAATTGACCATCTGGTTGAGACGGATATCGCCGCCGCCAATGGCGGCCAGCAGTTCATCGAGCTCATTGAAGTTGTAGCGCGGCAGCAGGTGTTTTTCCGCATCCTTAAGGCCGATGCCCAGATGCTCCAGTTCGTCGTCGAGGATCTGCCGCCCGGCGAGAATGTTCTTGTCGCGGTCCTGCTTACGGAACCAGGCGTGGATCTTGGAGCGTCCGCGGCTGGTGGTCACGTAACCGAGGTTAGGATTCAGCCAGTCACGGCTCGGGTTCGGCTGCTTCTGAGTAATAATTTCAATCTGATCGCCCATCTGCAGCTGATAGGTGAACGGCACGATGCGGCCGCCAATTTTGGCGCCGATGCAACGATGGCCGACGTCGCTGTGGATATGGTAGGCAAAGTCGAGCGGCGTCGACCCCGCCGGCAGGTCCACCACGTCGCCTTTCGGCGTAAAGACATAGACCCGATCGTCGAAGACCTGACTGCGCACTTCGTCGAGCATTTCGCCAGAATCGGCCATCTCTTCCTGCCAGGCAATCAGCTTACGCAGCCAGGCGATGCGATCCTCATAGCCACGGCCACCGCCGGTGCCCGCTCCCGCGCCCTCTTTGTACTTCCAGTGCGCGGCCACGCCAAGCTCAGCATCTTCATGCATCTGCCGGGTGCGAATTTGAATCTCCACCGTCTTGCCGCTCGGGCCCAGCACCACGGTATGAATAGACTGATAGCCGTTGGGTTTCGGGTTGGCCACGTAGTCATCGAATTCATCCGGCAGGTGACGATAGTGGGTATGGACGATCCCTAGTGCGGCGTAACAATCCTGCAAACGCTCGGCCACGATGCGCACCGCGCGAACGTCAAACAGCTCGTCAAACGCGAGGTGTTTTTTCTGCATTTTGCGCCAGATGCTGTAGATGTGTTTCGGCCGGCCATAGACTTCCGCCTTGACGCCTTCGGCTTTCATCTCCGAGCGCAGGTGGCCGACGAACTCGTCGATGTAATGCTCACGGTCGATACGACGTTCGTGGAGCAGTTTAGCTATACGCTTGTATTCTGCCGGATGCAGATAACGGAAGCAGTAATCTTCCAGCTCCCACTTCAGCTGGCCGATACCTAAGCGGTTCGCCAGCGGCGCATAGATATTGGTGCACTCTTTCGCCGCCAGCACGCGTTCATCTTCCGGCGCGTCTTTGACTTCGCGCAGATGCGCGATACGCTCAGCAAGCTTGATGACCACGCAGCGGAAATCGTCAACCATCGCCAGCAGCATGCGGCGAATGTTATCCACCTGCTCGGAAGATACCGAGTCGGTATGGGTGGCTTTTAGCTGGCGGATAGCGGCCATGTCCCGCACCCCGTGAATCAGGGTCACGACCGATTTACCCACACTCTCCTGCATGACCTCTTCACTGACGACTTCACCGTCCGCCAGTGGGAACAACAGCGCCGCGCGCAGCGTATCGAGATCCATACTCAGGGTGGACAGAATCTCCACCATTTCGACGCCACGCCACAGCAGCAGGTCTGCCTGCGGGTGTCCTTGCGTTTTTTCGCGACAATAATCCCAGGTTTCGGCTAAGCGCTCACACGACTGCTGGCTGGAAATCCCCAGACTCGCGATCCATTTCTTCGGGTCAAATTCACCAGCTTTATTAAGATGTGCACTTCTTACCGCAACCATTGTCCTCTCCTTAAGGGACCGGCCTGCCGAAGTCGGCAAGCCTCAACTTTCTACATGTCATCCTGCAGGTCGCGTCAGCATTGACGGCCAGGGTGGCTCTTCTGCGACGTTGTGAATGACCTTATGTAAGCCTGCGCTCAAACAACACCATTGATTCCAGATGACCGGTATGCGGGAACATATCCAGCATCGCCAGGCGTTGAATCTGATATCCAGCCTGCAACAGGGTTTCGCTGTCTCGCGCCAGCGTCGCCGGGTTGCAGGAAACATACACCACCCGCCGCGGTGCCAGTTTTATAATATGCGGCATCACGCCCGGCGCGCCGGCGCGGGCCGGGTCCAGCAGCACTTTATCAAAGCCGTGCTTCGCCCAGGCCTGACGGGTGACATCCTCTTCCAGATTTTCATGGAAGAAAGTGACATTTGATAAACCATTGAGGGCGGCGTTTTCCCGCCCCTTTTCTACCAGCGCAGGCACCCCTTCCACCCCCACCACGTGGGCGGCGCGAGTCGCCAGCGGCAGGGTAAAATTGCCCATTCCGCAGAACAGATCCAGTACCCGGTCCTCTGGCTGCAGATCCAGCCATTCCAGCGCAGTACGCACCATCTGCTGATTCACGCCGTCGTTGACCTGGATAAAATCCCGCGGACTGAACACTAAGCGTAGTCCGTCTGAGGTATACCATGGTGCTTCGCCATGAATATGTTCCAGTATCTCGCTTTGCGGCGCGAGGTACAGGGAAAGACCGTGAGTTTGCGAAAAGCGTTCCAGTTTTTCCCTGTCGCCCGCTGGCAGGGCAGCGGTATGGCGCAGCACCATCAGCGGGCCGTTGTCCGCCTGCACCAGCTCGACATGGCCGAGGTGGCGTAATGCGCTCAGCGCGCTTAAGCACTCGCGCACGGCAGGCAGCAATGCCTCAAGTTGGGGCGCCAAAACAGGGCATTGCACCACGTCGACGATCGCTTTGGCGTTGGCCTGGCGAAAACCCATCTGCAATTGTTGGGTCTTTGGCTGATAATTCAAGCTTAAGCGCGCGCGACGGCGGTAGCCCCACGGCACGCCGGCGATGACCTCATCCACCTCACGCTTCATCAGCCGCGCCAGCGCGGCGCGTTTACTTTGCTGCTGAAGCACGACGCTGGCATGCTGTTGTTGGCAACCGCCGCAGACGCCAAAATGCGGGCAGCGCGGCGCCTGGCGCTGCGGGCTGTCGGTTAGACGGCGTTTCACCTGGGCGCGGGCATACTGTTTTTTGTCTTCCACCAGCACCACCTCGGCCTGCTCCTGCGGCAGCACACCGCTCACGAACAGCGCCTTTCTCTGGTGGCGGGCAACGCCCTGACCAAAGGGATCGAGGTCATTGACTGTAACGGTTATGATCTGGCGCGTCGTCACACGCCGTTTTGCAGAGTAGAATTGCGCCATCGTAGAGAGTTGTCTCAATCAAATAAAACGAGCTCGTTCAGGGCGGCAGTGCCGCGAAGCGCACCGACGCGCACAGAACGATGATGTCTATATTCTCCCATAATGGAACCGCATGACCAACTACAGCCTGCGTGCTCGCATGATGATTCTGATACTGGCGCCAACCGTCCTGATTGGGCTGTTGCTCAGTATTTTCTTTGTTGCTCATCGTTATAACGACCTGCAACGCCAGCTGGAGGACGCCGGCGCCAGCATTATTGAGCCGCTGGCGGTCTCCAGCGAATATGGCATGAATTTGCAAAACCGCGAATCCATCGGCCAGCTGATCAGCGTCCTGCATCGGCGTCATTCGGAGATCGTGCGGGCCATCTCGGTATATGATTCGCATAACCGGCTGTTTGTCACCTCCAATTACCAGCTCAACCCCAGCGAACTGCAGATCCCCAAAGGCGAGGCATTTCCCCGCCATCTCAGCGTCATCCGCGACGGTGACATCATGATCCTGCGCACGCCGATCGTCTCGGAAAGCTATTCGCCTGATGAGTCCCCCGAATCTGACGCCAAAATGCCGGGCAATATGCTGGGCTACGTCGCGCTGGAGCTGGATCTGAAATCAGTCCGCCTCCAGCAGTACAAAGAGATTTTCATCTCCAGTGTGATGATGCTGTTCTGCATTGGCATCGCGCTAATCTTCGGCTGGCGCCTGATGCGCGACGTCACCGGGCCTATCCGCAATATGGTCAACACCGTCGACCGCATCCGCCGCGGACAACTGGACAGCCGGGTCGAGGGTTTTATGCTCGGCGAACTGGATATGTTGAAAAACGGCATTAACTCGATGGCCATGTCGCTGGCGGCCTACCATGAGGAGATGCAGCACAACGTCGACCAGGCGACCTCCGATCTGCGGGAAACCCTTGAGCAGATGGAGATCCAGAACGTTGAGCTGGACCTGGCGAAAAAGCGCGCCCAGGAGGCGGCGCGCATTAAGTCTGAGTTCCTGGCCAATATGTCCCACGAACTGCGCACCCCGCTCAATGGGGTGATCGGCTTTACCCGCTTGACGCTGAAAACCGATCTCAACGCCACGCAGCGCGACCACCTGACCACCATCGAACGTTCGGCCAATAATCTGCTGGCGATCATCAATGACGTGCTCGACTTTTCCAAGCTGGAAGCCGGGAAGCTGATTCTGGAGAGTATTCCGTTCCTGCTGCGCACCTCGCTTGATGAAGTGGTCACCCTGCTGGCGCATTCCGCGCACGATAAAGGGCTGGAGCTGACGCTGAACATTAAGAACAATGTGCCGGATAACGTCATTGGCGACCCGCTGCGTCTGCAGCAGATTGTGACCAACCTCGTGGGCAATGCGATTAAATTCACCGAGCACGGCAATATCGACGTGCTGGTGGAGCAGCGGGCCATCAGCAACTCGCGGGTACAGATCGAAATTCAGATCCACGATACCGGCATCGGCATCCCTGAGCGCGACCAGTCCCGACTGTTCCAGGCCTTCCGTCAGGCCGATGCCAGCATTTCACGCCGGCACGGCGGCACCGGGCTTGGGCTGGTGATCACCCAGCGTCTGGTCAAAGAGATGGGCGGCGATATTTCGTTCCACAGTCAGCCGAACCGCGGCTCCACCTTCTGGTTCCATATCAGCCTTGATCTCAACCCAAACGCCATTCCGGATATGCTGAACACCGACGGGCTGACGGGCAAACGTCTGGCCTATGTGGAAGCCAACGCGACGGCGGCGCAATGTACGCTGGAGATGCTGGCCGCCACGCCGCTGGAGGTGATCTACAGCCCTACCTTCTCCTCGCTGGCGGAAGCGCAGTACGACATTCTGCTGGTCGGCATCCCGGTCTCAATGCGCGATTTGTCGCCGCACCGGGAAAAATTAGTCAAAGCCCGTGCGATGTCTGACAACGTGCTGCTCGCTCTGCCATGTCATGCCCAGGTCAGCGCCGAAGCCCTGAAGCGCGACGGCGTCGCGGCCTGCCTGTTGAAACCGCTCACTACCACCCGTCTGCTGCCGGCGCTGGTGGCCACCAATCATGCGCCGGCTTCCGCGCCGTTGACGCAGGCCGACAGCCATAAGCTGCCGATGACCGTGATGGCCGTCGACGACAATCCGGCTAACCTGAAGCTGATTGGCGCCCTGCTGGACGACCTTGTGCAGCAGGTGATCCTCTGCGACAGCGGCCAGCAGGCCGTGGACCAGGCCAAGCGGCTGCAGATGGATCTGATCCTGATGGATATTCAGATGCCGGATATGGACGGCATCCGCGCCTGCGAGCTGATTCATCATCTGTCACATCATCAGCAGACCCCGGTGATTGCAGTCACCGCGCACGCCCTGGAGGGCCAGCGGGAGAAGCTGTTGAGCGCCGGCATGAACGATTATCTGGCGAAGCCGATTGAAGAAGAGAAACTGTACGCCCTGCTGCTGCGCTATCAGCCCGGCCTGCACAGCGTCGCTCCGGCGGCGCTACCGCCCGCAGAGCCGGTCATCGACCATAACCTGACGCTTGACTGGCAGCTGGCGCTGCGTCAGGCCGCCATGAAGCCGGATCTGGCGCGGGAAATGTTGCAGATGCTGATCGCCTTTATGCCGGAGGTGCGTAATAAAGTGGAAGAGCAGCTGGTCGGCGAGCAGCCGGAAGGGCTGGTGGATCTGATCCACAAACTGCACGGCAGCTGCAGCTACAGCGGCGTGCCGCGGCTGAAAAAGCTCTGTCATACCCTGGAGAGTCAGCTGCGGGCGGGTACCGCCGCCGAGGATCTGGAGCCGGAGCTGCTCGAGCTGTTAGACGAGATGGATAATGTGGCCCGCGAAGCGTGCCGGATGGGAGTGTAAACCCCGGATAGCGGCGCTACGCGCCTCATCCGGGCTACGCCCTACGGTCCAGTACTCGGTTGGTAGCCCCGGTAAGCGTAAGCGCCACCGGGGACGGTTCCCGGATCGCGGTGCTACGCACCTTATCCGGGCTACAAATACCACTGCGCCAGCCGGGTTACCGCTTACCGCCCATCTGCAAAACCGCGGCGACGTTACGCGCCGTCATCCGCAGGTTGGCGGCGGCATTGGCCAGCGCTTCATCCAGGGTACAGATGGTATATAACACGCTGAATACCGCATCCAGTCCGTGCTGATGCACCACCCCGACATCGGCGGTAAGGCTGCCGGCAATCCCAATCACCGGGACGTTAAAACGCTTCGCCACCTTCGCTACCCCCACCGGCACCTTGCCGTGGATCGTCTGGCTATCGATTCGCCCTTCGCCGGTGATCACTAAATCGGCATCCGCCACCCGCGTCGCCAGCTGCAACGCATCGGTGACGATCTCAATGCCCGGGCGCAGCGTTGCGCCACAAAACGCATACAGTGCCGCCCCCATGCCGCCCGCCGCGCCGCCGCCTTCCAGGCTCAGCACATCGATATCTAAATCGCGGGCGATAATCCGGGCATAGTGCAGCAGGCCGCTGTCGAGGCGGTCGATCATCTGCGTCGTCGCCCCTTTTTGCGGGCCGAACACCGCGCTGGCCCCCTGCGGGCCGGTTAGCGGGTTGGTGACGTCGCAGGCCACCTCAATCCGGCAATCTGCCAGCTGCGGATCGAGTTCGCTAAGGTCGATACGCGCCAGCGTCTCCAGCGCGCCGCCCCCGGAGGCGATTTGCTGGCCGTCGGCGGTCAACAGTTTCGCCCCCAGCGCCTGCGCCATCCCGGCGCCGCCGTCATTGGTCGCACTGCCGCCAATGCCAATAATGATCTGCCGCACGCCGGCGTCCAGCGCGTGGCGGATCAGCTCCCCGGTCCCCCAGGAGGTGGTCAGCAGCGGATTACGCTGCGCCGGCGGGACACTCTCCAGCCCGCTGGCTGCCGCCATTTCGATAAAGGCGCACTGGCGATCGCCGGACAGCCCATAAAATGCCTCAACCGGTTCACCCAGCGGCCCGGTGACCGTCAGCGGAACCTGATGCCCGCCGGTCGCCGCCACCATGGCTTCCACCGTCCCTTCACCACCGTCGGCAACCGGCAGCTTGACGTACTCCGCGTCAGGATAAATCTCGCGAAAGCCTTGCTCTATCGCCGTGGCCACTTCCAGCGCGCTCAGACTCTCCTTCCAGGAATCCGGTGCGATCACTATTTTCATGTGCTGTCCTTACTCTGAGCCAACCCCTGGCGCTGTCGTGCAATGCCGGCCCCCGCAGAGGCCGGCGGCCTTTTAGCGCACCATGCATGGACGCTTGTTGTCAAAGGTCCAGCCCGGGATCAGATACTGCATCGCCATCGCATCGTCGCGGGCGCCAAGACCATGTTTCTTATATAGCTCATTTGCCTGCATCACGCGGTCCATATCCAGCTCAACCCCCAGGCCCGGGGTACTCGGTACCTGCACCATACCGCCTTTTATTTCAAAAGGTTGTTTGGTCAGACGCTGGTTGCCCTCCTGCCAAATCCAGTGGGTATCAATCGCGGTGATTTTGCCCGGCGCCGCTGCCGCGACATGGGTGAACATCGCCAGCGACACGTCGAAGTGGTTATTGGAGTGCGATCCCCAGGTCAGGCCGAACTCATGGCACATCTGCGCCACACGCACCGACCCCTGCATGGTCCAGAAGTGCGGGTCCGCCAGCGGGATATCCACCGACTGCAGGGACAAGGTATGGCCCATCTGTCGCCAGTCGGTGGCGATCATATTGGTCGCGGTCGGCAGGCCCGTCGCGCGGCGGAACTCGGCCATCACTTCGCGGCCAGAGAAACCTTGTTCGGCGCCGCATGGGTCTTCCGCATAGGCCAGCACGCCCTTCAGCTGTTTACCAATCTGGATGGCTTCCTCCAGCAGCCAGGCGCCGTTCGGGTCGAGAGTGACGCGGGCATTCGGGAAGCGTTTCGCCAGGGCGCTGATCGCCTCAGCTTCTTCAAAACCGGCCAGCACGCCGCCCTTCAGCTTAAAGTCGTTGAAGCCATATTTTTCATACGCCGCTTCCGCCAGGCGGACCACCGCATCCGGCGTCATCGCCTCTTCATGGCGCAGGCGATACCATTCGCACTGCTCATCCAGCTGGCTCTGATAGGCCAGCGGCGTGGCGTGGCGGTTGCCGACAAAAAACAGATAGCCCAGCATTTCGACTTCGCTGCGCTGCTGGCCATCGCCAAGCAGAGAAGCGACATTGACGCCAAGGTGCTGGCCCAGCAGGTCCAGCAGCGCCGCTTCAATCCCGGTGACCACGTGAATGGTGGTACGCAGGTCGAAGGTCTGCAGGCCGCGGCCCCCGGCGTCACGGTCTGCAAACTGGTTGCGCACCGCGCCCAGCACATTCTTGTACTCGCCCAGCGTTTTGCCCACCACCAGCGGCGCGGCATCTTCCAGGGTCTGGCGGATTTTTTCGCCACCGGGGATTTCGCCGACGCCGGTATGCCCGGCGTTATCTTTGATAATCACAATATTGCGGGTGAAGTACGGGGCGTGCGCGCCGCTCAGGTTCATCAGCATGCTGTCATGGCCGGCAACCGGGATCACCTGCATGGTCGTAACAACGGGCGTTGAAGTGAAAGTCGTCATAGCATCATCCTTTTTAATTAGTGGCGGCCGAAAACGGGACGTTTGCGGTCGAATGTCCAGCCGGGGATCAGGTACTGCATCGGGCCTGCGTCGTTGCGCGCGCCGCCCGGCAGCGCTTTATAGGCCTCATGGGCTTTGCGCACCTGCTCCCAGTCAAGTTCCACGCCGAGTCCCGGCGCGTCTGGCACGGCAATCTTGCCGTGAATAATCTGCAGCGGATTTTTGGTCAGGCGCGCGTCGCCCTCCTGCCAGATCCAGTGGGTGTCAATGGCGGTGGGGTTGCCCGGCGCGGCGGCGCCGACGTGGGTAAACATCGCCAGGGAAATATCAAAGTGATTGTTGGAATGGCAGCCCCAGGTGAGCCCCCAGTCGTCACACAGTTGCGCCACCCGTACTGCGCCGGAGAGCGTCCAGAAATGCGGGTCCGCCAGCGGGATGTCGACGGCGTTGAGCATCACCGCATGACCCATTTCGCGCCAGTTGGTGGCGATCATATTGGTGGCGACCGGCAGCCCGGTGGCACGACGGAACTCGGCCATCACCTCCCGGCCGGAGAAGCCTTGCTCGGCGCCGCACGGATCTTCGGCATAGGTCAGGACATCCTGCAGCCCTTTGCACAGCGCGATGGCCTCATCCAGCAGCCAGGCGCCGTTCGGGTCGACGGTGATGCGCGCATCCGGGAAACGCTTTTTCAGCGCCCGGGCGGTGTCGATCTCCTGCTCGCCGGGCAGCACGCCGCCTTTCAGCTTAAAGTCTTTGAAACCGTAGCGATCCTGGGCGGCTTCCGCCAGACGCACTACCGCCTCGCTGCTCAACGCCTGCTGATGACGCAGGCGGTACCATTCATGATCGCCCGGCGTATGGTCCAGATAGCCAAGGTCGGTTTTCTGCCGATCGCCAATATAAAACAGGTAGCCCAGCACGGTGACGGCATCACGCTGCTTACCCGGCCCCAGCAGCTCGCAGACCGGCACCTTCAGCACCTGGCCGAGCAGGTCGAGCAGCGCCGCTTCCAGCGCCGCCACCGCGTTAACCTTCAGTTCGAAGGTCCACGCCCCTTTGCCAAAGGTATCGAAATCCGCCGCCTGATTGCCTTTATGCACCTGCTGCACCACGCGATTGAGCCGGGCGACCTCCTGGCCCACCACCTGCGGGATCGCCGCCAGCAGCGTCTGGTAGATAACCTCCCCACCGGGCGCTTCGCCAACGCCGGTGTGGCCGGCGTTATCGGTCAATACCACGATATTGCGGGTAAACCAGGCGTTGTGCGCCCCGCCGATGTTCAGCAGCATGCTGTCGTGCCCGGCCACCGGAATGACCTTCATCTCTGTGATAATCGGGCTGGATTGGGTCGTCATGATGAGCGCCCCACCACAGGTTTCAGTTCGATGCGTTTGATATCGCCCACCAGCACCAGGTAGCTCAGCACCGCCACCAGGGCATGGATGCCGACGTAGATCAGCGCGCCGTTGAACGAGCCGGTGGTGCCAACGATATAGCCGATGGCGATGGGAGTGACGATACCGGAGATATTGCCGAACATGTTGAACAGACCGCCGGAGAGACCGCTAATTTCTTTCGGCGCGGTATCCGCCATCACCGCCCAGCCGAGCGCGCCAATCCCTTTGCCGAAGAAGGCCATTGCCATAAAGCCGATCACCATCCACTCCACATTGACATAGTTACACATCAGCATGGTCATGGAGAGCAGCATCCCCAGCACGATCGGCGTTTTGCGCGCGATGTTCAGCGAGCCGGTGCGGCGCATTAACCAGTCGGAAATCACCCCGCCCAGCACCCCGCCGACAAAGCCGCACACCGCCGGAATCGACGCGACAAAGCCGGCTTTGAGGATCGACATACCGCGCGCCTGCACCAGATATACCGGGAACCAGGTGATAAAGAAGTAGGTTAAGGCGTTGATGCAGTACTGACCGATATAGATGCCGATCATCATCCGCGATCCGATCAGCTGTTTGATCTGCCCCATTTTGACGCTAAACGGCACTTTCTGCGCGCTGCTCTTCTGATCCATGTTGATCAGCGCCCCGCCTTCGGCGATATAGTCCAGCTCTTTCTGGTTCACGCCCGGATGGTTGTTCGGATCGTGGATCACTTTCAGCCATACAAAGCTGATCACGATCCCCAGGCCGCCCATAAAGAAGAACACGTGCGACCAACCCACCTCATGCGTCAGCCAGCCCATGATCGGCGCGAAGATAACGGTGGCAAAGTACTGGGCGGAGTTAAAAATCGATACCGCCGTCCCCCTCTCCTGCGCCGGGAACCAGGCGGCGACGATACGGCTGTTGCCGGGGAATGACGGCGACTCGGCAAGGCCGACGAGGAAACGCAAAGTGAACAGCGCGATGATAATGCCAAAGCCGCTGAAGATATCGACGAAGCCCTGCAGCAGGGTAAACATCGACCAAATGAAGATCGACCAGAAATAGACGCGCTTCGAACCGAAGCGGTCGAGCAGCCAGCCGCCCGGGATCTGGCCGATGACATAAGCCCATGAGAACGCGGAGAACACATACCCCATGCCAACAGGATCGAGGCCGATATCTTTGGCCATTTCCGAACCGGCGATCGACAGCGTCGCCCGGTCACCATAGTTAAAAGAAGTGACGATAAACAGCATCACCACTATCCAGTAGCGGGCGTTGGTGCGCTTTTCAGCCGCCGTCGCCGCCTGACTTAATGAACTCATTGTTGTACTCCTGAATCATAGCGTTTAGCTACGTTCATTCTGAACAGCACAACCTGTAGGGTAATCAGAATGACGTGGTCGTGTTTTGATAGTTGTCGTTATATCTGGCACTGCATTTATCACTGGCTGGAGCAGTATATGAAGAGGCACACCGCGGCTCACCGTGCATCTACACAGCTTTTACGCCGCTATTACAGGTGGTTTGTGGCGAATGCCTGAAAGAATGGGGGGAAGTTCACGGAAATGAAAAACCAGCGCCGCTGGAGCCGCAAAGCGCAGCAAAAAGAGCCGGAGTGTGAAATACCTCACTTGACCCGGTGAAACTGGCTGGCTTAAGCCATGATATTGCTAAGGATATTGTGGCGTTTGCCTAAAGGCGTGGCGCCAGGAACGCGCTACCATTGTGACGTCCGCATATCTGGCCGCGACGTATTGAAAGAGCGCCCTCTGCGTAGGGAGAGGGCAGCGCTTTTATTCGAGCAGGGTGGCCCACTGCTCAACCCACGGATTGGAGACGCTCTCCGGCTCCGGGTCTTCGCTGGCGTCAATCTTCAGCATCTCGCCGATGCGCTTCGCGCCCTGCTCCTGCAGCAGCTGGTCGAACTTCAGCCCACCGCCGCAAAAGTTAGCATAGGTGCTGTCGCCGAGCGCGATAATGCCGTAGCGCAGATGGGGCTGATACATATCTTTCATCCCCTCATACAGCGGGACAATGCTGTCCGGCAGATCGCCCTGCCCGGTGGTGGAGGTGACCACCAGCACATATTTACCAGTATAGGATTCCCAGTCGTTGACCTGCGGATCCTCATACACGGTTGCCTTGTGTCCCAGTCCGCTGAGGATCGCTTCCGCTTCTTCCGCGACCAGCAGCGAGTTGCCGTACATGGTGCCGACAAAAATTCCGACTTCCGCCATGCTATTATCTCCCTGGATTGACCTTATTCCCTTCATCCTGACCGCAGTCGTCGGCAAACTCAACCCTTTCATTTAGCGGGAGAAGCCCGCGCCAGCCAAACTGCGACAGGGCGCGCATCCAGACCTCGTCAAAACCGGCGCGCAGAGTCAGCGGCTCGCCGGTAAACGGATGGGTTAGCGACAGCTCGCTGGCGTGCAGCATCAGGCGGTGACAGCCAAAATGTTCCGCGGCGCTGCGGTTTTGCCGCAAATCGCCGTGCTTGCTGTCGCCAAGGATCGGATGACGCAGATGGGCAAGATGGCGGCGCAGCTGGTGCTTACGGCCGGTTTTCGGCTCCAGTTCCACCAGCCCGTAGCGCGTAGTGGGATAACGCCCGGTTGCCACCGGCATCTCCACCGTCGCCAGGCCGCGGTAGTGGGTCACCGCCGGCTGCGGATCTTTGTCCTCACGAGCAAATTTATCGGCGATTTTATCCAGCTCTTCCACCAGCGGGTAATCCAGCAGCGCTTCGTCCATCAGCCAGCCGCGAACGATCGCATGATAGCGCTTCTGGATCTGATGCTGTTCAAATTGCTGCGCCAGCAGCCGGCCCGCTTCGCTCGACAACCCCATCAGCAGGACGCCGGAGGTGGGCCGGTCGAGACGATGGGCGGTAAAGACATGCTGGCCAATCTGATCGCGCACGGTCTGCATCACCACCACTTTCTCGTCGCGATCGAGCCAGCTGCGATGTACCAGCCAGCCCGAGGGTTTGTTGACCGCCACCAGCCAGTCGTCCTGGTAGATAATCTCCAGCATCAGGCCTGCTCACCGGCAAACAGCGCATCTAACAGCAGAAGTTCCGCCAGCATGGATTCGCGAACCGGGTGGGCCTGATCCAGGGCCATCTCGTAATAAGGCGCGACGGCAAAATTTTGCGGCAGCGGCTGACCGCTCTCCAGCAGCTGATGCATACGCGGGATCAGCACCCATTGCAGCCACTCCAGCGGCTCCAGGGTATCCAGGCAAAACGGCTTATCGCTGGCGAAGGCGCTGCTGTCCGGCGCCGTCGCCTGCCAGTGCTCTGTTTCGCGCAGCAGGGCTTCAATGGCGCGCAGGCGATCGCGCACGCTATCGTGAAGAGTCATGGGAAACCTCGATGAGTTAAAAACCGGGCGCAGGATAGCAAATCCGCAGAAGAAATAAAAAAAGGGAGCACTGTAAAAACAGTGCTCCCGGTTCGTTTTGCAGCATTCCCGCTACATTGGTGCTCCCTGCTCGTCCTTGAAAACTTTTCCTGAGGTCTCCTGACCAATGTTCATCCATAAACTCGTGCATCCTGCTTTCACACCACCCCGATGTGAAATGACTTATCCATAAGTTTGTCCCGATCTTCCTGATCCACCGTTCATCCTGAGCGGCTCTCGTTCTCCATCCTGGAGGTGTCCATTACGCGATCCTGCGTTATCCTTGCTTCATCCTGAAGCCTGTCCTTGCAACGCCATCCTGGCGGGTCCTGCAGAAGCGCCATCATCCTGATGTTCGCTTCATTTCGCGACTCCCTGTCGACAGACATAGGATCACTGATTCTGCCTCGTCTTACAACCCTTCTTGAGACAATCTCTTAAGATTAGTCCCCACTCAAAAGGACGAATAAATTAAGATCTGATTTAATACCAATGAGTTATAAAAAAATGAAGGGATTAAATTTGCCTTAAATGATGACGATCTCTTACAGGTTTTGTAAGAGATCTCTCACAAACGACCAGGTAGACTGGATTACAGAACCGGCTCAAGGTGGCTAAGGAAACTCGCAAGCGAGGGGGAAAGCGTGATGCGTTTGGCGGTACCGAGGGTCTCTTTGATCACCTCGCCGCTGAGATTACAGACGGAAATAACATCCCGTTCACTCTCGAGGGTGGCGATAAACAGCGTCGGAGCCAGCTTCAAGCGCTTCTGTACCACCAGGTGCCCGATTAAGTTTTCCTGCACCCGCTGGAAATCCTCTTCACTCCAGGTCTGCAGCAGCGTCAGCGTTTCGCCGTCAAACCGGCCGGTCATGTCGCCGGCAAACTGAGTGGTATAATAAGAATGAAGCGGCTGTTGTACCACAATATCCAGGGCGCGTTCAACCGCGCTAATATTTTGCGCCAGCGAAAACGGCTGCGGCTGCCAGAATACGGCCTCACCCTGGGTATCAACGACGCAAGGCGACGGGACGCCGTAAAGCTCTTCACTACGCGGCAGGCTGTTACGCTGCTGCTGCCAGGCGGCGCAATAACGTTGGGTAAAAGCGCGCAGCGCTTCTGCGGTCTGATGGTCCACCGGTTTCTCTCTTCACGTTAGACAGGATACACTGGAGAGATAGTGTACCCGCTTTACTATGGTGAAACATGTCTTCTTACGATAATCATCAGGCGCTGGCCGGCCTGACGCTCGGTAAATCAACCGATTACCGCGATACTTATGACGCCTCGCTACTGCAGGGCGTTCCGCGCAGCCTTAACCGCGATCCGCTGGGCCTGCATGCCGATAACCTGCCGTTTCACGGCGCCGATATCTGGACGCTGTACGAACTCTCCTGGCTGAACGCCAAAGGTCTGCCGCAGGTCGCTGTCGGCCACGTCGAGCTACCCGATACCAGCGTCAATCTGGTGGAGTCGAAAAGCTTTAAGCTGTACCTCAACAGCTTTAACCAGACGCGTTTCGCCAGCTGGCAGGACGTTGCAGAGACGCTGACTCGCGATCTCAGCGCCTGCGCGCAAGGTGAGGTCAAGGTGTCGCTGTATCGGCTGGATGAACTGGAAGGCCAGCCGATCGCCCATCTGCACGGCGCCTGCATCGACGATCAGGATATCGAGATCGATAACTATCAGTTCAGCGCCGACTATCTGCAGGGCGCCGCCAGCGGCAAAATCGTGGAAGAGACGCTGGTCAGCCATCTGCTGAAATCCAACTGCCTGATCACCCACCAGCCGGACTGGGGCTCGGTGCAGATCCAGTATCGGGGGGCGAAAATCGACCGTGAGCAGCTCCTGCGCTATCTGGTCTCATTCCGCCACCATAACGAATTCCATGAGCAGTGCGTCGAGCGCATCTTTAACGATATTCTCCGTTTCTGCCAGCCGGAATCGCTTTCCGTTTACGCCCGCTATACGCGACGCGGCGGTCTGGATATCAACCCCTGGCGCAGCAACGGCGACTTTTCCCCCGCCACTGGCCGCCTCGCCCGACAATAATAAATAATTTCACAATTTGCGTGCGTTTAGGCGCGCGCAAGGTTGTGGAAACGCCGTTCGCAGGGCTATTGTAATCACAGGAAGACCATAAGCGTCCTGTAAGGAGTTCACTTGATTACACATGTTAGCCCGCTTGGTTCAATGGATATGCTGTCGCAGCTGGAAGTGGATATGCTTAAGCGCACCGCCAGCAGTGACCTGTATCAACTCTTTCGCAACTGCTCGCTTGCTGTGCTCAACTCGGGGAGCCTGACCGATAACAGCAAGGAGCTGCTCTCCCGTTTTGAAAACTTCGATATTAACGTGCTGCGTCGCGAACGTGGCGTGAAGCTGGAACTGATCAACCCGCCGGAAGAAGCTTTCGTTGACGGGCGCATTATCCGTTCCCTGCAGGCCAACCTGTTTGCCGTGCTGCGCGATATCCTGTTCGTTTACGGCCAGATCCACAATACCGTTCGCTTCCCGAACCTCGATCTGGAAAGTTCGGTCCATATCACCAACCTGGTGTTTTCGATCCTGCGCAACGCCCGCGCGCTGCACGTCGGCGAAGCGCCGAACATGATCGTCTGCTGGGGCGGCCACTCCATCAATGAAAACGAATATCTCTACGCCCGCCGCGTCGGTACCCAGTTGGGACTGCGCGAACTGAACATCTGCACCGGCTGCGGGCCTGGCGCGATGGAGGCACCGATGAAAGGCGCCGCCGTCGGCCACGCGCAGCAGCGCTACAAAGACAGCCGCTTTATCGGCATGACCGAACCGTCCATCATTGCCGCAGAACCGCCGAACCCGCTGGTCAACGAACTGATCATCATGCCGGATATCGAAAAGCGTCTGGAAGCCTTCGTGCGTATCGCCCACGGGATCATTATCTTCCCGGGCGGCGTCGGTACTGCCGAAGAGCTGCTCTACCTGCTGGGTATTCTGATGCACCCGGAGAACAAAGCGCAGGTGCTGCCGCTGATCCTCACCGGACCGAAAGAGAGCGCCGACTACTTCCGCGTGCTGGACGAGTTTATCACCCATACTCTGGGCGAGTCCGCCCGTCGTCACTATCGGATCATCATCGACGATCCGGCGGAAGTGGCGCGGCAGATGAAAAAAGCGATGCCGCTGGTGAAAGAGAGCCGCCGCGAAACCGATGATGCCTACAGTTTCAACTGGTCGATTCGCATCTCGCCGGACCTGCAGATGCCGTTCGAACCGACCCATGACAACATGGCCAATCTCAAGCTCTCCCCGGACCAGCCAGTAGAAGTGCTGGCCGCCGACCTGCGTCGCGCCTTCTCCGGGATTGTCGCGGGTAACGTCAAAGAGGTGGGCATCCAGGCCATTGAGCAGTACGGTCCTTACAAGCTGCATGGCGACCCGGAGATGATGCGCCGCATGGACGATCTGCTGCAGGGCTTCGTCGCCCAGCATCGTATGAAACTGCCGGGCGGCACCGCCTACATTCCTTGCTACGAAATCATCGCCTGATTTCTCGCTCTCCCGCCGGGGTATCTTCTGCAGCCTGCCCCCGGCGGGCTCTCTTCCTCTGACTTCCAGAACGCGCTAAAAACCTTTCTGTTATTATTCAGTCACCTGAATCATTTCTACATAGCCAATCGTTTGCGTTTGTAAAAACTGCGACAATTATCACTGCAAAAAATGGTTTTAAGCGCAAAAACGTCGACTACTTCTCTTTTTTACAGTAAATCCCTCGTTATTACGCCGCTCCGCTTTTATCTCATATGCTGCAAATGGTAGCCTGCGCGCCACAAATCGCTGGCTGATCACCAGAAACAGGCTGTTGGACTAAAAATACGCACATTGAAAGTGGATTATTGCATTTGAGATCGCGATCACTGATGCATTAACCATATAAATGTATCTTTCCGGCCCAATTATTACGGAGAAAATTTCTAAAAAACCGTAATCAAACGAATTTCATGTTACGTAATTGTATTTGTTCATTAGATTTTGTTGATTCCTCCAGGAGATACAGATGGAAACCACTCAAACCAGCACCATCGTTTCGGGCGAAACCCGCAGCGGATGGCGTAAAACCGACACCATGTGGATGCTGGGCCTGTACGGTACAGCGATCGGCGCGGGCGTCTTATTCCTGCCGATCAACGCCGGCGTCGGCGGCATGATCCCCCTGATTATCATGGCGATTCTGGCCTTCCCGATGACCTTCTTCGCTCACCGCGGCATGACTCGCTTCGTCCTCTCCGGGAAAAACCCGGGCGAAGACATCACCGAAGTGGTGGAAGAACACTTCGGCGTAGGCGCCGGGAAACTGATTACCCTGCTCTACTTCTTCGCTATCTACCCGATCCTGCTGGTGTACAGCGTGGCGATCACTAACACCGTCGAAACCTTCATGGCGCACCAGCTGCACATGACGCCGCCGCCGCGGGCCATTCTGTCGCTGATCCTGATCGTCGGCATGATGACCATCGTGCGTTTCGGTGAGCAGATGATCGTTAAGGCAATGAGCATCCTGGTGTTTCCGTTCGTTATCGCCCTGATGATTCTGGCGCTGTACCTGATCCCGCAGTGGAACGGCGCGGCGCTCGAGACGCTCTCCCTGAGCGGCGCTTCCGCAACCGGCAAAGGCCTGCTGATGACCCTGTGGCTGGCGATCCCGGTGATGGTCTTCTCCTTCAACCACTCGCCGATCATCTCCTCCTTCGCGGTCGCTAAGCGTGAAGAGTACGGCGAAGGCGCTGAGAAGAAATGCTCCAGCATCCTGGCTCGCGCTCACATCATGATGGTGTTGACCGTCATGTTCTTCGTCTTCAGCTGCGTCCTGAGCCTCTCTCCGGCAGACCTCGCGGCGGCGAAAGAGCAGAACATCTCGATTCTGTCTTACCTGGCAAACCACTTTAACGCGCCGGTTATCGCCTGGATGGCGCCGATCATCGCGATGATTGCTATCACTAAATCCTTCCTCGGCCACTATCTGGGCGCCCGCGAAGGCTTTAACGGCATGGTGATTAAGTCCCTGCGCGGTAAAGGCAAATCGATCGAAATCAACAAACTGAACAAGCTGACCGCGCTGTTCATGCTGGTGACCACCTGGATTGTGGCGACGCTGAACCCAAGCATCCTCGGGATGATCGAGACCCTCGGCGGCCCGATTATCGCGATGATCCTGTTCCTGATGCCGATGTATGCGATTCAGAAAGTACCGGCTATGCGTAAATACAGCGGCCATATCAGCAACGTCTTCGTGGTGATTATGGGCCTGATTGCCATCTCCGCGATCTTCTACTCGCTGTTCAGCTAATTCAGTCAATACCTCCCCCCGCGCCGCTTAACGGCGGCGCGCTTTCCGACAGCACGGGAATACATATGATCAGCGTATTCGATATCTTTAAAATCGGCATTGGCCCTTCCAGCTCCCATACCGTTGGACCGATGAAAGCGGGCAAACAATTTACTGACGATCTGATTGCACGCGGCCTGCTGGCCGACGTCAGCAAAGTCGTCGTCGACGTCTACGGCTCCCTCTCCCTGACCGGTAAAGGCCACCATACCGATATCGCGATTATCATGGGCCTCGCCGGCAACCTGCCGGATACCGTCGACATCGACGCCATTGCAGGCTTTATTCAGGACGTTAACACCCACGGCCGCCTGATGCTGGCCAACGGTCAGCACGAAGTGGACTTCCCGGTCGATCAGTGCATGAATTTCCATGCCGACAATCTGTCGCTGCATGAAAACGGTATGCGCATCACCGCCCTGGCCGGTGACAAGGTGCTCTACAGCCAGACGTATTACTCCATCGGCGGCGGCTTCATCGTTGATGAAGCGCACTTCGGCCAGACCACCGACGCGCCGGTTGCCGTCCCTTACCCCTATAAAAACGCCGCCGACCTGCAGCGTCACTGCCGTGAAACCGGGCTGTCGCTCTCCGGCCTGATGATGCAGAACGAACTGGCGCTGCACAGTAAAGAAGCGCTGGAGCAACACTTTGCCGCGGTGTGGGAAGTGATGAGCGCCGGTATCGAGCGCGGCATCACCACCGAAGGCGTCCTGCCGGGCAAACTGCGCGTCCCGCGCCGGGCCGCCGCGCTGCGCCGCATGCTGGTGAGCCAGGACACCACCAACAGCGATCCGATGGCGGTGGTGGACTGGATTAATATGTTCGCCCTGGCGGTGAACGGAGAGAACGCCGCCGGCGGCCGGGTCGTTACCGCGCCAACCAACGGCGCCTGCGGTATCGTGCCGGCGGTGCTGGCCTACTACGACAAGTTTATCCGCAAGGTGAACAGCAACTCCCTGGCCCGCTATATGCTGGTCGCCAGCGCGATTGGTTCGCTGTATAAGATGAACGCCTCCATCTCCGGCGCTGAAGTCGGCTGCCAGGGCGAAGTGGGCGTCGCCTGCTCGATGGCGGCAGCCGGTCTGGCAGAACTGCTGGGCGGCAGCCCGGGTCAGGTGTGCATCGCGGCAGAAATCGCCATGGAGCATAACCTCGGCCTGACCTGCGACCCGGTTGCCGGCCAGGTGCAGGTGCCGTGTATCGAACGCAACGCTATCGCCGCCGTGAAAGCGGTCAACGCCGCGCGAATGGCGCTGCGCCGGACCAGCGAGCCGCGCGTCTGCCTCGATAAAGTGATCGAGACCATGTACGAAACCGGTAAAGACATGAACGCCAAGTACCGGGAAACCTCTCGCGGTGGCCTGGCAATGAAGATCGTCTCCTGCGATTAATCCCCCGACCCGGCACGCCTCGGCGTGTCGGGTCATCGTCCTGAATAACTCTTTTTGTTATATCAATAAAATTTTAGTTATTTAATGGTTATAAGCGCTGTTTGTTACCTTACGCAAAACCGCTAAGGAGAACAGACAATGTCCAACCGATTCCGCCCCGCATGGCTGCTGGTCCTCGCCGCCCTCTCTACCTCCGCGCTGGCCAAAGCGCCGGAAACCGTCAACATCGGTTATCAAAAAGCGAATATCTTCGCGCTGCTGAAGTATCGCGGCACGCTGGATGAGAGCCTGAAAAAACAGGGCATTGCCGTACGCTGGGTCGAATTCCCCGCCGGACCGCAAATGCTGGAGGGGCTGAACGTCGGTAGCATCGATCTGGCCGCGACCGGCGATGCGCCTCCGGCCTTTGCCCAGGCGGCGCAAGCCGATCTGGTCTACCTTGCCCACTCCCCCGCTAACCCGAAAACGGAAGCGATTGTGGTGCCTGAACAGTCGGCAATCCACAGCGTGGCCGATTTGAAAGGCAAGCGCGTGGGATTGAACAAGGGGTCTGACGTCAACTACCTGCTGGTTGCCGCACTGGAAAAAGCGGGCCTCAGCTATAAAGACATCACCCCGGTCTATCTGCCGCCGGCGGACGCCCGCGCCGCTTTCCAGCGCGGGGCGATTGATGCGTGGGTGATCTGGGATCCGTTCCTCGCAGAAGTGGAAACCAACGCGAAAGCCCGACAGATCCGCAATGCCGAGGGGCTGGTGCCGCACTACACCTTCTATCTCGCCAGCCGTAAGTTTGCGGATACCTATCCGGAGACGGCAAAGCAGGTGGTCGATGAGCTAGGCAAACTCAGCGCGTGGGCGAACAGCCATCAGGACGAAGCCGCCGGGCTGCTGTCGACCTCAACCGGGCTGGATAAAGCCATCTGGCTGAAGACCCTGGCCCGCCTGCCCTACGGTGCCGAACGCATGACGCCGGCGGTGTATAACGAACAGCAGGCGCTGGCGGATACCTTTACGCGCATCGGCCTGCTGCCGGTGAAAGTCGACGTGCGCAGCGCCACCTGGTCGCTGGATAAACCTTGATTTTCCTGACGACGGGAAGCACTGCGCCTCCCGTCGCCGACAGGCTTACCCCGCCGTTTTCTCACCATTGCCTATCTGCCAGATAAAGGTGGGCGCTTCACCGTTCACCAGCCAGTTACCGATATTACGTGCCTTATAAATCACTGGATTATGCGAGGCGACCGTCCGCGCATTGCGCCAGTGGCGATCCAGCGCAAGGCGAGTTCGCGTATCCGACGCCCCGAGGGCATTAAACAGCTCCGTCGCCGCCCGCGGGATCCAGTCGCTGGCGATCACCTGCGCCTGCGCCGCTTCCACTTCCGCCAACTGGTTACGCCGGGCGATCAGCGCTTCGTCGTCGCTGACGTGCGCCACATAGGCCTGCTGCAGCGATTCCGCGGCCTGCAGGACCGCGGCCCGGGTCGCCCATGCCCAGCTGCTGATCTGCCCAACGACCTGCAGAACCTGAACGTCATCGCGCGGCACGGCGGCGTTGCCGTGGCTGTACATCCGGGAGCGATGTTTGACGCCCTGCGCGGCATCCCGCTCAACCGCCAGGCCAATGCCCGCGAGGGTCGCCAGCAGTACATGCTGGTAGAAAGCGGTCTGATAGCGAAAGCGCTGGGCAAAATCATAAACATGTTCGGTTTCCACCCTGGCGCCGGTAAAGCGGGTGGTTCCGCTGCCGGTCAACCGCTGGCCAAAGCCATCCCAGTCATCTTCCCGCACCACGCCGGTCTGCTGGGTACTGACCAGGGCAATCACGTCGCCGGCGGTATCACTGCGCCGGGCAAACACATCGATCCAGTCGGCGTATAACGCGCCGGTGCTGTAAAACTTCTCGCCGTCGAGTCGCCAGCCGCCCTCTGTCGGCGTCACCCTGGTGTTCACCTCTCCCAGCTTCACCGCGCCGATCTCCGTCCAGCCGCTGCCCACCAGCTCACCGTCGAGGAAGCGACGAAACCAGCGGTCGCGCCCGGCGGAATCCGGCTGATTCAGTTGATCTTCCACAAAGGCAAAGTGCGCGCGCAGGGCCTGCGGCAGGTTAGAGTCCGCTTGCGCCAGCTCGATCAGTAGCGCGCTGAGCTGCGGCAGCGAAGCGCCCCAGCCGCCCTTCTCGCGCGGGATACGCAGCGTGCCGAAGCCCGCTTCCTTCAGCCAGCGGATCGGCTCATCGGGCAGAGTGCGCTGCTGTTCGCGCTCCGCGGCGCCCTGGGCGATACGGGTGAATATCGGGCGGAAGGTGGCCGCCAGTGCGTCATAATCGGTGCCTGTGGAGAGCAAGGTCATTGTCAGTTCCTTATTCATGGATTGCGTCGATATCTTCTCGCGTCGGTTCATGACGGACCGCCAGCAGGAAGAAAATGGGAATAATGGCGGCAAGCGAGACCACCCAGAACATCTGCGTGCCGAGCGAGGCCTGCAGCAGCGGCAGAATAAACAGCGCCAGCGCGCTGCCGATCCCGGAGAGCGCCCGGCTGAAACCGACCCCGGTGGCGCGAATGGCAGTAGGATAGGAGAGCGCCGGGTAGATCATCAGCTGCGCACCCGGGCCAAACCCTTCGGCGAACAGCCACAGCCCCAGCATCGCGATGGCCAGCACGATGCCTGCCGTCGCGTGCGGTTGCCCCACCAGCGCCAGCACAATCAGCGCCACAAACTGCAGGGCGAAGCCGGCTATCGCCACATGACGCGAAGGATATTTCCACGCCAGATGCATACCGAGCAGCCCGCCGGTAAAAGCAAACAGGGCG
Source organism: Klebsiella sp. G-Nf4 (assembly GCF_002810615.1). Taxonomy (NCBI): domain Bacteria; kingdom Pseudomonadati; phylum Pseudomonadota; class Gammaproteobacteria; order Enterobacterales; family Enterobacteriaceae; genus Klebsiella; species Klebsiella sp. G-Nf4. The sequence goes on along the minus strand of NZ_PION01000002.1, from coordinate 205,659 downwards.
TTCAGCCCCAGCGATGCCGAAATAGTTTCGAAGACGCCAGCCCCGAGGAACTGGGCAAGAATTGACGGCAGGAAAAAGGCAATCGCCGTGTACTCGAAGGAGATACAGATATTCATCACCCCGGCGACGATAGTCCGCTCACGGTAGGGTTTTTCGAACAGCACGCGGAAGCTCACTTTCGGCGCTGGCGCGGGTTTCGCCGCCGGGACCTCATGGGCATGGATCCCCCAGGAATCGCGTAAAATACGCACCGCAGAGGTCAGATCGCCCTGGTTCGCCGCCCACAGCGGGGATTCGTTCATAAACCGACTGCGGACGGCAATAATCAACAGTGCCGGCACGGCGCCGAACAGCAGGGAGGCGCGCCACAGCCAGTCAAGATGCTCCTGCGGCAGCAGGAAATAGAGGCCGAAGATAATGAGAAAGCAGACGGTTGAGGCGGCGTACCACATCGGGCACCACGCCGCGAGACGAGCCGCTTTGTTGCCTTTGCCGGCAAAGCGGGAAAACTCGGCCAGATAGGACATCGCCACTGGCAGGTCGATGCCGACGCCGATGCCCATCAGGAAGCGGGCGCCAATCAACACCCAGACGTTCGGCGCCAGCCCGGCGGCGATAGCCGAAATCACGAAAAAGAACATATCGGCCATAAAGACCGAATAGCGACCATATTTATCGGTCAGCCAGCCGCCGATAATATTGCCGACGATGGTCCCGACCATAATGGAAGAGGTCACCAGGCCGGTCAGCAGCGGTGAGAGCTGGAATTCACGCACAACGTCATCAATACCGTAGGAGAGCGTGGTTAAGTCATACGCGTCGAGAAAGACGCCCCCCAGCGCGAGGAAGACAATCATCCGCGCATATTTCGCTTGTTCCTTGCCGGAATTAATTAGCCGCGCCACATCCCCGACGCTACTGACCGGTACCGAAGCGATACCGGGATTATCCACTGGAAATGTACTCATTTTTTCACCTTATTATTTTGTGCAGGTCATTAGCGGTTATAGACCGCGCGCGGCGAGAATCAAAACAACAAATCATTATATAAAAATCAATATAATCAATAAGTTAATAAATATTACCGGCACAAAAAGGACGCGCTTTCGCGCATCCTCAAGGGAAATAAATAACAACGAAAATAGACGTCGTGCAGGATGCTTATTCCGTGGACACCGGAACTAATACGTCTTTTACCAGCGGGTCATCGGTGGTTTTTAACCACGTCTGGATCCGTGGGTCAGAAAAAGCCTGTTTTAATTTGACGATATTTTCCTGCGATAAATACGGCGTACCAATCACTAATTGCGAAGCAAAGGTGCGCGGCGCCGGCGGGAATAATATGCCTTTCTCCCGCGGGACTTTCCCGGCGTCAAATTGCGAGACATAGCCGATGGCGGCATCCACCGAATTTAACGCCCGCGGCATGGTCAGCAGATCCAGCTCTTTAAAGACAAACTGATGCGGGTTACCGACAATATTTTTCAGCTTCGCCGTGCGCGGCTCCACCGCCGGGTCGAGCGAGATCAACCCAATGCGCTGGAGCAGCCACAGAGCCTGCCCCTGATTGGCGCCATCGTCAGGCACGACGATGGTCGCGCCGTTGGGTAACGCCTGTACCGACGAGTAGCGGTCGGAATAGATGCCGAACGCCCACTGGAACACCGGCACCGTGGTCGACAGCGCAAAGCCGTTAGCGTCCACCACCTGTTTAAGCCACCACTGATGCTGATAGATCGTCCCGGCATACTGTCCTTCCGCTACCGCGCGGTCAGCCTGGACCGGATCCTGCACTCCCACCGCCTCCAGTTTCAGACCGTAATCGGGCGCAATATGCTGATTAATATACTCAATGATCCGCTGCTCTCCAGCCATCGCCGGCTCGTAGTGAATTTTTAACGTGCTGCCGAAGACCACCTGCTGGCTTTGGGAATGTCCCCGCCACCACCAGAAGGCGATGGCGAGCAGGATAATCACCGCCAGCGCCGCCAGCCAGGGCCAGCGCCGCGCTTTACGTAACTCAAATTGCTCTGTTGTCATACAAGGTTCCCCTGCGTGTGGCGTAAACGGTTGACCAGACGGTCACCCAAAAATTGAATCAACTGGATCGTGGCGATCAGGGCAACGATCGTCGCGATCATGATGTGGTTGTCGAAGCGCTGATAGCCGTACACCACGGCCAGGTAACCGATGCCGCCAGCGCCGATGGTCCCGGCGATAGCCGAATACTCAATCATCGAGACCAGGTTTAGCGTCACCGCCGCCACCAGCGCGGGCAAGGCTTCACTGAGCTGCGCGCTGGCAATGATTTGCCAGCGCGACCCGCCGCAGACGACGCCCACTGCGGTGACCTCCGCCGGCAACTCGCGCAGCGCGTTCTCCACCAGACGGCCAAAGAACGGGACGCCGGCGGCGATCATCGGCACCACCGCGGCGGGGATGCCAATCGTGGTGCCGGTCAGCCAGTATGTGAACGGGATAATGGCGGCCATCAGCACCAGAAATGGCAGCGAACGTCCCATATTGACCACCCAGTTCAGCAGCCGGTACAGCAGCGCGTGCGGAAATAACCCCCGCGGCGAGGCGTTAAACAACACCACCCCCACCAGCCCTCCCAGCGTGACGACAAACAGCATCACAATGGCCACCATCAGCCAGGTTTCGCCATAAGCGGGGAGCAGCAGCGAAGGGATTTCGCCCCAGGGGGTATCCTGGCTGATGACTGTCGGTTTCATACCGCCTCCCTGAGCAATGGCGCGCTGTCGAGGATCTCCGCCGTAATGCCGAGCTGCGCCAGCAGACCCTGCAGTCGCGCGGGCGACAGGCGTTCGCCCTGAAAGCGCACTCCGGCCTGCAGGCGACCGGCCAGCCGACCATTGATCACCTCGACGTGACCGCCAAGGAGATCGATCTGCAGCGCCCACTGCTGGCTCAGGCGGCTGATCCAGTCGGTGGCCACCGGCACATCCCAGCGGTAACTCAGACGCAACAGCAGATCGCTGTGGGCCGCTGCCGCCGGCGTCAGCGGCAACAGCTGCTGGCCGAGCAGAGAATCGGGACGCGCCAGCAGATCTTCGATCCGCCCGTACTGGACGATCGTCCCGTCGCGGATCTCCGCTACCGCATCCGCCGCCGTGCGCACCGCGTCCATTTCATGGGTGATCAGGACGATCGCCAGCTGGTACTCGTCACGCAGCCGCTTGAGCAAAGCCAGCACCGAGGCCGTGGCCTGAGGATCGAGGCCGGAGGTGGCTTCATCCGCCAGCAGAACGGACGGGCGCAGCGCCAGCGCGCGGGCAATGCCGATCCGCTGGCGCTGGCCGCCTGAGAGCTGGGCCGGCCAGGCATCCGCTTTGTGGCTCAGACCGACGCTCTCCAGCAGCTCGCCAACCCGCGCCTTGATATCGCGCTCCACCACACCCAGCCACGCCAGCGGCAGGGCGACATTCTCCCAGGCGGTCCTGCGGCTCAGCAGCGCCGAAGACTGGAAAACGGTGCCAATCGCCCGCCGTTCCCGGCGCAGCGCCTCGCCGGACAGCGCCGACAGATCCTGGCCATTGATACGAATGCTGCCGCTGTCCGGTTGCTCCAGCAGGCTGATGCAGCGCGCCAGGGTTGATTTACCGGCGCCGCTCGGCCCCACCACCGCGGTGATGGAGCGCTCAGGCACCTGCAGCGACAGCCCTTTCAGCACCGCGCTGAGCCGGCCATCCGCCGTGCGGTAACTTTTATGCAGGTCATCGATAGCGATCATGTCACCTTCTCCTCTACCGATGCCGCCGTGCGCGCATCGCGGCGGTAGCTGGCGCCCGGGTGAGGCGCGGCCAGACGCGGGCCGGCGCCGAACAGTTTTTCGCGCAGGGTCCCCTCGCGGTACTCCTGCTTAAAGACGCCGCGCTTTTGCAGCTCAGGCACCAGCAGCTCGACGACGTCGCGGAAGGTTTCGTGAGTGACGGCATAGGCGAGGTTAAAGCCATCGACGTCCGTCTCTTCGACCCAGGACTGCAGTTCGTCCGCCACGGTTTGCGCGCTGCCAACCACCAGCGGACCGAAGCCGCCGATCCCCGCCCAATCGGCCAGGGCCTGCACCGTCCACTGGCGGTTCGGATCAGCGGTCGAAAAGGCCTCCACCGCCGACTGAATGGCGTTGGTGTGCAGATACTTCAGCACCTGATCCGGCTGATACTGGCCGAAATCGATCCCCGTCCAGCCGGAGAGCAGCGCCAGCGCGCCTTCATAGCTGACGTACTGCTTATATTCCTGCCACTTCGCCTGCGCCTCGCGGTCGGTGTCGCCGACAATCACCGTCTGCAGGTTGAAGATCAGGATGCTGTGCGGATCTCGCCCCGCTTCAGCTGCCCGGCGGCGAATATCCGCCACCGTCTTCTTCAGCAGCACCTTCGACGGCGCTGCGACGAAGACGCATTCGGCATGGCCGGCGGCGAACTGTTTGCCGCGGCTGGACGCCCCCGCCTGATACAGCACCGGCGTGCGCTGCGGGGATGGCTCGCAGAGGTGGATCCCCGGCACGGAAAAGAACTGTCCCTGATGGTTAATGGGATGGATTTTCCGCGGATCGCTGAAGATCTTCCGCTCTCTGTCGCGCAGCACCGCCCCGTCCTCCCAGCTTCCCTCCAGCAGTTTGTAGATCACCTGCAAATACTCATCGGCATAGTCATAGCGGGTGTCATGATCGGTCTGAGTCTGCTGGCCGATATTGCGCGCCCCGCTCTCCAGATAGGAGGTGACGATATTCCAGCCCACCCGCCCTTTGGTCAGATGATCGAGCGTCGACAGACGACGAGCGAAGGGGTAAGGATGCTCAAACGACAGCGAGGCGGTCAGGCCGAAGCCCAGATGCTCCGTCACCAGCGCCATCGGGGTGATCAGTGCCAGCGGATCGTTGACAGGAACCTGCGTCGCCTGGCGGATCGCCGCGTCGCCGCTGCCGTTCAGTACGTCATAGATCCCCAGCACGTCGGCGATAAACAGCCCGTCGAACTTGCCGCGCTCCAGCAGCCGCGCCAGATCCACCCAGTACTCCAGATCTTTATACTGCCAGGAGCGATCCCGGGGATGCGCCCACAGGCCCGGCGACTGATGGCCGACGCAGTTCATATCGAAAGCGTTAAGACGAATTTCACGTTGTGATGACATAGCAATCTCCATAGCGCGGCCCGTCGCCGGGGCGCACGCGGCAAAATGAATCAGGGAAAATAAAGGGAGGTATTCAGTACGCAGGACATCGGGAGTCCTGGGGGATCCCGAGCGTGAGTAACGCTTGCGCCGCCACGTCAGCGGCATGGTCGGCTACCTGCGGCAGGCCCATCAGTTCGCCAAAACGCCCGCGGGCGGCCGGACCGGCCACCAGCACTGGCAGCGCCTCAACGTGCGGCTCAGCCACTGCCCGGGAACGGCTGTCCACCTCCAGGCCCATGCCGAGGGCATCGGCGCGAATCAGGCCGCGGCGGGCGAGGTCCTGTAAAAATGGCTGGCTGTCGGTCAGGGCGCGGTGTGCGGGTCCGGTCGTCAGGATCAGGTGATCGACGCTCAGCGTTTGCACACCGCCGCCGCCGCGCCGCGCCAGCGTCAGTCGCAGCGTTTCGCCTTCACCGCTTATCGACAGTAGCCTGGCCGCCTGCACCTGCAGACTGCCCGTGCGCTGGCGCGCCTCCAGCACCTCGGCGACCTGCGGCGCCACGCGGTAGCGGTGGACATCCCAGTAATGGCGCAGATGGCGCAGAAAACGCTGGCGATCGGCGACGCTGAGCGCCTGCCAGATCCGCTGCCCCTGCTGACGAACCGCATCCAGCACCACCTGCCAGCTCAGGCCCTGCTGCGCCGCATACGCGACGTCGAGGCGGATCTGACGCAGGCGCTGACGCAGGTTGCCCTGCTGATAGTCGCCGGGCCAGGTTGTCCCTGCGCCGCTAAGGTTGCCGCGAGACAGCAGGCCATGGCGCGAAAAGGCGATGATACTGCCGCGGTGGCCCAGCCGGTCCAGCGTCGCGACCGTATCGGCCATGGTTAATCCGGTGCCCATCACCGCCACCCGGGCGTGCGGGGCGATGGCATCGAGCGCGCCGGGCTGCCACGGGTTGGCAATCAGCGCCGGATGATGACGCCAGGCTTCGGCCTGCGGCGGCAGCGAAGGCGGTGGATGACTGATCGCCAGCACCAGCAGATCGGCCTTAAGCTGCAGGCCGCCGTCGGTGGTCACCGTCCCCTGATGAAAAGCGAGCGCCCGGTCGCGCAGGTGGCGAAGCCGTCCGCCGCTGGCTACCGCGGCGTCGGCAAAACGCTGTGCCACATAGCGACCAAACTGGCCGCGCTGAGGGTAGACGGAACCGTCCGGGCGCAGCGCCTGCACATCGACGGCAAAGGCAGGCTGATGGCGGTACCAATGATCGAAGGCACCCTCTTCGTCGCCGGCCAGCTGCATGCGAGCGGCCGGGACGTTAATCCGGTGCGTCGGCTCCGCAGTGGAGTAGGCCACCCCGGCCCCGGGGGACTGGCGCGGCTCCAGCAGCGTCACGCGCACCCCGTTCGGCGCCAGGCGCAGCAGCTCAATCGCCACCGCCGCGCCGCTAAAGCCGCCGCCGATAATCACGATATGCGGTTCTGCACTCATCGCTGCCCTCCTCCGGTATGCTGTCTCATGGTCGCGCTCCGGGCCATTAGCTGGCGCTGACCTGGCGCACCGGGCGCTTATCGCCGCCGATGGTTTCGCCAAACGGACCGGTGTTCACGCTACGCGCCTTCGACGAGGCCGCGTTTTCCAGCGGCAACAGAGGCATCACCAGCTCAGCAAAGCGGTGCGCTTCTTCCAGATGCGGGTAGCCGGAAAAGATAAAGTTACTGATGCCGAGCGCCTGATATTCGCGGATGCGTTCCGCCACCTGTTGTGGATTACCCACCAGCGCGGTACCCGCGCCACCGCGCACCAGCCCGACGCCGGCCCACAAATTGGGCGCAATGCGCAAATTATCGCGCGATCCCTGATGCAGGGCGCTCATCCGCGCCTGGCCGGCCGAGTCCATGCGGGCGAAGATCTTTTGCGCCTGGGCGATGGTATCGTCGTCAAGATGGGCGATCAGCCGGTCGGCGGCGGCCCATGCCTCTTCTTCCGTTTCGCGCACAATGACGTGCAGACGAATGCCATACTGCAGGGTGCGTCCGCGGGCCGCGGCGCGCTCGCGCACCACCGCCAGCTTCTCCGCCACCAGTTCCGGGGGTTCGCCCCACGTCAGATAGCTGTCGATCTGCTCGGCCGCCACATCAATGGCCGCATCAGAAGAGCCGCCGAAATAGAGCGGCGGGCCATTCTCCTGCACCGGCGGGAACAGCACTTCAGCGCCTTCCACGTGAATATGCTCGCCGTGATAATCCACTTTTTCCCCGCGCAGCAGGCGAGTGTAAACATCAAGAAATTCGCGGGTCACCTGATAGCGCTCGCTGTGGCTGAGGAAGATACCGTCGCCTTTGTTTTCCACCGGGTCGCCGCCGGTGACGACGTTGATCAGCAGCCGACCTTCCGATAAACGGTCGAGGGTGGCCGCCATCCGCGCCGCCAGGGTTGGCGGCTGCAGGCCCGGCCTGACCGCCACCAGATAGCGCAGACGGCGGGTCAACGGCGCCAGCGCCGAGGCCACCAGCCACGAATCTTCACAGCTTTTACCGGTGGGGATCAGCACGCCGTAGTAGCCCAGGCTGTCGGCCGCCAGCGCCACCTGCTGCAGATAAGGTAAATCGACCGGGCGTCCACCCTCGGTGGTACCCAGATAGCGGCCATCGCCATGAGTCGGTAAGAACCAGAAGACATTGATCTTGTCGGGAGCTTGCTGCGTCATTATCTATTTCCTATATAACCATATCCGATATTTATCGAAGAGATGTTTTAATTTGGTTATATGAGTGTTAGCGATAATCATGCCAATGGTGAATGAAAAATTAATCTTTTAAAATCAAGGCACTGAAAACAGCTTCGCCGCGCCACGCTGTTGCAAATCACGCAGCCGCCGCGCATCCGCTGGCGCATTTGCAACAGCCGCTGGCCTTCCCCCTCTGGTTTCCGCTGCCGCCGCAGGATAAGTTCAGAGCGTCAATGATCGGAGGCCCGCTATGCTGAACCCAGAATCCCCTTCCACCGCTCCTGCGCTGATCGACCCGGCGTCGAAGGCTTTCCAGAGCCTGCTGGACAAGCTCGCGCCAACGGAGGCGACCGTGCTGATCGTGGGCGAAACCGGCACCGGCAAGGAGGTGGTGGCGCGCTATCTCCATCATCACAGCGCCCGTCGCCAGCAACCGTTTCTGGCGGTCAACTGCGGCGCGCTGACCGAGAGCCTCGCCGAAGCCGAGCTGTTCGGCCATGAGAAAGGCGCCTTCACCGGCGCACAGCAGGGGCAGCCCGGCTGGTTTGAAGCCGCGGAAGGGGGGACGCTGCTGCTGGACGAGATCGGCGAATTAAGCTTGCCGCTGCAGGTCAAGCTGCTGCGGGTGCTGCAGGAGCGTGAAATTACCCGCGTCGGCTCACGCAAAGCGATTAAAGTGAATGTCCGGGTGATTGCCGCCACCCACGTTGACCTGGCCCAGGCGATCCGTGAGCGCCGCTTTCGCGAGGATCTCTACTATCGGCTGAATATCGCGGTGGTGCCGCTGCCGCCGCTGCGCCAGCGTCGGCAGGATATCCCGCTGCTGGCGCACCACTTTTTATCACTCTACGCCCGGCGCCTCGGGCGGCCAACCCTGCGTCTGGCGCCGGAATCACTGGCCCGGCTGATGGACTATTCGTGGCCGGGCAATATTCGCGAGCTGGAAAACACCCTGCATAACGCAGTACTGCTCAGTAAAGAAGAGGAGATCAGTCCTGCCCAGCTGCGCCTGGCGACGCTCAACGACGCCCCGTCGCCAGCGAACGACCATGAACTGGATGACTTTATTCGCCACCAGCTGGCGCTTCCCGGCGAGCCGCTGTGGCAGCGAGTCACCAGCGCCCTGATTCGCCACGCCATGGTGCATTGCGATGATAACCAGAGCCAGGCGGCCGCGCTGTTGGGGATCAGTCGGCATACCTTGCGCACCCAGCTTGCCAACCTCGGGCTGATCAAAAGCCGCCGCCGCCCGCCTGCGCCGCCGCGGGCGTTCGCCAGCGAGGTCGGGGCCGATCGCGAACTGCGCATTGGCTACCAGCGCTTCGGCAGCCTCGGGATCCTGAAAGCCCGCCAGAGTCTGGAAACCGCCTTCGCCAGCCTCGGCGTCAACGTGCTGTGGAGTGAGTTTCCTGCCGGACCGCAGCTCCTCCACGCCCTCGCCTGCAACGAGATCGACTTCGGCACCACCGGGGAAGCGCCGCCGGTGTTTGCCCAGGCCAGCAATAGCGAACTGATGTACGTCGCATGGGAGCCGCCGGCGCCGCGCAGCGTGGCGATGGTCGTCCCGCAGGAGAGCGACATTCGCCAGCTCAGCGATCTGCGCGGCAAACGCATCGCCCTCAATAAGGGGTCGAATGTCCACTGGCTGCTGCTGCAGATCCTCGAAGACGCCGGGCTGGGGCTGAACGACGTGCGGGTGGTCTATACCCCGCCGAAATACCCGCTGACCGCCAGCGACTACCTGGCGGTTGACGCCTGGATGATGTGGGACCCGCTGCTCAGCGACGCCGAGCACACCGGCGAGCTGCGGGTGGTCGCCAGCGGCGAAGGACGGGTCAACAACCATCAGTTTTATCTTTCGCGACGGGACTACCTCGCTCAGCATGGCGATATCATGCGCCGTCTGCTGACGGAGCTGACCCACACCGGGCAGTTTATCGACTCACATCGTGGCGAAGCGGCCCGCTTACTCTCGGCAGAGCTGGGGATTGACGCCCGGTCACTGAGCATGGCTCTCGCCCGCCGCAGCCATCGCCCAAGGCCGATGGATCTGTCAGTGATCCGCGCCCAGCAGACTATTGCCGATCGCTTTTACGCCCTTGGGCTTATCGCCAAACCGGTTTCGGTGCGCGAAGCGGTGTGGTACGGCGAACCCGCGCCCGGTATCGTCAGTCCGATGATGGCGGTCAGTTAGCGAAATTTGCGCGTTATCTTCCTGATTGTTCAGGCGCAGATAGCCTCGATCCGATGGCGATGTTACCCTAAAGACGCTGAGAATAAGGGGGTATCTGTGGCTGTTCATCTGTTAATCGTCGACGCGTTAAATCTGATCCGCCGCATCCATGCGGTGCAGGGTTCGCCCTGCGTCGATACCTGCCTGCATGCGCTGGAGCAGCTGATCGTCCACAGTCAGCCCACCCACGCGGTGGCGGTGTTTGATGATGAAGATCGCGCCCACGGCTGGCGCCACCAGCGCCTGCCGGAGTACAAAGCCGGCCGCGCGCCGATGCCGGAAACGCTGGTGGCCGAGATGCCAGCGCTGCGGGCCGCCTTCGAACAGCGGGGGATCCGCTGCTGGGCCTCGCCGGGCAGCGAAGCGGACGACCTCGCCGCCACTCTGGCGGTGAAGGTAGCTCAGGCGGGTCATCAGGCCACCATCGTCTCCACTGACAAAGGCTACTGTCAGTTGCTGTCACCCACCATCCGCATCCGCGACTACTTTCAGAAGCGCTGGCTGGACGCGCCCTTTATCGCCAGCGAGTTCGGTGTCACTCCGGAGCAACTGGCGGATTACTGGGGGCTGGCGGGGATCAGCAGCTCGAAGGTGCCGGGCGTAGCGGGCATTGGTCCCAAAAGCGCCGCCCAGCTGTTGAACGAGTTTCAGGACCTGGAGGGGCTGTACGCCCGTCTGGCCGAGGTCCCGGAGAAGTGGCGCAAAAAACTGGCCGCGCATCAGGAGATGGCCTTCACCTGCCGGGAAGTGGCCCGCCTGCAGACCGACCTCCAGCTGGACGGTAATCTGCAGCAGCTGCGGCTGACGCGCTGACCATCGTTAAGAGAGGTGCCGGTGCAGGGTAACGGCTCCCGGCACCGACGGCTTCCCCCCCGGGCCTGGCAATCACCAGGCTGCCTGATATAACCCGACGATATCGGCCAGGCGCGCCTCGCGTGGGTTACCACCGGTACACACATCCTCCAGCGCCGCCTGCGCCAGCGCCGGAATATCTTCTTTCCTGACGCCCACCTCGCGTAGATGGCCGGGAATACCGACATCGCGGTTTAGCTGGCAGACCGCCTCCACTGCCGCCTGGCGCGCGGCAGTCAGGCTTAACGCTTCCACCCTGACGCCCATCGCCCTGGCGATATCGCGATATTTTTCCCCGGTCGCCTCAGCATTAAAGCGCATCACGTGCGGCAAAAGGATGGCATTCGCCACGCCGTGCGGCGTGTTGTAAAAAGCGCCGAGCGGATGCGCCATGCCGTGCACCAGCCCGAGCCCGACGTTGGAAAACCCCATCCCCGCGACATACTGGCCCAGCGCCATGGCTTCGCCCGCGCCGGCGTCCCCGGCAACTGAGCCGCGCAGCGCCCCGGCAATGATCTCGATGGCCTTGAGGTGCAGCGCATCGGTCAACGCCCAGGCGCCGCGAGTGAGATACCCTTCGATAGCATGTGTCAGGGCGTCCACGCCGGTAGCCGCCTTCAGCGCCGGCGGCATGGCGTCCATCATATCGGCATCGATAAAGGCCACCTGCGGAATATCATGCGGGTCGACGCAGACGAACTTGCGCCGCTGTTCTTCATCGGTGATGACATAGTTAATCGTCACCTCCGCCGCGGTACCCGCGGTGGTCGGCACCGCGAAGATCGGCACGCTGGGCTGACGGGTGGGCGACAGCCCCTCAAGGCTACGGACATCGGCGAATTCCGGGTTACGCTGAATAATACCGATCGCTTTACAGGTATCCTGCGGCGAACCGCCGCCGATGGCGATCAGGTAATCCGCCCCGCTGCGCTGAAAGGCCTGCAGTCCCTGCTGGACCACGGCAATGGTCGGGTTAGGGATCACGTCGCTGAACATATCCCATGCCAGCCCGGCGGCATCCAGTTTGTCGGTGACTTTCGCCGCCACACCGCACCGGGCGAGCGTGCTGTCGGTCACGATCAATGCTTTGCGATAATCGCGCCGCGCCACTTCATCGGTTAATGCGTTTATCGCTCCCCGGCCAAACCACGCCGTTTCGTTGAGGATCATTCTGTTTGCCATCGCGTCTCTCCTGTTAGCGTTGCGGCATCACTCTTCAATGCGTAATCCGTAGGTTTTGAACTTCTCCAGCACGATGGCGATCGCCTCGTCATCCAGCACCGGTACCGGGTCGGTAATCGCCAGGGTGCTGAGATAGAGTTGGGCCAGAACTTCCACTTCATGCGCCAGCCAGAGCGCTTTCTCCAGGCTGGCCTCGCAGGCGATCAGGCCATGATGTTGCAGCAGCGTCGCCTTGCGGTGCTTCAGCGCCACCGCGACATGTTCAGACAGCTCGCGGGTGCCGAAGGTGGCATAGGGCGCGCAGGGGATCGAATTCCCGCCGGCCGCGGCAATCATATAGTGGATGGCCGGGATGGGCCGGTTGAGGATCGACACCGCCGTACAATGAACGGCGTGATTGTGGACCACCGCCTGGGCATCGGGCCGCGTCTGGTAGGCCGCCTGATGAAAACGCCATTCGCTGGAGGGCAGTTTTCCCTGCTCATGCTGGCCGTCGGCATCAATAAAGACGATCTTGTCTTCCGTCAGCTTTTCATACGGGATACCGGTGGGGGTGATCAGCATTCCTCCCTGATAGCGCACGCTGACATTGCCGGCGGTCCCCTGATTTAACCCCAGGCGGGTCATTTCCAGGCAGGTATCGATAATCTGCCGGGCCAGTCTGTTTCTTTCCATTGCGTTCCTCTTTTGGTGACTCATCATCCGTCAACGGTAGGGCAACGGAAATATCGTCGGCTACCGTGGGATAGGGTGAATAATGGTCTTCATCATCAACCTGAATAATCAAAGGGGAATTTTCATGACTATATTTTGTGAACCGCGTCAATAATTCCGCCATGAAAAGATGAATTACGTCCGTTAAGAGCGCGTTTAAAATGCCCGTTCTTAATAATATTTAATCAAGCGGGCATTTTATTTTCTTGTAACATTTGCCCGTTTTCCACGATATACATTCATTCGGTCATTAGCATTGTGGTTTTGTGAATTTATTTTCTCAAACGGTCAGCGTTTTTGAAAAATTAAAGTGACAATTATCACATAAAATGGCCCGCAGAACGTTAAGTGTGACCATCATCATATTAACAGGCGGTTTTTATTTGAAAATGAAGCCATGAGTTCCGCCGTGACTTTCATTTCACTCACCGGCGCGTCACCTGAGCTCACTTAATTTTGCGGTCTGCTGCAGCACCAGACTGCGCCCTGAACGCTGTTGTAAATGCTTCTGAACCGATGAGGACGCTATGGGAAACACAACGATACCAACGCAAAGTTACCGCGCCATGGAGAGCGGGCAGAGTAAGAGCTACATTATTCATTTTGCTCTGCTGTGCTCCCTCTTTTTTCTGTGGGCCGTGGCCAATAATCTGAATGATATTTTATTACCGCAATTTCAACAGGCCTTTACCCTGACTAATTTTCAAGCCGGATTAATCCAGTCGGCTTTTTATTTTGGCTATTTTGTTATTCCCATCCCCGCCGGGATGCTGATGAAAAAATTCAGCTATAAAGCAGGTATTCTTACTGGCCTGTTTTTATATGCCTGCGGCGCCGCGCTGTTCTGGCCTGCCGCCGAAGTGATGAATTACACCTTATTCCTGATTGGATTATTTATTATCGCCGCCGGACTTGGCTGTCTGGAAACCGCGGCCAACCCGTTTGTGACCGTCCTCGGTCCGGAAAGCGGTGGTCACTTCCGCCTTAATCTGGCCCAGACCTTTAACTCCTTTGGCGCCATTATTGCCGTGGTATTTGGCCAGAGTCTTATTTTGTCTAACGTCCCGCATCAGCCGCAGGAGGTGCTGGATAAAATGACGCCGGAACAGCTCGGCGCCTGGAAGCACAGCCTGGTCCTGTCGGTACAAACCCCCTATATGATTATCGTGGCCATCGTCCTGCTGGTCGCCCTGCTGATCGTCTGCACCCGCTTCCCCTCCCTGCAGAGCGATGACCACAGCGACAGCGCGCAGAGCACCTTCCTCGCCTCGCTGACGCGCCTGATGCGCATCCGTCACTGGCGCTGGGCGGTGCTGGCCCAGTTCTGCTACGTCGGCGCGCAAACCGCCTGCTGGAGCTACCTGATTCGCTACGCTATCGAAGAGATCCCGGGCATGACGGCCGGTTTCGCCGCCAACTACCTGACCGGCACCATGGTCTGCTTCTTTATTGGCCGTTTTACCGGCACCTGGCTTATCCGCCGCTTTGCGCCGCATAACGTGCTCGCTATCTATGCGTTTATCGCCATGCTGCTCTGCTTGCTCTCCGCCTTCAGCGGCGGCCACGTCGGCCTGCTGGCCCTGACGCTGTGCAGCGCCTTTATGTCCATTCAGTACCCGACCATCTTCTCGCTGGGGATTAAGCATCTGGGCCAGGACACCAAATATGGCTCGTCATTTATCGTCATGACCATTATCGGCGGCGGGATCGTCACCCCGGTGATGGGCTTTGTCAGCGACGCCGCCGGCAATATCCCGACCGCCGAACTGGTCCCGGCGCTGTGCTTCGCCATCATCTTTATTTTTGCCCGTTTCCGTTCACAAGCGGTGACGAACTAAACCTGTTATCCGCATAACCTGAGGGATCTGTAATGAAAAAAATGAGCTTACCGAAGATCGGTATCCGGCCGGTAATCGATGGTCGTCGCATGGGGGTCCGCGAGTCGCTGGAAGCGCAAACCATGAACATGGCGAAAGCCACCGCCGCGCTTATCAGCGAGAAACTGCGCCACGCCTGCGGCGCCCAGGTGGAGTGCGTGATTGCCGATACCTGCATCGCCGGCATGGCCGAGTCGGCCGCCTGTGAAGAGAAATTCAGTAGCCAGAACGTCGGCGTGACCATCACCGTCACCCCCTGCTGGTGCTACGGCAGCGAAACCATCGACATGGATCCGCTGCGCCCGAAGGCCATCTGGGGCTTTAACGGCACCGAGCGTCCAGGGGCGGTCTATCTGGCCGCCGCGCTGGCGGCCCATAGCCAGAAAGGGATCCCGGCGTTCTCCATCTACGGGCATGACGTGCAGGATGCCGATGACACCTCGATCCCGGCGGACGTCGAAGAGAAGCTGTTGCGCTTCGCGCGCGCCGGCCTGGCGGTCGCCAGTATGAAAGGGAAAAGCTATCTGTCGCTGGGCGGCGTCTCAATGGGCATCGCCGGCTCCATCGTCGATCATAACTTTTTTGAGTCCTGGCTCGGCATGAAGGTGCAGGCTGTCGACATGACGGAGCTGCGCCGGCGAATCGATCACAAAATCTATGATGAAACCGAGCTGGAGATGGCGCTGGCGTGGGCGGATAAACACTTCCGCTACGGCGAAGATCAGAACGCCGAGCAGTATAAGCGCAATGAAACACAGAGCCGCGCGGTGCTGAAAGAGAGCCTGCTGATGGCGATGTGCATCCGCGACATGATGCAGGGCAACCCGAAACTGGCGGAAAAAGGGCTGGTGGAGGAGTCGCTGGGCTACAACGCCATCGCCGCCGGTTTCCAGGGTCAGCGCCACTGGACCGATCAATACCCCAATGGCGATACCGCCGAAGCGCTACTCAACAGCTCTTTTGACTGGAATGGGGTGCGCGAGCCGTTTGTCGTCGCCACCGAAAACGACAGCCTCAACGGCGTGGCCATGCTGATGGGTCATCAGCTCACCGGCACCGCCCAGGTGTTTGCCGACGTGCGCACCTACTGGTCGCCGGACGCCGTTGAGCGGGTCACCGGGCAGCCGCTCACCGGGCGGGCGGAGCACGGCATTATTCACCTGATTAACTCCGGCTCTGCGGCGCTGGACGGCTCCTGCCAGCAACGCGACGCGCAGGGCAACCCGACGATGAAACCTCACTGGGAGATTGAACAGAACGAGGCGGATGCCTGCCTCGCGGCGACCGAATGGTGCCCGGCGATCCACGAATACTTCCGCGGCGGCGGCTTCTCTTCCCGCTTCCTGACCGAAGGCGGCGTGCCGTTCACCATGACCCGGGTAAACATCATCAAAGGCCTGGGGCCGGTGCTGCAAATTGCCGAAGGCTGGAGCGTGACGCTGCCCAAAGCGATGCACGACCAGCTCGACGCCCGCACCAACTCCACCTGGCCCACCACCTGGTTTGCCCCACGCCTGACCGGCAAGGGTCCGTTCAGCGATGTTTATTCGGTCATGGCCAACTGGGGCGCCAACCACGGCGTGCTGACCATCGGCCACGTTGGTGCGGATTTCATTACCCTCGCCGCCATGCTGCGCATTCCTGTCTGCATGCACAACGTGGAAGCGGCGAAAATCTACCGCCCTTCCGCCTGGGCCGCTCACGGCATGGACATCGAAGGTCAGGACTACCGCGCCTGCCAGAACTACGGGCCGCTGTATAAGCGTTAACAGGTTGGTTTTGCCCGGTAGCGCAGGCTTACCGGGCCTACCGACGCGCTCTGTTAGTAGGCCGGATAAGCGCAGCGCCATCCGGCCATGTTGTTTCGGGAGTCACTATGAAGCAAGACGTTATCCTGGTCCTCGACTGCGGCGCCACCAACGTGCGGGCGATGGCCGTTGACCGACAGGGAAACATTATCGCCCGCGCCGCAACGGCGAACGCCAGCGACATCGCGGCGGAGAGCAGCGACTGGCACCAGTGGTCGCTGGAGGCCATTATGCTGCGCTTTGCCGACTGCTGTCGGCAGATCCATGACCAGCTGGCCTCCTGCACGGTGCGCGGCATCACCGTCACGACCTTTGGCGTCGATGGCGCGCTGGTGGATGAGCAGGGTGCCCTGCTGTATCCGATCATCAGCTGGAAATGCCCGCGCACCGCGGCGGTGATGGAGAATATCAGCCAGTATATGCCAGCACACCAGCTGCAGCAGATTACCGGCGTCGGCGCGTTTGCGTTCAACACCCTGTATAAGCTGGTGTGGCTGAAAGAGAACCACCCGCAGTTGCTGGCGCAGGCCCATGCCTGGCTGTTTATTTCATCGCTGATCAACCACCGGCTGACAGGGGAGTTCACCACCGACCTCACCATGGCGGGTACCAGTCAGATACTCGATCTCCGGCAGCGCGATTTCAGCGCGCCAATCCTGCAGGCGACCGGCCTGCCGCGCCGCCTGTTCCCGCGGCTGGTTGAAGCAGGCCAGCCGATCGGCGCCCTGCTGCCAGATGCCGCTGCGCTGCTGGGCCTTCCCGCCGGGATCCCGGTTATCTCGGCCGGGCATGACACCCAGTTCGCTCTGTTTGGCGCCGGCGCCGGGCAGGATGAGCCGGTGCTCTCCTCCGGGACCTGGGAGATCCTGATGGTACGCAGCGCCCAGGTAGACACTTCGCTGCTCTGTGATTACAGCGGCTCCACCTGCGAGCTGGACAGCCAGCCGGGCCGCTATAACCCGGGAATGCAGTGGCTGGCCTCCGGCGTGCTCGAATGGGTGCGCAAACTGCTGTGGAGCGCTGACACCCCGTGGCAGACGCTGATTAACGAAGCGCAGGCGATCCCGCCCGGCGCCCAGGGCGTCAGGATGCAATGCGACCTGCTCACCAGCCAGCACGCCGGCTGGCGGGGCGTCACGCTCAACACCACCCGCGGCCATTTTTACCGCGCCGCGCTGGAGGGGTTAAGCGACCAGCTGGCGCAGCATCTGCATACCCTGGAAAACATCGGCGGCTTCAGGGCGCAAGAGCTGCTGCTGGTCGGCGGCGGCAGCCGCAACGCGCTATGGAACCAGATCAAGGCCAACCGACTCGGGATACCGGTCAAAGTCCTCGATGATGCCGAAACCACCGTGGCCGGCGCGGCGATGTTTGGCTGGTATGGCGTGGGCGAGTTCTCTTCGCCGGAACAGGCCAGAGCGCAGGTCGCGTACCGCTACCGCTATTTCTGGCCACAAACTGAACCTGAACTGATAGAGGAAGCCTGAGATGCTCAAAACCATTTCCCCGCTGATATCGCCGGAACTGCTGAAAGTGCTGGCCGAAATGGGCCATGGGGATGAAATCATTTTTTCCGATGCCCACTTCCCGGCGCACAGCATGGGGCCACAGGTGATCCGCGCCGATGGCCTGCGGGTCAGCGATCTGCTGCAGGCGATTATCCCGCTGTTCGAGTTAGACAGCTACGCGCCGCCGCTGGTGATGATGGCCGCCGTCGAAGGCGATGCGCTCGACCCGACGGTGGAACAGCGCTATCGGCAGGCGCTCTCGGCGCAGGCGCCCTGCCCGGACATCGTGCGGATTGACCGCTTTGCCTTCTACGACCGGGCGCAAAAAGCCTTTGCGATCGTTATCACAGGAGAGTGCGCTAAGTACGGAAATATCCTTTTAAAAAAAGGAGTCACGCCGTAATCTCATGCCGGAGCGTCTGCATCAGGCAGACGCTCAATCAATGATGGGGTGAGAATAAATGAAAGCGGCCCGCCAGCAGGCGATCGTCGATCTCTTGATCAACCACAGCAGCCTGACCACCGAAACCTTGTCAAAACAGCTCAACGTCAGCAGGGAAACCATTCGCCGCGATCTGAGCGAGCTACAGGCGCAGGGCAAAGTGCTGCGCAACCACGGCCGGGCCAAAGTGATCCATCAGCGCAGCCAGGACAGCGGCGACCCTTTTCACATGCGGCTGAAAAGCCATTACGCGCATAAAGCCGATATCGCCCGCGAAGCGCTGGCCTGGATTGACGAAGGGATGGTGATCGCCCTCGATGCCAGCTCCACTTGCTGGTATCTCGCCCGCCAGCTGCCGGACCGCCCGCTGCACGTCTTTACCAACAGCCAGCCCATCTGCCAGGAGCTGGCCAAACGCGACCAGATCACGCTCACCTGCTCCGGCGGCACTCTGCAGCGGAAATATGGCTGCTACGTGAACCCGGCGCTGATTTCCCAGCTGAAATCGCTGGAGATCGATCTGTTTATTTTTTCCTGCGAAGGCATCGACCCGCAGGGCGCGCTATGGGACTCCAATGCGTTCAATGCCGACTTTAAATCGATCCTGCTAAAACGGGCGGCACAGTCGCTGCTGCTGATCGACAAAAGCAAGTTCAACCGCTCCGGCGAGGCGAGAATTGGTCATCTGGATGACGTGACGCACATCGTGTCGGATGCGCCACAGCCTTAATAACAGGGCGGGAAGGCCGGAGAGCACCCACGCGTCTCCGGCCTGCGGTGTAGTGATTAACGCTCGTCGCGACGTCCGCCGACGGCGGCCCACAGGCGGCGCACGTGAACGGTCACTTCTTCACGATCGTGATACAGCTGACGCGCCTGGATCTGGGCGTTAACGCCGTGCTCGTCCAGCTGTTCCTGGATATAGGCCAGGTTGCGCGAAAGCTCTTCGTAGCGCTTTTTCATCGGCAGCTTAAGGTTGAAGATGGTTTCCCGGCACCAGCCGTTGACCAGCCACTGCGCCATCAGCGCCGCCACTTTCGCTGGTTTCTCTACCATGTCGCACACCATCCACGAGATGTTGTTGCGCGTGGGGCGATACTTAAAGCCATCTTCGCGCAGCCAGGTCACCTGGCCGGTATCCATCAGGCTCTGCGCCATTGGGCCGTTATCCACCGAGGAAACCCACATATTGCGTTTCACCAGCTGATAGGTCCAGCCGCCCGGGCAGGCGCCGAGATCGACGGCATACATACCGTTCGCCAGACGCTCATCCCACTCATCCGCCGGAATAAAGACGTGGAATGCCTCTTCCAGCTTGAGGGTGGAGCGGCTCGGCGCATCGGACGGGAATTTAAGACGCGGAATGCCCATATAGAACGGCGAGTTGTTGTTAGACAACGAGTAGCCGGTGTAGCAGCAACCGGGGGCGATAAAGAACACATGGACCACCGGACGTTTTGACGTTTCATAGTTGGTCAGCACGCCCGCCTCACGCAGCGCCGCACGTAACGGCACCGTAAACTTACGGCAGAACTTCATCAGCTCTTTGCTTTCGTTGGTATCCGCCACTTCCACACGCAGCTCGCCACCCTTCTCCACCACGCCCTGCAGCATACCGACGATCGGGGAAATCCGGTCTTCCGGCGGCAGATCGCGCAGCAGTTCGCCGACCACAAACATCTGGCGGGCGAACACCAGGGAGCTGAACGGCAGTTCGCGCACCAGCTTTTCGCCATCTTCGGCCTGATAGCACTCAAAAATCACATAGCCGGAGTCATCTTTGACCCGGGCAAAACCAAACACCTCAAGGCGGGCGGCCTTATCGGTAATTTCTGCTGCGCACTCTTTCTCAAACCCAGGGCGACAATAGAGGACAACCTTATTCATGAACAACGCCCTTACGTTTCAGACGAATTGCACCAATTAACATTAAAACCCAACCGGCGAGGAAGCTCACGCCGCCCACCGGGGTCACGAACGCCCACAGGCGTAAATGCGAGAGCGCCAGGCAGTAGAGGCTACCGCTGAACAACACGGTCCCTAACGCCAGAAATACGCTACTCCAGTAGAACCAGATGCTGATCCGGCGCTGCATCGCCACCGCCAGACCAAAAATCGCCAGGGTATGGAAGGCCTGGTACTCCAGGCCGGTATGGATCCAGGCCATCTCCGCCGCGCCGAGCGATTGACTTAATACATGCGCGCCAAAGGCACCCAGAGCCACAAAGATAAAGCCGCTAATCGCGGCGAATATCAGCATAAAACGGCTGGTCATGTTTTTACCCTACAAGTATTTATTGTTCATAACGAAAGCGGAATTTTTCTTGTTCACTTGCCGCTTTCGCCAGGATCCACTGCCGGAAAGCGGCTATTTTACCCAGTTCTGCCTGACTGTCATGGCAAACAAGGTAAAACGCATTCTTACTGACCAGAACATCATTAAACGGACACACCAGACGACCGGCTTCAATTTCGGACTGCGCCATCACGTTGTTGGCCAGCGCCACGCCCTGTCCGTGAATGGCTGCCTGCAGCACCATCGCGCTGTGGCTGAAAATCGGCCCCTGTTGCACATTAATATGGCTTAGACCAAGCTGGCGGGTATAAGTTTGCCAGTCGCGGCGGGACGCATCGTGAAGCAGCGTATGTTGCGCCAGATCGGCAGGCGTTTTCAATGCTTTGTCGCCGGTGAGCAAGAGCGGGGAGCAGACCGGCAGCAGATACTCGGCGTACAATTTTTCCACACGCAGGCCCGGCCAGTTGCCGCGCCCGTAAAAAATCGCCACATCGACATCGTCCGCCAGCTTATCCTCCTGGCGGTCCACCGCCTGGATCCTGACGTCGATTCCCGGATAAGCTGAGTTAAAGCTTGTCAGTCTCGGCACCAGCCACTGGATGGCAAAACTTGGCAATAAACTGACCGTTAATGCCCCTTTGGCGCTGCGCGCCTGCAGTTTACGCGTCGCTTCCGTCAGTTGCGAAAAAATCTCTTTAATATCCTGAAAATAGCTCTGCCCTTCTTCCGTTAACAGCAGCGAACGATTGCGCCGCCGGAACAGCTTAAGGCCCAGAAAATCCTCGAGAGACTTGATTTGATGGCTGACTGCGGCCTGCGTCACAAAAAGCTCATCGGCTGCCCGAGTGAAGCTGAGATGACGTGCGGCTGCATCAAAAACACGTAATGCATTCAGAGGTGGTAATCGCTTCGACATGGTTATTCTGGCTTAGATGTTAACTCGATTTAACAAATAGGAAACAATGGTTAACCTATTAGTTTTTTTTATCTGAGCCATTATAAATTGTCCGTTGAGGTTCTACCAGCAAATACCTATAGTGGCGGCACTTCCTGAGCCGGAACGAGAAGCTTTTTTTGGAATGCGTGTTCCATCAAGCTTTTGGCTTACGGTTGTGATGTTGTGTTGTTGTGTTTGCAATTGGTCTGTCTTTGCAGACCCTGGTAGCAAAGCTACCCCTTTTCACTTCCTGTACATTTACCCTGTCTGTCCATAGTGATTTAATGTAGCACCGCAACGCGCGGTGCTTTTTTTTGCCTTTTTACTGCCTTACTCGTCCAGCTCACCCAGCTGTTTCACGTCAGAGCGATTGATCTGCTGTTTGTTGCCCCACGCGTCCTTATACGAGATCATGCCAGTATCATTATCGGTTTGCGGTTTCCCGTCGGTAACGATGGTCCGCCCATCATTGGTATGCATCACATAGTTAGAGGAACAGGCGCTCAGGCCTAAAGTCAGCATACAGGCAGAGATAATCGCAGCGGCCTTAGTCATTTTCATTTTTCTCTCCTTACGGCTATTTATACTATTCGTGACTCGTTAAGTAATAGGTTAAAACACAAACCCAACACTTTTCAGCATAACCCTCTTTGACCCACCTGGAGTCACATTCGGACAATTCCACAGGGCGCAGAGGCCTTGTCACGCCCGGCAAATTGCGCGACGATCGCGGTATTGATACGAGGAATTCCATGAACGCATTCAACCCGGCGCACTTTCGCGCGCAGTTTCCGGCTCTGGCCGATGCCGGCGTCTATCTCGACAGCGCGGCGACAGCGCTCAAACCGCAGGCGGTGATCGACGCCAGCGACCAGTTTTATCGCCTGAGCGCCGGCAACGTCCATCGCAGCCAGTTCGCCGCCGCCCAGCGGCTGACCGAGCGCTATGAGGCGGCCCGCGAGCGCGTGGCGGCGTGGCTTAACGCCCCGTCCGGCAAAGATATCGTCTGGACGCGGGGGACCACCGAGGCCATCAATATGGTGGCGCAGAGCTACGTCCGGCCGCGCCTGCAGCCTGGCGATGAAATTATCGTTAGCGAAGCCGAGCATCATGCCAACCTCGTGCCCTGGCTGATGGTGGCCGGGCAGACCGGCGCCAGAGTGGTCAAGCTGCCGCTTGGCGCTGACCGCCTGCCGGATATCGCCAGCCTCAGCGCGCTCATCACCCCGCGCAGCCGGGTGCTGGCCATCGGTCAGATGTCCAACGTCACCGGCGGCTGCCCGGACCTGGCGCAGGCTATCCGCCTTGCTCACGCCGCCGGGATGGTGGTGATGGTCGATGGCGCCCAGGGCGCGGTGCATTTCCCCGCTGATGTGCAGGCGCTGGATATCGATTTTTACGCCTTTTCCGGCCATAAGCTGTATGGCCCGACCGGGATCGGCGCCCTGTACGGCAAAAGCGAGCTGCTGGCGGCGATGTCGCCCTGGCTCGGCGGCGGAAAAATGATCGCCGAGGTCAGCTTTGACGGCTTTACGCCGCAGCCGGCCCCTTATGGTCTCGAGGCCGGTACGCCGAATGTCGCCGGGGTTATCGGCCTTAGCGCCGCCCTGGAGTGGCTGGCGCAGAGCGATATCGGCCAGGCGGAAAACTGGAGCCGCAGTCTGGCGAGCCTGGCGGAAGAGGCGCTGGCGAAACGGCCGGGCTTCCGCTCTTTCCGCTGCCAGCAGTCAAGCCTGCTCGCCTTTGAATTCGACGGTGTTCATCACAGCGATCTGGTGACGCTGCTGGCGGAGTCGGGCATTGCCCTGCGTGCCGGGCAACACTGCGCCCAGCCGCTGCTGGCGGCCTTAGGGGTCAGCGGCACGCTGCGGGCCTCTTTCGCCCCCTACAATACCCAAGACGATGTTGCGGCGCTGGTCCACGCGGTGGATCGCGCCCTGGAAATTCTGGTGGATTAATGACAACTCTGCACCCCTTCGGCACAACCATTACCGACGCCACGCTGCGCCAGACCTTCGCCCCGCTAAACCAGTGGGAGGATAAATATCGTCAGCTGATTTTATTGGGCAAAAAGCTGCCGGCGCTGACCGATGAGCGCAAAGCGCAGGCCCGGGAGATTGCCGGGTGTGAAAACCGCGTCTGGCTGGGCTATGAGGAGGACGCCGAGGGCAGGCTGCACTTCTTTGGCGACAGCGAAGGACGGATTGTGCGCGGTCTGCTGGCGGTGCTGTTGACCGCCGTGGAAGGAAAAACCCGCGCCGGGATCCTGGCGCAGGATCCGCTGGCGCTGTTCGACGAGTTGGGGCTGCGCGGCCAGCTCAGCGCCTCGCGCAGCCAGGGCCTCAGCGCCCTGAGCGAGGCGGTACTCGCCGCCGCCCGCGAGGTTGAGGTTTAAGCTCATCCCGGGGGCGGCGCTTGACGCGCCTTGCCCGGGCTACGGGCTCATGCAGTTTTGTCGCCCGGACAGGTGCGCAGCGCCGCCTCCGGGGAATTGTCCTGTAGACCGGGTAAGGCGCCTGCGCCGCGACCCGGGAATTTACGTCGTCTGCCGCTCCGCTTTCGCCAGCATCTTCTTCAGAGCATGCGACACCGCGACAAAACCAAAGGTCGCGGTCACCATGGTGGCCGCGCCAAAGCCGGAAGCGCAGTCCATCCGCTTTGGCCCTTCCGCCGTGCTCTTCATCGCGCAGACGCTGCCGTCCGCTTGCGGGTAGACCAGCGCTTCCGTAGAGAAGACGCAGTCCACGCCGAGCTTACCTTTACTGTTTTTCACCACTCCAAACTGACTTTTCAGCCGCTCGCGCAGTTTAGCCGCCAGCGGATCCTGGATGGTCTTCGCCAGGTCAGCGACCTGGATCTGCGTTGGGTCAATCTGCCCGCCCGCCCCGCCGGTGGTGACCAGCGGCACTTTGTAGCGGCGACACCAGGCGATAAGCGCCGCTTTCGGCCGGACGCTATCGATCGCGTCGATGACATAGCTAAAGTCGGCGCCCAGGTATTCGGCCACGTTTTCCGGGGTCACGAAATCATCCACCACCGTCACCCGACACTCCGGGTTGATGAGACGAATACGTTCCGCCATCACTTCCGCTTTCGCCAGCCCGACGTTGCCGCTCAGGGCATGGATCTGGCGGTTGGTATTGGTAACGCAGACATCATCCATATCAATAAGGGTAATCGCCCCGATGCCGGTTCTCGCCAGCGCTTCCGCCGCCCACGAGCCGACCCCGCCAATCCCGACCACGCAGACGTGGGCATCAGCAAAACATTGCAGTGCTTTTTCACCATATAAACGTGCCGTACCGCCAAAACGCTGGCGCCAGGCATCGCTGATTACAACAGACATAGAACCTCAGAACAAAATGACAGCGCCCGGAGGCCGCCGTAAAACGGCGTCATCCGGGCGCCCAGGTCAACAGGCATGGCCAGGGGAGTTAGCCGCTAAAGACGTTCCCCGCGCCCGGGGCGTTTTTCAGCACCCATACGCGGCCATAATGGTTATACCAGCCGGCACGGTGGCCTGCGTCAGGCCCAATGCCCTGATAAATGTCGAAATGCT
Source organism: Klebsiella sp. G-Nf4 (assembly GCF_002810615.1). Lineage (NCBI taxonomy): Bacteria > Pseudomonadati > Pseudomonadota > Gammaproteobacteria > Enterobacterales > Enterobacteriaceae > Klebsiella > Klebsiella sp. G-Nf4. The sequence continues at coordinate 180,380 of NZ_PION01000002.1, read as the reverse complement.
GGCCTTTGATGGCCCCGCCGACGTCGAGAGCGACCATCAGGCGCAGTTCGTACTGGCCGTTAAACTTGCCGTTATTATCCAGCAGTGGCACCTCGGCCAGCAAGGTAGTTCCCGGCGGAATTATCGACCGGTCGGAAGCCACCGAAGCGCGGCCGATCAGCGGCACGGCGCTGGCGCCTTTCACCGGCGCGAAAGACTGTGGTTTAAAGAACACAAACGACGGGTTCTGCTCCAGCAGCTCGCGCACTTCCGCTTCGCTGTGCTTTTCACCCCACTCGCGGATCGCCTGCATCGACATATCTTCTTTCTTGACTTCCCCACGGTCGATCAGCACCTTGCCGATACTGCGGTAGGACCAGCCGTTTTTCCCGGCATAGCTAAAGAAGTTGAGCGGCGAACCATCGCCAAAATCGATATAGCCGCTGCCCTGCACGTCCATGATGAAGTTATCCATCAGCGAATTGCTGTACGCCAGCACATAGTTGTCGCTCAGCGCGCCGGCATAAATGCTGGCGCGGGACGGCAGCTTGCCGCGTTTCGGCGGCATACGGTAAATGGGGTACTGGAATTCACCCTGACGGGTGTGGCGCGCCTGCACGACCGGCGTGTAGTAGCCGGTAAACTGGACGTTGCCATAGTTGTCGGTGCCCTGCATCTGCCAGGCGTCAATGCCGAACTGGCGCAGCGTACGCGTGTCACCGCCCGCGCGCAGCCACTCCTGCAGCGCATTATAGACGTTGCTCTGGCTATTATAGAGACGCGGCGAGGCGTTACGAATTTGATTAACCTGTTCGGAGAAGTCGCCGGCGTTGATCGGCGCCCCGACGGCATCCGGCTGGTTTACCAGTGAAAACGGCTGGGTGAACTTGCCATCGCTATATTGCTGACCGCGGTCGGTCGGTTTTGAGGAACAGGCGGCGAGCATGGCCAGCATTGCCCCCGTCGCTACATATTTTGCCCAACGTCCTTTCATGGTGTCTCATCTTTTGCTGCGAAGCCTTAGTGCGTGTTGAAGATAACAAAGCGCCGGGGCTATTGAAATGCGCGATCTCATCGATGGCACAGATTTGTGTAAAAAAAGACCACAACATGGCGTTTTATAAGCCAATTCTTACAAAAATGTCGATTTGGTCGAAAAAAGGTTGCAACATCTCGCTAGCGGAGTATAGTGCGCTTCCACGGACGCGGGGTGGAGCAGCCTGGTAGCTCGTCGGGCTCATAACCCGAAGGTCGTCGGTTCAAATCCGGCCCCCGCAACCAATTAAAATTTGATGAAGTAAAGCAGTACGGTGACGCGGGGTGGAGCAGCCTGGTAGCTCGTCGGGCTCATAACCCGAAGGTCGTCGGTTCAAATCCGGCCCCCGCAACCAATCAAATTTGACAAAGTGAAGCAGTACGGTGACGCGGGGTGGAGCAGCCTGGTAGCTCGTCGGGCTCATAACCCGAAGGTCGTCGGTTCAAATCCGGCCCCCGCAACCAACATTATAAACACCCTCAAGGGTGTTTTTTTGTTTCTGCCGCCGGCAAAACCTCTGCCGAAAACGGGAACGGCCATTGCCGCCCCCTCTCCGGTTTACCCCTTCGGTAACACAATATTGCTTGCCGCCAGCATGCCCATGCGATGGTACATCGCACAGGCCGCCTCGACGATCGGCATCGCCAGCGCCGCGCCGCTGCCTTCTCCCAGACGCATACCCATATTGAGATACGGTTCGAGTCCCAGGTGCGCCAGCGCGATACGCGCCCCCTTCTCCGCCGAATAGTGGGACGGGATCAGATACGGTTTTACCTCCGGCGCTATCTGACACGCCGCCAGCGCTGCGGCGTAGGAAAGAAAGCCATCCAGCACCACCGGCAGCCCACAGGACGCCGCCCCCAGCATCACCCCCGCCATCCCCAGCAGATCGAAACCACCGACTTTGGTCAGCACGTCGAGGCCATCCTTCGGGTCGGGCTGATTGACGGCGATAGCCCGCCGCACCACCTCCACCTTGTTGCCAACCTTCGCCAACGGCAGATTGGCGCCAATCCCGACCACCTCCTGCGCATCGCTGCCGGTCAGAACGCTGACGATCGCCGCCGCTGGCGTGGTATTGGCCATCCCCAGCTCGCCGACGCCAAACAGGGTAACGCCCTCCTGCGCCAGCGCGCGGGTGTAGCGCATCACCTCCAGCAACAGCTCCTGCCCCTGCTCGCGGGTCATGGCCGGGCCGCGGGCAATATTGCCGCAGCCCCGCGCCACCCGCATATTCACCACGCCGGGGAGCGGTTCGCTATCGATACCGACATCTATCACATGCACTTTCGCCCCGGCCTGGGCGGCGAGCACGCAGACGCCGGTAGTGCCGCGGGTCATATTCGCCGCCTGGATGGCGGTGACCGCTTTCGGCGAAATCGCCACCCCTTCGTCCCACACCCCATGGTCGGCGCACATCACCAACAGGGCCTTTTTCTCCACCTGCGGCTGGCCGCCCAGGCCGGGCATTCCCGCCAGCTGCACCGCCAGCGCCTCCAGACGCCCGAGGCTGCCGGGGGGCTTGAGTAAACCGTCGATGTGTTGCTGTGCCCGCGCCATGGCGTCAGCGTCCGGCGCGGGGATCGCCCGCAGAACCGTGTTTAAATTTTGCATACAGAATCCCTGCCAGAGCTGGCCCGGTCAGCCAGCGATTGAGTTATTTGATTTTGACGCCAATGCCGGAGACCACCAGCCAGACCACATCCGCCGCGGCCGCCAGGCGCTGATTGACCCGCCCGGCGATATCGCGAAAATGCCGCGCCAGGCGATTCTCCGGCACAATCCCCATCCCCACCTCGTTGGTCACCAGCACGACGTGCGCCGGGCAGCGCTGACAGGCGGCAATCAGCACGCCAATTTCGTCATCAATAGCCCGCTCCATGGCGGCGTAATCCCAGCCGTCGGGGTCGCTGTCGCCGCCGAGCGCGAACAGCAGGTTGGTGACCATGGTGGTGATGCATTCCAGCAAAATCGCCTCCTCTGGGGCGATATCCGGGGTGATCAGTTCATCAAGCTGCTGCCAGCGCTCGGCGGTGCGCCAGTGGGCGGGCCTGCCGTCGCGATGATGCTGGATCCTTGCGGCCATCTCGTCGTCAAAGATTTGCGAGGTGGCGATATATAACACCTGCGGCGCATCGGCAATCAGCGCCTCGGCATGGCGGCTTTTGCCGCTGCGCGCGCCGCCGGTAACCAGAGTCAGCATAGGGGCTCCTGATGTTGGCGCATGATGGCGTAAATTTTATCGATGGCGATATGTTCGCGCATGGCGTCCGCCAGCCGATCAAACTGCCGGGTTTTATAGCGGGCATATTCCAGCACGCTATCCAGAGGCGCCAGCCCTTTGCGCTGGCGCAGGCCGTTGAGCAGCGCCCGGGTAAAGGCATCGCTGTCGAACAGGCCATGGAGATAGGTGCCGAATGCCAGGCCGTCGTCGCTTATCGCCCCGTCGTCCACTGACTGTCCCGCTTTATGCAGTTGCAGCAGCGGCGGGCTGCCGGCCTCGCGGCGCGTCTCGCCCATATGAATTTCATAGCCACTGACGCGCAGACCCGCCGCGTCGGCTAGCCAATCCGGGAGCGCAGACCCCAGGGTCGCCTGTACCTGGGTGGTGGTTTTGTGCTGAGCGAAGTGGGTCACGGTCTTCAGCACCCCCAGTCCGGGCTGGGTGCCAAGGCCAGACTCCACCTCATCAATAATGGTTTCGCCCAGCATCTGATAGCCGCCGCAGATCCCCAGCAGCGGCACCTTGCGCTGCCGGGCCTGCTCGACCGCATGCGCCATGCCGCTCTCGCGCAGCCAGCACAGATCGCCGAGGGTATTTTTACTGCCCGGGAGAATGACCAGGTCGGCGTCGGCCAGCGCCTGCGGATCGCGGACATAGCGCACCCGGACGTCAGGCTGCGCCGCCAGGGCGTTAAAGTCGGTAAAATTGGCGATATGTGGCAGGTGAACCACAGCGATGTCGATGTCGCGCCGGTCGGTGCGATGGTATTTCCCGGCCTGCAGCGCGACGCCGTCCTCATCCTCGAGATCCACGTCAAGCCACGGCATAACGCCCAGCACCGGCACCCCGGTCAACGCCTCGATCTGCTCTATCCCGGAGCGCAGGAGCGCCACATCGCCGCGGAATTTATTGATGATCACCCCTTTGACCCGCGCCCGCTCCTCGGGCTGCAGTAGCGCCAGCGTACCGTAAATCGCGGCAAATACCCCGCCGCGGTCGATATCGGCCACCAGGATCACCGGACATTGCGCCATCTCGGCCATGCCCATATTGACGATATCGCGGTCGCGCAGGTTAATCTCCGCCGGACTGCCGGCGCCTTCCAGCACCAGCGCCTCATACTCCCCGGCCAGGCTCTGGTAGACCGCGAGGATCTGCTCGCGCAGGCGCGGCTTGTACTGGTGATAGCTCACCGCGTCCATGCTGGTCGCCACCTGCCCCATCAGCACCACCTGCGCCTGACGGTCGCTGGTGGGCTTGAGCAAAATCGGGTTCATGCGGACATCCGGCGCGATCCCTGCCGCTTCGGCCTGGAAAATCTGCGCCCGGCCCATCTCTTTGCCATCCGGCGTAATGCCGGAGTTCAGCGCCATATTCTGTGATTTAAACGGCGCGGTGCGCAGCCCATCCTGATGAAAAATGCGGCACAGTCCCGCCACCAGCACGCTTTTCCCGACGTCGGAAGCCGTGCCCTGTAACATCACTGCCAGCGTCATGACGCCTCCTTTATCGCGCCTATCGCGTTGTTGTGCATCCGCTGAAAAAACTCCGCTTCGGTTTTACACAGCGGCAATCCCAGTTCGCTATGAAGTTTCACCAGCCACGGCTGCGTCAATCCCGCCCGGTCCATCGTCTCCGCGCAGGCAAATACCTCGCCGGGATCCCCCTCGGCCAGCACTTCGCCGTGACGCAGAACGTAAACAGCATCGCTCACCTCATAGATCAAATCGATATCATGGCTGGAGATCACCACGCGCCGCCCCTGCCCGACAATGCGCTGGATGATGGCGATCATCTGCGCCCGCCCCCGGGGATCGAGGCCCGCGGTGGGCTCGTCAAGCAGCAGGTAGCGCGCCTGCAGCACCAGCGCCCCGGCGATCGCCACCCGTTTTTTCTGCCCATGGCTGAGGCACTGGATCGGCTGCTGGCGAAACCCCTGGGCATCGACGAGGGTCAACGCTTCATCCACCCGGCGGGCGATCTCCTCTTCCGCCACCCCGAGGTTACGCAGACTAAAAGCGATATCGCTGTCGATATCGGTATAGAAAATTTGCTGGTCCGGATCCTGAAACACCGTCGCCACCTGCTGGCGCAACGCCAGCAGACCGCGCTTGCTGTAATTCAGCGCCTCTCCTTGCCACAGCACCGCCCCCTGCTGCGGGCGCAGCAGGCCGCTCAGGTTCATAAACAACGTCGACTTTCCGCAGCCGTTGGCCCCCACCAGGCCGGTCACCGCGTGGCGGGAAAAATCCAGCGTCAGCCCTTTGAGTACCGGCTCATCCTGATAGCGAAACCAGAGATCGGTTGTGGCAAGCATACTTATCCTTAGAGGTGAAAATCACCCTGGTACAATTTGATATCCAGCGCCGTGCTCATCTGCTGATAGCGCAGGAGGACGCGGGTGAACAGCAGTCCCACCAGCATCGCCAGCGAGCGATAGCCCTGCGGCACGCTACCATAGCCAAAACGCAGGGTTTGCGCGCGGTGAATCGCCATCGCCTCGTCTAACAGAATAAAAATGAAGCGCCAGGTCAGCAGGATCTGCTCCGTCAACAGTCGCGGTACGCGACCGCGCTTGAGTAAGATAATCAGCTGCGGGAAAGGCAGATTAAGCACCAGCCAGAGCGTGGCCGCCATCGCCGCCAGGCTGCGCCAGAAGGTCTCCCCGGCCACGGCCAGCCCCTGGGCGGAAATCCCTATCGAGAAAGCGCCCAGCCGAAAGCTCGCTAACAGCATCTGCGGGTCGCGGCTGATGCTAAACAGAATGGTCAGCACGCCGACCAGCAAAAAGCCAAAGGGCAGCGCCATCCACCGGCACCAGCGCCAGAATGAGACCCGCAGCAGCCAGCAGGTCAGCGCGGCGGTCAGCGCCAGCGTCAGCGCCTGGCCCCACGCCGGCAGCGTAAAGGCCAGCACCATCAGCAGCAGCCAGAGCAGAAACTTCCGCTCTGGCGCCACCTGCAACCAGCGGCTCTGGTAGCTGAGTCGGTCAAACCCGGTCATCACGGCGCTGCCTGCCCCTCGCATAGCCGAGAATGTAGAAAATCACCGCCGCGCCCAGCGAGCCCTGCAGGGTAAACAGCAGGCTCTCAATCTCGCCACTCGCCGGTTCGTACAGCGGCTGGAACCAGGGTTGATAATCTGGCGCCACCACCTGGATCTGGCTCTCCGCTTCACCGTCCGAGCCGCCAAACTCGCCGCCGTGGTTAATAAAAAATGGCAGGATCATCAGGGCAACTACCATCGCTAACAGGATCAGCGTCTTTTTCATATTAATGTCCCTCCGCGGCGATCAGCCGCCGTTTGGTCAGTTGATCGTAGATCATCACGGTGAGCAATCCTTCCGCGATGGCGATCGGGATCTGCGTCAGGCAGAAGATCCCCATAAACTTGACGATCGATCCGCCTGCCCCGGTGGCCGGATCGGGGAAAGCCACCCCGAGCTGGACGGAGGTGACAAAATAGGTCATCAGATCCGCCAGCATCGCGCAGAGAAAGACCCCGACATCGCGACGGATCCCCGCCCGGCAGGCCAGCTTCCACACCAGATAGCCGACCATCGGGCCGATCACCGCCATCGACATCCCGTTAGCGCCAAGGGTGGTCAGGCCGCCATGCGCCAGCAGCAGCGCCTGGAACAGCAGAACGATCGCCCCCAGCACCGCCACCACGCCCGGCCCGAAGAGGATCACCGCCAGACCGACGCCGGTCGGGTGCGAACAGCTGCCGGTCACCGACGGGATCTTCAGCGCCGAAAGAACAAAAATAAACGCCCCGCAGAGGGCCAGCAGCACCTTCTGATTGCTCTCCTCCTGGACGATACGCCGCAGGCGCACCAGGCCGTACCACAGGCAGGGTAAAAATAGCAGCCACCACGCCAGCGCCCACATCGGCGGCAAAAATCCCTCCATGATATGCATGGCGAACGCCTCCTGCGGGACGATGATCAGCAGAATAGCGGCCGCCAACCCCCCGTACGAAAGCTGCTTCAGCGATTTCACCTGATTCATTGCGCGTCCTCCCACTGTTTGTTAACCAGGATGGTCGAGAAATAGGGCAGCGGCTGGTCATCACTGACCTCGCGCAGACGGCGCCAGCACTGCTCGCCCGGCAGGGTCGCCTCTGACATCATCAGCGCCGCATCCAGCAGCCCCGCCTGCGCCAGCAGCGCCTTAATGCGGGCGAAGCGGCCGTAGACTTTCATCAGCACCAGACTGTCATGCTGGCGCAGCGCCGCGGCAATGTCCGCTTCCGGTGCAGTGCAGGAGATCACCGCCAGCGACTGCTGTTCCATGGCCAGCGGGGTTTTCGCCCGCGCGGCAATGGCGGCGAAGGAGGTAACGCCAGGGACAATCTCCAGCCAGTCGGGGCAGCCAATCCGCTGCAGCAGAAAGACCCAGGTGCTGAACAACATGGCGTCGCCGAGGGTGATAAACCCGACCTGCCTGCCCGCCGCCACCTCCTGGGCCAGCGCCGCGGCGACGTCATTCCACACCGCCTCTTTTTCCGCGCTGTCGGCGCTCATCGGAAAATGGCAGCAGCGGACCTCCGTGTGTGCGCCAAGGTACTCGCGCACGATGGAGAGGGCCAGGCTGTCGCCGCCTTTGCGGCCGGCTGGCGCATACAGCACATCCAGCTGGCCGAGGATCCGCGCCGCACGCACGGTGATCAGATCGGCCGCCCCCGGCCCGGTGCTCAGGGCGTAGAGTTTGCCGCTCATGCTGCTTTCTCCATCGCGTCGTTCAGCGCCTGCTGCAGATGGGCAACAAACATCGCCCGCACCGCCGGATTCTCCCCTAACCCGTTCAGCCACGGCGTGGCGGGGATGCCGGCGGCATTGAAGCGGGTTTTCCACGAATCGTCTTCGTCGGAGGCCATATCATTAATGGCATGATCGCCGGCCACCAGCATCAGGGGCATCAGATGTACGCCGGTCACGCCCTGGCGGGAGAGTTCGTTAATGACGATGTCCACTTCGGGATAGCTTTCCACCGCCCCCACCCGCGCCGGAAAACCCTGCACCGCCATCATATGATCCAGACAGGCGTAGGCCGCGAAAGCGTGGTGGCTGGCGCCGTGCCCCATAAACACCACTCGCTCCGTCGCCGCCAGCGGCGGCATCTGCTGGCGCAGTGCCTGCATCAGCTGAACATAATCGCTATGTCCGCTCAGCAGCGGCACGCCCAGCGTCAGACGCTGAAAGCGCGGGCGCATGCTCTGCACTTCGCGAACGATCTTCTCGTACTCGTCGCCGTTGATAATGTGCAGGGACTGGATCGCCACATCCTGATACCCCTGCTCGGCCAGCTTTTGCAGGGCCTGCAGGGGGGTATCGATATGGATACCGTCGCGCTGCCGCAGTTTGCGAATAATCATCCCCGAGGTGAAGGCGCGGAACAGCGTGCGGTCCGGGCAGCTGGCGGCCAGATCGCGCTCGCAGGCGGTAATGTTCTTCTCACGGGTGTCGTGATAGCTGGTGCCGAAGCTCACCACCAGAAGTGCTTTTTTCATATCCTGTTCCTCAAGTCGCCGACAGCCAGCGCGTCAGCCGCGCAGCGAAATCGGCCTGGCTTTCCAGTAATTCATCGCCCTTCACCAGCGGCGCCGGGCGGGTAATGACGATGCAGGGGATCCCCGCATCAAGACAGGGTTGTACTTTTTCCTGATAGCCCCCTTCCGCGCCCGAGGCTTTCGTTACCACAACATCAGCCCGGCACTGGCGATAAAAGGCGGCGTTAAATTCGGCGCTGAACGGCCCGCAGAGGGCAAAGATTTCCCCGACGCCAAACCCCAGATCGCTACAGTGCTGAACCACCTCTGGCACCGGCAGCACCCGGGCGAGCAGCGTTTTCTCCGCCAGTCCCGCCCGCCAGGCCGCCAGATCTTTGCTGCCGGTGGTCAGCAGGATCCGCTCACCGAGGCGACGAGCCACCGCGCAGGCCTCGTTCAGGTCGCCGACCACGTGAAGTAACGGATGGTGCAGATCGCTCAGTTGCTCCGGTCTTTGATAGCGGCTGAGCAGGACCCCGGTGCTGGCGCAGGCGCGCACAATATTCTGGCTGACCACCTCGGCGTAGGGGTGAGAGGCGTCGATCACCCAGCGGGTGCGCTGCGCCCTCAGCCACTCCGCCATCTGCTGCCACTCCATGCGCCCGCAGCGTATCCGCCCGCGGATATCGCCGGCCAGCCGCTCGCCGGTGGGGGTCGCCACCGACAGGGTGTAGCGCACGCCAGCGGCGTCCAGCTGCTGGCAGATTGACCGCGCATCGCTGGTGCCCCCGATAACCAGCACGTCGCCGTGGTTCACAGCGTGTAGCCTCGCGGGGTGATCATCAGACCGTTGTCGATGTAAGTCGCTTTGTTGCCGACGATGACCAGACTGGTCATATCCACCGGGGCAAAATCCATCTCTCCGAGGGTGGTCAGCCATTTCTCCTGCTTTTTGCGCCCGGCGGATTTGACTACGCCGACCGGCGTGTCCGGGCTTTTGCTGGCCGCCAGCAGCGCAAAGGCGCGCGCCAGATGCCCTTCGCGGCCGCGGCTGCGGGGGTTGTAAAAACAGATAACGAAGTCTGCTTCCCCTGCGGCGACAATGCGTTTTTCAATCACTGACCACGGCGTCAGCAGATCGCTGAGGCTGATATGGCAGAAATCATGCATCAGCGGCGCGCCGAGCAGCGAGGCGGCGGCGATACTCGCCGTCATCCCTGGGATCAGACGGACCTCAATGTCCAGCTGCTGCTTATTGACCAGCTCCAGCACCAGCCCCGCCATGCCGTAGATGCCGGCGTCGCCGCTGCTGATCAGCGCAACGTTGTTCCCGGCCTGCGCCAGCTCAATGGCGGCCTGGCAGCGCTCAATCTCTTTACACATGCCGGTTTTGATCACCTGCTTGTCGCCGGTAAAGGCTTTTACCAGGTGGGTGTAAGTCTTGTAGCCCACCACAATCTCTGCCGCCTGCAGGGCCTCCACGGCTTCCATGGTCATCATCGCCTGCGAGCCAGGGCCAATTCCGATTACGCTTAACATCAGTGTGTTACTCCCAAAGTAATGGTCACGCCCTGCTCGCGCAGGGTTTCGCCGGACAGGTTTCCCTGACTCAGCAGCCAGGCCACCGGGCCGGAGACGCTGCCGACGCCGACCGTCTCCCGGACAAAAGACGAGGCCGGAAAGCGGTGCTCGTGCTCGCGCAGCGCCTCGGCGCTGAAGGTTTCGAACGGCACCCGGCAGCGGTGAGCCAACTGGCGCAACCCCGGCTCGTTTGCCTTCAGGCTCACGCTGCCAATCGCTTTCAGCGCCAGCGGGTCAAGACGCTGAGCGGCAAGCTGGCGATCCAGCAACGTACAGAGCAGGGAACAGGGGGTGTCGCGCCGACAGCCGATCCCCGCCACCACCCGCTGGGGCACCAGCTTCCAGTGAGGTACCGGCAGCGGCGGCAGCGACCGGCGCAGGGTGACGCAGATCAGCGCGTCGAGCGCCGGCAAGCGCGCCAGGTCGCTTACCGGGATAAAGCCGCGTTGGTCGCACCGGCTTAGCGCCTCGGTAAATTCAGCGTCGCACCACAGCCCCACCCGCTTACCGCTCACCAGCATCTGGTTGACGGTTTTCACCGCCGCGCGAAAATCGGTCATCCTGGCGTTCAGCTGGAAGGCCAGCGTGTCGAGAGCGGCCAGCTCGTTGACGTCAGTCGCCGTGGTGATCACCGGGTCGGCATCGAGCATCCCGGCCAGATAGCGGGTCAGCGCGTTCGCCCCCCCGGCATGGCCGGAGAGCAGGCTGATGACGTGCCGGGCGCGCTCATCAATCACCACCACCGCCGGGTCGCTGAACTTGTCATTCACCAGCGGGGCCAGCACCCGCACGGCAATCCCGGTGGCGCCGATAAAAATCAGCGCCGAGAAGCTGCTGAACGCCTCGCGGGCTGCACAGGCAAAGCCGCCATTGAAGGGGATAAACCCCTCTTCCTGCAGCGCTTCGCTGGTGTAGCAGGTGAGCGGTAGCATGGCCGCCAGCCGTTTTGCCAACCGCACGCCGCCGGGCGTCAGGCAAAACAGGGCAATGGATTCAGGCTTTACGGTATTCATGGCTAAAATCCGCTGCGTACAGTTTTGAGTAGTGATACTCATCGCCAAGGAAGGGACCGACCAGGATCAGCGCCGTTTTGCGGATCCCGGCGTCGCGTACTTTGTCGCCGATGTCCGCGAGGGTACCGCGGACGGTCTGGCTTTCCGGCCAGGTGGCCTTGTAGATCACCGCAACCGGGGTGGTCGCCGGGTAGCCGCCCTCCACTAGCCGCTCCGCCACCCGGTGAATACGCTGCACCGACAGGTAAATCGCCATGGAGGTTTGATGACTGGCAAAGGCCTCCAGCTGTTCGCGCGCGGGAACCGGCGTGCGCCCTTCCAGACGGGTAATAATCAGACTTTGCGATACCTCGGGCACCGTGTACTCCACCCCCAGCTCGGCCGCCGCGCCGAGGAAGGCGCTGACGCCCGGCACCACCTGCCAGCGGATCCCGCGGCGGGTCAGCTCTTCGCCCTGTTCGCGCACCGAGCCGTACAGCGAAACATCGCCCGTCTGCAGACGCACCACCGTTTTTCCCGCCTTCACCCCCGCCTCCATCAGGTCGAGGATCTGCTCCAGATGCAGCGCGGCGCTATCGTGGCACTCCGCCTGTGGCGGACAGTAGGCCAGCAGCTCGGTGTTGATCAGCGACCCGGCGTAGATCACCACCTGCGCCTGCTGCAGCAGGCGGTATCCTTTGAGAGTAATCAGTTCGCGATCGCCAGGACCGGCGCCGACGAACCACACGCAATGGGGATCAAAAGTCTCAGCCATGGTTTTCTTCCTTCTGACAGGCGATGACAAAAACGGGATTATGAGGTTTGAAATAGTGGCCGCTGCCCAGCGTGGCCAGCGTGGAGACTGCCAGCTGCTGGCAGTCCACCTCGCGAATGCCGCACTGCTGCAGGTGCCCCAGGGCGCTATGAAGGTTTTCCTGCAAAATAAAGGTCATCACCAGCCGGCCGCCGGGATGCAGCTGCGCCAGCGACCAGTCGATCAGCGCCGTCAGGTGGCCGCCGCTGCCGCCCATGAAGATAGCGTCGGCTTTGTCGGCGACCGCCAGCGGCGCAACGCCCGCCACGATAGCGATGTTGTCGCAGCCAAAGCGCTGCCGGTTGTCCGCCAGCAGGCGCAGCGCGTCGGCCTGACGCTCAATCGCCGTCACCCGTAGCGCCGGGTTCTGCAGCGCAGCCTCAATGCTGACGCTGCCGGTGCCCGCGCCGATATCAATCAGATGGCGCGCCCGGTGCAGCTCCAGCTTCGCCAGCGCCAGCGCGCGCACGGCTTCTTTGGTCATCGGCACCTGGGCGCCGCGCAAAAACAGCTCATCTTTCATCGAGGATCACCACCGCATTCATCTCATATTCGTCCTCCACAGCGCTGACCGGCAGCCAGTGGATCCGCTCGTTTTCCATCGCCAGGTTCTCGCCAATCACCATCCAGCGATGGCCTTTGCCGCGGGCCGTCAGTTGGGCGGCAATCTCCCGCGGTCCGCAGCGGCCGTCGGTCACCATGGCGACTTTCCGGTGGGCGGCCAGCGCATCGACGCTCACCTCCCGGCCATGGCTGCTGGTCAGCCACATGTCGTTCATGTCGATGCCCGCCCGGGCGCAGAGGTACTGCACCGCGCTGATGCCGGGGATCACCTGCACTCGTTCCCGGCCAAAGTGGGCAATCAGCCGGGTGCCAATGCCATAGAACAGCGGATCGCCGGAGGCCAGCACCACGACGTGGCGCCCGGCGCGGGCCTCGATCCACGCCAGCAGCGCCGGAATATCAGCCCCCAGCGCAAAGCGCTCGCCGGCGAAGGCGGGAAACTGCTGGAGATGGCGGCTGCCGCCCACCAGCGCCTCGGCGGCGCCGATCGCCTCGCGCGCGGCCGGGGTCAGCCAGTGTAGCCCCGCCGGGCCCATCCCCACGACCGTCAACATGCCAGCTCCCGGGCAATCGCCTCCAGCGGACGGCTGCTGCCCAGCACCTGGTTATCAAACGAAAACAGAACCGCGTCGCAGGTGGGCGGTTGCTGAGTGAAGCGCAGCATCTCAAGAACGCGCTGGCAGATACGCTCAGCCAGATGGTTATAGAGGCGCTGGTATCCCCAGGCGTCGATATGCTCCATTGCCGCTTCGGTGGTATCGCACTCGCTGACCAGCGTCAGCAGCGGCAGCGGCGCGCCAAGCAGCGCCAGATGGGCAACGAGGGTTTCCATCCGCGCATCGGCGATATGGCTGTGGGTATGAAAGATCCCGGCGGCGATTTTGATCAGTTTGCCGGGGTGGCCGATGAGCACAATCTGGCGGAAACCGAGCCGGACCGCCTCTTCAATCATGTAGCCGACGAAGTTGCTCATGGTGACGACCACTTGCGGGTCGATGCCCATCTGCTCGCGGACAAAGCGCTCGCCGTGGTTGCCCGGCACCAGCACCACGCGATCCAGCCCGGCGGCGCGTTTTATCTCCAGCTCGAGGGAGAGCGAACGCTTCCAGCTCTCTTCCGACATCGGGGTGACGATCCCGGTGGTGCCGATAATCGAGATCCCGCCGAGGATACCCAGCCGCGCGTTATAGGTTTTTTGCGCGCGAAGTACACCTTCCGGGGCAAAGATCTCCACCTGCGCGCCGCGGGAAGGGCCAATCGCTTCGCGAACGGCGGTCTCGATGGTGTGCCGCGGAGTACGGTTTATCGCCGGACTGCCTGTCGGCAGACCGATCCCTTTGCGGGTCACCGTGCCGATGCCCTCGCCGCCCTGCAGGCTAATCTCTCCGCTGTCATTGAGGGTCACCCGGGCAAAAATCAGCATGCCGTGGGTGGCGTCGACATCATCGCCGCCGTCTTTACGGATCGCGGCGACCGCCTGCTGCCCTTCGACGTGCGGGGACTCAACGTTCAGGCACAAGGTGACGCCGGAGGGGGTGACGATCGAGACCTGATGGATCAGATGCTGGCGCATCACCATCAACGCCGCCACTTTTGCCGCCGCCGTGGCGCAGGAGCCGGTGGTGTAGCCCTTGCGCAGCGCTTTGCCGTGATGCCACACCGGAGCGTCAAAGGTCTGGTCGCTCATTGCGCCTCCTGCAGGTGGTAAAGCAGAGCGTTCACAATCGCTGCCGCCACGTTGCTTCCCCCTTTGCGGCCGAGCGCGGCGATAGCCGGCAGGCCACTCTCGCTGAGCGCCGCTTTCGACTCCGCCGCGCCGACGAACCCGACCGGTACCCCCACCACGCCGCCGATGGCCGTCTCGCGATGTTCCAGCAGGCGAAACAGCGCGGTTGGCGCATTGCCGAAGACGAACACTTTCTCCCCTGGCTCCTGCACCGCAATATCCACCGCCGCCATCGAACGGGTCATCCCCCGGCTTTGCGCCTCGCGCACCACCCGCGGGTCGCTGATATAGCAACGGCATTCGCCGCCAAAGCGGGCCAGCAGGGTTTTGTTGATCCCGGACAACGCCATGGTGGTATCGGTATACAGCGTGCAGGGCCGGCTCAACGCCTCGCTCAGCGCGATCAGGGCATCCGGAGAAAACCACAAAATATCCAGCCAGTCGAAGTCAGCGGTGGTGTGGATCACCCGCTTGATAATCGCCTCGTGCAGTGGGCTGGCAAAACGGTAGTCCGGGCGCGTTTCAGCGATGATCTCGCTGATGATGTCGAAGCTTTTCGCCTCGATCGCCTGCGGTTGTTGGATGTACTGCATCAGGTTCTCCTCAGGCCGCGCCGACCAGCCAGTAGCGCACGCCGATAAATAGCGCCAGCGCCAGGGTTGACGCCACCCACATTAATCGAATGGTTCGGGAAATATCGTCCACCGCGATGTCGCGGACGGCGTCGCCTATCCAGGGCTTTTCAACGCGCTGGCCGAAGTAATCGTTCGGGCCGCCAAGGCGGATCCCCAGCGCGCCGGCGACGGTCGCTTCCGGCCAGGCGCAGTTAGGACTGCTGTGCTGATAACGATCGCGCCAGCCTGTCCGCAGCGCCCGGGCGCCATCTTCCCGGCATAGCACTGCGGCAAGGCTGAGCAGCAGCCAGCTCAGCCGGGCGGGAAGGAAATTGGCCACATCGTCAAGACGGGCGCTGACCATGCCGATCGCCCGATATTTTTCGTGTTTATAGCCGACCATGGAATCAAGGGTGTTGACCGCTTTATAGGCCATGGCCAGCGGCGCGCCGCCCAGCAGCAGGAAAAAGAGCGGCGCGATAATGCCATCCACCGTGTTTTCCGCCACGGTCTCGACCACCGCACGGTTGATCTGCGCTGGCTGGAGCTGAGAGGTGTCGCGCCCGACAATCCAGGAGAGCTTATGCCGGCTTTCGGCGAGATCCCCGGCCTGCAGCGGCCGGGCCACCGCCATCGCCGACTGCGCCAGGCAGCGCCCCGCCAGCGCGGTGAAGATCATCCACACCTCCACCAGCCATCCCAGCCAGGGATGGATCCCTTGCGCCAGCGCCAGTACGCCCCAGGCCACGCCCCACGTCAGGCCGGTCACCACCAGCCACATCACTCCGCCGCCAATGCGCAGCGCCCGGTCGCTATGGCAGACGCGCCGCACTACACGCTGGCTGACGGTGATCAGGCGACCTATCCAGCGCACCGGATGCGGCCAGTGCGGCGGATCGCCAATGAGCACATCAAGTATCCAGGCCACACACCAGGCGAGGAGAGTCATTGCGCCCTCCTTGCCGCTCGCAGCCAGTGGTTGAGCATGGTGGGGCGCTGGGCAAAGTGGACATGGAGATAGCTGGCAAACGCGCTGCCGGATTGCCATCCTCCCGGCCACTGCTGGAGTGTCTTACCGTCTCGCTGTTTACGGCAGGCCAGTACGGCAGGGGTGGCGGGAGAAAAATCGGAGTAATGAAATTCATGGCCGCGCAGCCACTCGCCAGGAGCGGCCAGCAGCGTCTGCTGCTGCGCCTGCGCTTCGCAGTAGCCGAACCGGGTCAGACGCGTCCCCATTCGGCTGTGTCCAGGAATAATATCCGCCATGGCGTAGCGCTCGCCGCCGGTGACTTCCAGGGTCGTGCCCAGATACATCAGGCCGCCGCACTCGGCGTAGATCGCCACTCCGCGCCGGTGCGCCGCGCGAAGCTGCGCCAGCATCTCGTGGTTGGCGGACAGCCCGGCCGCATGCAGCTCCGGGTAGCCGCCGCCGAGCCAGATCATCTGGCAGGCCGGCAGATGGCGATCGCGCAGCGGGCTAAAGCGCACCATCTTCACGCCGCAGCGCGCCAGCAGCGCCAGGTTATCGGGGTAATAAAAATTGAAGGCCTCATCGTCGGCGAGGGCCAGCGTCAGTCCTTCGCCGGCGTCGGCGGCAAGCTGTTCCCCCCACTCGCCGGCCGGCATGGCGGCCAGTTCGCTGAGGGCCAGCAGCCGGTCTATGTCGAGGGTGCGCCCCAGCAGGCTGGCAAAATCCCGCCATGCCTGCTGATTGACCACCGACTCGCGGGCGGTCACCAGCCCCAGATGCCGTTCGGGCAGCGCCACGCCTTCCACGCGCGGCACATAGCCGAGCACTGGCACCTGACAGTAGCGCTCAATGGCGCTTTTCAGCAGCTGGAAGTGCGCGTCGCTGTTGACCCGATTGACGATAACGCCAGCAATGTTGAGGGCCGGATCAAAGTGTTGAAAGCCCATCACCGTGGCGGCGATGGAGGTCGACACCGCTTTGCCATCCACCAGCAAAATCACCGGGCAGCCAAGCTGTTTAGCCATCGCCGCGCTGCTGCAGTAGTTGGGGTCGATGCCGTAGCCGTCATACAGGCCCATCACCCCTTCGATAACCGCGATGTCGGCCTGCTGCAGTTGTTCAGCAAACAGCGCGTTGAGTATCGGGGAGGGAAGCATAAAGCTGTCGAGATTGCGGGAGGCGATGCCGCTGATGGCGGTATGCCAGGCGGTGTCCAGGTAGTCAGGCCCTACCTTACAGGGTTGCACCCGCAAACCGCGCTGTTGGAGCAAGCTGAGCAGGCCAAGCGTAACGGTGGTTTTGCCACAACCGCTGCCGGTACCCGCAAGAATAAACGCATGCCTGGTTGCCATACCCTGTCCTGTTCAGGTGGTCGGGGTATAGCTGCGCGCATGCCTGGTCCTGCGACCACGCACCGCTAAGCCACCCACTTCCCACCGAAGTTGTTGGTCAGTTACCGGCAGGCAGGTCTTCTGGCTTAGCCTCGTTCTCGCCCGCCCTTCCCAATCTTTCGATCAGTGGTTTTTGCGGGGTCGTCAGCATCACAGCAGCGGGGGCTGCGGGGGATTTACACCCCCTTCCCTGACACCAAACTGGTGTCGAACCTGTCGGTTGTATTCGCCGATGCGCCATGCATCCGCGATTAATGTTTCAAGCTTACTTTTACCGTCTCATCACCTGCAAAATGACGTCAGCGAGGTGAAGCGGTGTTGTGATATTCATCAGTCTAGTATTAACGGACACTCTATCCCATCACAAAAATAAAAACTGGTGTAGTTTATCCCTCGAATATCACTATTTTGTTGCGCTATGACAATTTATTGCTCTACTGTCGTTTTTTTCATTTTATAATGATGAAGATACTCCGGGATATCAAAAATCGGCAATAGCAAAATATTGTCATTTAAAAAGACTCAGTTTGTGATCCGGCATTAATTTGCTGACGAAATGCCTGCGGCGTGACCTGATAGGTCTGGCGAAACACTTTGCAAAAATAGCTGGTTTGCGAAAAACCTAAATTCCGCGCGATGCTGGCAATGCTCCAGTCGCTGTGGCATAGCAGCTCTTTTGCGCTCGCCATCCGCTGCTGATTGACCCAGGCGTTAAAGCCGATCCCCTGATACTTTTTAAACAGTTTGCTGAAGTAGTACGGGCTGAGATAGACATGCGCCGCCACGTCCTCCAGACGCAGCTCATCGGAGAGATGCGCGTCGATATAGCGCAGCGCCTTCTTCATTTTGCCATCGTGCGGCGAGGCCGCCCGGCTGGCCTGCGCCGGGTCGTTCTGCGGCGGGTTATCTTTGATAACCACAAAGTTGAGCTGTTTTTTCAGGCAATTTTCGACGATCAGCTTCAGCAGATCCGCCGAGGCGATAACCCGCGAATAGTCCATTTCAGGCACATCGCGAAACGCCTGGACCAGCGCCGGATCGTCCTGCCAGCGGTCATCCACGTTCAGAATATCAACCAGTTCAATATCATTGCTCAGACGCACCTGGCCGCATAGCACGAAGCCAACGAGGTGGCCGGCGATCACCAGCGGGATGGAAAAATCGGTTAACCCCGCGTGACAGCGGTAGATACACAGCTGGTCATTTTTCGAGGCTTCCAGCCCGCCGCAGCGGTCGCTCATGCGACAGCGTCCGCTGTGCTCCGGGTGCTGACGCATGAGTTGGCAAAACGGCGTGAAATTAAACAGTTCAGAAATCTCATCACCGTGAATATTGACGACCACAACCGCCAGACTGGTGGCTTGCGCAAAATCCTGTGCGATTTTATTGATGAGTTCTGAGTTCAGGGTACTCGCAGAAATCATGATAAAACCCCTCAGTTAATTTTTTGTTATAAATAAAACATATTTTTCATATTTACCTTTTTTAGCATCAGATTCCTTCGACGATAAAAAAGTGCATTGACAATAACAAAAGTCTCCCAACCCGGGGAGACTTTTTGAGCGGTTCGTGATATCGGTTCATGAAATAGTTTTGCTATTTCAGTAATACATTTTTCACTGGATGCTAACGCGTATTTTTCTCCTCAACGCAGGTATGGCAGGGAAGATTATTGGCGATGAGAAAACGATAAATTGCGGCGCCGAGGCAGGCGCCCAGCAATGGCGCGATGATGGGCACGATAAAATAGGGAATATCCCTTCCGCCAGTCATCGCGATGTCTCCCCACCCGGCGAGCCAGGCAAATAATTTCGGGCCAAAATCACGCGCCGGGTTCATCGCAAAGCCGGTAAGCGGCCCGGTCGAGGCGCCGATCACCGCCACCAGAATGCCAATCAACAGCGGTGCCAGCGGGCCCTTGGGTACGCCATTGCCATCATCGGTGAGCGCCATGATCATCCCCATCAGCATTGAAGTGATCACCACCTCCACCAGCGCCGCATGCCAGATGCTGAGCTCAGGCGCCGGGTAGGTACTGAAGATACTGGCCAGCTGCAGGCTTTCCAGGCTGCCACGTACCATGTGATGCACCGTTTCAAATTGCGTAAACAGGGTGCTGTAAAGTATCCAGGCTAACACGGCGCCGCTAAACGCGCCGGCGACCTGGGCCACGATATAGGGCAACACTTTTCTGCCCGGGAAGCAGGCAAACAACCACAGGGCGACGGTGACCGCGGGGTTCAGATGCCCCCCCGAAATGCCGGCCGTCAGGTAAACCGCCAGAGAAATACCCAGTCCCCAGATAATACAGATCTCCCACAGCCCCAGGCTGGCGCCAGCCAGCTTCAGAGCGCTCAGGCAGCAGATACCAAAAAACAGAAACAGCCCGGTGCCTAAAAACTCGGCGATACATTGCGCACGTAAAGAACCATTCATTGTGACACCTCTTGACGAAGTTCGTGTCCAGGCCAGCCAACCATCCGCTGGCGCCTTGGGTACGGCGAGGCCCACTATAGAAACCGGCGGCAGCAAAGTGTTGGCATCCTGCTGAAAACGGGCAGCGTAAAATCGCTGAAGAAGAGCAATTTATTGCTATTTGCTCGCGAATCCATACAGCAATGGCGGGCGTTCAGGGGATATTTTTATTTCCAACTCAATAATAAAAAATTGCAAAAGCGCAGTACTTATTTTCCAACAAATATCACACCACGCAAAATATCGCATAGCAAAAATAATTTAAAAAATCACGCCTAAAAATGTAAATACGGAACAGCACCCGCAAGATAATCACATTAATAATTAAAATAAAAACCAATAAAAACAACAATATAAAACAAACCATGACTATTTATTATTATATAAAAACCACTATTTTTCGCTCTACACTATCAACTCAGCCATTCTTTTTCGCCGCCCCGCCATATAGTTCTCTCACTGGAACATACCCTGCGAGGTCTTTATGCAACAAGAAGCATTAGGAATGGTAGAAACCAAAGGCTTAACCGCAGCCATAGAGGCCGCTGACGCAATGGTTAAGTCGGCTAACGTCTTATTAGTTGGCTATGAAAGGATCGGTTCAGGTCTGGTGACCGTTATCGTGCGTGGCGACGTGGGGGCAGTTAAAGCCGCTACCGACGCCGGTGCCGCCGCAGCCCGCCACGTGGGCGAGGTGAAAGCCGTACACGTCATTCCCCGCCCCCATACCGATGTTGAAAAAATCTTACCGAAGGGGAATAGCCAATGAGCAGCAATGAGCTGGTTGAACAGATCATGGCGCAAGTCATAGCCCGTGTGGCGACACCAGAGCAGCAGGCGCTTCCCGATACCCCCCATCCCACAGGAGAGACGGCTATGGCAGAGAAAAGCTGCAGCTTAACGGAATTTGTCGGGACCGCCATTGGCGACACCCTCGGGCTGGTCATCGCCAACGTGGATGCCGCATTGCTGGAAGCCATGAAGCTTGAAAAACGCTATCGCTCTATCGGCATCCTCGGCGCTCGCACCGGCGCCGGGCCGCACATTATGGCCGCCGATGAAGCGGTCAAAGCCACCAACACCGAAGTGGTCAGCATCGAACTTCCACGCGACACCAAAGGCGGCGCCGGCCATGGCTCGCTGATTGTGCTGGGCGGGAACGATGTTTCCGACGTCAAACGCGGGATTGAGGTCGCGCTGAAAGAGCTGGACCGTACCTTCGGCGATGTTTACGGCAACGAGGCGGGTCATATCGAGCTGCAGTATACCGCGCGCGCCAGCTACGCCCTTGAAAAAGCCTTCGGCGCCCCGCTGGGCCGCGCCTGCGGGATTATCGTCGGCGCACCGGCGTCTGTCGGGGTGCTGATGGCCGATACCGCGCTGAAATCAGCCAACGTCGAAGTGGTGGCTTACAGCTCACCGGCCCGCGGCACCAGCTTCAGCAACGAAGCCATCCTGGTGATTTCCGGCGACTCCGGCGCGGTGCGCCAGGCAGTGATCTCCGCCCGGGAGATCGGCAAAACCGTACTGGGGACGCTGGGCGCCGAACCGAAAAACGATCGCCCCTCCTACATTTAATACCCGCGAGGCTGATTCATGAGATCGAAAAGATTTGAAGCACTGGCGAAACGCCCTGTGAATCAGGATGGTTTCGTTAAGGAGTGGATCGAAGAGGGCTTTATCGCGATGGAAAGCCCTAACGATCCCAAACCCTCTATTCGCATCGTCAACGGCGCGGTGACCGAACTCGACGGCAAACCGGTTGACCAGTTCGACCTGATTGACCACTTTATCGCGCGCTACGGCATCAATCTGGCGCGTGCCGAAGAAGTGATGGCCATGGATTCGGTCAAGCTCGCCAATATGCTCTGCGACCCGAACGTTAAACGCAGCGACATCGTGCCGCTCACCACCGCGATGACCCCGGCGAAAATCGTCGAAGTGGTGTCGCATATGAACGTGGTCGAGATGATGATGGCGATGCAAAAAATGCGCGCCCGCCGCACGCCGTCCCAGCAGGCGCATGTCACCAATATCAAAGATAACCCGGTACAGATTGCCGCCGACGCCGCTGAAGGCGCATGGCGCGGCTTTGACGAGCAGGAGACCACCGTCGCCGTGGCGCGCTACGCGCCATTCAACGCCATCGCCCTGCTGGTCGGTTCACAGGTAGGCCGCCCCGGCGTCCTCACCCAGTGTTCCCTGGAAGAAGCCACCGAGCTGAAACTGGGCATGCTGGGCCACACCTGCTATGCCGAAACTATTTCGGTCTACGGTACGGAACCGGTGTTTACCGATGGTGATGACACCCCGTGGTCGAAAGGCTTCCTCGCCTCCTCCTACGCCTCGCGCGGCCTGAAAATGCGCTTTACCTCCGGCTCCGGCTCTGAAGTGCAGATGGGTTATGCCGAAGGCAAATCGATGCTTTATCTCGAAGCGCGCTGCATCTACATCACCAAAGCCGCCGGGGTGCAAGGCCTGCAGAATGGCTCCGTCAGCTGTATCGGCGTGCCGTCCGCCGTGCCGTCGGGGATCCGCGCCGTACTGGCGGAAAACCTGATTTGCTCAGCGCTGGATCTGGAGTGCGCCTCCAGTAACGATCAAACCTTTACCCACTCGGATATGCGGCGTACCGCGCGCCTGCTAATGCAGTTCCTGCCAGGCACCGACTTTATCTCCTCCGGTTACTCGGCGGTGCCGAACTACGACAACATGTTCGCCGGTTCCAACGAAGATGCCGAAGACTTCGACGACTACAACGTGATCCAGCGCGATCTGAAGGTCGATGGTGGCCTGCGGCCAGTGCGTGAAGAGGACGTGATCGCCATTCGTAATAAAGCCGCCCGCGCGCTGCAGGCGGTATTTGCCGGCATGGGTTTGCCGCCAATTACGGATGAAGAGGTGGAAGCCGCCACCTACGCCCACGGTTCAAAAGATATGCCGGAGCGCAATATCGTCGAGGACATCAAGTTTGCCCAGGAGATCATCAACAAGAACCGCAACGGCCTGGAGGTGGTGAAAGCCCTGGCGAAAGGCGGCTTCCCCGATATCGCCCAGGACATGCTCAATATTCAGAAAGCCAAGCTCACCGGCGACTACCTGCACACCTCCGCCATTATCGTCGGCGAGGGCCAGGTGCTCTCGGCCGTGAATGACGTGAACGATTATGCCGGTCCGGCAACAGGCTACCGCCTGCAAGGCGAGCGTTGGGAAGAGATTAAAAATATCCCGGGCGCGCTCGATCCCAATGAACTTGGCTAAGGGGTAAAAAATGGAAATTAACGAAACGCTGCTGCGCCAGATTATCGAAGAGGTGCTGGTGGAGATGAAAACAGGCGCAGATAAGCCGGTCTCCTTTAGCGCGCCTGCCGCTTCTGTCGCGTCGGCCGCTGTTGCTCCTGTGTCCAGCGACAGCTTCCTGACGGAAATCGGCGAAGCCACACCCGGTACACAGCAGGATGAAGTCATCATTGCCGTCGGGCCCGCCTTTGGCCTGGCGCAAACCGCCAATATCGTCGGCATTCCGCATAAAAATATCCTGCGCGAAGTGATCGCCGGCATTGAGGAAGAAGGCATCAAAGCCCGGGTGATCCGCTGCTTTAAATCTTCTGACGTCGCCTTCGTGGCGGTGGAAGGCAACCGCCTGAGCGGCTCCGGCATCTCGATCGGTATTCAGTCGAAAGGCACCACCGTCATCCACCAACGGGGCCTGCCGCCGCTTTCCAATCTGGAACTCTTCCCGCAGGCGCCGCTGCTGACCCTGGAAACCTACCGCCAGATTGGCAAAAACGCCGCGCGCTACGCCAAACGCGAGTCGCCGCAGCCGGTGCCGACGCTCAACGATCAGATGGCTCGTCCCAAATACCAGGCGAAGTCGGCCATTTTGCACATTAAAGAGACCAAATACGTAGTGACCGGCAAAAACCCGCAGGAACTGCGCGTGGCGCTTTAACAAAGGATATCCCGATGAATACCGACGCAATTGAATCCATGGTACGCGACGTGCTGAGCCGGATGAACAGCCTACAGGACGGGGCAACGCCCGCGCCAGCCGCGCCGACAAACGACACCGCTCGCCAGCCTAAAGTCAGCGACTACCCGTTAGCCACCCGCCATCCGGAGTGGGTCAAAACCGCTACCAATAAAACGCTCGATGACCTGACGCTGGAGAACGTATTAAGCGATCGTGTTACGGCGCAGGACATGCGTATCACACCGGAAACGCTGCGCATGCAGGCGGCGATCGCTCAGGATGCCGGACGCGATCGGCTGGCGATGAACTTTGAGCGGGCCGCCGAGCTCACCGCGGTTCCCGACGACCGGATCCTTGAGATCTACAACGCCCTGCGCCCATACCGTTCCACCCAGGCGGAGCTACTGGCGATCGCTGATGACCTCGAGCATCGCTACCAGGCCCGGCTCTGTGCCGCCTTTGTTCGGGAAGCGGCCGGGCTGTACGTCGAGCGTAAGAAACTGAAAGGCGACGATTAACAGGGGGCAAGCATGCGCTATATCGCTGGCATTGATATTGGCAACTCATCGACAGAGGTCGCCCTGGCGACGGTCGATGACGCAGGTGTGCTGAACATCCGCCACAGCGCGCTGGCTGAAACCACCGGTATTAAAGGCACATTACGTAATGTGTTCGGTATTCAGGAGGCGCTAACACAGGCGGCAAAAGCGGCAGGCATTCAGGTCAGCGATATCTCGCTTATTCGCATTAACGAAGCCACGCCGGTCATTGGCGATGTGGCGATGGAGACCATTACGGAAACCATCATCACCGAGTCCACCATGATCGGCCACAACCCGAAGACACCCGGCGGCGTCGGACTGGGGGTCGGTATCACCATCACACCGGAGGCGCTGCTGTCCTGCTCCGCGGAGTCCCCCTATATTCTGGTGGTCTCCTCGGCCTTTGACTTTGCCGATGTCGCCGCGATGGTCAATGCGGCAACGGCGGCGGGCTATCAGATAACTGGCATTATTTTGCAGCAGGATGACGGCGTGCTGGTTAATAACCGGCTACAGCAACCGCTGCCGGTGATCGATGAAGTTCACCATATCGACCGTATTCCACTTGGCATGCTGGCGGCGGTCGAGGTCGCTTTACCCGGCAAGATCATCGAAACGCTCTCCAACCCCTACGGTATTGCGACCGTTTTCGATCTCAACGCCGAGGAGACCAAAAATATCGTGCCAATGGCGCGGGCGCTGATTGGTAATCGTTCGGCCGTAGTGGTGAAAACCCCCTCCGGTGACGTTAAGGCCCGCACTATTCCGGCGGGGAATCTGCTGCTCATCGCTCAGGGGCGCAGCGTACAGGTTGATGTGGCCGCCGGGGCGGAAGCCATCATGAAGGCGGTTGACGGCTGCGGCAAACTGGACAACGTCGCGGGAGAAGCGGGCACGAATATCGGCGGCATGCTTGAGCATCTGCGCCAGACCATGGCGGAGCTTACCAATAAGCCAGCTCAGGAGATCCGCATTCAGGATCTACTGGCCGTTGATACGGCGGTGCCGGTCAGTGTGACCGGCGGCCTGGCAGGTGAGTTCTCGCTGGAGCAGGCGGTGGGTATCGCCTCGATGGTCAAGTCGGATCGCCTGCAGATGGCCCTGATCGCCCGTGAAATTGAGCACAAACTGCAGATTGCGGTTCAGGTGGGTGGCGCCGAGGCGGAAGCGGCCATTCTCGGGGCGCTCACCACTCCCGGCACCACGCGCCCGCTGGCGATCCTCGATCTGGGCGCCGGGTCGACCGACGCCTCGATTATCAATGCGCAAGGGGAGATCAGCGCCACTCACCTGGCCGGCGCCGGCGATATGGTCACGATGATCATCGCCCGCGAGCTGGGGCTTGAGGACCGCTACCTGGCGGAAGAGATCAAAAAATACCCGCTGGCGAAAGTCGAAAGCCTGTTTCATCTGCGTCATGAAGACGGCAGCGTCCAGTTTTTTCCGTCGGCCTTACCACCGGCGGTATTTGCCCGCGTCTGCGTGGTGAAACCGGATGAACTGGTTCCCCTGCCCGGCGATCTGCCGCTGGAGAAAGTGCGCGCCATTCGCCGTAGCGCCAAATCACGCGTCTTTGTCACTAACGCCCTGCGGGCGTTACGCCAGGTGAGCCCTACCGGCAACATTCGCGACATCCCGTTCGTGGTGCTGGTGGGCGGCTCGTCCCTCGATTTCGAGATCCCCCAGCTGGTCACCGACGCGCTGGCGCACTACCGGCTGGTTGCCGGGCGCGGCAACATCCGCGGCAGTGAAGGCCCGCGCAATGCGGTCGCCAGCGGATTACTCCTTGCCTGGCAAAAAGGGGGTACGCATGGAGAGTAGCCTCGTCACCCCCGCCATCGTCATTGCGGTCACTGACGAATGCAGCGAACAGTGGCGCGATGTCCTGCTGGGCATTGAAGAGGAAGGCATTCCTTTCGTTCTGCAACCGCGGACCGGCGGCGATCTGGTCCATCACGCCTGGCAGGCGGCGCAGCGTTCGCCGCTGCTGGTGGGCATCGCCTGCGACCGGGAACAGCTCATCGTGCACTACAAAAATTTACCCGCATCAACTCCGCTGTTTTCGCTGAGGTATCACCAGGACAGGCTGGCCCGGCGAAACACTGGCAACAATGCGGCTCGTCTCGTCAAAGGGATCCCATTTCGGGATCGCAATGCTTAATCCACAGGAGAACAAAGTATGAATAACGCACTAGGACTGGTTGAAACGAAAGGCCTGGTTGGCGCCATTGAAGCCGCTGATGCAATGGTGAAATCCGCCAACGTGCAGTTGATTGGTTACGAAAAAATTGGCTCCGGGCTGATTACCGTGATGGTCCGCGGAGACGTCGGCGCGGTCAAAGCCGCCGTTGACGCCGGGAGCGCGGCGGCCAGCGTGGTCGGCGAGGTCAAGTCCAGCCATGTGATCCCACGTCCGCACAGCGATGTTGAGGCCATTCTGCCGAAATCCGTCTGACCTGGAAAGAAGGAGCACCGCGTGAAGCAATCACTGGGATTACTTGAGGTCAGCGGCCTGGCCCTGGCCATCACCTGCGCCGACGCCATGGCGAAAGCGGCCGCCATCACGCTGCTCGCCCTGGAAAAGACCAACGGCTCCGGCTGGATGGTGGTGAAGATCGCCGGTGATGTGGCCTCTGTCCAGGCAGCGGTGATGACCGGGGCCGAACTCGCCGAACGGCAGCAGGGGCTGGTGGCGCAGAAGGTTATCGCCAGGCCCGGCGCAGGCCTGCTGCCAGCCCGCGTCGAAGCGCCTTCACCAACGCCTGACGCCGCTCAGGAAGAGGAGAACGCCACCGTAATGGATGAGCGCAGAGATCCCGCAGACACCCTCCCCCGCCCTGCGGAGCAGGTGACCTGCAACCTGTGCCTGGACCCGCACTGTCCACGGCAAAAAGGCGAACCCCGCTCGCAGTGCCTGCACGCCGGTAAACGAGGTGACGCGTAATGGATAAACAACAGCTGGCTTCGACAGTCAACAAAGTGCTGGATGAGATGCGCCAGCGTCCCATCCCAATCGGTATCTCCAGTCGCCATATCCATTTAGCGGCGGAGGACTATGCCAGGCTTTTTCCCGCTCAGCCCATCCAGCCGAAAAAAGCGCTGCTGCAGCCCGGACAGTATGCTGCAGAGCAGACGGTGACCCTGGTTGGCCCCAAAGGACGATTAAATAACGTGCGCCTGCTCGGCCCTTTGCGCCAGACCAGCCAGGTGGAAATCTCACGCACCGACGCCCGGACCCTCGGTATCGCCGCGCCGCTGCGCATGTCAGGCAATCTGCAGGACACGCCGGGGATCCGCCTGATAAGCCCCTTTGCCGAACTGGAGCTGAGCAGCGGGACGATCGTCGCCCAACGACATATTCATATGTCCCCGCTTGATGCGTTGATCCTGCGCGTCGCCCATGGCGATAGCGTCGCGGTGGCGATCGAAGGTAGCGACAGGCGGCTTATCTTCGACAATGTAGCGGTCCGCGTAGCCCCGGATATGCGTCTTGAGATGCACATCGATACTGACGAAGCCAATGCGGCAGGCGCTGACGCTGCGCAGGCCTGGGCTACGCTGGTGACGAAGCCATGAACCACGCGATGCTGCAGCGTATCGTCGAGGAGGTCGCCGCCCGCCTGCGCCGTCGCGCCCTGAGTACGGCCACGCTCAGCGTGGCCCAGCTCGGCGAAGCGGATATCCGCAGCCTGCTGTGCCAGCACGCTTCGCTGCGCATCGTGCAGGTGGATTTACCGCTGCTGGAACAGCTTACCGGCCAGCGCGCGCTGGCGGCCGCCGGTTGCGCACTGCATGAGGCGATGGCCTGGGGCGTTCGGGTACAGCTAACGCTGCTTCCCGCCCTGCTCCCCGCGCTGGCGGTAAAAAAACTCGCCCGCTTGCCGCTGACGTTCAGCGACCCGCTTGGCCAGCCCGTCAGACTTCACGCCGCGTCGGTGCTCACCTACGCCGATGTAGCCCGCCTCCACGGAGGTTATCTGGTGCTGCGCCGCCACCCCATTATCACCGCCCTCGCCCGCGAAGCGGCCGTCGCGCGGCATGTTCAATTGATTAAGCAGGAGTGAACTATGCATCTGGCACGCGTGACCGGCGCCGTCGTCTCGACGCAAAAATCGCCCTCTCTGAACGGCAAAAAACTGCTGCTGGTGCGCCGGGTAAGCACAGACGACGAACATCCATTTCCGCCCGCGAGCGGCGATGAAGTGGCGGTAGATTCGGTTGGCGCTGGCGTCGGCGAGCTGGTGCTGCTCTGCAGCGGCTCGAGTGCACGCCACGTCTTTAGCGGCCCGAATGAGGCCATCGATCTTGCCGTTGTGGGCATTGTTGACTCACTTGCACGCTAAGGGGGCGCCTGTGGCTATCTATACCCGAACCGGCGATGCCGGCAGTACATCACTCTTTACCGGCCAGAGGGTCAGCAAGACGCATCCGCGCGTCGAAGCCTACGGCACCCTGGATGAACTGAACGCGGTGCTGAGCCTGTGCGTCTGCGCCGTCGCTGAAGAGGAACATCGCGTCCTGCTCGAAGCCCTGCAGCAGCATATTTTCTGGTTCAGCGCGGAGCTCGCCAGCGACAGCGAACAGCCATCACCGGGTCAGCGCTATATCAGCAGCGAAGAGATTGCCCTGCTGGAGCAGACCATCGATCGCGAGATGGCCCGCGTGCCGGCGCTGCACCAGTTTGTGTTGCCCGGACGCTGCGAAGCCGCCAGTCTTCTGCACCTGGCCCGCACCGTTTCCCGTCGGGCGGAGCGTCGGCTGGTCGAGCTGGCGGCAGAGGTTACTATCCGTCAGATACTGCTGCGTTATCTGAACCGCTTATCTGACTGCCTGTATGCCCTGGCGCGCAGCGAGGATCAGGCCGATCACCAGCGCCGCCTCGTGGCGGAGATCGCGGCCCGCTACCTGGCCGCCAGCGGGTCGCCTGCGTCCGACGCGCCCAAAGCCCAGGCCGGGTCACTCTCCTTTCACGAGCTGCATCAACTCACCCGTCAGGCCATCGAACACGCCCGCCAGCTGCAGGTGCCGGTGGTGGTCAGCATCGTTGACGCACACGGTACCGAAACCGTGGCCTGGCGAATGCCCGATGCGCTGCTGGTCAGCAGCGAGCTGGCGCCCAAAAAAGCCTGGACCGCCGTCGCCATGAAAACCGCCACCCACGAGCTCGCGACGACCGTACAGCCAGGCGCTGCGCTGTACGGTCTGGAGAGCCATCTGCAGGGCAAAGTCGTCACCTTTGGCGGCGGATATCCGCTGTGGCGCGATGGTCAGCTAATAGCCGGCCTCGGGATTAGCGGCGGCAGCGTCGAGCAGGATATGGCTATTGCACAGGCTGCCATTGCGGCCATTAACGTGAGAACACATCAATGAATACAGCAGAACTGGAAACCCTTATCCGCACCATTCTCAGCGAAAAGCTCGCGCCGACGCCTCCTGTCCCTCAGCAAGAGCAGGGCATTTTCCGCGACGTCGGCAGCGCCATCGGCGCCGCCCATCAGGCTTTTCTGCGCTATCAGCAGTGTCCGCTAAAAACCCGCAGCGCCATTATCAGCGCCCTGCGGGAGACGCTGGCCCCCGAGCTGGCGACGCTGGCGGAGGAGAGCGCCACGGAGACCGGCATGGGCAACAAAGAAGATAAATATCTGAAAAATAAAGCCGCGCTTGAAAACACGCCGGGCATTGAGGATCTCACCACCAGCGCCCTCACCGGCGATGGCGGGATGGTGCTGTTTGAGTACTCGCCGTTTGGCGTCATTGGCGCCGTGGCGCCCAGCACCAACCCAACAGAAACCATTATCAATAACAGTATCAGTATGCTGGCGGCGGGCAACAGCGTCTATTTCAGCCCTCATCCAGGCGCGAAAAAGGTCTCGTTAAAGCTTATTGCCAGGATCGAAGACATCGCCTACCGCTGCAGCGGGATCCGTAACCTGGTGGTAACCGTCGCCGAGCCGACCTTTGAGGCCACCCAACAGATGATGGCCCACCCGCAGATCGCCGTTCTGGCTATCACCGGTGGCCCTGGCATTGTGGCGATGGGGATGAAAAGCGGAAAAAAAGTGATCGGCGCTGGCGCTGGCAATCCACCGTGCATCGTTGATGAAACGGCCGATCTCGTCAAAGCCGCCGAAGATATCATCAGCGGCGCCGCCTTCGATTACAACCTGCCCTGTATCGCCGAAAAAAGCCTGATCGTCGTCGCCTCCGTCGCTGACCGCCTGATCCAGCAACTGCAGGATTTTGACGCGCTGTTGTTGAGCCCGCAGGAGACCGATACCCTGCGCGCCGTCTGCCTGCCCGACGGCGCGGCGAATAAAAAACTGGTCGGTAAAAGTCCGGCTGCGCTGCTGGCGGCCGCCGGTCTCGCCGTTCCGCCCCGCCTCCCTCGCCTGCTGATAGCCGAGGTGGAGGCGAACGACCGCTGGGTGACCTGCGAGCAACTGATGCCGGTGCTGCCGATCGTCCGGGTCGCCGATTTTGACAGTGCCCTGGCGCTGGCGCTGCGCGTTGAGGAGGGTCTGCACCACACCGCTATCATGCACTCGCAGAATGTTTCGCGGCTCAATCTGGCGGCACGCACGCTGCAGACCTCCATTTTTGTCAAAAATGGCCCGTCTTACGCGGGAATCGGCGTCGGCGGCGAAGGGTTTACCACCTTCACCATCGCCACGCCAACCGGGGAAGGCACCACCTCCGCGCGGACGTTCGCCCGCCTGCGGCGCTGCGTGTTGACCAACGGTTTTTCCATTCGCTAACCGGGGGCGCCATGCACACCTTTTCTTTGCAAACGCGCCTCTATAGCGGCCCGGGCAGCCTGGCCGCGCTGCAGCGTTTTAGCCATCAGCACATCTGGATCGTCTGCGACGGCTTCCTGGCACGATCGCCGCTGTTCGAGCGGCTGCGCGCCGCGCTGCCCGCCAGCAACCGCGTCAGCGTGTTCAGCGATATTACACCGGATCCGACCATTCACACCGTGGCGAAAGGGATAGCGCAGATGCAGGCCCTGCGTCCGCAGGTGGTGATCGGCTTCGGCGGCGGCTCGGCGATGGACGCCGCCAAGGCGATCGTCTGGTTCAGCCAGCAGGGCGGGCTGCCTGTCGACACCTGCGTGGCGATCCCCACCACCAGCGGTACCGGGTCGGAAGTGACCAGCGCCTGCGTCATCAGCGATCCGGAAAAAGGGATCAAATACCCGCTGTTCCATGAGGCACTCTGTCCCGATATGGCGATCCTTGACCCGGTGCTGGTGGTCAGCGTACCGCCCACCATCACGGCCCATACCGGACTGGACGTCCTGACCCACGCCCTTGAGGCATGGGTATCGCCGCAGGCCACCGATTTTACCGATGCGCTGGCGGAAAAAGCCGCCAGGCTGGTATTTCGCGCCCTGCCCGTTGCGGTTCGCCAGGGCGACTGCGTCGCGACCCGCAGTAAAATGCACAATGCCTCAACCCTTGCCGGCATGGCCTTTAGCCAGGCTGGCCTCGGGCTCAATCATGCTATCGCCCATCAGCTTGGCGGCCAGTTTCACCTCCCCCATGGCCTGGCCAACGCGCTGCTGCTGACCGCGGTGATCCGCTTCAACGCCGGCGAGCCGCGAGCGGCGAAGCGCTATGCGCGCCTGGCCAGGGCCTGCCGGTTCTGCCCGCCGGAAGCTGGCGAACAGGAGGCTCTCCAGGCGCTGATTGCCGCGGTGGAAACACTGAAACAGCAGTGCGCCATTCCCACCCTCAAGGGCGCCTTGCAGGAAAAATATCCCCTTTTCTTATCGCGAATTCCCGCCATGGTGCCGGCCGCGCTGGCCGACGCCACCCTGCGCACCAACCCGCGCCCGGTCGATGGTGAGGCCATCGCGCGACTGCTGGAGAGCCTGCAATGAGTGAAGCGATAGTGCCACTACCAGACATTGACGCGGCGGAGATCCGCGAGCGCGTCCGGGCCGCCGGCGTGGTGGGCGCCGGTGGGGCGGGCTTTCCGACCCACATCAAACTGCAGGCCCGGGTAGATACCGTGCTGGTGAACGCCGCCGAATGCGAACCGATGCTGAAGGTTGATCAACAGCTGATGGCGCAGCAGGCTGACCGACTGATTCGCGGCCTGGGTTACGCAATGACCGCCACCGGCGCCCGGGAAGGGATCATTGCCCTGAAGGCGAAATATGCTCCGGCGATTGCGGCGTTAACCCCGCGCCTCCCGGAATGGGCCCGGCTGCATATTCTGCCTGACGTCTATCCGGCCGGGGATGAGGTGCTCACTATCTGGCTGGCGACGGGTCGTCGCGTGCCGCCTGCCGCGCTGCCGGTCAGCGTCGGCGTAGTGGTCAATAACGTGCAGACGGTGCTGAATATCGCCAGAGCCGTGGAGCAGGGCTATCCGGTGACCCGTCGGACGTTGACCGTCAATGGCGCTGTCGCCCGCCCGCTGACGCTGACCGTGCCGCTGGGCATGTCGCTGCGCGAGGTGCTGGATCTGGCCGGCGGCGCGACGGTTGACGATCCGGGCTTTATCAACGGCGGTCCGATGATGGGCTCGCTTATGACCTCCCTGGAGACACCGGTCACCAAAACCACCGGCGGCCTGCTGGTGCTCCCGGGCAACCACCTACTGATCCAGCGACGGCGGCAGGATGAGCGAACGCTGCTCGCCATCGCCCGTACCGTCTGTGAACAGTGCCGTTTATGCACAGATTTATGTCCCCGGCACCTGATCGGCCATGAGCTTTCTCCCCACCTGCTGGTGCGGGCGGTGAACTATCGCCAGGCGGCCACCCCGTCGCTGCTGCTCAGCGCCCTGACCTGTTCGGAGTGCAACGTTTGCGAGAGCGTCGCCTGCCCGGTGGGGATTTCCCCCATGCGCATCAACCGTCTGCTGAAACGTGAGCTGAGGGCGAAAAACCTGCGCTACGAAGGCCTGCTGCGTCCGGCGGACGAGATGGCGAAACACCGCCTGGTGCCGGTCAAACGGCTCATCAGCAAACTGGGGCTTGATCCCTGGTATCAGGAGGCGCCGCTGACGGCGGTGGAGTCGGAGGTGGGCTGCGTCACCCTGCCGCTGCGCCAGCATATCGGCATCAGCGCCGTTCCCTGCGTCGCGCCGGGAGAGCGAGTCACGCGCGGCCAGCTGCTGGCAGACATCCCTGCCGACGCCCTCGGTGCGCCGGTACACGCCAGTATTGACGGCCTGGTCTCCGCCATCACGGAGCAGGCCATTACGCTTGTAAGAGGTTAATCATGACCCAGGCTATCGGAATTTTAGAACTAACCAGCATCGCCAGGGGGATGGAGCTGGGCGACGTCATGCTGAAAAGCGCGAACGTACAGCTCCTGCTTTGCAGAACCCTTTGCCCGGGAAAATTCCTGCTGATGCTGGGCGGCGACGTCGGCGCCGTGCAGCAGGCAATCGCCGCCGGCACGGCGCGCGCCGGGGAGATGCTGGTGGACAGCCTGGTGCTGGCCAACATTCACCCCAGCGTACTGCCGGCGATCAGCGGACTCAACGTGGTCGAGCAGCGGCAGGCGGCGGGGATCGTCGAAACCTGGAGCGTGGCAGCGTGCATCAGCGCCGCCGACCGTGCGGTGAAAGCGGCCAACGTCACCCTGGTGCGCATCCATATGGCGTTTGGTATCGGCGGCAAGTGCTACATGGTGGTGGCTGGCGATATCGCCGATGTCGACAACGCCGTCACGGTGGCCAGCGACAGCGCAGGCGAGAAAGGATTGCTGGTTTACCGGGCAGTGATCCCGCGACCGCACGACGTGCTGTGGCAACAGCTGATGGAGGGATAATGGAACCGCAACCCCCTACCGAACGCATGATCCAGGAGTATGTCCCGGGCAAACAGGTCACTCTGGCACACCTCATCGCCAATCCGGGCAAAGACCTGTTCAAAAAGCTGGGCCTGCCGGACGCGGTCTCCGCTATCGGCATTCTCACCATTACCCCCAGTGAGGCGTCGATCATCGCCTGTGACATCGCCACTAAGTCCGGCGCGGTGGAGATCGGCTTTCTCGATCGCTTCACCGGCGCGGTGGTGTTAACCGGCGATGTCTCCGCCGTGGAGTACGCGCTAAAGCAGGTTACGCGCACGCTCGGCGAGTTGATGCGCTTCACCGCCTGCCCGATCACCCGGACCTGAGCCCATGAAGCGCCTGATGCTTATCGGACCCAGTCAGTGCGGCAAAACCTCGCTGACCCAGGTATTGCGTGGCGAAACGCTGCGTTATCAGAAAACGCAGGCCATCGTCTGGACGCCGGCCGCGATCGACACCCCAGGGGAATATCTGGAAAACCGCTGCCTGTACAGCGCGCTGCTCACCAGCGCCTGCGAGGCCGATGTCATCGCGCTGGTACTGAATGCCGATGCGCCCTGGTCACCTTTTTCTCCGGGGTTTACCGCCCCGATGAACCGCCCGGTTATCGGGGTGGTCACCAAAGCCGATTTGGCCGCCCCGCCCCGTCTGGAACAGGTCCAGGCATGGCTCAACGCGGCGGGCGCCGAACATATCTTTATCACCAGCGCGTTAACCGGCGACGGGCTTGACGACCTGCTCGCCTGCCTGAATACAGAGGAACATCAATGACCTATAAAATCATGGCGATTAATGCCGGCAGCTCTTCCCTGAAGTTTCAGTTGCTTAACATGCCGCAGGGAGCGCTACTCTGCCAGGGATTGATCGAACGTATCGGCCTGCCCGAGGCCCGCTTTACGCTGAAAACGCCGGCGCAGAAATGGCAGGAGACGCTGCCCATCGCCGATCACCACGAGGCCGTGACCCTGCTGCTGGAGGCGCTGACCGGCCGCGGGATCCTGAGCAGCCTGCAGGAGATAGACGGCGTTGGCCACCGCGTCGCCCACGGCGGCGAACGCTTCAAAGACGCCGCGCTGGTCTGCGACGACACCCTGCGGGAGATCGAACGCCTGGCGGAGCTGGCGCCGTTGCATAACCCGGTCAATGCGCTGGGCATACGTCTCTTTCGCCAGCTGTTACCCGCGGTACCGGCGGTGGCGGTCTTTGATACCGCCTTTCACCAGACCCTGGCGCCGGAGGCCTGGCTCTATCCCCTGCCCTGGCGCTATTACGCCGAGCTGGGCATTCGCCGCTACGGTTTTCACGGCACCAGCCATCACTATGTCAGCAGCGCGCTGGCGGAAAAGCTGGGGGTACCGCTGAGCGCCCTGCGGGTAGTGAGCTGCCACCTGGGCAATGGCTGCAGCGTCTGCGCCATCAAAGGCGGGCAGTCGGTGAATACCTCAATGGGCTTTACTCCCCAGTCCGGGGTGATGATGGGCACCCGCAGCGGCGATATCGACCCGTCGATTCTTCCCTGGCTGGTGGAGAAAGAGGGGAAATCCGCCCAGCAGCTCAACCAGCTGCTGAATAATGAATCCGGGCTGCTTGGCATCTCCGGTGTGTCCTCTGACTACCGCGACGTCGAACAGGCAGCCGACGCCGGCAATGAACGCGCAGCTCTGGCACTGTCGCTGTTTGCCGAACGCATTCGCGCAACTATCGGCAGCTATATCATGCAGATGGGGGGCCTGGATGCGCTGATCTTTACCGGCGGCATTGGCGAGAATTCCGCCCGGGCGCGGGCGACGATCTGCCGCAATTTGCACTTTCTCGGCCTCGCGCTGGACGACGAGAAAAACCAGCGGAGCGCGACCTTTATTCAGGCGGATAACGCGCTGGTCAAAGTCGCGGTGATCAACACCAATGAAGAGCTAATGATTGCCCGCGACGTCATGCGTCTTGCCTTGCCGCAGGCGCGAGAGCTGGCGGTGTCGGCATAAACGACGTACCTCCTCTTGCGGAGAATCATGGTAACCGGCGGGTCGCCATGCCACTATGCGCCCTGGCGAAGGTAAGCGGAAAGGTGAAAACGTGGCTGTTGCACAATGTCCCGCCTCGTGCGGAGAACTTATCCAGGGCTGGATCCTCGGCAGCGAGAAACTGGTCTCCTGCCCGGTGGACTGGTACAGCACCGTCGAGGTCGAGACCGGGGTGCCGCGAAAAGATGAGCGGCCGCTGTCGCGGGCGATGGTCGACCAGCTGCTGGCCCACTGGGGCTATCCCCCAGCGCTGAGCCAGCAGATCCGCATCACCCTGCACTCAACGATCCCGGTGGCCAAAGGGATGGCCAGCAGCACCGCCGATATCGCCGCCACCGCCGTCGCCACCGCCCACCATCTGGGCCATCCGCTGGATGAGCCGACGCTGGCGCGTCTGTGCGTCGCGCTGGAGCCTACCGACAGCACCCTGTTTCGCCAGCTGACGCTGTTCGACCATAATACCGCCGCCACGCAAATCGCCTGCCCTGCGCCGCCGGCGCTCGACCTGTTAGTACTGGAGAGCCCGCTGACGCTACGCACCACCGACTACCACCAGTTGCCGCGCGAGGCGGGTCTGTTGGCTAACGCCTCCCGGCTGCAGCTCGCGTGGGAGAAAGTGCAGCAGGCCTGCCACTGCGGCAGCCCACAGCTGCTGGGCGAAGCGGCGACCATCAGCGCCATCGCCAGCCAGCAGCTGTTACCCAAACCGGGGTTTGACGCGCTACTGCAACTGGTGGAAAGCGCAGGATTGTATGGCCTTAACGTGGCGCACAGCGGCAGCGTCGTCGGCCTGCTGCTGGACCGCCGTCGTCATGACGTCGAATTTCTCCAATGGCGACTGGCAGACAGCGACATCGCCGCCCACTGGCCGCAGCAGCATCTGCTGGCGATGGTGCCCGGGGGCGTCGCCCTGCAGTAGGCCTCAGGCCAGAGCCCGGCGCAACGCCGCCAGCAGTTGATCGTTTTCGCTGGCGCTGCGGATCGCCACCCGGAAATAACGGCTATCCAGCCCCGGGTAGTTGGCGCAGCTGCGGATCAGCACATGCTGGCGCAACAGGGCGTATTGCAGGTCAAGCCCTGGCCTGTCGCAGCGCAAGAACAGATAGTTGGCGCGCCCGGGCCACACGGTCAGGCCGGCAATCTCCTGCAGTTGCGCGTAGAGACGCGTCCCCTCCTCCTGCAGCCACTGCCAGGTGGCCCGCTGATACTCCCGATCCTGGAGGATAATCTCCCCGGCCAGAGCGGCATAGGCATTGATGGACCACGGCATTTGTCGCTCGCGTAGCCGGGCCACCGCCTGTGCGTCAGCGTTCAGCAGGTAGCCAAGACGCAGCCCCGGAATGGCATAAAATTTGGTGAGAGAACGCAGAACCCAGACGTGCGGGTACTGCGCCAGCAGGGGAATAAATCCCGGCTGGTCGGGCATAAAATCGAGGAAGGCCTCGTCAAGGATCAGGCTGATGTTCAGCGCCCGACAGCGCTGCGCAATGGCTTCCAGCAGGCCCCGCTCCGGCAGCAGGCCGGTGGGGTTATTCGGGGTGCAAAGAAACAGGCAGTCTAGCCCCGGAGTGAGGGCATCGAGGATCGCGTCAGTCAGTTGCCAGCCATCGCGCTCCCGGAGGGCATACTCCACCACCTCGCAATCCACAATCTGCAACGCCCGCCGGTACTCCGCGAAACCGGGAATGACGATCATCGCCCGCCGCGGCTTAAGGCCGTGGACGAGGGTGAAGATCGATTCAGTTTCGCCGTTGCCGGCAAGGATATGCGCCGCCGGCAGCTGATGGTGGGCCGCCAGCGCCTGGTGCAGCTGTTGATACTCAACGTCAGGGTAGCGCTCGGCGCAGCCTGGGTTGTCGACGATCGCC
Organism: Klebsiella sp. G-Nf4; assembly: GCF_002810615.1. Classification (NCBI taxonomy): domain Bacteria; kingdom Pseudomonadati; phylum Pseudomonadota; class Gammaproteobacteria; order Enterobacterales; family Enterobacteriaceae; genus Klebsiella; species Klebsiella sp. G-Nf4. The sequence goes on along the minus strand of NZ_PION01000002.1, from coordinate 142,311 downwards.
TGCCTGAGCGAAGCTGGCATCCCCAGCGGATTGATGTTGGCGCTAAAATCCAGCAGCTCTGCGGGGGCAATACCCAGCAGGGCGGCGGCCTCGCGGATATTGCCGCCATGGGCGCTTTTCAGTAAGGCCATGTCCCTTTCCTGTGTGGTTATCCGCGACGGGCCAGCGTCGCGCCGTCGGCGAAGTAGGCTTTAATCCCGGCGAGGATCGACTCGGCCACCTCCTGCTGAAATTTGGCCGTTTTCAGCTTCCGCTCTTCTTCCACGTTACTGATAAACGCCGTCTCCACCAGAATGGAGGGGATATCCGGCGCCTTCAGCACCGCAAAGCCTGCCTGCTCTACCCGATTCTTGTGCAGGTTATTGATGTTGCCCATTTTCTCCAGCACCGCTTTGCCAAATTTGAGGCTGTCGGCAATGGTCAGGGACTGCACCATATCGAACATGGTGTGGTCGACATAGCGGTCACCGCTCTTGCTGACCCCACCGATCAGATCCGAGGCGTTCTGCGTCTGGGCGAGATATTTTGCCGCGGTACTGGTTGCCCCCCTGGTGGAGAGGGCAAACACTGAGGAACCGCTGGGCTGGCGGCTGGTAAAGGCGTCGGCGTGAATCGATACGAACAGGTCGGCGCGCTGCTTCTGCGCCTTGGCGACACGCACCTTCAACGGGATAAACACGTCTTCGTTGCGGGTCATATAGGCCTTCATATTGCCTTCTTTGTCGATCAACGCCCGGAGGCGGCGGGCAATCTGCAGCACCACATCTTTCTCGCGGGTGCGATACTTCCCCACGGCGCCGGAGTCTTCGCCGCCGTGTCCGGGATCGAGCATAATGACAATCGGCCGGTCACGCCCGGCTTTGCCCGGTTGCGGTCCGCTTTGCGCCGGCGGCACCTGACGCTCCAGATCGCCTTTGTTGTAATCCTCGAGCAGCGCCAGCAACGGATCCTGAACATCGGTGGCGTTGGCGGGATAGAGGTCCATCACCAGACGCTCTTTAAAGCCAGCCACCGGCGCGAGAGCAAACAGCTGCGGCTTAACGTTCTGCTTGAGCTCAAAGACCATGCGCACGGTTTGCGGATCAAACTGGCCCACGCGGGCGGACTGAATAAAGGGGTCGTCATCGCGGATCTGCCCCCCCATGCCCTTCAGCACAGAGTTCAGGTTAACCCCTTCAAGATCCACCACCACCCGCTCCGGGTTACTGAGGGCAAACTGCCGGTATTTCAGCACATGATTCGATTCTACCGTGACGCGCGTGTAGGTCGATGCTGGCCAGACACGGACGGCGACCACTCGCGCATCGGCAGCCAGCCCCACAGGGCTCACGCTCATTAACCACATGGCGCCCGCGCCCTGCAACAGACGGCGACGGCTTAATCCAGAGTTGTTTCCCGACATGCCACTCCCAAGCAATAAAAACGCATTTGTACCCAAAACAAACAGATTGACCAGAAACTTTAACGAAAGGCATATAACCTGTCATCTATAAAAGGGTAAACATTCATTGACACCCTGCGCCGGGTCACATGTTTTTCGTGGCTTAGCCTAAAATTGGCACTTGCGTTTAACGGCAAAACAGAATAAAAATACAATAATTACGAATAATCATGCATTGAGGGTTTGTCATGGTGAAGGAACGTCGCACTGAACTGGTAGAAGGATTCCGCCATTCTGTTCCCTATATTAATGCCCATCGGGGAAAAACGTTTGTCATCATGCTGGGCGGCGAAGCCATTGAGCATGAGAATTTTTCAAGTATTGTCAATGACATAGGATTACTGCATAGCCTGGGCATTCGTCTGGTCGTGGTCTATGGCGCCCGCCCGCAGATTGACGCTAACCTCGCCGAGCACCATCACGAGCCGGTCTATCACAAGCAGACGCGAGTGACTGACGCTAAAACGCTTGAGCTGGTTAAGCAAGCGGCGGGGATGCTGCAGCTGGAGATCACCGCCCGCCTGTCGATGAGCCTCAACAATACCCCGCTGCAGGGAGCCCATATCAACGTCGTCAGCGGCAACTTTATCATTGCCCAGCCGCTGGGTGTCGATGACGGTGTCGATTATTGCCACAGCGGACGCATTCGCCGCATTGACGAAGAGGCGATTCATCGTCAGCTCGACAGTGGCGCCATTGTGCTGATGGGGCCGGTCGCGGTGTCGGTCACCGGCGAGAGTTTTAACCTGACCTCTGAAGAGATCGCCACCCAGCTGGCCATTAAGCTGAAGGCAGAGAAAATGATCGGCTTCTGTTCGTCGCAGGGGGTCTACAACCAGGAAGGGGAAATTGTCTCCGAACTGTTCCCCAACGAAGCACAGGCCCGCGTCGAAGAGCTGGAAGCGGACGAAGATTATAACTCCGGTACCGTGCGCTTTCTGCGCGGGGCCGTGAAGGCCTGCCGCAGCGGCGTGCGGCGCTGCCACCTGATCAGCTATCAGGAAGACGGCGCACTGCTGCAGGAGCTGTTCTCACGCGACGGCATCGGCACCCAGATCGTGATGGAGAGCGCGGAGCAGATCCGCCGGGCGACCATCAACGATATCGGCGGTATTCTTGAGCTAATAAGCCCGCTTGAGCAGCAGGGCATCCTGGTGCGCCGCTCCCGTGAGCAGCTGGAGATGGAGATCGACAAATTCACCATTATTCAGCGCGATAACACCACTATCGCCTGCGCTGCCCTCTATCCTTTCCCGGAAGAGAAGATCGGCGAAATGGCCTGCGTGGCGGTGCATCCGGATTACCGGAGCTCGTCGCGGGGAGAGGTGCTGCTGGAGCGTATTGCCGCCCAGGCCAGACAGATGGGGCTGAGCAAGCTGTTCGTGCTAACCACCCGCAGCATCCACTGGTTCCAGGAGCGCGGCTTCACGCCGGTGGATATCGACCTGCTGCCAGAGAGTAAAAAGCAGATGTATAACTATCAGCGTCGGTCGAAGGTGCTGATGGCCGACCTCGCTTAAGCCCTTCTTCACTCTTTCTAACGGCCCAGGATAAAACGGCGTTTATCGTCTCATTCCGGGCCGTTCTTCAGCCCCTCTTCGCAACGGCGCCTGTCTGCGACACGCGGGCGAAATTCCTGGTTTCCGCGCAAGCCATTTCTTTCTCGCTGGCTCACCGATATGCTACTGACTGTCGACAGGACGTCGACTGGCGCAACGGCCACCACCCACCCTGCAAGGATCGCTGAAATAATGGAAACCAAACCGAACTGGCTGGTCAGACATATCAACCTCATTACCGCCACGGTCACCCTCTATCCGTGGTTGCTGATGATACTGCTCCTCTGGGATAACCAGCGCCATCATCAGCATGGCTATGCCGCGCTCGGCGCCGCCATCGCGATATTATTCCTGCTGGCCCTGACATCCGGCATGAATGTTCTCATCTCCTCGCTGGTGATTTTTGTTGCCCGCTGTTCCTCCCCACCGCTGGCCAGCGGCGCGGCAGTCCGCTTTTTCGCGATGAATTCGATATCACTATTGTGGCTCGGACTGCTGGCCATATGACCTTAAAGCGCCCCTCCGTCATCATGATTCAGGCGAAACGCACGATAAATATTTCATTACGCTAAGGACAGATAATGACTATAGAAAAGCAGCCCAACTGGGTGACCCGAAACATCAAAAATATCGTGCTGGTCATCTCCCTTTATCCCTGGGTACTGTTGCTGATAACGATGATGGCGGGTAGCGGAGGCCCCTCATCCGGCGCCATGGCGGCCGGGCTGATGGGGGCATTGCTGTTTATCGTCATGTCGATAGCCAACCTGATTATTTCACTGGTTGTTATCGTTATTGCCGATCTCTCAACGTCATCACTCCCCATGCGCTATGGGTGGTATTTTTTTGCCATGAACTCGATATCGGGGCTCTGGCTCATCCCCATGTTCTTCAGCTACTGATTTTTCTGCCAGTCCGGGCAACGGGCTGCATTATTTTCCCATCGCCCGGATGCGGCCTCTCAGGGGGCTTCGCGCCCGGCGAAAATCTCCGCCAGGCCGCTGCGCCGCTCGGTGCGCGTCACAATGGCCTGGGAGAGCACCTGCTCGTCGGCATAGAGCGATAATCGCTGTTTCGCGCGGGTGATCGCTGTGTAGACCAGTTCGCGGGTCACCAGCGGGACGCTGCGCGCCGGCAGGATCAGCGCCGCATGTTCGAACTCGGAGCCCTGCGATTTATGCACGGTCATCGCCCAGGCGGTATCATGCTCCGGCAGGCGACTCGGCTGCACCGACTTGATGGTGCCGTCGGGCATCAGGAACCACACCCGCAGCTCGCCGTTGCGCTCCAGCGCTATGCCGATATCGCCGTTAAACAGCCCCAGCGCGCTGTCGTTGCGCGATATCATGATCGGTCGGCCGTCATACCAGCGGGAGTGGCGCGGCAGGGCGATCGCCCGCTGGCGGTTGAGCCGCTGCTCCAGCCGCTCATTGACGCCGCTCACGCCGTACGGCCCTTCGCGCAGCGCGCACAGCAGCTGGAATTCGCTGAAAGCGGCCAGCATGGCCTGCGGTTCGGCTCGCTCGCGGCGCAGCTGCAGGTAGCGCTCATAGCCCTGCTGGGCCGCGCCGAGCATGGCCTCGTACTCGTCGGTCGTGCTGAGGGGATGAAGCGCGATATCGTCAAACGGCTGGCGCAGCGTGGCCTTCACCTCCGCGCGTGCGCCAGCGTTCACCGCCCGCGCCAGGCTCCCGATGCCGGAGTGACTGCCGAAGCGATAGCTCTTTTGCAGCAGGCACAAACTGTCTCTCAGCGCGCCAGCGATAGTCCCCTCGCCCGCTGGCACCGGCGAACCGGTCAGCCGGGTCAGCTCCTGCGCCCGCGCGGCAGTGTAGCCCGAGCTCGCCCAGGCGCAGATATCCCCCAGCACCGCCCCCGCTTCCACGGAGGCCAGCTGGTCGCGATCGCCGAGGAAAATCACCCGCCCGTGGGCCGGCAGCGCGTCGATAAGCCGCGACATCATCGGCAGGTCAATCATTGAGGCTTCATCCACGACCAGCACATCCAGATGCAGTGGGTTGCCGGCGTGATAGCGCATGCGCTGGCTGCCGGGCTGGGCGCCCAGCAGACGATGCAGCGTGCTGGCCTCGGTGGGAATTAACGCTTTCTGCGCATCGGTCAGCGGCAGCTTTCTCAGCGCCGCGCCCAGCGATTCGGTCAGGCGCGCCGCCGCTTTCCCCGTCGGTGCCGCCAGGCGAATACGACAGCGCGGACTGTCGTCAATCTGGATCAGCGCCGCCAGAAGCTTCGCCACGGTGGTGGTTTTCCCGGTGCCGGGGCCGCCGGAGATCACCGAGATGCGGCGAGTCAGCGCCACCGCCGCGGCCACTTTTTGCCAGTCGGTTTCGCCAGTGGCGGGAAACAGCGCATTTAGCGTTGACGCCAGCCGCGCCTCATCCATCTCCAGCACCCGGTTGGCTTCGTTAAAGAAGCGGGCGACGGTCAGCTCGTTGCGCCACATCCGATTCAGATAGAGCCGGTCGCCGCACAAAATCATCGGCGTCGGGGCATCGCCACTGCTTACCGCCGATGAGGAAAGCAGCAATGCTGGCCAGTCCTCCGGCGCGCCAGCTTCGGCCAGCAGCCGATCGCGGATCTCCCCCGCTTTCCCGCTCAGCGCCTCATCGTCGTTCAGCCGCGAGAGCGGCAGGCAGACGTGCCCTTCTCCGGCATCCCGGCTCAGTAACGCCGCCGCCAGCTTAACCGCCGGCGGGTCGTTTTGCGCCACCATCAGGGCAAACTGGACGTCCAATGGCCGCAGCAGACGCTGCTCCACCGCGGCCAGCAGTAGTTGTTCGAAAGTCATGAGGCCTCCTCCTGCGTTTCGCCGGCAAAAAGCTGATCCAGACCGTCAATCAGCGGTCGTACCGGCCGGGTGGTGAAGATCCCCTGCCCGCCCTCCTGTCCGTCCATACCACGCAGGAAGAGATAAATCACGCCGCCGAAGTGGCGGTCATAGTCATAATCGGCCAGCCGGTGGCGCAGATAGCGGTGCAGCGCCAGGCTATACAGCTGATACTGCAGATCGTAGCGGTGGGCACGCATCGCCTGCTCCATCGCCGGCCGGGTGTAGGCCTCGCGATCTTCCCCCAGCCAGTTGGATTTGTAATCCAGCAGGTAATAACGGCCTTCGTGGCGGAAGACCAGATCGATAAAGCCCTTCAGCATGCCGCGCACCTGGCGGAAATCCAGAGGCGGCGTGTCGGCGGAGAGCGGATCGTACTGGCGGATAAGCGCGTCAAGGCGCTCCGCCGTCAGCAGCTGGGCGATAGGCAGGTAAAACGCCATCTCCACCTGTTTGTCCCGCGCCGCAAGCTGATTGAGCGCGATATCCGCCCCCGGCAGGCGGGTCTTCAGCACGCCGCCCAGCCAGTCGGTCAGCACCGGCGCCCACTGCGCATCAAACCCGCTCAGCTGCAGCTTCTCTGCCATCCATCCGTCGGGCACCGGCTGGGTGAAGTCCAGCTCCTCAAACAGGCTGTGCAGGAAGGTCCCCGGCGCGGCGCCGCGCGGGAACTGGTGTGGCGTCAACTGTGGCTCTTCCACGACTTCGCCGACGCCGGCGGCATCAACATCCAGGCGCGGCAGCAGATCCTGCCCGCCGCTGAAACCATGCTGCTGCAGTCCGGAGTAGCTGGTCACCCGCCAGTCGTCGGCGATGCGGCGCTGCAGCTCGCGCGCCGACAGCGGGGGGATGGTCGCCGCAGGCGCCTGCCACGGGGTCAGATCCAGCTCGCCCGGTCTCTGTAATGCAATATCGCCATGACAGAAGTCCGCCAGCCGCGCGGCCAGCCCGGCGGCGTCCATGGCTTCGCCCGCCTGCAACAGCCGCCCCAGCGCGCTGAGGTGGAAATCGCTGTTGCCAGATTTCCGGCTGCTGAGCGGCGCCACCCCGAGGCTGCAGTGCCAGACCGCGCGGGTCAGGGCGACGTACAGCAGGCGCAGATCTTCCGCCAGCCGTTCCGCCTCCGCCAGCTCGAGGCTGGATTCAGCCTGGCCCAGATCCAGCACCGCCGCGAAGGTGTCGCGATCGTGGTAGAACGCCTGGTCCTGTTTACGAAACCGGGCGATAAACGGCAGCCAGACCAGGGGATATTCCAGCCCTTTTGACTTGTGAATGGTGACAATTTGCACCAGGTGCTTATCGCTTTCGAGACGCATCTGCTGGCTGGCGGCGTTGCTGTCCGGCTCGGCGATATGCTGCGTCAGCCAGCGCACCAGGGCATGCTCGCTTTCCAGCTGGCTGGCCGCCTCCTGCAGCAGTTCGCTGATATGCAGAATGTCGGTTAAGCGCCGCTCGCCGCCGCGGGTCGCCAGCAGGTTCTCGGCGATATGCCGGGCCGTCATCAGCGCCCGCAACATCGGCATCACCCCACGCTGACGCCAGATCTGGCGGTATTCGCTGAACTCCTCCACCAGCGCGTCCCACGCCTGCTCATCCTGATTCAGGTTTTCAATATCCAGCGCGGTCAGGCCAAACATCGAGGTCGCCAGCGCACTGCGCAGGGTATTTTCCCGCTCCGGGGCCAGTACCGCCTGCAATAGCCAGAGCAGCTCCTGGGCCTCCAGCGTCTCGAAAACGCTGTCGCGGTTGGAGAGGTAGACCGAGGGAATGCCCAACGCCTGCAGCGCCTCACGCACCTGCGCCGCCTCCAGCCGGTTGCGCACCAGCACGGTGATATCCGAGGCTTGTACCGGGCGCGAGGTTTCGCCACGCCACAGCAGCGCGCGCCCCTGCTGGCCGGCGCTCAGCCAGTCGCGGATCTGCGTGGCGCAGAGCTGCGCCATAAACGTCTGATAATCGCCAGAGCCGACGGCATCGCCGGGCATCAGCCAGACGTTCATCGCCGGTACGTCCGCCGCGTCAACGGTAAAGCGCAGCCCCTGGTTCTTTGCCGCCGCCGTCACCGGCAGGAACGGGATCTCACGAAACATGAAGGGGTTATCGCTGAGGCTGAACAGCCGGTTGACGCTGCCCACCATGCCCGGCGATGAGCGCCAGTTGGTATCGAGGGTGTAGTGCGCGGCAACGTCGCCGCGCGCTTTCATATAGGTAAAGATATCGGCGCCGCGAAAGGCGTAGATGGCCTGCTTCGGATCGCCAATCAGCAGCAGCGCCGTCTCCGGCTGCTGGCGCCAGATGCGGCGGAAAATACGGTACTGCTGGGGGTCGGTGTCCTGAAATTCGTCGATCATCGCCACCGGAAAACGCTGGCGAATGGCGCTGGCCAGCGCCTCGCCGCTGTCGCCGCGCAGCGCCTCGTCAAGCCGACTAAGCATATCGTCAAACCCCAGCTCGCCGCGGCGGCGCTTTTCGCGCGCGACCGCATCGCGGATCTCGACCATCGCTCTCGCCAGCACCAGATCGGTGAGCGTTAGCGACGAGGCCAGAAGCGACTCCACGGCGCTAAACAGAGGGTGCACCGGCGGTTCGCCACCGGCTTTGGTGCGCTCATGCAGAAACGACTGGGCAAATTTCTCCAGCGCGTCGGGCAGCTGGTAGCTCAACGTCTCTTCCTGCGCCCAGGCGTTCACTTTCTCAATCCACTTGCCCTGGTTGCCACGATTGAACTTCCGCCGGTCGAGCCCGGAATTTTCCAGCACACCTTCGATCTCGCCCACCTGCTCGCGCCACTGCTGCTTGAGCGCGTCAATGCGGCCGATGATCTGACGATGGCGTTCGGCCAGCGTCTCGTCGGGGGCTGGCGGCGACTTAAGCTGCGGCGCTTCGCCCTGCAGCCAGCGGTCAAGGGACTTCAGCAGATCGCGCGGCCCTTTCCAGACGTCGTGGATCACCGCCGCGATATCACGGGTCAGCGGATAGCAGTGGCGGCGCCAGAAGTCAGCGCAGGCCTGATAGCGCAGGCGGGATTCATCCTCGATCAGCTGCTGCTCGAACAGCATGCCCGACTCGAAGGCGTTAAGGCTCAGCATCCGTTGGCAAAAGCCGTGGATGGTGAATACCGCTGCCTCGTCCATCTGCCGTTCGGCCAACAGCAGCGTCTTCGCGGCGTCGTCTTTATCGGCGATCTCCGCCAGCAGCGCGCTGTAGAGCGGGTTGTCGGATTCGCCGCGCAGGCAGGCGATGCGCAGTTCGTGGATGTTGCTGCGGATACGCCCGCGCAGCTCTTCGGTCGCCGCCTCGGTAAAGGTCACCACCAGCAACTCTTCAACGCTGATGGCGCGGGGATAGGCAGACTCGCCGCCCAGCCCCAGCAGCAGCCGCAGATACAGCGCGGCGATGGTAAAGGTTTTTCCGGTGCCCGCAGAGGCTTCTATCAGGCGCTCGCCCCTCAGGGGCAAGCGCAGGGGATCCAAAGACTCAGCGGTGTCGGTCATTCATTCTCTCGCATCAGGGGTAAGGATTGCTGCAATGCGCTGACGTTTTCCCACACGTTGCCGCCTTTCGGCTGGGCATAGTCCGCTTTGCCATTCTGGCTACCGGAAATCTGGGACAGTATCGTCATGCCCTGCGGATCCACCACCGTCTGATGGAAGAAGTCGGCAAGTTTTTGCGGCGTCAGCAGTTTAATCTGAGCCACTACTTTATCACGTGAATCAAAACGCATATTACCGCGATCGAAATCTTTGCTCAGTTTCGAGGCTTCATCGCCCAGCGTCTGCGGCGCCTGCAGCATCTGGCTTATCACCGCCTGCTGGAGCTGGGCAAACTCTTCCGGCTTCATCGCCCGCAGCTTCGCCTCCGCGGTGGGGAAGAAGGCCTGGAACCGCTGCCAGAGGAAGGCCGGCTGCTTATCGCTACTCTGCAGCAGGAAGCCCATGCCCCACTGGCGCCCCACGTTCATCGGGAAGGCAAAGACCGCATAGCCGAGCTGCTCTTCGGTACGCAGCTGGTTGTAGAACCACGGCTGAATAATCTGTCCCAGCAGGGTGCTGGCGGCGGTACTGCTGAACTCATCAACATTGGGCGGCGCGAACACCGCGGCCAGCGCGGAGTCGGTGCTGTTGCCCGCTTTGTTGAAGATCGCCAACTGCTGCCGGTTCACCACCACGTCTTTGTTGCGGCACCATTCGTTGCCGTCAGCGCCCAGCTGCTGCTGGATCTGGCGGGCCAGCGTCGTGGCGGCATCGGCGGTCATATTGCCGATCACCATCAGTTCAGGACGCCCCTTGGTTTTCAGGTTGGCGCGGTAGTCGAGCACCTCTTTAAGAGTGATGGAGGGCAGCAGTGCCCGGCGCACTTCGCGCTGGAAGTACGGCACCTGGGAGACCATCTGGATCGGCATTATCGCCTGATCGTAGGCTTTGCCTTTCTCGGCGGAGTCCATCATCTGCGCATACCAGGATTTGGCCTGCTCCAGCTGCTCCTCGGTCGGCGTATAGCTGAAGTATCCCTGCAACAGATCGCTGAACAGCGCCGGAAGGTGCTGGGTATAGCCGTTGGCATTAACCATTAATCCGTTATTAGCGCCGGTGGAGAACGAAATGCCGCCGACCGCCGCCTGGTTACTGAGCTGATCGAGGGCGATGCCGGCGAGATAATCGTTGAGGGCAAACATCACCTGCCGGCGAGCGCTGTCCATCGCCTGGGGATTACGCAGCACCAGGGAGATATCCGCCTTCGGCTCGCTGGCAAAATACTGGCTCGGGGCATACACCACCCGCAGCGTCGGTTCATCAAGGATCAGCTGCGGATGCGGCCAGGCTTTATCGCTTTTGATGAGGGTGAAATCATCCGGAATATAGGGGTTGAGCACCGGCAGCTGCAGCTGGATGGCCTGCGATTTTTGCTGCCAGTCAGCGAACGTCTGCTCGCTAATCTTATCCACCTGATACGGCGCATCGACAAAATAGGCCGTCTTGTTATGCGGCTCCTGGGGGCTGATATACCAGATACGGGCGTTCTGCGGGGTCATCATCGCCAGCCGGTCTTTGATCGCCTGCGGGTCGTACTGGTCGGCAATATTCACCACGTCCAGCGCATGCTCGACCGGCACCCGGATCATGGTATCCGCCAGCCATTCCACGTAGTCCATGTCGCGGTTGATCGACGGATAGCGGAAGTCCAGCGCCAGCACATGCGCCAGTTCGTCGAAGTACCGTTTGTCGATGCCCTGGGTACGCAGGAGATCAAGGTAGCTGAAAATGGCCGCCGTCACTTCGTCGCGGTGCGCCAGGCCTTTATCGGTGAGGGTGGCAGAGATCGCCAGCACACCGCTGTTGCCGTTTACCACCGGATCGGAATCGGCGCGGATACCTTCCGCCAGCCCCTGCTTTTGCAGCCAGTCGGAGAGTGTGCCCGGGCTGCGGTTGCCGATGAGATAGGTGACCAGCTCATCAGTTTTGCTGCGGAAGCGATCGCTGTTGTTGTCGATGCGAAACTCGACGCGCAGCACTTTGCGCGGCATCGCCGGCACATAGTGAATAATGATGCCTTTTTGCGCATCCGTTACCACCGGGACGGTAATTTCCGGCCTGCTGATCTGACGATTCGGCACGCGGCCAAAGGTGTCAGCAGCCATCCGCGCCAGCTCCGGCAACGGCTTGTTGCTGTAGATCACCGCTTTCATCAGGTTGGCGGAGTACCAGCTATCGCGGAAGGTATGCAGCGCATCAAGCACTGGACTGCCGGGCTTATCGCTGAGCGTCTCGAGGTTGCCACCGGAGAAGTGCGCCGCTGGGTGAGCCGGGTTGATGGTCTCCGCGCTGACCTGGGCCATACGCATCCCGTCTCGCGTCCGGGCCATCGTCAGCTCGGCGTTGACCGCGTTACGTTCGCGATCGGCATATTTCTTATCCAGCAGCGGCGCGGCGATGGCGTCGGCCAGGCGGTCTACGGCCCCGTCCAGCGCATCATTCTCCACTTCAAGATAAAACGCGGTGCGGTAGGGCGCGGTGCTGGCGTTATGGCTGCCGCCGTGCAGCTTAAGAAACTCTGCAAGGCTGTCAGGCTGGGGATATTTTTGCGACCCCATCAGCGTCATATGTTCCAGAAAATGCGCCAGCCCCTGATGATCGGCCGGATCCTGCAGGGATCCCACCGGCACCACCAGCGCCGACAGCGATTTCACCGCCTGCGGATCGGAGACCAGCAGCACGACCATGTCGTTATCAAGGCGGATCGCCTGATACTGACGCGTATCTTTTTCGCTTTTGCGGATCGTCTCCTGAATCGGCTGCCATCCGGTGTCGGCCTGACTAAACGGCGCCCAGAGGGCGGCCAGCACAACAAAAACCTTGAACCATAAACTGCGGGGCATTCACGAACCTCATCATTAACAAACTTGCGCTGCACAGCGTGCAGCCTTTTATGTCCATCAGTCCGTGATACGTTGCGCATAATAAATGAACCGCCATTCACTGCGCAATTTTTATACTATTTAAATTTGTGTGGACTGATGGTAACGATATAGCGGTAACAGATAACGCTGCGTCTGGGCAATGATTTCTTCGTAATGCGCCGGCTCCAGCGAACGCCACAGGCGTTGATACCAGATATCGGCGCCCTCCCCGCTGACCACCATGTTACCTTCGTAGGTCTGCAGGAATTTGCTCCGCGCTTTCTGCTGCGTCTCTTCGTCCATTAAGATGACATCCTTTTCGGCGTCGTAACAGGCTTTCAGCCAGGCACCACCGCTTTCCGGCAGCAGCAGCAGCGGCTGTGACATCCCCTGCAAATAGCCATCCACCAGCGCATTAAGGTACGCCTGCGCCTCGGCGGGCGCCAGCGCCGGGAAGCGCCACTCTCCCTCTTTACGCACAAACAGCCGGCTCTCGCCGGTGCCGCCGCAGGCACAGTAGACAAGATGTTCCAGCCAAAGTTGCATCCCCTGGGAGACGCTCAGCAGCGAAGGCCGCCAGCGCAGCAGCCCGTCCGGCTGCACCTGCTGCAGCCAGCCGGTGAGATTTACGCTGCCGCACTGGAGATCGATCTCCATACTCTGCGCCTGCTGGCGCTCGGCCATCACTCGCTCGGCCAGGGCCTGCATCTCCAGGCGCTGCGTCTCCCAGACCAGCTCGCCAAAGGCGCCATACGGCAGCTCGCCGGCGGCGCGAAAGCGGCGGAACATAGCCGAGACGTCCTGCTCCTCGATAAGTGTATTGAGCAACTGCTGATTCAGTTGATAACGGCTCAGCCCTTCAAGAGTGAAGGGTTCGTCGTCAGGAATATCGTCCTCTTCCGCGCGGAAATTGACCCGCAGACGCTGCTGAAAGAATGCGCGAACCGGGTGCTGCCAGAAACGCAGGAGCTGCTCGAACGGCAGGCTGTCAATCGGCGGCGCAGTGAGCGGCTGAATGAAGTCGTTATGCGCTTCCCCCTGCTGACCGGCGGCGGCCAGCCATTCGCGGGCGTAGCTTTTGTTCTCGTCCTCCTGAAAATTGGCGACGTCGAACGGCATGCGCGTATGCAGATGGGTGATATGAGCTTTGACACGGGCTTCGCTGGCGTCACAATCAAGCGCCTCGTCGCCAGCGAGACAGTGGCTCTGGCCGATATAATCCGCCAGCTCCTGCACCAGCACCGAGGGAAAGCGCTCGCTGTTGTCCTGGATCGAACGGCCGATGTAGCTGATATACAGCGTCTGTTCGGCGGACATCAGCGCTTCGAGGAACAGATAGCGGTCATCATCACGCCGGCTGCGGTCGCCGCGCTGCGGCTTCTGGCTCATCAAATCAAAGCCCAGCGGTGGCAGCGTTCGCGGATAAACCCCGTCGTTCATCCCCAGCAGGCAAACCACTTTGAAAGGAATAGAGCGCATCGGCATCAGGGTGCAGATGTTGACCGGGCCAGCAAGAAAGCGCTGACTGATCCGCTGCTGATCCAGACGCTGGGCCAGTTCGTCGCGCAGCAGCGTCAGTGGCACCTGGTCGCCATACTGTGCTTCCAGACCGCTATCAATAACCGCCAGCCATTGTTGCTCAATCAGCGCCAGCGCCGCTTCGGTCTCGCTGTCCGGCAGGAAAAAGTCATTCAGCAGATCGCGACAGACCGGCAGCCACTCCGCCAGCGGCCGCTGCTGGGCGAGGCCGCGTCGCCACAGATTAAGCTGCATCAGCAGCGACGCGAGGTTGCCCACCAGTTCGGCGATCAAACCGCTGGATTCGTCATACGGCAGCACCGACTGCCATTCTCCCTCGCGGCTGTCCATGGCGTAGCCCAACAGCATGCGGGTGAGGCCGAACCGCCAGGTATGCTGCCCGGTCGCCGGCAGGTCCAGCTCGCGGACGTTGTCGTCATCCATTCCCCAGCGCACCCCGGACTCGTTCACCCACTGACGCAGGTAGCGCAGCCCTTCTTCCGTGATATTAAAGCGCGCCGCCAGCACCGGGACATCCAACAGCGCCAGCACATCTTCGCTGGCGAAGCGGCTGTCCGGCAACGAGAGCAGCGTAATAAACGCCTGCAGCACCGGGTGCGACTCGCGGGCGCGGCGGTCGGAGATCGCCCACGGCAGCCAGCGATCGCCGCTGGCCGCGCCAAACACCGCCTGTATGTAGGGGCTGTAGCTGTCGATATCCGCCACCATGACGATGATATCCCGCGGCGTGAGCGTCGGATCCGCCTCCAGCATCGCCAGCAGCCGATCGTGCAGAACCTCCACTTCGCGCTGCGGACTGTGGCAGACGTGAATGCTCAGACTGCGGTCATCCAGCGCCAGCGGACGTTTGTCGCGACTGTGGGCGAACGCCTCTGCGCTCTGCCCGGCCACCGCCGCGTTGCGCAGTTCGAGGATATCCGACTGCAGGTTATGCAACAGGTTATCAGGAGCAATATCGACAAAGGCGTCCAGCTCCTCATAGCGCTCCAGCCCTGCCAACAGGTAGATATAATCACGCCCCAGTTTGCCCCAGGAGGCGAGCAATGGGTTGCCGACATCCTGCTCCCCGGCGTCATTAAACAACCCTGGCGCCTGCTCGGTATCGCGAAACAGGGGTAGCGCGCGCGCCTCGCGGTGATGGCGTCGCTGGCGCGACAACAGCTTCGCCAGGAACGCCGGATCCTTAATGTCTCCCCAGTAGTAGCGGCAGGGGTTGGTGAACAGCACATAGACATCAACATGCTTACCCAGCGCCTGCAGCGCCTGCAGGTAGACCGGCGGCAGCGCAGAAATCCCGCAGATGAAAACACGCGACGGCAGCCCGGCGGGTGGTTCGTCCGCTTTCTCCAGGGTGCTGATAAAGCGCTGGTAGAGATTGGCGCGGTGCCACTGTGGTTGCCCTAGCTCGGCGGTGTAGCTCACCAGCGCCTGCCACAGCGGCGCCTGCCACTGCTGTGCGTCGCCGAGGCCATCAACCCGCTGGTCGGCCTCCCAGCGCATCAGCCACTCCGGGCGATAGACGAGGTACTGGTCATAGAGGTCCGCCACCCGGGCTGCCAGCTGAAACAACTTGCGCTTGTCACCGTCATCGCTCAGATACTGGCGCAGCAAGATAAAATCGTCTTCCTCCAGGTGCTGCGGCAGGAGGGTCATCAGCTTCCAGCTCATGTTCTGCTTGCTGAAGGCGCTTTCACCCGGAATATCTTTCAGGACGCGCACAAACATGTCCCAGATAAAGCTCGCCGGCAGCGGGAACTCGATATTGGCGGCAATCCCGAAGCGCGAGGCCAGGGTCATCTGCAGCCACTGCGCCATGCCGGTACTCTGCACCAGCACCATTTCGGCCTGAAAAGGGTCATCCAGCCGCTGGCGCTCGACGATAAATTCCATCAACGCCTCGAGAACATCCAGCCGGTTTGAGTGGTATACCCTTAACATAATTGCTCCTGACTACTGACTGACCGAGCAATGCAGCCGGGTCATCTGCGCCCGCTTTGCAACGGGCCTGCTGATCGTTACCGTGATGCTGACACATCTTTGCGTCGATGTCTGCATACGGCTTACCTGCCCGTGTTCCGGCGACGGCGGCGCGGAGAGCTGGCTATAGCGCCACGCGTCGCGCCACAGCTGACGCGTCTGGTTCAACTGGTGAACCCCTTGCGCCATTCCGCGCTGATAGCCGCCCAGCGCGGTAACCGTCAGCACCATCAGCGCCATCGCCAGCACGGTCTCCGGCAGGCTAAACCCCCGCTGACGCTTCAGGGCATTTGACATAAGCTCACCTCCCTGAGAGGGCAAAAATCGCTCCAGCCGTGGGCGGAAAAACGCACCTGTCCGCCGCGCACCTCGCCGGACTGCCAGACCTGCACCTCGCCGCTGGCGCTACTGAGCAGCAGCGAACCGTCGCTGAAGATACGCAGACAGGCACGCCAGCCCTGCTGTGCCTGCTCCCGGCAGGCCAGTGGCACCTGCGCCGACCAGGCCTGCTGTTTTCCCCACTGCAGCGCCGAATGGGCGATGGCCGTATCGCGGATTGCCTGCGTTTCGCTGGCAGTTCGCGCCAGCAGCGCCCGCTGCTGCAGGTTGAGCCCCTCGAGTAACAGGCTGCCGAGAGTCAGCAACAGGAGCACCATCAGCAGCGACGACATCCCACGCTGGCGGATCACAGGTTATACCCCGTCACCCGCTGCTCCACCTCACTCACCAGCCCCGCCTGCCGGGCAGAGCGCGCCGCCAGCGTCACGCTCAGCTCCGGCGCAAAGCCCGTGGTGACCAGACGCTGTACCGAGAAGCGCGTCACTACGATAGCGGCCGGGTTGGTGATTTTTTCCCATCCGCTGTCGCGGCAGTCGCTGGCCCCGCGCAAGGTCTCCAGCGCACCGTCGCGCAGGCGAAAGCCAGTACTCTCCGCCATTGCCGCAGGGGAGGTTTCCCATCTCCCGTTGCTGTTCGCATCCCAGCGCACAATCAGGCACTCGCCGCCGGCGGTTAGCTCCAGCCCGGATCCGCCGCACGCTCCCCGGCAGTACCCGGCGCGCTGCAGGTGTTTCCCCACGGCATGCACGCGCTGCCACAGCTCATTCTCCAGGGTCAGCTGTTCGCCCTGGCGCAGAATATGGCGCTGCAGGGCAGGCAGAAAGCGGCAGGCTCCGATCAGCAGCAGCGAGCCAATTGCCATGGCGATAAGCGCCTCCGCCAGGGAAAATCCGCGGCGGCTCACTGGCATCCTCCTGTGCTGTCGCTGGGGCATAAACGAATCCGCCCCCAGTGTGAGATCACGATGCTCCAGCTGCCGGCCGCGCTCTGCAGCCGCAGATTCCCCGCCCAGGCGGTGCTGCGCAGACCATAAAACCCGAGACCAGGCGTAACACCGACCAGCGTGATCCCCGGCCAGCGCGGGCGCAGCGTGAAGGCCGACCCGGCGGTGCAGTCAGCCCCTTCCCCCTGCGCACTCAGGCACCAGCCCTGCTCGTCCTGGCCGACGCGAAGCACACGGTCACGGTTGTACGCGTTGGCGTCATCGCGCAGAAAGACCAGAAAATCCCGCACCTGGGCGGCGGTTTGCCACAATCGTTGCTGTTGCTGCCAGCGCTGCCAGCCGTACAGGCCGCCGACGCTGAGGATCATCATCAATGTCAGTGTTACCAGGGTTTCCATCAGGGTATAGCCATGTTCTCTGTTCATGGCGTCGAGTATGCCGCGGCGGTTGGCCCTGGCGCGACGACGGAAAATAGCTTTCCCGGCCAGATACGCAAAAAAGGTTTGCATACTCGACAGAAGAACATTTTTTTGCGAGCGTCTACCCAACTTCGCCCACCGCAACCGCCGGGGGCAGTGGGCAGGCTGAAGCGACCTTATCCCTGTGGCTATGAAGATAGCCTCCATTCTGATGGTGCAAAAGGCATAAAAAAACCGGCGCCATCGGGCGCCGGTTGGTCATCTCTGCAGGGGGGTTAAATCGCCACCGGCGCTTTAATGCCCGGATGCGGATCGTAACCTTCAATCTCGAAGTCTTCAAAACGGTAGTCGAAAATGGACGCCGGCTTGCGTTTGATGACCAGCTTCGGCAGCGGACGCGGTTCGCGGCTCAACTGCAGGTTGGTCTGCTCAAGATGGTTGCTGTACAGATGGGTGTCGCCACCCGTCCAGACGAAATCACCGACCTGCAGATCGCACTGCTGCGCCACCATATGCACCAGCAGCGCGTAGCTAGCGATGTTAAACGGCAGGCCGAGGAACACGTCACAGGAGCGCTGGTACAGCTGGCAGGAGAGCTTGCCGTCGGCGACGTAGAACTGGAAAAAGGCGTGGCACGGCGCCAGGGCCATTTTATCCAGCTCGCCGACGTTCCACGCCGAGACGATGATCCGGCGGGAGTCCGGGTCGTTTTTCAGCTGGTTCATCACCGTGGTGATCTGGTCGATATGACGACCGTCCGGCGCAGGCCAGGAGCGCCACTGTTTGCCGTAGACCGGCCCCAGGTCGCCGTTTTCATCTGCCCACTCATCCCAGATCGTGACGTTGTTGTCGTGCAGATAGGCGACGTTGGTGTCACCCTGCAGGAACCACAGCAGTTCATGGATGATGGAGCGTAAATGACAGCGCTTGGTGGTCACCAGCGGGAAGCCTTCCTGCAGGTTAAAACGCATCTGATGGCCGAAAATAGAGATCGTGCCAGTGCCGGTGCGGTCATTTTTTGGCGTGCCCTCGGTGAGCACTTTCTGCATCAAATCAAGATACTGTTTCATGGTTCCTCAAGAATTCTGTTGCTGCGGACGGCGGCGGTAAGCCCAAACCATCATAATGATACCCGCAAGCACCATCGGGATCGAAAGAATCTGCCCCATGCTGATGTACTGCACCCAGCCGCCGGTGAACTGAGCGTCGGGCTGGCGGAAAAATTCCACGATAATGCGGAACAGGCCGTAGCCAATCAGGAACAGACCGGAAACGGAGCCGGTCGGGCGCGGTTTACGGATAAACAGGTTCAGGATCAGGAACAGCACCACGCCTTCCAGCGCCAGCTCGTACAGCTGCGACGCGTGACGCGGCAGCGCGCCGTAGGTATCGAACAGCGATTGCCATTCCGGATGCGTCGGCAGCAGCGCCAGGTCTTCGGCACGGGAGCCCGGGAAAATCATCGTGTAGTGGAAGCTCGGGTCCACGCGGCCCCACAGCTCACCGTTGATAAAGTTGCCCAGACGCCCGGCGCCAAGGCCAAACGGGATCAGCGGCGCGATAAAATCGGAGACCTGGAAGAAGGTGCGTTTGGTGCGTTTGGCGAAGATAATCATCACCAGGATCACGCCGATCAGGCCGCCGTGGAACGACATGCCGCCGTCCCAGACGCGGAACAGATACAGCGGATCGGCAAGGAATACCGGCAGGTTGTAAAACAGCACGTAGCCGATACGGCCGCCCAGGAAGACGCCGAGGAAACCCGCGTAGAGCAGGTTTTCCACTTCATTTTTCGTCCAGCCGCTGCCCGGACGATTAGCGCGACGGGTGGCCAGCCACATCGCAAAGACAAAACCCACCAGGTACATCAAACCGTACCAGTGGAGGGAGACCGGGCCTAGAGAAAAAATGACCGGATCGAACTCCGGAAAATGCAGGTAGCCACTATTCATCTGTCACCATAAAGACTTGTTATTCCGCCGAAAGTGGACAGCGGTGATGATCTATGCCCGATAAAAACGGGCACGCCGAAGGAGGCGAATCATAGCATAAGCCTGGGGTGCGATCCGCGCCGAACGTGTAAAAGATATGTATACGGATGCTAACAGAATGCCGTTTTCCCGGCGGTACCCTCATTTTGCCGGATGGCGCGAACAGAGGATCCCCGGGTTACGGCTTACGCCTCACCCGGGCTACCGCTATCGCCCACCGCGGATCAGGCCGCCGAGACCGCGACGCTCCATAAAGGCCGCCACCTGATGGCGCACCTCGGCGGTCATCTGGGCATCGAGGCTGCGTCGCGACAGCTCCTGCGCCTCTTCGATATCAATGCGGCGCAGCAGATATTTCACCCTCGCCACCGAGCGGCCGTTCATCGACAGATGGCGATAACCGAGGCCGATAAGGATCGTCACGCACATCGGGTCGCCGGCCATCTCGCCGCACAGTCGCAGATCGATGCCAAAGCGCTCCGCGTCATGGGCAATCATCGCCAGCGCCCGCAATACCGCCGGATGCAGGCTGTCATACATACTGGCGACCCGGGTATTGTTGCGGTCGACGGCCAGCAGGTACTGGGTCAGGTCGTTCGTCCCTACCGAGATAAAATCGATCCGACTGGCCAGCTGCGGCAGCATAAAGACCATCGACGGGACCTCCAGCATCACCCCCAGGCGTGGACGTGGGATGGCGTAGCCGATCATCTCTTCCACTTCCCGGCTGGCGCGGTCGATCAGCCGACGGGCCTCATCCACCTCCTCCAGACTGGTCACCATCGGCAGCAAAATGCTGAGGTTGCCGGTGGCGGCGTTGGCGCGCAGCATCGCCCGCACCTGGATCAAAAAGATCTCCGGCTGATCGAGGGTGATGCGGATCCCGCGCCAGCCGAGGCACGGGTTCTCTTCACTGATCGGCATATACGGCAGCTGTTTATCCGCGCCGATGTCCAGGGTACGCAGGGTCACCGGTTTGCTGTTAAACATCTGCAGCATGCCCTGATACTGCGAGACCTGCTCCTCTTCAGAGGGGAAGCCGCTCTGCAGCATAAAGGGAATTTCGGTACGGTAGAGGCCAATGCCGTCAACAAAGCTGCCGAGCTTCTCTTCGTGCTCCGGGCTTAAGCCGGCGTTGAGCATGACTTTCACCCGCTCGCCGCTTTTCAGCTCCGACGAGCGCTGGAGATCGTCCTCCGCCAGGCGGCTGAGCTCGTTCTCTTCGCTAATAAGGCGCTGATATTCCTGCAACAGGACAGGTTCGGGATCCACCAGCAGCTCACCGCGATAGCCATCGACAATCAGGGTATGGCCATGCAGCAGAGAGGGCTGGATATCGGCGCCCATCACCGTCGGGATCCCGAGGGCGCGTACCATAATGGCGGCATGGGAGTTGGCGGCGCCATCGCGCACCACCACGCCGACCAGACGATCCTGCGGCACTTCGGCGAGGGTGGTGGCCGACAGCTCGTCCGCCACGAGGATAATGCGCGCCGGCCAGGTGTTGGGCCCCTGAATGCTGTCGTCGAGATGGAACAGCAGACGCTGACCCAGGGTACGCAGATCGCCGGCCCGCTCTTTCAGATAACCGTCGCTGAGCGCGGCAAACTGTTCGGCGAACTTCTCAATGATCTTTTTGACCGCCCACTCGGCCACCGCGCCTTTGTCGACTTCGGCAAACAGCTCGCGACGCAGGCGGGCGTCAGAGAGGAGGTGCGAGTAGAGATCGAAGATCGCCGCCGTCTCTTTTTGCGCGCCGGCAGCATAGCGTTTGCTGTAGCGACGAAATTCGTTAGCCGCCTCTTCCAGCGCGCCGGTCAGGCGTTCGCGTTCCGAGGCAGTGTCCAGTGTCGAGGCTTCATACACCTGCTCCATCAACGGCAGGCTGACGTCCATCCAGCCCTCGGCAATCGCCACCCCGGAAGAGGCCGGCAGGGCGCGAATGCGCGTCTGACGATACTGGCCGAACAGGGCGTTCAGCTGGGACTGGGAGAGGATCGCCGCCATCTGGGTGGCGAGGGTAACGAGGAAAGACTCTTCGCTTTCATCAAACTGACGCAGCTCGCGCTGCTGGACCACCAGCACGCCCAACAGCTGGCGGCGCTGAATGATCGGCACGCCAAGGAAGGCGCGGAAGCGGTCCTCTTTGACGGCAGGGATATATTTGAAGCTGGGGTGTTTTTGCGCATCGGCGAGGTTGATGGGCTCCGCCAGGCGGCCAACCAGACCCACCAGGCCTTCATCGAACGCCAGCGCAACGGTGCGCCCGCGAGGTTTTTTTAACCCGCGGGTGGCCATCAGGTAATAGCAGCGTCGGTCATTGTCAGCCAGGTAAACCGAGCAGACTTCCGTCTCCATCGCCTGGCAGACATCCGTCACCAGAATATCCAGCGCCTCGTTTAAACGCGGCGCACTCGCGACCTTCTCGACTATTTCTCGCAACCGAGTGAGCATAATGTGCGTGGCTTAACCTCTTTTACGTCGATAAGCAGGCGCGCTTTGCGGCTTAGGTGCACTCTCCGCCAGCGACATGGTCACGCTGGCGAACTCTTTCATCACCCGGCGGTAGACGTCGCGCTTGAACGACACCACCTGGCGAACCGGGTACCAGTAACTCACCCAGCGCCAACCATCAAATTCTGGTGTACTGCTGGTTTGCATATTGATGTCCGCATCGTTGCCGATCAACTGCAAAAGAAACCACTTTTGTTTCTGGCCGATACAAACCGGCTTTGTGTCCCAACGCACCAAACGTTTAGGCAACTTGTAACGCAGCCAGTTACGGGTTGAGGCAAGGATCCGCACATCTTTACGGCTTAACCCGACCTCTTCAAACAATTCCCGATACATCGCCTGCTCTGCGGATTCTCCTGGATTTATGCCCCCTTGCGGGAACTGCCACGAGTGCTGACCATAGCGTCGGGCCCACATGACCTGGCCCTGACGATTACAGATTACAATACCGACATTTGGGCGGTAGCCATCGTCATCAATCACCGGACTACCTCAAGATAAGCTTCAATGTGAATGATTGTTTCACACTCGCCGGAAACGGTAAACCACTCTGTTCGCACACTGAGAACGGATAACATTTGAATAACTCACAGTAATTGCCAGAGTTATAAACAATGAATGCGGTTGGCGCCCTATTTTATTCACTTTTTCTGTGGATAGAGTTGTGAAGAAGTACGGAATTACCCCGGGAAAACCCGGAGTAATCTGAACATCGCACCGCTAACACCTTAAAATAATGATAGCATATTCATTAAGTTAGAATATATTCCTTTCACTTATTACAGCGTAACGTGACGATCATCACATATGCGATCCGCTGACTGATGAAAGATCGAGCAATGTCGATTTTATCCACAGATTACGCGCAGACCGCGGGCAGGTTTTCTCTAAAATTTCGATTTTCGTCGCACGTCAAGGCTGTAAATCGAACCAGTAGTGAGGCTTTTCCCCAGTTATCCCACTTTTCTGTGGATAACATGGTGTAAGATCCTGTTTATTGTCAGTGACCAGTTCTGGAAAACCTGTTTTCACGGTTTTCACCCGCGGCGCAATAAGTTTAAAAACTCATATAAATCATGATATTGGTATAGTTACTCAGAAAACGGTAAACTCTATCCACAACGCGCAAAAATAGCGCTCATTTTTTAGCCAAAGGTAGCGCCCTATGCCCACTATCGCCCCTCTCTCCTCGCCGCCGCAAAGTCAGGAACAGTTGCTGGCCCAGGCCCGTCAGCTGGCTGGCTATTCGCTGGGCGAGCTGGCGGCGCTGGCCGGGATCCCCATTCCGCGCGATCTGAAACGCGATAAAGGCTGGACGGGCATTCTGCTGGAGCTGTGGCTGGGCGCCAGCGCAGGCAGTAAACCCGAGCAGGATTTCGCCGCGCTGGGGGTCGAGCTCAAAACGATCCCCATCGACAGCCAGGGACGTCCGCTGGAGACCACCTTCGTCTGTGTCGCCCCGTTAACCGGCAATAGCGGCGTCACCTGGGAGAGCAGCCATGTGCGGCATAAGCTGCAGCGCGTCCTGTGGATCCCGGTGGAGGGTGAGCGCACCATCCCGCTGGCGGCGCGTCGCGTCGGCGCACCACTGCTGTGGAGCCCCGACGAAGACGAGGAGCGCCAGTTGCGCATGGACTGGGAGGAACTGATGGATCTCATTGTTCTGGGCGAAGTTGAGCGCATTACCGCCCGCCACGGCGAGGTGCTGCAGTTAAGACCGAAAGCCGCCAACAGCAAGGCGCTGACCGAGGCCATCGGCGCGCACGGGGAGACGATCCTGACGCTGCCGCGCGGCTTTTACCTGAAAAAGAATTTTACCGCCGCCCTGCTCGCCCGCCATTTCTTGTTACAACACGATTAATTTTTTGTTCTGCGTTAGGGCTTGCATATAATTGCTGCTTTCTATTTTGCAGGACTTTGAACAATGTTATTTGCATGGATAACCGATCCTAACGCCTGGCTGGCGCTGGGCACGTTGACGCTGCTGGAGATCGTGCTCGGGATCGATAATATAATTTTTCTCTCTCTGGTCGTGGCCAAGCTCCCCACCGCCCAGCGCGCCCATGCGCGTCGGATCGGCTTAATGGGGGCGATGATCATGCGCCTGGCGCTACTGGCCTCTATCGCCTGGGTGGTGAAACTGACTAACCCGCTGTTCAGTGCCTTCGGACAGGAGATTTCGTTTCGCGACCTGATCTTGCTGCTCGGCGGACTGTTCCTTATCTGGAAGGCCAGTAAAGAGATCCATGAATCTATCGAAGGTGAAGAAGAGGGGCTGAAGACGAACGTCCACTCCTTCCTCGGCGCTATCGTGCAGATCATGCTGCTGGATATCATCTTTAGCCTCGATTCAGTGATCACCGCCGTCGGCCTGTCGGATCATCTGTTCATCATGATGGCGGCGGTAGTGATTGCGGTGGGGGTGATGATGTTCGCCGCGCGACCTATCGGCGATTTTGTTGACCGTCATCCTTCGGTGAAAATGCTGGCGCTGTCGTTTCTGATCCTCGTCGGCTTTACCCTGATGCTTGAAAGCTTCGACGTCCATGTGCCGAAGGGATACATCTACTTCGCCATGTTCTTCTCTATTGCGGTGGAGAGCCTTAACCTGCTGCGCAATAAGAAAAACCCGCTGTAAACCACAAAATTGCAGCCTGGTCACAGGCTGCAACCCTTTTTCAGACTTTACTGCTTTTTATGTCTCACAAATCAGGCTATTAATAGACGGGTATGGGGTGCAGCTACTCAAGAGGTGATGACGATGAAAAAATGGGCAGTATTGATTTCCGCCGTAGGACTGGCGTTCTCGGTTTCCGGTTGCAGCAGCGATTACGTCATGGCGACCAAAGATGGGCGAATGATCCTGACCGACGGTAAACCTACCGTGGATGACGATACCGGTTTAATCAGTTACGAAGATCAGCAGGGTAATAAAATGCAGATCAATCGTGACGACGTTTCGCAAATCATTAAGCGTTAATCTTTCCCCGTCGGCCCCAGCCTCTGTTGACGCTGCGCTTACCGACAACCAGTCTTTTGAGAAGAGTCGGGATACACCAGGACACCGCGGGTTCCACCCACCGCCCCTCCTCGTCACCCGGCTTTTTTGATTTTTTACTTCCTCTTTTTCTCACCCTCTGCCATGTTGATACTCCTTTGTCGGGGAATGCCTGACCTTATAAATAAAAAGGAAGCTGGCTATGCAGTATCACCGTATCCCACACAGTTCTCTTGAAATCAGCACCCTCGGGCTGGGGACCATGACCTTTGGCGAGCAGAACAGCGAGGCCGATGCCCATCAGCAGCTCGACTATGCGGTTGCCAATGGCATCAATCTGATCGATGTCGCCGAAATGTACCCCGTCCCGCCGCGCCCGGAAACTCAGGGGCTGACCGAAACCTACGTCGGCAACTGGCTGGCGAAACGCGGCAATCGCGAAAAGCTGGTGCTTGCCTCGAAAGTCAGCGGGCCCGCGCGCAATAACGACAGTAGCATTCGGCCCAATCACGTCCTGGACCGCAAAAATATCCGCGAAGCGCTGCACGCCAGCCTGAAGCGGCTGCAGACCGATTATCTCGACCTGTATCAGGTACACTGGCCGCAGCGCCCAACCAACTGCTTTGGCAAGCTGGGCTATACCTGGGCTGATGCCGCGCCCGCAGTGACCCTGCTGGATACCCTCGAAGCGCTGACCGAGTTCCAGCGTGCCGGGAAGATCCGCTACATCGGCGTGTCGAACGAAACCGCCTTCGGCGTGATGCGTTATCTGCACCTGGCGGATAAGCACGACCTGCCGCGGATCGTGACCATTCAGAACCCCTACAGCCTGCTGAACCGCAGCTTTGAAGTCGGCCTCGCGGAAGTGAGTCAGTTCGAAGGCGTGGAGTTGCTGGCCTACTCCTGCCTGGCTTTCGGCACACTAACCGGGAAGTATCTCAACGGCGCCAAACCGGCAGGGGCGCGTAACACGCTGTTCAGCCGCTTTACGCGCTACAGCAGCGAACAGTCGCAGAAAGCGGTAGCGGCCTATGTGGATATCGCCAAACGCCACGGCCTCGATCCGGCGCAAATGGCGCTGGCCTTTGTGCGTCGGCAGCCATTTGTCGCCAGCACCCTGCTGGGGGCGACGACCATGACTCAGCTGCAGGCCAACGTGGAAAGTTTGCAGCTTGAGCTGAGTGAAGAGGTATTAGCGGAGATTGAAGCGGTGCATCAGGTTTATACCTACCCGGCACCGTAAGAAAGCAAAGCCCCGGGTGGCGGCGTATACGCCTTACCCGGGCTACCGAAGAGCAGACATTGGCGAACCCGTCTCCCGGTTAAGCGCAGCGCAAGCCGGGAGGTTATTTACGCCGCCCCCAGACCCACAGCGCGGCGATGGCCACGGCAAAGACCGCACCAAACCCTATCCCAACGGCGACCGGCGGAACGCCCACGCTCACCGCCAGCGAATAGAGCCCCAGCATCAGCAGCATCGCCACGTTTTCGCCCAGGTTCTGTACCGCAATGGCGTTACCTGCCCCGACCGAATGTTTCCCACGCTCCTGCAGCAGCGCGTTCAACGGTACGATAAAGAACCCGCCGAACACCCCGAGCAGTAACAGCAGACCGAACGCCGGCAGCAGCGACTGCTGCACCGCAAAGGCCATCACGGCGATACCGATCAATATTCCCGCCGGCATACAGCGCGATACCGTCTCCAGGGTCACCAGCTTCGCCGCCGCCCCGGCCCCCAGCACAATCCCCACCGCCACCATCGCATTAAGATAGGTAGGCATGGCGTTGCTGGTAATGCCCAGCGCCACCGGCACCCAGATCACCAGCAGGAAGCGCAGGGTCACGCCAGCGCCCCAGAACAGGCTGGTCCCCATCAGCGAAAAGCGGGTTTCGCCGTTGCGCCACAGCGTGCGGCAGGCGCTGAAGAAGCTGTGCGTCATTGGCTTAAAACGCCACGACTGCCCCGGACGCGCCGCCGGCAGCCTGGGTATCCACAGGTTTGCCACTACCGCCCCGCCGTAGACCAGCGCGCAGACGATCAGCGCCGCCAGCACGTGCCAGTCGGCGAGGATCCCGCCGGCCATCGAGCCCAGCAGGATCGCCGCGATGGTCGAGGACTCCATCAATCCGTTAGCCTTCACTAACTTATCGCCGGTGGTCAGTTCGCCGAGAATGCCATACTTGGCCGGCGAGTAGGCGGCGGCGCCAATCCCTACCAGCGTATAGCCGATAAACGGATTGACGCCAAAGCAGATACAGCCGGCGCCGAGCAGCTTCAGGCCGTTGGCCACCATCATCACCCGGCCTTTGGCAAAGCTATCGGCAAACTGGCCGACAAAAGGAGCAAAAAGAATGTAAGCGCCCACAAACAACATCTGCAGGACCGGCTGGCTCCACTCCGGATAATAGAGCTGCTTCATCAGCGCCAGGGTGGCGAAGAGAAGCGCGTTGTCGCCGAAGGCCGACAGGAACTGGGCGCAGATCACCGCCATCATCCCTTTCGAGTACAGCGAAGGGTTAGTATGTACTGACTCACTCATGGGTTGTTTCCGCCTCGTCGACCATGTTTTTCAGGGTGACATAGTCTGGCTTGCCGCTGCCGAGCACCGGCAGTTGCTTCAGCCAGCGTATATCTCGCGGTACCGCCAGCTCCGGTACTCCGTGCTGGCGAGCGTAACGCAGCAGGGCTTCGCGAGTCAGTTCATTATCGGTGGTAAACAGCACCAGCGCCTCGCCTTTGCTGGCGTCCTGTTTAATCGCTGTGGCGTGCATCTTGTCCGGCGACGCGCCGAGGGCCACCTGCTCCACCATCTCCAGGGAGATCATCTCGCCGGCGATTTTGGCGAAACGCTTAGCGCGGCCCTGAATGCGAACATAGCCCTGCTCGTCGAAGGTCACGATATCGCCGGTGTCATACCAGCCCACTTCCTTCTCACCGTGCTGGTTTTCCGCCGCTGGCGCTTCCAGTACCCCGGGGTTTTCCACCCGCAGGTAGCCTTTCATGATGTTTGGCCCTTTCAGCTGCAGTCGTCCCCCTTGCTCGATGCCTGGCATCGCCAGCAGGCGGGCGTCCATCCCCGGCAGGATACGGCCCACGGTGCCGACCTTCGCCGCCATCGGCACGTTAATCGATACCACCGGCGCGCACTCGGTCACGCCATAGCCTTCAAGAATGCGCAGGCCGAATTTATCCTGCCACAGCTGTTTGGTGCTCTCCTGCAGCTTCTCCGCGCCGGCGACCACATAGCGCAGGCGGTAGAAATCATACGGATTAGCGAAGCGGGCATAGTTGGCGAGGAAGGTCGAGGTACCGAACAGCACCGTGCAGTTGCGATCGTAGACCAGCTCCGGCACCACGCGATAGTGCAGCGGGCTGGGATAGAGAAACACTTCTGCCCCGGTAAACAGCGGCGTCAACAGACCGACGGTGAGGCCAAAGGAGTGGAACAGCGGCAGCGCCGACATAAAGCGGTCGTTGGCGGTAAAATCGGCGATGGTTTTGATCTGCTCGACGTTGGCCAGCAGACTCTTATGGCTGTGCACCACCCCTTTCGGATTACCCTCTGAGCCGGAGGTAAAGAGGATCATCGCCGCGTCCTCCGGCTGCTGTTTAACCTGCGCCAGACGCGGCGCCAGCAGATGACCGAAAATCCATAGTTTGTCCGCGGGGGTGATATCGCCTTTGAGATCTTCCAGGAACACCCAACGCACCTGGGTCAGTTGCTCCGGCAGATGCCAGAGTTTGCCTTTATCGAGGAAGGTGCGTGAGGTAAAAATAGTGTTGATTTCCGCAGCGGCTATCGCGCTGCTGAGCCCTTTCACCCCAGCGGTATAATTCATCATCGCCGGAATGCGCCCACGGGCGATAGCGCCGAAAATCACCGCCGCGCTGATGCCGGCGTTGGGTAGCATCAGGCCGATCTTCTCGCCCTGCTGGCTGTATTTTTCCAGAATGCGGGCGACAAACAGGGTTTTGGTCAGCAGCTTGCGATAGGTATCCGGCTGGAAGTTGATATCCTCCACGCAGGGTTTGCGCGCGCCGAAGCGGTCCTGCGCCGCCAGCAGCGACTCATACAGGGTTTCCCGCGGACGCACTGCCATCCGGGCTTCCATCATGATTTGATGCAGCATTTCTCCGGCGATTTTCCGCCGGTCGCGGGCGCGCGGCGCCTCGGGCATCGGCAGATGGGTGGGCGGCAGCAAATGCAGCTGAATACGCGGGAACAGGCGACGCTTCACCAGCCCCTTCAGCCGGCTGAACGGCGTCAGTTCGGCACCTTCAATGCGTAACGGCACGATGGTCGCCTGCGATTTGGCGGCGACAAAGGCGGCGCCGTCATAAATTTTCATCAGCGAGCCGCTGACCGAAATTCGCCCCTCCGGGAAGATAACCACCGGCCGCCCCTGCTCAATCAGGCGCACCAGATGTTTGATAGACATCGGTTTGGTCGGATCCAGCGGCACAAAGTCGATAATCGGCGTCAGCGCGCGCATAAACCAGCGCTGGCTGATTGAGCTATAGACCGCAAAAACCGGTCGGACCGGCAAAAACAGTGCCAGCAGAATGCCGTCGAGGAAAGAGACGTGGTTCGGGGTAATTAAGACCTTTTGCTGGTATAAAGCCTGCGTGTCGCCGGTCAGTCTGACCCGGTATAACCCCTTGAACAGCAGTCTGAAAAATCCCAAAAGCATAACAACTCCATGTGACCGGTTGATGAGTCAAAGCAGGTTACACGAGAAGGCGTGGGAAAGCAGTGCAGCGGGGAGATTTTCGGAATAAAAAAAACCTGCGCATCTGCGCAGGTCGGTGTAAGACGTTCAGTACGAAGAGCGTACTTAAGAAACTCACCTATCAATACCTCTGGGATCTCGATTGTCGCGTTTTTCACCCAGCCCGGGCCAGCAGGAAAACGCAAGGGAGTGAGCCTAAGTGCAACCAGGTATTACGATTTTCGGTATCTGTAACAACGTCGACGGCGGGCAAAAAAAAACCTGCGCATCTGCGCAGGCTGGTGTAAGTAAAGTGGTCAACTTGGCGTTGACTCCACCTATCAATACCTCTGGGATAGCCAGAATATCAACCTGATCCGCGAACAAACCAGCGAACATTCGCAACAGCACATCGCAAAGTGTAAGCAAAGGTTTGTATTTCCCTGCGCCGGTTTCAATTAGCGATGGCGTCAATGTAAACAGGTTACCCATAAGCCCGGTCTGAATCACATTTGCGCCATTCCTTCGCCGCCGCGCCTTGAATCTGCCGCTCTTTCCCGTAACATAGCAGTATGTAAACGCTTACCCTATAAAAGGCATGGTATGGCGACAATTAAGGATGTAGCCCGACTCGCAGGAGTCTCCGTCGCTACCGTCTCCCGCGTCATCAATAACTCTCCCAAAGCCAGCGAAGCCTCGCGTCAGTCCGTGGGCGCGGCGATGGAAACCCTGAACTATCACCCCAACGCGAACGCCCGGGCCCTGGCCCAGCAGTCAACGGAAACCGTCGGCCTGGTGGTGGGTGATGTCTCCGACCCCTTCTTCGGCGCGATGGTCAAAGCCGTCGAACAGGTGGCTTATCGCACCGGCAACTTTTTGCTGATTGGCAATGGCTACCACAACGTGCAGAAGGAACGCCAGGCGATAGAGCAGTTGATCCGCCACCGCTGCGCGGCGCTGGTGGTGCACGCCAAAATGATCCCCGATGAGGAACTGGCGGGGTTAATGAAGCAGATCCCCGGCATGGTGCTGATCAACCGCATCCTGCCCGGGTACGAAACCCGCTGCGTCGCGCTGGACGACCGCTATGGCGCCTGGCTGGCGACCCGCCATTTGATCCAGCAGGGGCACACGCGTATCGGCTATCTGTGCTCAAACCACCATATCTCCGATGCGGAAGATCGGCTGCAGGGGTACTACGCGGCGCTGGAAGAGAGCGGCCTGCCGTGCAACGACCGGCTGGTCGCCTTTGCTGAACCGGATGAAAGCGGCGGCGAACAGGCCATGACCGAACTGCTTGGCCGCGGCCGCCACTTTAGCGCCGTCGCCTGCTATAACGACTCGATGGCCGCCGGCGCGATGGGCGTACTCAACGACAACGGCATCGACGTGCCGCGGGAGATTTCGCTGATTGGCTTCGACGATGTCCTGATCTCCCGCTATGTCCGCCCGCGGCTGACCACTGTGCGCTACCCGATCGTCACCATGGCGACCCAGGCGGCCGAGCTGGCATTAGCGCTGGCGGAGCACCGCCCGGCGCCGGAGATCACCCACCTGTTCAGCCCGACGCTGGTGCGCCGTCACTCGGTGGTGGCCCCGCTGGAAGGCGATAAATCGTAGCGATAGAGATGCACGGCGGTGGCCGGGTAATCCAGCCCCTCGCCGAGGTAGCGCCAGCCGAAGCGTTCATAGAAATCCCGGCAGGCGGAGTAGAGATAGAGCTCCCGAAAGCCCGCGCGGCGGGCATAATCGATCACATGCCGCTGCAGTTTTCCGGCCAGCCCCTGACCGCGGGCGGCGGGCGCGACGTACAGCGCCGCCAGCCAGGGAAACAGATCCTGGCGGCTGATCAAATCGCAGCGCCAGAGGCCAATCGTGCCGAGCAACTGCTCGCCTTCCACGGCAATAAAGGTCAACGGCAGCGCCTCCGCCGTCTGGCTATGCTGCACAATGCTGGCGAAAAACTCCCGCGGCAGCGTCTCGCCGCCAAAGGCGCGCCACAGCCAGTCGGTCACCTGCGGGGCGTACTGCGGCGCAGCGTACAGCGGCAGGATCGTCATACCAGCTTCCCCTGAAAAATCGGCACCGAGTCGAACAGATAGCCGTCAAAGTCGGGGGCGTCTTCATCGGACAGCTCCAGCAGACTGTTTTTGACGTTTTCCAGATGCTGCCACATCGCCTGCCAGGCGCCCATCACATCGCGACGCCGCAGCGCGGCGAGCAGCGTCTGTCGGTCACCGAGCCACTTCAGCCGCCAGGCGCGGCTGGCAATATGCACATTGAACTGCTGCCACAGCGGGCTGCTGTCCATCTGCAGCCAGATCCGCTCTACCGTCGCCAGCAGCATCTGGTTCTGCGTCGCCCCGGCCAGCACCAGATGGAACAGACGAGCGTTATCCTGCGCGGTGTCGTTGAGAGCGATAGCCCGCTGCTCCTGCTCGATAATCCGCTTCAGATTGTCGATATCGGCGCGGGTGGCCATTTTCGCGGCAAAGGCGGCGATATTGCTCTCCAGCAGCTGGCGCGCCTGCAGAATTTCAAACGGACCGACGTCGCTGCTGAGCAGTTGCTCCTCTTCGCTGTCGTTCTCGTGGGGAATACGCATGACGTACACCCCGGATCCCTGACGAATATCCACCGTCCCCTGCAGCTCCAGCATCAGCAGCGCTTCGCGCACGATGGTCCGGCTGACGCCGTAGGTTTCGGCAATATGACGTTCCGGCGGCAAACGCGACCCGACCGGGTAGCGCCCCTGCGCGATCTGGGCGCGTAAGTCATCACCAATCTCCTGATAGGGCTTCTTTTCCGGCGGAATTATCGCTTTTTCCACAAAATCACCTGTGCGTTACATGCCTGCGAGTCAAATACGCCGCTATCTTAGCAAATATTGCCACCGGCTAGCGGTATTCATCATCGATATCCAGCACCAGTTCACGCCGTTCGCCCAGCTGACGAAACCAGTGCGCCGAGGCTTTGGGTCGCCGGGCGCGATGGTTTTGCAGGTCGATTTCGATAAGCCCGTAGCGGTTTTTAAAAGCGTTCATCGGCGATACGTTGTCGGTAAAAGCCCACAACATATAGCCCTGGCAGTTGGCCCCTGCCTCACGGGCGCGCAGGGTGTGCCACACATGTTCGCTGATGAAACGGATGCGGTAACTGTCATCGATGGTGCCTTCGCGGTTACGGAACTGGTCTTCGTTTTCCACGCCCATCCCGCTCTCCGCCACGAACCAGGGGATGTTGCGATAGTCATTTTTTATCCGCATTGCCATATCAAAGATGATTTGCGGGTAGATTTCCCAGCCGCGGGAGGCGTTCATTCGCCGGCCGGGCAGCTCAAACGGCTCATAATACCAGGCCGGATGAAACGGGGTATGCGGATGCCAGGCCCGCGACGGGGCTTTGACCCGGTGCGGGTAGTAAAGATTAATCCCCAGCTCATCGACGGTGTGCTCGCGGATAATCGCCAGATCCTCCTCGCTGGTCTCCCACGTCACCTGATGCTGCTCGAGCAGCGCGAGAAGCGCCGGCGGCCAGACCCCGTGCACCAGCGGGTCGAGGAACATGCGGTTGTAGAACAGATCGTAGATCTCCGCCGCGCGCAGGTCATGGGGGGCGCGTGAGCGTGGGTAGGTCACCTCCGGATTGAGGATGCAGCCGACGGTCCCAGGATAGCCGAGCTCGCGAAACCGCTTCACGACGCTGGCGGTCGCCAGCACCTTATGATAGTTCCACTGCATCCAGGTGCTGGTGTTCTGCTCATAGGGCCAGCGCAGGGCATCCAGATAGACCCGGGTCTGTACCACAATTGGCTCATTAAAGGTAAACCAGCGGGTCACCTTCGGGTGGTAGCGGGCAAAGACCTGCTCCGCGTAGCGCACAAACAGCTCGACCACCGTTTTCGACCCCCAGCCGCCATACTTTTCCAGCAGATAGCCGGGTAATTCATAATGCTCAAGGCAGATCATCGGCGTGATGCCGTTGGCCAGCAGCGCATCGAACAGCTGGTCGTAATAGGCGGCATACTCCTCATCCACCGTGACGTTTTCATAGTCGGTCAGAAAGCGCGACCAGTTGATTGAGGTGCGATAGTGGGTCAGCCCGGCCAGCTTCATCAGCTGCACATCTTCCTGAAAACGGTTGATAAAATCGGTGGCCACCGCCGGGCCATAGCCGTTATGCCAGACGTGGCGGTCGTTTTTGTACCAGAGATCGGGCCAGGAGTCCTGCCCCGTTTTTTTCCCGCTCCAGCCCTCGGTCTGCCAGGCGGAAGCCGCCGCGCCAAGGATAAAATCATCGGGAATGGTCATCCGTACGGTAGTCATAGGCTCCTCAGACAGGGTTGGCGGTCTGTTGATTGTCGGCCTGACGCTGTGCGGCATCGGCACGGCGGGAGGCGATTTTGACGAAAGGCAGATAGATAAGCACCGCGGTCACGATGCAGATAAGCTGGGTCACCACCGCCCCCATCGAGCCGGCGGTGGAGAGCCAGGCGTTGATCAGCGGCGGCGTGGTCCAGGGCACCATCACTACCGCCTTGCCGGCGAAGCCGGTCAGGGTGGCGAAATAGCCGATGCTGCCGGTCACCAGCGGGGTGATGATAAACGGGATAGCGAGGATCGGGTTGAGCATGATCGGCATCCCGAAGATCACCGGCTCGTTAATATTGAACAGCCCCGGGCCTATCGACAGCTTGGCGATCTCTTTCATCTCTTTACGCTTCGTGGCGATCATCACCGCAATCAGCAGGCCGATGGTCAGCCCCGAGCCGCCGATGCTCATGTAGACGTCCCAGAAGGGCATCGTGATAATGTTCGGTACCTCTTTTCCCTGCTCAAAAGCGCTCATATTGACGGTGATCGCCCCCAGAAGCAGCGGCTCGCGGATCGGCTTGATCATCTGGTTGCCGTGAATGCCGATCACCCAGAACAGCTGGGCGACGAACATCAGCAGCAGGATCCCCGGCAGGCTCTGCACCACCCGCTCCAGCGGCTGCTGCACCACCTGGTAGACCGCATCGTAGAGATACATTCCCGTCAGTTGGTGAAAGAGAAAACCCAGGGTGGCGATCGCGGTGGTGGTGATGATCGCCGGGATCAGCGCCGAAAAAGAGGCGGAAACGTTCGGCGGCACGGTATCCGGCATTTTAATTTTCAGTCCCTTGCGCCCCTCCAGCCAGCAGTAAATCTCCACTGACAGAATGGCGATGAACATCCCAAGGAACAGACTGCGGGTATCGGAGAACTGGCGCAGCAGGACATCTTTCACCACGTGCATCTGGCCATCGACCATCATCTCCACCGTCGTCGGCGTCACGCAGATAAAGCAGATCACCGCCAGCAGGCCGGGAAACAGGCTTTTGATGCCGTTGATCCGCCCCAGCTCAATACCGATCAGAAACACGGCGCCGATATTGAGGAAATTGAGCGTGGCGTAGTTAAGCGCGCTGGTGATCGGCTTCAGCGCCGCGAGAAAGGAGAGCGAGGAAAAGCTGGCGAGCCCATTCTTCGGATCCAGCACCATATTGGAGATCAGTACCGAAAAGGCCCCGACGATGATCACCGGCATCAAGGTAATAAACGCCGATTTGATCGCCATAATGTAGCGATAGCTGTTGAATGTCGTCGCGAAACGCCCCAGCGCGTCGATCAGTTTGTCCTGTAATGCCATAAAAGAGTACCTCAGAGTAAAGGGCTTATTGCGGCCAGGTGAACAGCCAGAGACTTTTGGCATACCAAAACATAGTCGCCAGGCAAAAAAAGTTCTGTGACAGCGCTCGCAACGCGCAGTGTGGTATCCCAAATAACTGATAAAATCGACATTGGCATACCAGACTATGCCGGCTCGTCAGTTCCTGCCAAAAGCGTGATCGCGATGGTTTTTCCGCCCCGCCCCGTCGATATGTCCCTTTTCGGTCTGTGATAAACTGCGCCTTACCACGTGAAATCAGGAATCGATGAATGGCTACAATGCTGGATGTCTCAATTCGCGCAGGCGTCTCGAAAGCGACGGTTTCCCGCGTGTTGAACGGCACAGGTCAGGTGAAAGAGAGCACCCGCCAACAGGTCTTTAAAGCGATGGAAGAGCTGGGCTACCGGCCGAATTTTCTCGCGCGCTCGCTGGCCAATCAGACCAGCAATAGTATCGGGCTGGTCGTCTCCACCTTTGACGGGTTCTACTTTGGCCGTCTGCTGCAGCAGGCTTCACGCCAGACGGAAGCCTGGGGAAAGCAGCTTATCGTCACTGACGGCCATGATACGCCGGAGCGCGAAGAGGAAGCGGTGCAGATGCTCGCCGACCGGCAATGCGATGCGATCATCCTCTATACCCGGCACATGAGCGAAAAGGCGATCATGTCGCTGATTAATTCGATCGCCATGCCGCTGGTGGTGATTAACCGCGATGTGGCGCAGGCCCGCGAACGCTGCGTGTTCTTCGAGCAGCAGGAAGCCGCCTTTCAGGCCGTGGAGTATCTGATTACCCAGGGCCACCGCGATATCGCCTGCATGACCGTCCCGATGCACACCCCTACCGGCCAGGCTCGCCTGCAGGGCTACCGCAACGCGCTGATAAAACATGGTATTGAGTGGGATCCGAGCCGGGTGAAGTACGGGGACTCGACGATGACCCGCGGCTACGAACTGTGCCGGGAACTGCTGGACGAGAAAGCCCGCTTTAGCGCGCTGTTTTCCTGTAACGATGATATGGCGCTGGGGGCGTCAAAGGCGCTGCATCAGGCGGGGCTGCGTATTCCACAGGATGTGTCACTGTTTGGCTTCGACGATGCGCCAAGCGCGAAATGGCTGGAGCCGGGGCTGTCGACGGTCTATCTGCCGATCGACAACATGATCACCACGGCTATCGATCAGGCGATCAAGCTTGCTAACCAGCAGCCGATAGAAACGATCCCGCCGTTTACCGGCACGCTGGTGTTGCGCGAGTCGGTAACGACGGGACCTTTTTTAAATAAGCTCTAAGGCCAGCAGCTCCTGAATGGTCTGGCGACGGCGGATCAGCCGCGCCTTGCCGCCATCAAACAGCACCTCCGGCAGCAGCGGACGGCTGTTATAGTTGGATGACATCGAAGCCCCGTAGGCGCCGGTGTCATGGAGCACCAGATAGTCCCCAGGCACCACCGCCGGCAGCAGGCGGGTCTCGACTTTGCCCCCTTCCTGCTGGGTAAAGACGTCCCCGGATTCGCACAGCGGCCCGGCCACCACGGTTTCCACCTGCGACGCGGCGCTGAGATCGCGACCATCCGCCGCCAGAGCGGTGATATGGTGATAGCTGCCGTACATCGCCGGGCGCATTAGGTCGTTAAAGCCGGCGTCAATCAGCACAAAGTGACGGCTTCCCATCTCTTTCACGCTGCGCACCTGCGACACCAGCACGCCGGACTCGGCCACCAGGAAGCGTCCGGGTTCAATCTCCAGTTTCACCGGGTGCCCCAGATGGGCCGCGATCTGCTCCCTGGCGCGGTTCCACAGGCCATAATAGTGGGCGGTGTCGATGGCCTCTTCGCCTTCGCGGTAAGGAATCGACAGACCGCCGCCGGCGGAGATGGCCTGCAGATCCTGGCCAAAGTCGACGACCTGACGCACCATCGCGCCGCACACCTGCTCCAGGTGACCGTAGTCAACGCCAGAGCCAATATGCATATGGATCCCGACCAGCTGCAGCTGATAGCGACGCATCACTTCCAGCGCCGCCGGCAGGTGGCTGTACCAGATGCCATGCTTGCTGTTCTCCCCGCCGGTATTGGTTTTCTGGCTGTGGCCGTGACCAAAGCCCGGGTTGACGCGCAGCCAGACGCGATGGCCCGGCGACACCTCGCCCAGCTGGCTCAGCATGTCGATCGAGCCGGCGTTCACCGGGATCTGTAACGCTTTCACCCGATCGAGGGTGGCGTCGTCGATCAGATCGGCGGTAAAGACGATATCCTCTGGATTCTGCTGCGGATCGTAGCCCGCCGCCAGCGCCCGCTCGATCTCCCCCAGCGACACCGAGTCCACCTTCACCCCCTGCTCACGCATCAGACGCAGAATATGAATGTTAGAGCAGGCTTTTTGCGCAAAACGTACCACGTCAAACTGGCTGAGCTGGGCAATCTGGCGGCGAATAATCTGCGCATCATAGACCCAGACCGGACAGCCAAATTCCGCGGGCAGGCGCAGCAGGTTATCCGCGGTCAGGTCAGTATCGGTGGCGTAAAGCGAGTGTGGCATAAGAACTCCGGTGCAGTGCGTGTGTTGGTCGCTGTTTTTTTTCGATTACGCCACAGTGGCGGACGAATAAAAAATATCGTTTTATCGCGACTCTATGCAAAAATGATATGGTTACAGCCGAGCCTCATGGAGACCGCATGCCAGCCGTTAATTTGCGTCATATCGAAATCTTTCACGCGGTGATGACCACCGGCAATCTGACCGAAGCGGCGCGGATGCTGCACACCTCACAACCCACGGTCAGCCGCGAGCTGGCGCGCTTTGAGAAAGTGCTCGGCCTGCAGCTGTTTGAACGGACCCGCGGTCGCCTGCAACCGACGGTGCAGGGCCTGCGTTTGTTTGAGGAGGTTCAGCGTTCCTGGTACGGCCTGGACCGCATCGTCAGCGCCGCCGAGAGCCTGCGCGAGTTCCGCCAGGGCGAGCTGTCGATCGCCTGCCTGCCGGTCTTTTCCCAGTCCTTTCTGCCGCTGCTGTTGCCGCCCTTTCTCGCTCGCTACCCGGAGGTCAGCCTGCAGATCGTCCCCCAGGAGTCGCCGCTGCTGGAGGAGTGGCTCTCCGCCCAGCGCCATGACCTCGGCCTGACGGAGACCCTGCATACCCCGGCGGGCACCGAACGCACCCCACTGCTGACGCTGAATGAAGTCTGCGTGCTGCCTGCCGGCCATCCGCTGGCGGTGCAGACGACGCTGACCCCCGCCGATTTTCAGGGCGAAAACTACATCAGCCTGTCGCGCACCGACAGCTATCGCCAGCTGCTCGACGCCCTGTTCCTTGAGCATCAGGTTAAACGGCGGATGGTGGTCGAAACCCACAGCGCGGCCTCGATCTGCGCCATGGTGCGCGCCGGCGCCGGGATCTCGGTGGTGAATCCCTTGACCGCTCTGGACTATGCCGATAGCGGCGTGGTGGTGCGCCGCTTTAGCGTCGAGGTGCTGTTTACCGTCAGCCTGATCCGCCCCCTCCACCGCCCGCGATCGGCGCTGGTCGACGCCTTTGTTGCACACCTGCAGGAGAGTCTGCCGCAGATCCTCACGCCGCTGGCGTCGGTCCTGCAGAGAGCATAAAGTTGACCGCGTCTTCTGCGTGGATCGCCGCAGTGTCAAAGACCGGCAGCGGGCTGAGCTCGGCAGGCACCAGCAGGCCAATTTCCGTACAGCCGAAAATAACCCCTTCCGCCCCCTGCTCCGCCAGGGCGGCGATCACCTGCAGATAATAATCCCGCGACGCCTCGCTGAAGGTGCCGAGACAGAGTTCATCGAAGATGATCTGATTGATCCGCGCCCGATCGTCAGCCTCGGGGATCAACGTCTCGATGGCAAACTGCTCCAGCAGACGACCGCGGTAAAAGGTCTGCTCCATGGTATAGCGGGTGCCCAGCAGCGCGACCCGGCGCTGGCCTTTGGCGGCAATCGCCCGCCCGGTGGCATCGGCAATATGCAGGAAGGGAACCTGGCAGCGGGCGGCGATGGCATCCGCGACTTTATGCATAGTGTTGGTGCACAGGACAATGCCTTCGGCCCCCGCCTGCTGCAGCCCAACCGCGGCTTCAGCAAGGATCTCCCCGGCGCGATCCCAGTCGCCGGCGGACTGGCAGGCTTCGATGTCGTGAAAATCGACGCTGTGCAGCACCAGGCTGGCAGAGTGCAGGCCGCCCAGTCGCGCCTTAACGCCCTCATTGATCAACCGATAATAGGGGATCGTGGACTCCCAGCTCATGCCGCCTAACAGGCCAATGGTTTTCATCTTCTGCTCCTTATGTCGTTTCTGCCAGTGAAGCAAACTTGTGATCAACTTTCCACTTCTCTGGCCGCGTATTTCTTTTTCATGAAGAGTGGGATAAGTTAAAGTGAAACAATGTTTCACTTTAACAACAGGACCGCCCGATGTTTATTTTCCATAAAGACACCACCCTTGAAGACCTCGGCAATGGCGTAACTCGCCGCATTCTGGCCCATGACGGTAAAATGATGGCCGTGGAGGTGAATTTTGCCGCCGGCGCCGTCGGCCCGATGCATAACCATCCCCACGAACAGCTCACCTATGTGCTCTCCGGTGAGTTTGAATTCACCATCGGCGAGGAGACGCGCGTCGTCAGTGCCGGCGATACGTTGTATAAGCAGCCAGGGATCATGCACGGCTGCGTCTGCCTGCAGCCCGGCACGCTGCTCGATACCTTCACGCCGGTCCGCGAAGATTTTCTCTCACGCTGATCCATGACGGGGGCATTCACCGTCCCCGGTTTACGTCTTATCGCAGGCATTAAAAAAGATGCCGTCACAATCATTATCCTGGTAATAATATTTTTCGCTCAGTTAACGCTGAACCTTCATTCTTTTCAGGCTCCCGCAGACCCCTAAAATGCTTACCACCTCACCTTTTTGAAACATCGTTTCGACTTTGATCACATTTCC
Source organism: Klebsiella sp. G-Nf4 (assembly GCF_002810615.1). Taxonomy (NCBI): domain Bacteria; kingdom Pseudomonadati; phylum Pseudomonadota; class Gammaproteobacteria; order Enterobacterales; family Enterobacteriaceae; genus Klebsiella; species Klebsiella sp. G-Nf4. The sequence continues at coordinate 102,003 of NZ_PION01000002.1, read as the reverse complement.
GCCCAGATCTGCATGACGCAGAAACAAATTGCAATAAAATGAAATTAAAACGGTGTTTTATAAAAAATATAGCCGTATAAAAGCGAGCCTGAAAGCACGCCACTTGCTGGCTCACTTAAATACTAACCCATTAATTAACAATGATATGTTAATCAGAGGAAGCGTTCAGACACTTTTGCGTTGTCAGCAGTAAAAGGCCGACAGCGCCGCATCACCGAATCCGTATTACAACGCGTAAGCCAGGTAGGTATGTATGAATGAAAACAAGCTGCTGGGATTGGCATGGATATCGCCCTATATCATCGGGCTGATCGTCTTTACCGCTTTTCCCTTTGTTTCATCTTTCTTTCTCAGTTTTACTGAGTACGACTTGATGAGCCCGCCGGTATTTAACGGCATCGAAAACTATCGCTATATGTTGACCGAGGACAGCCTGTTCTGGAAATCGATGGGCGTGACCTTTGCCTACGTTTTTTTAACTATTCCCTTAAAACTGGCTTTCGCCCTCGGCATTGCTTTTGTGCTCAATTTCAAACTGCGCGGCATCGGCTTTTTCCGTACCGCCTACTACATTCCGTCGATTCTCGGCAGCTCAGTGGCTATTGCGGTACTGTGGCGCGCCCTGTTCGCCATTGACGGCCTGCTGAATAGCTTCCTCGCCGTCTTTGGCATCGATGCCGTCAACTGGCTGGGGGAGCCTTCGCTGGCGCTGATGTCGGTCACCCTGCTGCGCGTCTGGCAGTTTGGTTCCGCGATGGTCATCTTCCTCGCCGCGCTGCAGAACGTTCCGCAGTCGCAGTATGAGGCGGCGATGATCGACGGCGCCTCAAAGTGGCAGATGTTCATGAAGGTCACCGTGCCGCTGATTACCCCGGTCATTTTCTTCAACTTTATTATGCAGACCACCCAGGCGTTCCAGGAGTTTACCGGCCCGTACGTGATAACCGGCGGCGGCCCGACCTATTACACCTACCTGTTCTCACTCTATATCTACGATACCGCCTTTAAGTACTTCGACATGGGCTATGGCGCCGCGCTGGCGTGGGTGCTGTTCCTCGTCGTCGCGGTCTTTGCATCGATAGCCTTTAAGTCATCGAAATACTGGGTCTTCTACTCCGCCGATAAGGGAGGCAAAAATGGCTGATATTCAACAGATGACGCCGGTAATGAGCAACGCCGATCGTGAGGTCGCTCGTACGCTGCGTCGGGAAAAGGTGAGTCGGGTGGTGCGCTACGTCGTGTTGATATTCGTCGGCCTGCTGATGCTCTACCCGCTGGCATGGATGTTCTCCGCCTCGTTCAAGCCGAACCATGAGATCTTCACCACCCTCGGACTGTGGCCTGCCCACGCAACCTGGGACGGGTTTATCAACGGCTGGAAGACCGGCACCGAATACCATTTCGGCCACTATATGCTTAACACCTTTAAGTATGTGATCCCGAAGGTGGTGTTAACGATCATCTCCTCCACCATCGTGGCGTACGGCTTTGCACGCTTTGAGATCCCGTGGAAGAAGTTCTGGTTCGCGACGCTCATCACCACCATGCTGCTGCCGAGCACCGTCCTGCTGATCCCGCAGTACCTGATGTTCCGTGAAATGGGGATGCTGAACAGCTATCTGCCGCTGTACCTGCCGCTGGCCTTCGCCACCCAGGGATTCTTTGTCTTCATGCTGATCCAGTTTCTGCGCGGCGTCCCACGCGATATGGAAGAAGCAGCGCAGATCGACGGCTGCAACTCCATTCAGGTGCTGTGGTACGTGGTCGTGCCGATCCTCAAGCCGGCCATTATCTCGGTGGCGCTGTTCCAGTTCATGTGGTCGATGAACGACTTTATCGGTCCGCTGATCTACGTCTACAGCGTCGATAAGTATCCCATCGCGCTGGCGCTAAAAATGTCTATCGACGTCACGGAAGGCGCGCCGTGGAACGAAATTCTGGCAATGGCGAGTATCTCCATTCTGCCGTCCATCATTGTCTTCTTCCTGGCTCAACGCTACTTCGTGCAGGGCGTGACCAGCAGCGGAATCAAAGGTTAAGAGGGAAATATCATGGCTGAAGTCATTTTCAACAAACTGGAAAAAGTCTACTCCAACGGGTTTAAAGCGGTGCATGGTATCGACCTGAAGATTGCCGATGGCGAATTTATGGTGATCGTCGGCCCCTCCGGCTGCGCTAAATCGACCACCCTGCGCATGCTGGCGGGCCTGGAAACCATCAGCGGCGGCGAGGTGCGGATTGGGGACAAAATCGTCAACAACCTGGCGCCAAAATCACGTGGCATCGCGATGGTGTTCCAGAACTACGCCCTCTATCCGCATATGACGGTGCGCGAAAACCTCGCGTTCGGCCTGAAGCTGAGCAAGCTGCCGAAGGCGCAAATCGACAGACAGGTGGAAGAAGCGGCGAAAATTCTCGAACTGGAAGAGCTGCTGGATCGCCTGCCGCGCCAGCTCTCCGGCGGCCAGGCGCAGCGCGTGGCGGTGGGTCGGGCGATCGTCAAAAAACCGGACGTTTTCCTGTTCGACGAACCGCTCTCCAACCTTGACGCCAAACTGCGCGCCTCGATGCGGATCCGCATTTCCGATCTGCATAAGCAGTTGAAAAAATCCGGCAAACCGGCGACCACCGTCTACGTCACCCACGATCAGACGGAAGCGATGACCATGGGCGACCGCATCTGCGTGATGAAGCTCGGCCACATTATGCAGGTTGATACGCCAGACAATCTCTACCACCAGCCGAAAAATATGTTTGTCGCCGGGTTCATCGGCGCGCCGGAGATGAATATTCGCCCCAGCCAGCTGGTTGAGCACGACGGTCGCCTGCATCTGACGCTGGGCGATCAGCGACTGCCGCTCAACGACCTGCTGCAAAGCAAAGTTGAGCCCCATAAGAATCAGCAGGTTTTCTTTGGCGTGCGCCCGGAGTTTGTCTCTCTCTCCAATGAACCCTTTGCCGAGGGCTCCTGCACGGGTGAAATGGTACGTGTGGAAAACATGGGACATGAATTCTTTGTTTATCTGAAGGTTGCTGATTATGAGCTGACCGCCCGCGTGCCGTCCGATGAAGCGAAACCCATGCTCGAGAAGGGCCTTCATCGCAAGGTGTATTTCAAATTTGATCTCAATAAGTGTCACATCTTTGACGCGAAAACCGAACAGAACCTCTCTCTGTGAACACTGGAGTATTAAAATGAAAAACGTGCTTTTAAGCGCCGTCATCTCCGCCACTCTGGGCCTTACCGCATTACCTTCAATGGCGAAGGATGTCGACCTTCGTATGTCCTGGTGGGGGGGCAACGGCCGCCATCAGGTCACCCTCAAGGCGCTGGAGGAATTCCACAAACAACATCCAGATATCAACGTCAAAGCAGAATACACCGGCTGGGACGGCCATCTTTCGCGCCTGACCACCCAGATTGCCGGCGGCACTGAGCCTGACGTGATGCAGACCAACTGGAACTGGTTGCCGATCTTTTCGAAAAATGGCGATGGCTTTTACGATCTCAATACCCTGAAAGACGAGATCGACCTCAGCCAGTTCGATGCCAAAGAGCTGCAGTCCACCACGGTCAACGGCAAGCTTAACGGTATTCCCATTTCCGTCACCGCCCGCGTCTTCTACTTTAACGACGAAGCGTGGAAAAAGGCGGGCATCGCCTTCCCGAAAACCTGGGATGAGCTTATGGCGGCGGGCAAAACCTTCGAAAGCAAGCTCGGGAAACAGTACTACCCGGTCGTGCTCGAACACCAGGACGTGCTGGCGCTGCTCAACTCTTATATGGTGCAAAAATACAATCAGCCGGCCATCGATGAGAAGGGCCGCAAATTCTCCTACAGCAAAGCGCAGTGGGCAGATTTCTTCGGCATGTATAAGAAGCTTATCGACAGCCATGTGATGCCGGACACCCGCTACTATGCCTCATTTGGCAAGAGCAACATGTACGAGATGAAGCCGTGGATCCAGGGTGAATGGGGCGGCACCTACATGTGGAACTCCACCATCAACAAATATTCCGATAACCTGAAGCCGCCGGCGAAGCTGGTGCTGGGGGAATACCCGATGCTGCCGGGCGCCACTGATGCCGGACTGTTCTTCAAGCCTGCGCAAATGTTGTCGATTGGCAAATCGACGAAAAACCCGCAGGCGGCGGCGAAAGTGATTAACTTCCTGCTGAACAGTAAAGAAGGGGTGGATATTCTCGGACTGGAGCGTGGGGTACCACTGAGTAAAGCGGCGGTCAACTACCTGACCGAGGACGGGATCATCAAAGCCGACGATCCGGCGGTGTCTGGCCTGAAACTGGCACAATCCCTGCCCACGACCCTGCCGGTCTCCCCGTACTTCGACGACCCGCAGATTGTCGCCCAGTTCGGCACTACCCTGCAGTACATCGACTACGGTAAAAAGTCGGTGGAAGAAGCGGCCGAGGACTTCCAGCGCCAGACCGACCGCATTCTGCGCCGCGCGATGCGCTAACCTGCCCGTCTGAACGCTCCCGCGGCATCCGCCGCGGGAGAGCCTGCCTGAGTATCCTGTCAGAAAAAATATTTAAAACGCACCCGAGCGCCGTAGCGTTCATCGGGATTCCCGCTCTTCGCTGCCGTGGAATCGAGCCACGAAGCATAGGCGCCAAGGTAAATATTGAAGTTCGGCATCGCCATAATATTCGGCAACTGCCAGGAGGTGTGCAGGGTATGGATGTCATAGCGCCCCGGCGCGAGAATTGCGCAGTCGCCATCACATTCGCTGGTCACCCCGGCCATATTGAACTGGTCGATTTTGTTATGCGCGTAGATATAGCCCAGCTCCACGCGATGCCACAGGGCGTTAATTCCGGCGCTGAAGTCGGTTTCGTCCGCCGCGTCCAGCAGGGCGGTACTCAGATTGACCACCGCCCCATCCTGCGGATCGCTTTTCAGGGTGTTCCAGCTCATGGTCAGCCCGTAGCCGGTGCGGTTTGACTGGTCGACCCAGCGTCCGCTCTGGTTCTGATAGCCGTAAGCATTGTTGACGAGGTTGCTCTCTACGGCCGCGGCCGCCGACCAGGCGCCAGACTGCCACACCGCCACTGGCCGCACATACACCACATTTTTGCGGTTTTCCAGCGCGTTACCGTGATAGTTCTGATCGACAAACAGCGAACTGCCGTCCTCCACCAGGGTGTTAACCTCGAAATACCAGTTATCCACCGTTTTGCTGAACAGGAGGTTGCCGCCGCTGCTGCTGCGCCCGCGCCCCTCTTTCATCATGTAAATATAGCCATAGCCGTCGGAATAGAGATCGTTAGCGGTATTGCCTGAATATTGAATAAAGGTGTCCTGATTCAGCGGGAACATATCCCAGGCTTCAAAGCGACCTATTTTAATTTTCCAGTCATCCTGCTGGCCAAAGAAAAATACCGCATCATCAAGATTCATTTTTCCGTTAATATCCGCCAGGGGCTGTACGCTGAATCCGGCATATTGCCCATCAGCGCCATTACGCCTGCCGTCAATCCCCAGCAGAATACGACCATTAATATCCCAGCGTTCTTTATCGCCGGGCGCCCAGCTTTTATTCGCGCTGGTTTTGACCGACGTCAGACTGCCGGTGCGGCTGGCGCCATCGAGGTTAAATTCGACGTCGCCATAAAATTTTAATTCACCATTGTCGTTTAGCTGCAGGCGCGGCGTAGCCGGCGCCGTGCGGGCGACCGCCGTGGCCTGCTGCTGGCCTTTCAGCGTCTTAATTTCCGCCTCTGCGCTGGCGGCGCGCGCCTCCGTTACCTTTAACCGCTGCTCCATTTGCGCCAGTCGCTCCTCCAGCGATAATGGCGCCTGCGCCATAACGGATGGCAGATACAGAGACGTGAGAAAACACCCGACCCAGATTTTATTCATCGGTAAACCCTTTTATTATGGAATGAACTGAATTTGTTATTAATGGGTAACGCACGACGATGCAGGCAATAATAACCCGCCCATCGTCAAAGACGGGTTATTAACGACAACAGCCTTATTATTATTCGAGCTGCCAGGCGCCGGCTTCAGTTAATGCAGCTGAGCCGCTCCAGGCAAATAACGCTAATTCACGGCAAGGGACCTGCGGATAGATACGGCTGCTCAGGCAGGCTTCGCCATCATTGACGAAAACCTCAACCGAAGAGCTATCGAAAAATATCCGCAGGTTGAGATCCGCCCCGGCGGTCAACGGCACGCTGCGCGTCCCGCACAGGCCAAACTGCGGATAATGCCGCTCCAGCACCAGACGCTGCTGTTGGGCATCCACGTAGATGCGCAGGCCATCGCCAAAGCGCAGACCATACTGCTCGGCGCTGCTGCGGGCGCAGTCCCAGTGCAGGTGCACCTCCATCGCCTCGCAGTTGTCGACCATCGTCGTCTGCTGGTGGTTCAGGGTACTGACCGGCCACGGGAACCAGGCGCCGCGCAGGCTCTCTACTTCTTTCGCCGGGCGCATCTGCAGGCGGTTATCCGCGCTCAGGCTCAGCTCGCGCGGCAGGGAGAGCATGCCCGCCCAGCCGTCCTGCTGCTCCGGCAGCGGCGATTCCCACATATCCAGCCAGCCAATCACGATCCGCCGGCCATCGGGGGTGGCGAAGCTTTGCGGGGCATAGAAATCGTGGCCGTGGTCCATCTCCCTGAATTCGCCGTGGCGAATAAAACGCTGCCCCGGCTGCCACTCGCCGATCAGATAGCCGCTCTGGAACAGATTGCGGTTGCGGAACCCTTCGGCCTGCATCCCCTGCGGGGAAAACATCAGGACGCGCTTGCCGTTGAGGGTGAAGAAGTCCGGACACTCCCACATGTAGCCCATGGAGCTTTCCGCTTCATCCAGCACGCCCGCATCCTGCCACTGGCGCAGATCGGTTGAACGGTACAGCCGCACCTGGCCGGTATCGCCTTCACGCGCACCGACGATCATGTACCAGCGATCCCCTTCCCGCCAGACCTTCGGGTCGCGGAAGTGGTGCATGCCTGGAGGGGTGTCGACCACCATCCCCTGGCGCTCAAAGTGGATCCCGTCGCGGCTGGTGGCCAGACACTGCACCTGATACAGATTGGCTTCGTCGCCAGCATCGCCGTGGAACTTATGCCCGGTGTAAATCAGCGCCAGGGTATCGCCATCAACCACCGCCGAACCGGAGAAGCAGCCGTCTTTATCTTCCGGCCCTTCCGGCGCCAGCGCCACCGGCAGGTGCTCCCAGTGCACCAGATCCTTACTGCGCGCGTGCCCCCAGTGCATCGGCCCCCATTGGGTGGAATACGGGTGATGCTGATAAAAGGCATGGTACCAGCCGTCGAACCACACCAGACCATTAGGGTCGTTAATCCACCCGGCGCGGGCCGCCAGGTGATAGTGTGGATACCAGCGCAGATTGAGCGTCTGGCGTTGTTTCTGCAGTACCTGTTCAGCCCGGGAGATTGTGTAAGTCATCATTTTCACTCTTTTTGATTCAGATAGCGGTAGGTTGCGACACCAGCGGATCGGCCGAGGATTTACCGGAGCGCAACAAGAAGATGGAGATAAAGGTGGTGCAGAACACCAACAGGCCCATGATCAGATAGGACTGGGCGAAGCCATATTTTTCATAGCTGTAACCCGCCAGCGGCGACAAGATGCTGGCAATGATCGAGCTGGTGCAGGCGAAACCCACCAGATAGAGGGTGGAGGAGAGGCGTTTATCGAAGTTGATGCTGTTGTACTTAAAGATAGCGACCAGCAGTATCGGCAGCTCCACCGCGTGCAGCAGTTTGGTAATGGAGATCAGCAGCGGCCCCTCCACCAGGCCGGAAGCCACCATGCGCATCGCCATCACCATGCCGGCAAAAATCAGGCCGTTCTTGGCACCGATGCGGTTCACCAGCCACGGCGCGCAGAACATGCCGGCCGCCTCGAGGAACACCTGGAAGGAGTTGAGATAACCATACATCTCATTGCCTTCCTGCAGGGTCGCGAACTGCGATGAGAAATAGACCGGGAACTGCTGGTCATAGACGCCGTAGATGCAGGTGCCGATGACGAAAAAGACCAGCGCCCAGAACCGCGGCAGCGTCAGCAGGCGCAGCGCATCTTCCAGCGTCACCTTGCCGCCCGATACCGCTTCCTGCATCGCATGGGGCGCCGAGGAGACCCGCAGCCGCGCCAGCAGGATAAAGAACACCAGCCCGGAGCAACTGGCGACGAGGAAGTTAAGCTGCGGATTGATGTTAAACAGCAGGCCGGCGAAGAAGGTGGCCACCGCCCAGCCAAGCGAGCCCCACATCCGTGCCCTGCCGAATTCAAACTGGCTCTGACGCGCCACGCGCTCGGTATAGGATTCCAGCACGCCAATACCGCCGTTAAAAGTCAGGCCGATGTAGATCCCGCCGAAGATGCTGCCTAACAGGACGTTAATCTTCAGCAGGTGGCCGAACAGCAGATACGCCGGACCGGAGAGGATCAGCAGCGCGGTGATATACCAGAGCAGATGTTTGCGCAGCCCTAGCTTATCCTGGATGAAACCATAGCAAACTTGCGCAAACAGCGCGGAAACCGACAGTACGGCGTAGATGAAGCCGGTATCGCCAGCCTTCAGCCCAACCTCCTGGTGAAGCCAGATGGAGAGCAAGGAGCCGGATGACGACCAGGTCACGAAAAAGAAAAACAGTAAGGCACTGAGCAACGGGTAGCTGTGTGAGTGATGCGCTTTCATCATGACATTCTCGTGTTAGAGGAATGCGATTATGGTAACGTTAACAAAAAACAAAACGCAGGGGGATTTGCTGCGATACATGATGTTAATCACAAAAGTTAACGTTAACATAATGGAGATGCGATCGCGATCAAATATTAACCGCAACAGCGCTCACGACGGCGATAGCAGAAAATCGTTTCACTCTTTTACATCAGCGACTTAGTTGTATAGCCTGTACTCTGCAGCCACGGCGGAGGAAAAAATGGCGTCTCTGAAAGATGTAGCAAAACTGGCGAATGTATCTCTGATGACCGTCTCGCGGGCGCTGAACACCCCGGAGCGGCTCAAGCCGGAGACCCTGGCCCGCGTGCAGGCCGCCATCGCCGAGACCAACTACGTCCCCGACCTGTCGGCGAAGAAGATCCGCGGGGCGCGCGCCACCCCCAGCACCATCGGCGTGCTGGCGCTGGATACCGTCACCACACCCTTTTCGGTGGAGATCACCCTCTCGATCGAAGAGACCGCCCGCGCCCATGGCTGGAACAGCTTTGTGGTCAACATGTTTTCGGACGATAGCCCGGAAGCGGTGGTCGACCTGCTCCTCTCCCACCGTCCGGACGGCATCATCTTCACCACCATGGGCCTGCGCCAGGTGCCGCTGCCGGACAAACTGCTGACCCTGCCCTGCGTGCTGGCCAACTGCGAAAGCCTCAGCCAGCCGGTGGCCAGCTATATCCCGGACGATGAACAGGGCCAGTACGACGCGGTAAAAGCCCTGCTTGCCGCTGGCTATCGTCGTCCGCTGTGCCTGCACTTACCCGCCAGCCAGCTGGCGACGATCCGCCGCCGCCAGGGGCTGGAGCGCGCCTGCCGGGAGGCGGGTATCGAACCGGACCATCTGATCCATTCGTATATGGGCCAGGGCGATGAGCATTACCACGATATCCCGACGGTGGTGCTGACGCATATCCGCGAGGGTAAACCTGGCTTTGACTCGGTGATCTGCGGCAACGATCGCATCGCGTTTATGGTCTATCAGACGCTGCTGGGTCAGGGGTTACGCATTCCACAGGACGTGGCGGTGGTGGGATACGACAATATGGTGGGCATTGGCGATCTATTTCTGCCGCCGCTCTCCACGGTGCAGCTGCCGCACTACGACATCGGGCGCCTGAGCGCCCTGCATATCATTCATGGCGACAACCATCGGGAGACGCGCAAAGTCGCCAGCCCGTGGTTGCCGCGCGCCTCACATTAACGGTTACCGATGTTGCGCAGCTTCTCGCCCGCCATCAGGTTGCGCTCAATGTGCTCGAGGGTGACATTCTTGGTTTCCGGGATCAGCCAGAAGGTGACGCCGATAAAGGCCACGTTGAGCACCGTGTAGAGCCAGAAGGTGCCGGCGGCACCAATCGCGTCAAGCAGCGTCAGGAAGGTGGCGCCGATGATCATGTTCGACACCCAGTTGGTGGTGGTCGAGCAGGTGATACCGAAATCGCGGCATTTCAGCGGCTGGATCTCGGAGCAGAGGATCCACACCACCGGCGCCGCGCTCATCGCATACCCGGCAATACACATCATGGTCATGCCGACGGAAAGCCAGGAGAGGCCGCTGGAGGCTGTGCCATTGTCGAACTGCATCAGGCAGTAGCCCAGCACCAGGGTGCCCAGCGCCATCACGCTAAAGCCGATTTTCAGCGCCGGCTTACGACCCGCTTTATCCACCGTGAACACCGCAATAAAGGTGGCAAACATAAAGGTCAGGCCCACCACCAGGGTGGCGATCATCTGCTGTTCGGTAGTGGTAAAGCCCGCCATTTTAAAGATACGCGGCGCGTAGTACATGATGATGTTCATGCCGGTAAACTGCTGCATCGCCTGTAGCAGCATGCCAAGGAACACCGCCCGGCGCACGTTACGATTGATCTTAAACAATGCCCAGCCGCCCTGCTTCAGCTTCAGGCTCTCGCGGATCTCGTTAAGTTCATCGCGCGCCTTTTCCGAGGTATCGCGCAGCATCCGCAGCACCTCTTCCGCTTCGATATGACGCCCCTTCTCCGCCAGCCAGCGCGGGCTGTTCGGCAAAAAGACCACCAGAATAATCAGGATCACCGCCGGCAGCGCCAGCACGCCTAACATGGCGCGCCAGTTACCGCTGTAGCTAAAGGCGGTATCGGAAAGAAACGCCAGCACAATGCCGAGGGTCACCATCAGCTGATACATACTGATCATTTTCCCGCGCACGTTCTCACTGGCCATCTCGGAGAGATACAACGGCGCGGTATAAGAAGCGATCCCGACGGCCACCCCCAATACCACGCGGGCCATCAGCAGCACCTCCACGCTGGCGGCAAAAGCGGAGCCGATAGAGCCGGCAACAAAGAGCACAGCCCCCGCCATCAGGCTGTATTTACGGCCAAGGCGGAACGACAGCCAGCCATTAAACAGCGCACCGATCGCCGCCCCCAACATCATACTGCTGACCACCCACTCCTGAAGCTGGCTGGATAAGGTGAAGTGGTCGGTAATAAAGGGTAGCGCCCCGGATATCACGCCGATATCCAGGCCAAAGAGCAACCCCGCCACCGCCGCAGCGATAGAAACAAACCAGTTCATCCGCCGGGTGTCACGTTGCGTCCGCGGCGTTAATGCAGAGTCGTTACTGATTGAAGTCATTTTTATTCCTGCCACACAGAGAAAGACATAGGACGAAAGTACGTGACTGGCGGAGGAGTTTGTCAGGCTGGATAAGCCAAAAATATGGACTATTTTGCTGGCAGGAGAGGTTTTGTGATGGACATTAAACTTTCGAAGTAACAAAAAATGCCTTTGTCATAGTGAATAACCCTGTTCATACAGGGCAGTAACATTAATCAGGCGATATGGAATATGGACGATTATCACTTCTTGATATGGACAATAATTGCTCACTCGGCCGGTGCGATACTCACCGCCCCGGCCGTCGCGGAGGGGTTTAGCGCGCCAGCCAGCCGCCGTCCACCGCCACCGTGTAGCCATTGATGTAATCGGAAGCTGGGGAGGCAAGGAATACCACCGGCCCCATCAGATCGGCCGGCAGGCCCCAGCGCCCGGCGGGAATGCGGTCGAGAATTTCGCTGCTACGCTGCTCGTCGGCGCGCAGCTGCTGGGTGTTATTGGTCGCCATATACCCCGGGGCGATGGCGTTGACGTTGATATTGTGTTTGGCCCATTCGTTCGCCAGCAGGCGGGTCACGCCCATCACCGCGCTTTTGGACGCCGTATACGAGGGCACGCGGATCCCGCCCTGGAAAGACAGCATGGAGGCGATGTTAATGATTTTCCCGCCGTTGCCCTGGGCGATAAAGTGCTTCGCCGCCGCCTGGGACATAAAAAATACGCTCTTGATGTTCAGGTTCATGACGTCGTCCCAGTCCTTTTCGCTGAACGCCAGCGCGTCCTCACGGCGGATCAGCCCGGCGTTATTGACGAGAATATCAATATGGCCGAACTCGGCCACCGCACGCTCCAGCAGCTGGGGGATACCGTCGATCTGGCGCAGGTCGGCGGTCAGGCTGAGAAAGCGGCGTCCCAGCGCCGTCACCCGCTCGATGGTTTCCACTGGCTCGACGATATTGATACCAACAATATCGCAACCCGCTTCCGCCAGCCCGAGGGCCATTCCCTGACCTAAACCGGTATCGCATCCGCTCACGACGGCCACTTTTCCCTGCAGGGAGAATGCATCAAGAATCATAATGTGTTCCTTAATCGTTCAGAGCCTGCTGCATGCAGGCAAGGTTCTCTCGGCCCGGCCAACGCCGATGGCGGAGCTGAGCGTGGGGCGAACTCTCGGGCATAGCCCACCATAATGAAAATAAAACAGAGTTCCGTTTTGCTGATGGGAGCCATCTTAGCCCCGCCCCTTGTCATTTTCAATGATAATTAAAACGATGTTTCATTTTTTATGATGTCGATTGCAAAAAAAGAAAAAGCGAAGGCACCTGGCGGCATGCGCCGGGCCGGAAGCGATTTTAAAAGGATGATGATTCAATCGGTTGTCTGGAAAGACGGCAGAAGACAGGCCAACAGGTCGCTGAAAATGCGGGAATTACGCTGAACTGCGTGAGGCATCACAAATAATGAAACGATGTTTTGATAAATTAACACTCATCTTTTAAAACACATCACTCAGCGACACGCCTCTGGTCCAGCGGCATCGCAGGAAAGAAAGGAGCACTACATGGCTAAAGGCATGCGGGTCAAACTGAATTATCAGGTCAGCCACGATCCGGATACCGGAGCGGAAGTTACCCGCTTAACCCCTCCGGAGGTCACCTGTCATCGCAACTACTTCTATCAGAAGTGTTTTTTTAACGATGGCAGCCATTTACTGTTCGCCGGCGAGTTTGACGGCCACTGGAACTACTATCTGCTGAATATCGCCAGCGCCGAGGCCATCCAGCTGACGGAAGGCGCCGGGGATAACACCTTCGGCGGCTTCCTCTCCCCGGACGATAAGTCGCTTTACTATGTGAAAAATGACCGCACCCTGCTGGAGGTGAACCTGACCACCCTCGCCGAGCGCGAAGTTTATCGCGTCAGTGATGGCTGGGTCGGCTACGGCACCTGGGTGGCAAACAGCGATTGCAGCAAACTGGTGGGCATTGAGATTGCGAAAAGCGACTGGACGCCGCTCAACGACTGGCAGATTTTCCATGACTTCTTCCACAAAGGACCGCACTGCCGCCTGCTGCGCGTCGACCTGCACAGCGGAGAGAGCCAGGTGATCCATGAGGAAAAAATCTGGCTGGGACACCCGATCTATCGTCCCTTCGACGACCACACCGTCGCCTTCTGCCATGAAGGGCCGCACGATCTGGTGGATGCCCGCATGTGGCTGGTCAATGAAGATGGCAGCCACGTCCGCAAAGTGAAAACGCATGCCCCGGGCGAAAGCTGCACCCATGAATTCTGGGTACCGGACGGTTCGGCGCTGATCTACGTCTCCTATCTGAAAGGTCAGCAGGGGCGGACTATCTATCGCTTTGATCCCGAAAGCGGCGTCAACGAGGCCCTGATGACGATGCCGGCCTGCTCGCATCTGATGAGCAATTTCGACGGCACGCTGCTGGTGGGCGATGGCTCAGGGACCCCGGTGGATGTCAAAGATACCGGCGGCTACTCCATTGATAACGATCCTTATCTGTATGTCTTTAACGTGGCGCAAAAACGCTACTTCCGCGTCGCGCGTCATGATACCTCGTGGGCGACGGTGGCCAACAGCCGTCAGGTGACTCACCCACACCCCTCGTTTACCCCGGACGACAGCGCCATTCTGTTCAGCTCCGATAAAGACGGTAAACCGGCCATTTATATCGCGAAATTACCCGAGCATCCGCCAATGCTGAGCGCCTGATCCACGCCACACGTCTTTCTGTCACTGGCCTTGCCCTCCTTCGCGGAGGGCTTTTTTTGTCCCTTCTCTTTCACCCATAAAAAACCCCGGCTGACGGCGCCGGGGAAAACAAACGATGAGGGCTGAATGGTCTGTCAGAACGAGTAGGCCACCCCAACGCGGAAGCGGGTCTGACGATCGCTGCGGTCGTTCACCCCGACGTTGCCAATTTCACCATACGGTGACCAGTTGTTATCCAGCTTATAAGCCACCTTCACGTTATATTCCTGCGAGTAAGGTTTGTTGTCGTTACGGCTGACCCCCTCGGAACTGCGGGCATAGACATAGTTCAGCTCTGTACGCCAGTCGCCGAGCGCAAACCCGGCCCACGCGTCGCCGCGGTTAACTTTGTCATCATCTTTGCCGGCGTTGTTCGGATAGCGGGTGTATTCATAGCGATAGCGAGCGGCGACATAGAAGCCGTTGTCGAAGCTGTATTGCACGTGGAGGTGCGGCTTGTAGATGGAGCGGCTGTCGTTGCTCTCAATGGTAAACCCGGGGGTGAGGAAAAAGTTCGACGTTGCTTTCCAGCGCCAGCTGATGGTGTCTTCATGACCATTACCCACCACGTCTGAATAGGGCTGCGAACCGTTGTCGCCACCCGAACGCCATTTGGCCTCGACGGTAAAGCCTAGCCCGTTGGCAAAACGGTGGGAAACGGAGACGCGGTCGGCATTACTTTTATCGCTCTTGCCGCCATCAATAAATTCATGACGTAAATCTATCGTTACCGCAGTCGCCGCAAAAGACATACCACAGAGGGCGGCCAGAACCAGAGATCGTTTTAACATAGGGTACCCCTTATAATAAATAAAATGTCATTTCGTTTTTATGGAACGTTATTTTATTTTTTAAGCACCTTAGTTTTAGTGACCAGGATCGTAGTTATTTGTTTCAAAAAATGTGGCACAACAAGACGTGACGGAGCTCAATAAATTCGTTGGGGGGAAAGTGAAATACAGGAGAAAAAAGCAGGGTTCGGCAAAGCGCGGCGCATAAAAAAGCCTCCCGCAGGAGGCCATGGTCAGTGAGGTGTTACTGTCGGCGCGTCAGGCGCGCTCTACCGCCAGCGCCACGCCCTGACCGCCGCCGATGCACAGCGTCGCCAGCCCTTTACGGGCATCACGCTTGATCATTTCATGCACCAGCGACACCAGAATCCGGCAGCCGGAGGCGCCGATGGGGTGGCCGAGCGCGATAGCGCCGCCGTTGACGTTGACCCGCCGTTCATCCCACTCCAGTACCCGGCCAACCGAGATCGCCTGAGCGGCAAAGGCCTCATTGGCTTCGATCAGATCGACGTCGTCCAGCCGCCAGCCGGCCCGCTCCAGACAGCGACGGGTGGCGTGCACCGGGGCAATGCCCATCAGTGCCGGATCGACCCCGACGCTGGCGAAGGCGCGGATCCGCGCGAGGATCGGCAGCCCCAGTTCAAGGGCTTTGGCTTCACTCATCATCATGACCGCCGCCGCGCCGTCGTTGATGCTGGAGGCGTTGCCGGCGGTCACCGACCCGAGGCGGTCGAAGGTAGGCTGCAGGCTGGCCAGCCCTTCCGCGCTGGCATCCACCCGCGGTTGTTCATCGGTATCCACAGTGCGCGCGGCGCCGTTATGCTCGGTGATAACCGGGACAATCTCGTCGCGAAAGCGGCCGGAATCAATCGCCTTGCGTGCCTTGTGCTGCGAGCTGAGCGCCCAGGCGTCCTGCAGTTCGCGGCTGATGCCGTATTCCCGGGCGAGGTTTTCCGCCGTGACGCCCATATGATAATCGTTGAAGGCATCCCATAGGCCGTCATGCACCAGGCTGTCAATCAGCTGACTATTGCCCAACTGGGCGCCGGTGCGGCTGTCGGTGAGTACATGCGGGGCGCGGCTCATATTCTCCTGGCCGCCGGCGATCACCACATCCGCTTCCCCACACTGGATCGCCTGGGTGGCGAGGTGCAAAGCCTTCAGGCCGGAACCGCAGACGTCGTTGATGGTAATGGCCGATACGGTGTTAGGCAGCCCGCCGCGAATTGCGGACTGCCGCGCGGGGTTTTGCCCGGTACCGGCGGTCAGCACCTGGCCGAGGATCACCTCATCCACACTCTGCGGATCGATCCCTGTCTTCTCAACCAGCGCTTTCAACACCACGCTCCCCAGCTCGACGGCTGAATGGCGCGATAAGGCGCCCTGAAAGCAGCCAATCGGCGTTCGCAGCGCCCCGACGATCACGACATCCTTCATCCTCTACCCCTGCCCGTGCTTTTGCGCAAAGAAACAGCGATATACTAGATAATTGTTATCAAAAAACTTTGTAATTGTTTAAAAAAAGTGAAGCCAATCACAAAGAAACCGCTTTTTATTAACGTTCACGCCGCTGCAGATGCTCGCGCAACCAGCTGCCAGCTGCCCCCGGCGGCGTTTTCTTATTCCACAGCAGATCGACCGAAATCGCCCGCGGCCAGCCGGGAATATCAAGCGCCACCAGCCCGCCCTGTGGGGCAAACTCCGCCACCAGCGCACAGGGCAGAATGCACCAGCCGAATCCCTGTACTGCCATGCTGAGCAGCAGCAGGTAGTTTGGCGCCGACCAGACCTGACCTGCGGCAGGTTCGGTGGCGCTGGCCAAAAAAGTGCTCAACCGCAGCTCACGCCAGCTGCGCAGCTCATCCCAGACGACCTTGCCCTGTGCTGCCAGCGGATGGTCAGGCGCCACGTAAATGCCCATCGCCGTCTGCAGCGGCAGGCGGGTGCTGCCGATGTCGGTCGGGTAACGATCTCTGGCCTCAATCAGCCCCACCTGGGCGCGGGCTTTTTGCAGGAGATCGATCACATCCTCGTCTTCGCCAATCAAACACTCAAACTCGGTGTGGGGGAAGCGGCGGTCAAACTGCACCAGCAGATCTTCCAGCACGTCCGGGTGCAGGGTGTCCGAGAGCACGAAGGTCAGCCGCGGTTCCGTCTCACCGGAGAGCGACACCGCCAGCTCATCCAACCGCTCGCTGGCGGCGAGGATCGCTTTGACATAGCTCAGCACCTGCTCCCCCTGTGGCGTCAGCGTCGGCTGCCGCGTTGCCCTGTCAAAGAGGGTCACGCCGAGATCGGCCTCCAGGTTGGCGATAGCGGTACTGATCGTCGACTGGCTTTTACGCAGGCGACGGGCGGCGGCGGAAAACGATCCGCTGTCGACCGCCTCCACAAAGGCGATTAACGCTTCCGGGGAATAACGCATAATCTATCTACTTTATCGATGGTTTCTATCTTTTGTTTATCATATTTTTCCATAAAATGCCGGGTAATTTCCTGTTCAGGCTATAACTGGAGGTCGCTCGCCATGCAACAGATCCCTCATCAGCGCAAGACGCTCACGGAACGCGTTATCCACGCCATCACCTTCGAAGGACTGGCGACGCTGATCCTCGCCCCTACCGCCGCCTGGCTGATGCAGCGCTCGGTCGTCGAGATGGGCGGGCTGAGCATTCTGCTCGCCACCCTGGCGATGGTATGGAATATCATCTATAACGCGGCGTTCGATCGCCTGTGGCCGGTCTCCCGCTTTCCCCGCCAGCTAAAAGTACGTGCGCTGCACGCGCTGGGCTTTGAGACCGGCTTCGTCATCATTGGCGTCACCATGGTGGCCATCGTGCTGGGCGTATCGCTGCTGCAGGCGTTTATGCTGGAGATCGGCTTCATGCTCTTCTTCCTGCCCTACACCATGGCGTTTAACTGGGTATGGGACACCCTGCGCGAGCGCGTTATCCGCCGCCGCCGCCCACGCCAGCCGGCGCGCGGGTAGCGCCCCGGGCGGATCCTCCACGATCCGCCGCGACTTTATCACCAAAAACTATCGCAACAGACGAACCATAAATATGGTAAATTGCACTCCTTTTTTTTGGTTTACCGGTTGATAAAGTCGCATAATGTCTAAAATTTGGTCTAAAGAAGAAACTCTATGGAGTTTTGCCTTATATGGCACTGCAGTAGGCGCTGGGACGCTATTTCTACCGATCCAGCTGGGTTCGGCTGGCGCCATTGTCCTTTTCATCACCGCGCTGGTCGCCTGGCCGCTCACCTACTGGCCTCACAAAGCGCTGAGCCAGTTTATTCTCTCGGCCAATATCGCGCCGGGAACCGGGATCACCGGCGCAGTCAATCACTACTATGGTAAGAAAATTGGCAACCTGATCACCGGCCTCTATTTCCTCGCCTTCTTCGTCGTGGTGCTCATCTATGCCGTGGCCATCACCAACTCGCTGGCCGAGCAGGTGGCACACCGTACGCCGGTGACCCCCGCGCTGCGCGCGCTGCTGAGCCTGGGCGTCGTGCTGGTCCTCAACCTGATCTTTCTCATGGGACGGCAGGTCACCATCAGGGTGATGGGCTTTCTGGTCTTCCCGCTTATCGCCTGCTTCCTGTTTCTCTCCCTCTATTTAATCCGCGACTGGCATCCCGAGCACCTCACCAGCCAGATGCAGTTCAGCACCCACACGCTCCACCAGATCTGGATCTCCATTCCCGTGATGGTTTTCGCTTTTAGCCATACGCCGATCATTTCTACTTTTGCTATCGACCAGCAGGAGAAACATGGCGACCTGGCCATGGGTAAATGCAAAAAAATCATGAAGGTGGCCTACACCATCATCTGCGCCAGCGTGCTGTTTTTCGTCTTCAGCTGTCTGCTGGCGATCCCGGCGACCTATATTGAAAGCGCCCGCGATCAGGGGGTGACCATCCTCTCCGCCCTGTCGATGGTGCCAGGCGCGCCCGGCTGGCTGGCGGTGACCGGCATCATCGTCGCCGTGGTTGCCATGTCGAAATCCTTCCTTGGCACCTACTTCGGGGTGATTGAAGGCGCCAGCGAAATCGTCAAGAGTTCGCTGGCGCTGGTCGGCGTGCGCAAGAGCCGCGCCTTCAATCGGGCGATGTCGATCCTGCTGGTCTCCGCCTTCACCTTTGCGGTGTGCTTTATCAATCCAAATGCCATTTCGATGATCTACGCCATCAGCGGGCCGCTTATCGCCATGATTTTGTTTATCATGCCCACGCTGTCCACCTGGCTTATTCCGGCGCTTAAACCGTACCGCTCGGTGGGTAACGCCATTACGCTGGTGGTCGGCCTGCTCTGCGTTTCAGTGATGTTCTTCGGCTAATCGCCTCTGGCGGCAGCGGCTTTCCTGAGCCGCTGCCGCACATTCTGACAACATTCTCGCCCTTCCCTTTCCCCTGAGCGGATTACACTTACGGCTTAGCCACCGTAAGGAGAGTTCGTATGTCCAGTGTCACCTTATCCGGTCGCGGCACGCTCGGCGATCGCCAGGTTTATCGGTTGGGTTATGGCGCGATGCAGCTGGCCGGCCCCGGCGTCTTCGGCCCGCCGAAAGATCCCGAGGAGGCGGTGCGCGTCCTGCGGGCTGCCGTCGAGGCCGGGGTAAACCATATCGATACCTCTGATTTTTACGGTCCGCATGTGACCAATCAACTGATCCGCAAAGCGCTCCATCCCTATCCTGACGACCTGTGTATTGTCACCAAGGTTAGCGCCCGCCGCGACGAGAAGGGCAACTGGCTGCCGGCCATGTCGCCTACCGAGCTGACCCAGGCCGTCGAGGATAATTTGCGTAACCTGGGGCTCGACGTGCTGGAGGTGGTGAACCTGCGCAGTATGTTCAGCCCCCACGGCCCGGTAGAAGGCTCGCTGGAGGCGCCGCTCACTACCCTGCTGGAGCTCAAAGCGCAGGGATTGATCCGCCATATCGGCCTCAGCAACGTGACGGCAAAACAGGTCGCGGATGCGCAGAAAATGACGCCCATCGTCTGCGTGCAAAACCTCTATAACATTGCCCATCGCGCCGACGACGCGCTGGTCGATGCGCTGGCCGCGCAGCACATCGCGTGGGTGCCCTTCTTCCCGCTGGGCGGTTTTACGCCGCTGCAGGCGCAGGAGCTGAACGAGGTCGCAGCCTCGCTTGAGGCGACGCCGATGCAGGTCGCCCTGGCCTGGCTGCTTCAGCGTTCACCGAATATTCTGCTGATCCCCGGCACGTCATCCCGCACGCATCTGGCGGAAAATATTGCCGCCGCGCAGCTGGTCCTGCCGGCAGACGCCCTGCGCATCCTCGATAATATCGCCACCCGCGCACGCCCCTGACCCGTGGGGAGAAAGGGGGGAACGACATCTATCCTTAATATTTGCCTGGAAAAACCTCAACACTGCTGGCACTATAGATCTTACAAATGGGGTGTGATCGACGATCGTTTTCTCATTATCCCCGTTAATCAAACTTATGTTTTTATCCTTCGACCGGTCTCCAGCATGGAGGCCGTTGTCGTTTTTGTCATGACCAAAATTTGAAACTCTTGATTACAGGAAACACAATATCGAATTCCAAGTTTATACATATCAATCTGGCTGCAAAGATAGTCAATAACATCAAACGCTCATAAAAACATCTGATTAACCCAATCAGAATGTTGCTATTGCTATAAGAAAAATCAAACGCCTCACGACAACTATTTACAAGGGAAGCACATGACAGAGGGAACGATAAAGACCAGTAAGTATGAAATTATTGCTATTTTCAGAGAGGAGTTGCGCAAACGTACTGAAATTGAAATATTTTTTAACAACACGAGTATCGTAACCCAACTGACACGTGTGGATTTTGCCGAGTTCCATATTCAGACCCATCGCAAAATCCCGCCGGGGCATAAAATTCGCTTTCTCCTGCATAGCGATTCAGGGAAAATTGAGTTTAATGCCCCCCTGACAAAACATGACAATAGCGGTGTGGATAAAGGTATCCGCTACGCCTTTTCTTTGCCTGAATGTCTGCAGGTCGTACAGCGCCGCCGCGATCCCCGCTTTCGTTTACGCCACGAACATGACTTTTATTGCCGCGGTCGCCATAAAAATGGCGAAAACTATCTTTTCGACATCAAAGACATTTCAGATGGCGGTTGCGCATTGATCACCAGGACGCCGAATCTGAAATTTCTCAACCATAACGCCTTGCTGAAAAATGCTGTGCTGATGCTTGCGGAATATGGTGAGATCACCATCGACCTGGTGGTAAAGAATGTCATTGTTATCACCCTTGATGACGCCAATGAAGAGAGTGAAAGCTACTACCAGATATCTTGTCAGTTTAAGTTCCGCCATCTCGACGACCAGCGCAGAATAGAGAAGATACTGCTGGACCTGATCTTAGAAGCCAAGCGCAAAAAGAGAATCTGATACCCTTGGACAGTATATTGCTGTACTCCAATGATAATCTCATTGGTCACTCAATCTATCACTACCTTATTGATAGCCATGAAAATACCACGCGTCTGGGTTATGGCGATGTTATCCATGGGAAACATCTACCTCTGGCCCAGACGGTTATTTTCAATTTAATTAATAAGGATATTTCTGCCATCAGAATCGTCGACCTGCTGAACGCGCTCCGCCTTTCCCTGCAGCGCTGCCAGCAGCCGGTGCTGGTAGTAAAAAGCGACATTGCCGGGCTGTGCAGAGAGTTGATAACTGTTGATAATGCTATGATTATTAGCGAAAAATGTCCGTTATCTTTTTTTTCTTCTATCGTCAAGCGCGCAGAGGGCGCCAGCGAGCTGCCACCACGAAGGTTGCGCAAACAGCTGTC
Source organism: Klebsiella sp. G-Nf4 (assembly GCF_002810615.1). Taxonomy (NCBI): domain Bacteria; kingdom Pseudomonadati; phylum Pseudomonadota; class Gammaproteobacteria; order Enterobacterales; family Enterobacteriaceae; genus Klebsiella; species Klebsiella sp. G-Nf4. The sequence goes on along the minus strand of NZ_PION01000002.1, from coordinate 80,259 downwards.
GCCGCGGGAGTGCCAGATCCTCGAACTGCTGATTGCCAACAATAATAACAAGCGTATTGCCGCCCTGCTCGGCATTGCCCATAAAACGGTTCACAGCCATCGTATCCATATCATGCAAAAGCTGGGCATTGATAATTCCCGCGCTATGAACCAGCGTATTGCCGCACTCCATCAATGTTAAATTATGCTCCAGTAAATCAATAGCGGATAAAGCGTACTTATTCGCTGTTGATTTACATTTCCTGCCATTCCCATTAATCATCAGGTAGCCTATAATTAGTGTATCCTCTGCCTATTGTCTGACTAACCTCGTGATGAGGGATAATGAACACTAAAATAACCGAAGACAACATTTTATCTCGTAATGATATCGCTGTACGCTACGTCTTTCAGAAAATGTTTTCTCCACAAGGTACCTTAGTCGCGGTCGAATGCCTGAGCCGCTTCGATAATCTTCCCGTCTCTCCTGAATACTTTTTTCGTCATGCTACCGCGGCGGTTCGTGAGCGTATTTTTCTCGAGCAACTGGCATTGATTGAAAAACATAAAGAATGGTTTTTACGCAACAACATTTCCGCCACGATTAACGTCGATGACCATATCCTGAATCTGCTGCGCCAGAAGGAAATAAAAGATAAAATTACCGCACTCAGCTGCGTCCATTTTGAAGTGACCGAAAACGCCGAGAATCTTCTCAATAATTCCCTGGCCGCCTGGCAAAGCCCGCAAGATACCTCGCTGTGGCTCGATGACTTCGGCTCAGGCTATGCGGGGATTAACGCCATCAGAGGTTATCATTTTGACTATGTCAAAATTGATAAAGATTTTTTCTGGCATCTGATGCGCAAAGAGTCCGGCCGCCAGTTGATGGATGCACTGGTGACCTTTTTATCCCGCAATCATCACAATGTGATTATTGAAGGTGTGGAAAGCGAAGCCCATAAAAAATGGCTGCAGGGAATGGAGTGGTTTGCCATTCAGGGGCATTACTGGCAGGAAGTCAGTATTGAACAACTGGTCGCTGACGATATTCGCAGATAAAAAAGCCGGGGATTTCCCGGCTTTTTAACATTGCTTAATTATAAACTAATTCCCACGTTGCCCAGCTGGTAATCGGCCCGCTAGTGGCGCTTTTTGGCGTTGGGGAAACGTAGCCCACGTAATAGGTAAACAAGCCACCGCTGACCGCGCTTTCCTGCAAATGCACCTGATTTTGCTGCGGGTCCGTCGGGACAATTTTATTACTTTTATCCAGCGTATTATTATCATTGGTCGACAGTGCCAGATAAATATTCTGCGCCCCATCTGGCAAGGTATTGGCCAGATAGCCCGCATTCTCATTCCCAACCGCCGTCAGTAAAAACCCGTCGATCCAGCGAACGCTGACACGTCGCACTTCGTCCTGCGAGGCGGCCCCGCCATCATGGCGCAACTGGCAGTTTGACAGCGCCAGGGTAAAAGACTGCGGCTTCATAAACGCCCCGGCCCCGCGATCGTGTACTTCCGCCAGACTGACCGGCGCCAGCCAGACGTTGCCATTGCCGGCATGCTGACCGCCATTCAGCGCGACGCTACAGGAGATATCCGTCACCCGCCCGGCAAATTCGACCCGTCCGCGGTCATAATTAGTCTCGAAACCCCACGCCGAGGGGGCGGCGAGGCTGCCGCAGAATAGCAGCCACGCGATAGTGTGTTTCGGCAATCCCTTCATTCCCCCTCCCGTATTAATCGTACGTCAGGTTAAAGATCATATGCGACTCCACCTCGCCGGTGCTGGTCGTCGGCCCATACTGATAAAAGCGCGCGTGCAGCGGTATGGTGATGTAGCGAGTCTCCTGATTGTTCAAGCGACCAACGGTGTATTTCTTATTAAACTGCAGCGGCGATCCATCCTTCAGCACCTGAATACCGACGCCTTTCGCCATGCCGCTGCCGGCCTTTTCATTGAGCAACGCGCCCATGGTCGCCGTCGTGCTGGTAGCCAGCGTTCCGGAGAACGAGGTGCTGATATTGGCATACCCGGTTTCACTCAGGCCGCCGCTGCACTGCAGGTCGATATTAAAATCTTTCCCGCCCGCGGTAGTCCCCACCCCTTTCAGGTCACTGCGTCTGATGGAACCGACATCGACATTCATATTCTTCCCGCTCATCACCGTACAGGAGGGCGAGACCACGGTGATGGCGTTGGCGCTCAGATACGTTTCGAGGATCGGGTTGCCGCCGCTCTCCCAGTCATAGGAGGTGTATTTCCCTGTTGCCAGGGTGCCGCTGCCGGTGGTCGCTGCGGTTTTAATAATCTCCAGCGTAAAGCGCGACCCCTCCAGCGAATAGTTGGTGGTACCTGATACCCGCGACGAAAAGACGTCGGGATAGACGATATTGACCGTCGCGCCGCCGCGGCTGAAACGCATGCCGATACCCGGCACGTTGGTGGAATAGATTTTATTCCCGAGGTCAGTGGCCCCTGGCGCAACAATCTTCGCCGCGAAGCGGTTGGTGCCGGAGGTACAGCGATAGCTCGCGCCGCCGGGGGCGCTCATCGTCCAGTCGCGGGTGAGGATCACCGACCCCACCGGCAGATCCGGAGGCACCACCACCCTGCCCACCACCATGTCCAGCATTACCGTTGGCGAAGAAAGGCGCGTACAGACGGCCCAGGACGAGGTGGTTCCCAGCGCCATTAAGACGATAAAAAGCGTTAGTAATTTCCTCAGCGACATACGCTATCCTTTGTTGTTTGCGGTCCCAGATCCACCGAACACTGCCCGCCGCTCCACTTCACAATCGCGCGTTTGGCATTCGCATCGCTGATAAACATCATGCTGCCCTGGCCGACAACGCCGATCTCCTTACCATCAGGAGAGAAAATACTCGCCGCAAACGGCAGCGGCTCATGGTTCGCCTGGCGCACCTGCAGCGTGAGGTTGTTCTGCACCGTGGTGCCGAACGCCACCTTAACCACGCTGCCTTCCCACGGCACAACCTGCGCCACGGTGCGATCGAAGGCGACATCGTCAAGGCTACCTTTCGGGTCGATCTCGACGGCGTTAATCCGGTACGGGCGCAGATACGGCAGGATGGCGTAACCATTGCTGTCCACACGGGTGCCCGGCGACCCCGGGAGCATGGCGCCGGCAGCGTCTTTGGCTTCAATCAGCGCCATCGTCGAGCCGCTTTCCGGCGAGAGCACCACGCCGCCGCTGTGGGCGATCATCGTCCCGCTGGCGCCCAGGCCGCTCTGGCGATAGCCTTCGCCCTGGCTGTAGCTGCCGTTGAGCGTGGTCCATGGCGTACGGTAGCTGCCGTTGAGCGCCACATCGTGCTGGCCACCGGTGGCCGTGGTGGTCGACACGCCGTAGTTAAGGTTGTTTTCACTGTCCAGCGAACCGTTGATACCAATCTGCGAGCTGGCAAAGCGCGAGTTGTTGAACGAGGTGTTCGACGTCAGGTTGGCGGTGCGGTTATCGCCAAACCACAGCGGGTAGCTGAAGTTAAGTGAAATACGATCGTCGCGGCGATGACCGGAGCTGTCTGGCGTGTAAACGCGCTGCGCGCTCGCCGACCAGGAGAGACGACCAAATGAGTTGTTGTAGCTGACCTGATACTGCTTCTCGGTCCCGGAGCGGTTCCAGTAGTCGGAGACGCGACCGCTCAGATAAAACCCGCCCCAGCCGTCCGGCAGGTTCTGGTTCACGGTGAAGGTCATGCCGTTTTTCTGCCGCCACAGGGTGTAGTTGCTGCGGCTGTTTTTTTCCTGATCGACGGCATACAGCGCGTCGTTGAGGTTGTAATAGCCTTTTGTCGAATAGCGGTACGCCGCCAGCACGATGCTGGTCTGGGTATCGGTAAACATGCGGTTAAAGGTGGCGCGATAGCTCTGCCCCGAATCATCATGGGTATCACTCTTCAGCCGCGAATGGGTCACGTCAAAGGAGAGCGCGCCGATGCCGGTGTTCATCCCGGTCCCCACCAGGAAGGCCTGATAGTCGTCGAAACCGGTAACCCCGGTGTAGCCGGTCAGCAGGTTGTTGATACCGTGCTGCCAGGTGGCCTGATAGAGCATCGGCTTGTTACGCAGAGAACTGTCATCCACTTTACCGGCGGAAAGGGCGTAGCGGGTCATTCCCGGGCGCAACAGCTGGGCGACGGAAGCGTAAGGCACGCTAAACACTTCCACCGAACCATCCGCCTCTTTCACCGAGACCTCAAGGTCACTGCCATAGCCGGAAGGATAGACATCCTGCAGGGTAAACGGCCCGGGCGGAACGGTGGTCTGATAGATAATGTTGCTGCCCTGGCGCACGGTGACGAGGGCGTTGCTCTGCGCCACGCCGCGAATTTCCGGGGCATACGAGCGCATGCCGTCCGGGAACATATTGTCATCAGTAGAAAGGTTGACCCCACGCAGACCGATGGTGTCGAAAAATTCACCATTGGTAAAAATCTGCCCGCCGCTGACGATGGAGTTGAGCTGCGGGATGGGACGCTGGAGATAGGTCTGGTTGCTGTTCCAGTGCGCTTTGCCCTGCTGCTGCTGCCAGTTCAGGTTACCGATGTGCTTCAGCAGCCAGCCGTCCCACGACAGACCGGCGTTGACGCCAAGATAGGCGCTGCTGTTATCCGAACCGCCGACCGAAGAGGTGTGACTGTTCCAGGCGTTGGCCATCCAGCCAAGATTGAGCGCAGTAATGCCTTTGTCCCAGAACTCCGGGCTGACATAGTTTTTCAGACGTTGATCTTCATAGATCTGCGGCACCGAAATGTTCAACCGCAGGGAGGACTGGACCAGGTTGTCTTTGACGTTTTCTTCGTTACGCCAGGATTTGAGGCTACCGCAATAGCCTTCCTTTTCGCTGAGCTGTGGGTTCAGCTTTTCCGCAGCGATACCGTACTGCGTCAGCATCGCTTTGGTGTAGCAAACGCCAAGGTTACCGTCTTTGTCGCGCGCGATGCGCAGATCGTAGCGCCCTTTCCACTCGTCGTTGGTGTAGACATCAAGGGAATAAGTGCCTTCGGTGATCGCGCTGGTCGAGAAGCGTGACAGGTCGACCTTTTCGCGACTGCCGACAATAAAGCCGTCGTTAAATTGATATACCGTTCCCGGGTTTTCCTGTCCGCTGGAAAATGGCGGAAAGCAGCACAGCGCGAGGGCGATCGCGGTGCTTAATCTTCCCGGGCAGAATGACCTCTGCTTCATTAGCTTTTCCCTTATTTAACGGCCACTTTCACTGCGACATCGGCGCCATAGTCATTAATGTTGTTAACGGTCAGGGTTTCGCCGCGGTTGACGGCGGAGGAGAGTGCTACCGTCTGGCTGGACTGCGGCGCCAGCATCACGGTTTTGCTGTTCAGGGCTTTACCGCCGTCGCGGGAAATACGGCTGACGGTAATGTAGAACGGCGTCGGGTTGTTGATGGCGAGACTGCTGCCGCTGGCGGTGAGCACCAGCTTCTCGGCCGCCGCATCGCGGTTGCCCAGTCCGGCAGGACGGTAAATAAATTTAAAGCGGGAACGGATCGCCAGCTGCAGCACGTTCTGGCCTTCATTTTTCTGATCGGCCACCACTGGCGGAATTTCCAGCAAATTCAGCCACCACAATGTCTCTTTATCTTTTGCCAGACCGGCGCTGCTGCCGAGCTTAATACGCAGCGTCTGGCCGCTTTTGGCGTCAACGCGCGAGATCGGCGGGGTGATAATAAACGGGGTGGTAATGGTATCCGGTGTGGCATCGGCATCGCCATTATCCAGCCAGGCCTGCGCCAGTGCCGGACGGTCGGCGTTATTTGAAAGCTGTACCGTTATTTCTTTTTCATTTCCTGGATAAATAAAGCGGGTACCGTTAACAATAATGTTGTTGGCATGGGCCGCAAAACTAAAAATGAAACAGAAAAAAAGGGCAATACGCTTCATGCTGACCTCAGAATAAAAATACAAGCGGCGGACATCGCCGCTTTATTATTGTTATTAACTGCCCCATACCGGGGCAGTTTTATTTTCTGGCGGAATTACTGATAGGTAATTTCGTAAGTCGCGTAGCTGTTGACCACACCGGTGGTTACCGTGGTCGGTGCGCTGGTCGCATAACCAACGTAGTAGGTGAAACGCGCGCCATCGGCTACAGCAGCAGCATCGCCTTTCGCTTTCGGCTGAGTGCTGTCACCCGGGATGATTTTGTTGGTCAGCGCGGTGGCGTTGTCGGTAGACAGCACCAGCTGGATGTTCTGGGCACCGGAAGCTTCGGTGTTCGCCAGGTAACCCTGCTGTTTGCTGGTTGCGCCAGCCAGCAGGTTACCGCCGGTCCAGTTCACGCCCAGTTTGGTTACGTCATCCTGTTTGGTGCCGTCAGCAGCCTGGCAGTTAGAGACGTCAATGGTGAAAGATTTCGGTTTCAGGTAAGTATCCGCTGCTGCCGCTTTAACTTCAGTCAGGGTTACCGGAGACAGGTAAACGTTCGCATCGCTGCCCTGGCCGTTAACAGAAACAGTACAGGATACATCGGTAACTTTACCGAAGAAATTAACCTGGCCGCCGCCAACATTGGTATCAGCTGCATGGGCAGCAGTCATGCCAAAAAACGCGGTTGCCATTGCTGCAGAGAGAAGAACCTTTTTCATTGCCATTTCCTTGTCAGAGTGAATTACGAATCAATGAGCACACTGTGAATTCGCATAGAACCAGAAACATCAGGCGATGCTGATTTATGCCACTGCTAATAGAATCTTCGACTGACCGGGAGCCGCAATATTTAAGGCGTCAGGTGACGAACTTAAAAATATAAGTTCGCTGGTGCTATCGGCGTCAAAGAATGCTATTTATTCGCCGACAAATATACATTTGTTCACGTTTCATTAAGTTATATAACAGATACCAATCAGCTATTAATAAATGGTTATTGATAGGTGAAAACGAAGCGGTGGTTGTTTACAGCGCAGGAAGTCTAACGCAAGACCATAAGAGAAATGACCGTAATAGCATGCCGAAAAAGCCGTCGGGAAGCCATCGCGATAAGTCTGAATCCGTCCTGAAAGTGGTGAAAATAGCACCAATCCATTCACGCACTGAATGACCTCAGCGTGAATGAGGCGCATTCCTTCCCCTGAACGTGAGCAGTTCGTCCGATATCCCCTTCCAGAGGGAAATATTTAATCCATTGTTTTTAAAGTAAAAAAAAATAAACTCATTCATCTCTTTGTCATCTTTTCATCATCTCACCGCCATAAAAATGTGATCTAAATCGCACTTTTTGCAACGCGCGTTATAGTTAGCAGACTTATTATAAGTCCATCGAAAGCAAACACGCTTTCCACCATAAAAGTTAAAAGGACAAACACCATGAAAAACGTAAAATTACTCGCCGCTGCCGGTATGCTCTCCCTGGTTTCTTTCGCTAGCTTCGCTCATCCGGTGAGCGTGACAGCAGATACCCTGGACAGCGCAGAAGCGAAAATCGCGACCATTGCGAAAGAACAAGGCGCTTCCTACCACATCACCGAAGCGTACACCGGCAACCAGGTCCATATGACCGCCGAGCTGTCTAAATAAGCGAATGGTTGCAGAGGGAGCTGCCGGACAGGCCGCCTGCGGGTGGCTGGTCTGGCTCCCGCCGCCCACCCCGCACGCAGCAATGTCGAGCCCCGTTATGGGGCTTTTTTCGTTTTTGCTCCCGCCGCCTGGCGCGCCAGCGCGCGCTGGATAGACAGCACGCTCGCCAGCACCACGATCAACCCCACCAGCGCCATCCCCTGGATCTTTTGTCCAAGGAAAATCCATCCCAGCACCACAGCGGTCACCGGGCTCAGCAGACTCATCGCCGACACCGCCACCGGCGAGAGGCGGCCAATCCCCCGGAACCACAGGCCATAGGCCAGCATGGCGCCCGCGACGCACAGCCACAGATAGCCTGCGACCTGCAGCGCTGTCACCTGATGCAGAGGGGGGTCAACGATCAGCGCCACCGGGGCCAGCACCACTCCCCCAATCGCCAGCTGCCAGCCGGTCAACGCGACAATCGGCAAGGAGAGCGCCCAACGGCGGGAGAGCCAGGTGCCCAGCGCCATACTGATCGCGCCGAGAAACGCCGCGCCGATACCCAGCGGGTCGAGGACAGTGTGCGGCGACAGCAGCAGCATGGCCATACCGAGTATGCCGGCGATGGCGGAGAACACCGCCAGCCAGGGCGAGCGCTGCCGGTCAACGCACCAGGCGAGGAGCATCACCAGCAGCGGCTGGATTGCGCCAATCACAGCCGCTAAACCGCCGGGTAAGCGATAGGCCGCGATAAACAGCAGCGCCTGGAAAGCGCCGATATTTAAAATGCCGGTAACGATAAGCTTCGCCCACTCGCCGCGCTGCGGGAAGCGACGGCTCCAGATCAGCAGGGCGATGCCTGCCGGTAACACCCTCAGCAGCGCAGCGATAAATGGCCGATCGGGAGGAAGGAACTGGGAGGTAACGATGTAGGTCGTCCCCCAGATAGCGGGCGCCAGCGCGGTGAGCAGTAAGTCGATCATCAGACTACGTGAGAGAAAAGCCATGATTTTATCTTCACTTCAAGCTAAATTGGTGACTGAAGTATGTACCGACAAGTATCTTGACATCAAGACAAGTGAGCACTGATGGACAAATCACCCGCGATCGACGCCGTGGATCGCATTCTCGCCCAGTGGCAGCGGGAGCGACCGGATCTGGACTGCAGCCCAATGGGGCCGATAGGCCGCCTGAAACGATGCGCCATGCTGCTGGAGCCGCAGGTGGAAGTGGCCTTTGCGCGCCACGATCTGGTGCGCTGGGAGTTTGATATGCTGGCGACGCTGCGCCGCGCCGGCCCCCCTTTCACTCTTTCGCCGACCCAGCTCTTCTCCACGCTGATGATCACCTCCGGCACCATGACTCATCGCCTGAAGGCGCTGGAGAAACGCGGATTTATTACCCGCCTGCCGAACCCGGAGGATGCCCGCAGTATGCTGGTCGCCCTGACGCCTGTCGGGCGTGAGCGGATCGATCAGGCGGTGGAGACCCATGTCGATAATGAACGTCAGCTGCTGGCAGGACTCAGTGACAGCGAACGCCTGCAACTGGATCAGGCGCTGCGGGTATTGATGCGACTGCTGGAAAGTCGTTAACAGCCGGCGGCGATAAAGTCGCCGTTGGCGCTGATCGGCACCACGGTGAAAAACAACCCGGCGGCAAAGAGGATCAGCGCCAGCCCGCCGAGGATCTTCACCAGCGGCACCAGCCAGGGCCGCGGACGACTCCCCACCGTCAGCCTGTTGACCGCCCGGTGGCGGGCATAGTGCACCGTCAGTGACAGCGCGAGGATCGAAAGTCCGGTGCCCAGCGCCATGGTCATCACCGCGGCGATGCCCCAGCTGACAATCCCCAGCGCGTTGGCGAACAGCAAGATCATGATTGCCCCGCTGCAGGGGCGGGCGCCGATGGCCAGCACCACGCCAAGGCGTGTTTTCCAGTCGGCGCCGTGCAGATCGTGCCCCACGCCGTGGTGCCCGCAGCCGCATGAGGCATCATGCTGATGCGCCGGTGTTATGGCGCGAATCACGCTCTTGCCTGGCCCCAGGCTCTGCAGCGCGCGAAAGATAATGTAAATTCCAAAGGCGCCGATGGTCAGGGCGCTGATCTTCTCAACGTACCAGCGGCTGGCGCTGAGATCGCCGGCGGCCAGATTCAGTCCTACCGCGAGAATAAAGACAAAGAGGATGGCGCTGACGCCCTGCAACAGGCTGCCGAGAAAGGGCACCACCCGCGCCGCCGTCAGGCTCTCCGGGTTGGTGCTCAGGTAAGTCGTGACGATAAACTTGCCGTGACCCGGCCCGATGGCGTGCAGCACGCCGTAGAGAAAGGCGCCCACTAACAGCCAGACGCCGCCGCTGTACTGGTGGTTATTCAGCAGCAAAAGATACATCACCAGATAGCGATGTAAGGTTATTTGGGTGGCGAGGCACCACTGGAGAAAATCGCCCCAGTGGCTATGCAACATGATGCCGGCCACCAGCAAAAGGAGCCCGCCGCTCCCGGCCGCCAGCAGGCGCCAGTCGCGCTGCGCAATCGGAGTATTCATCATTATGCCATTGTAGTAAACGTAAACCGCCTGACAGCAACTTCACGACAGACGAGCGAGAGTGTCAGCCCTGAAGGGCGAGGAATTTGTCGTCGCTGTTCACGTGAATGTTCGTAGTCACAGAGCTCAGCATTATCTACCGATCGCTGCCTTCTCTACACCATATTAGCGCAAAATGCCTCAATATCTTCAGCATACCATAGACATATCTTTTTATGAGTTATTGCTTATCGTTTACGAATACCCTTTAAAAGGAATAGTGACTCGAAAAATTACAGACAAAAATAAATAACTTATTTCTGTTCGGGCATTTTTTTGTCATTTATTATGCTGCGCTTCCGGCAAGAATATTCTTTAACTGCTATTTTTTTATTGTACTCTACGACAGGATCAATCCTAATGAAAAGAGGCTTATTTACCCTGCTTTGCATCGCGCTGCTGGTACCCTCTCTTTCGGCGCAGGCGACCTGGCGCGGCGAAAAGCGTCAGGACGCCCGCGATATCCGTCAGGATAGTCGCGAGCAAGGTCGTGATACCAAGCAGGAATGCGTCCGCAATAACAATCAAAGCAACGCCAGCTGCCGTCACGATAAACGGGAAAACCGCCGTGAAGGTCGTCAGGAAGCACGTGACGAAAAATGGTGAACCTGCAGGCTTCGGCGTCTTAAGGACGTAAGCCCTCCCGCCGCCGGAGCCTTTAACGCCCCCCTCATACTTCAGTTGTCTGGCTGACGTTTTTTGCCTGCACCTTATTCTTAGCATAGAGCAGAATATTCCCACCTAATCGTCAGACAATATCCCGATACTCATGATGCCCCCTTTCTTCCAGCCCACTGATATCGCCGCTACCGGCGCTTACCGTGCCTGATTCCTATCAACTTTACTCCCCTTTAGATTAAGCTTATTTTCTGAAATACAGCGTAAAGTGCCCTCATACAGACAATGGCTATTATCCCCAGGCTTTTTGCAGTATGGTTTAATCGCTGTTGTAGTTTTGCAGTGAATGCTATCCAGACGATTCAGAGTTGTATTCTGTCTGAGAGGTTTCTCACGCTATTCCCGGGCGTTGTCGGCGCGGGAGAGTGTTTTGCTGGCGCGATGTTGCCCAGCATGCAGGCAATAAATCATGACGGCATTGATGGCCGTCTTGCCGTGGCCGGAAGCCCGTGCCTTCATCATCATGCGGGCATCATCAAGAGGATCAGGGATGTACAGGACGTGGAAACCACCAGGAAAGCGACGCCACTTCAACCCGCTAGCCCTTTCTTTACCCTTCTGCTTGCGGCGTCTTATCGTTGGTGATGGAGATAACCTATGATACCGCACGCTCACTCAGCGATAACGTTCAGATTTTGCCTTCACCCGGTGAAACGCTTTCGCATGAGATTAAAACGTTATCAGCACGCTGCTTCAAAATAAAAAGGCTGTCGAATTTAACAATGACCTGACGCAGGCCTGGACAGAGAGAAATATGTCTGCAATAAAAGGGAAAACCATGACGAATAACGCCGATATAAAAAAAAGGAACTTCCTGACTCAGAATGAAATCGAGTCTTTACTTAAAGCCGCCGATACCGGCCTCTATGCCGCACGGAATTATTGCCTGACATTACTGTGCTTCATCCATGGTCTGCGAGCCAGCGAGATCTGCCGTCTACGAATATCGGATATCGACCTTGCTGCCCGATGTGTTTATATCCATCGGCTCAAAAAGGGGTTTTCGACCACCCATCCATTGCTGGAGAAAGAGATCCACGCCCTAAAGCGATGGCTGGCCATTCGCAGCAGCTGGCCGCAGGCAGCCAGCGAATGGCTGTTTCTCTCCCGCAAAGGTAATCCCCTTTCTCGCCAGCAGTTTTATCAGATTATCGCCTCATCAGGGGATCTCGCGGGATTACCGCTGGAGATCCACCCGCACATGCTGCGCCACTCCTGTGGCTTTGCGCTGGCCAATATGGGAATCGATACCCGTTTGATCCAGGATTACCTCGGGCATCGCAATATCCGCCATACCGTCTGGTATACCGCCAGCAACGCGGGACGCTTCTATGGCATTTGGGACAATACGCGCGACAAACAGCGATCGTCTTTGATCTAATAACCTTGACGCCACGGATGGCGTTGTCCCGCAACCTGCCCGAAAATTAAAATATGTATTATCATTAACCCTGCGTTAATTATGCTTACTGTTCCCGCAAGTTCTTATTTATTCCCTCCAGCTTCACGCCAATTTAACCCTGCGTTCATTCTGGATTTGACCAAATTATTTATTGCTCGAACAAAATTTCTGCACCGTTTTTTTCAATTGCAGCACGTATCAGAAAAAAGTCCTTTTAATTTATACACCTGGCGATAACATCTATAGATGCTATTGAGACAACGATTAAAATCTTTAAAATTAAGAATTATCGCCCGGCGATATTTTTAGTATCAGTCAATGTAATGTGCTATCTATTCGTGGTTAATCAACTTCACCCTACAACGTTTTAGCATTACGTATTCTTTTCGTCATGGCGTAAGGTTTCGCCGTGACGGTCATTCATCCCCTTTTTCAGGAGCCAATATTGTGAACCGACGTCGTTTTCTTACCGCCAAAGAAGTTCAGGCAATGATGCAGGCCGCTCGTCAGGGACCTACCGGCGAACGGGACTACTGTCTCATCCTGCTTGCCTTTCGTCACGGCATGCGCATCAGCGAACTGCTGGATCTGCACTATCACGATCTGGATCTGCATGAAGGACGGGTCAATGTACGGCGGCTAAAGAATGGTTTTTCGACTATTCATCCGCTGCGCTTTGATGAGCGCGAGGCGATCGAACGCTGGAGTCTGGTCCGCGCCGGCTGGAAAGCGGCGGCAAAAACCGACGCGCTGTTTATCTCTCGTCGCGGAACGCCACTCTCACGCCAGCAAGCGTATCGTATTATTCGCTCCGCCGGCGAAAATGCGGGCACCGTCACGCACACGCACCCCCATATGCTGCGTCACGCCTGCGGCTATGAACTGGCGGAAAGAGGTACAGATACCCGTTTGATACAGGATTATCTGGGACATCGTAATATTCGTCACACGGTACGCTACACCGCCAGTAATGCGGCACGTTTTGCCGGAATTTGGGAAAGAAATAATCTTTTAGAGGAAAAAGGCTTGCAACAGAAAAACGATTTAACTGATTGATTTAAGGCAATATAATTAATTGCGAACAGGTCAATTGGGGCCAAACTGTTTATATCATAAAAATGTTTTGTAATGTTTTGCAACTCACTGCGCCATATTTCTGCAGAAAAAATCATATTGTATTGATTATTATGTGTTTTTAATCCCGAAATCACTCACTTTTCTCTCATCAGATTCCAGCTGCACCGGCGATCCTTCGCCAGCACCATCGCTATACCTTTCGCACTCCCTCCTACTCATCCAGATAATATACCCATAAAAAGCCAATCACGCAGAATTTAAAACCACAAAAACGCCAGAGTAAAACCAAAAACAGGTCACTTATCCCGACGAGTCAAAATGGCCCCAATTGTCTCATCAGTTGGGTGAAAACTGTGCAGAGCCGGCAGCCTGACTACTCGGCTGAAATCTGAAATGCCTGGAAGGCACATCGGCTGCCAATCCGGTTCGTTATTTCGACATCGTTCAAAGGAAAACAGTATGAAAATCAAAACACTGGCAATGGTTGTTGTGTCAGCCCTGTCTCTGAGCTCCGCGGCGGCGCTGGCCGATACCACCACGGTCAACGGCGGGACAGTGCATTTTAAAGGGGAAGTCGTCAATGCGGCCTGTGCGGTAGATGCCGGCTCTATCGATCAAACCGTCCAGTTAGGTCAGGTGCGTTCAGCGAAACTTGCCACCGCGGGTAGCACCAGCTCCTCCGTCGGTTTCAACATCCAGCTGGATGACTGCGACACCACAGTGGCGACCAAAGCTTCCGTCGCTTTCTCCGGTACCGCCATTGACAGCAGCAACACCACCGTTCTGGCACTGCAAAACTCAGCCGCTGGCGGCGCAACCAACGTTGGCGTGCAGATCCTCGACAACACCGGCACGCCACTGGCGCTGGACGGCGCCACCTTCAGTGCCGCGACCACGCTGAATGACGGCACCAACATTATCCCGTTCCAGGCGCGTTACTACGCGACCGGCGCAGCGACCGCCGGTACGGCGAACGCGGATGCCACGTTCAAAGTGCAGTACGAGTAAGGCCCGATCCACGCAGGGAGGCAATCAGGGCCAGGAGGGCCCGCTCTCTATTTCCAACTGGAGTGAAACGATGCAGGGAATGAAATCAGGTCTGCTGCTGCTACTACCCCCGCTGGCCCTGGCCGGTAATCAGTGGAACGTCACGCTGCCTGGGGGCAGCATGCGTTTTCAGGGCCTGATTATGGCGAGTTCCTGCCGCGTCGAAGCGGGCGATCGGCAGATGACAGTCAATCTGGGGCAGATCAGCAGTAACCGATTTCATGATGTCGGGGAAGACAGTAACCCGATCCCTTTCGCGATTCATTTACAGGATTGCAGTACCGCAGTCAGCCAGCATGTGGGCGTGGCATTTCACGGTGTGGCTGATGGTAAAAATCCCGATGTGCTCTCGGTGGGCGAAGGCCCGGGGATCGCCAGCGGGATTGGCATTGCGCTGTTCGACAGTCAGGGCCAGCAATTGCCGCTCAATCGTCCGCCTGACCGCTGGGTACCGCTCTACCGCGGACCAACGACGCTCAATTTTGTCGCCAAATATCGGGCGACCGGACGCCAGGTCACCGGCGGCGCGGCCAACGCCCAGGCCTGGTTCTCATTGACCTATCAGTAATTAATCCGCAGACAAACAGGACAACACGGTGAGCAGACAAGGAGATAACGTGAGAAAAATGGCAACGACGACACGCGGCATACTGGCGGGATGTTTACTTTTCGTCGCCGGTGCGTTGAGCGCCAGCGCGCAGGCGGGCGTCGCGCTGGGCGCGACCCGGGTTATCTACCCGGCGGGACAGAAACAAGTCCAGCTCGCGGTGACCAATAATGATGACAACAGCACCTGGCTTATTCAGTCATGGGTGGAAAATGCCGATGGTCAGCGAGATGGCCGGTTTGTCATCACTCCCCCGCTGTTTGCCATGCAGGGCAAAAAAGAGAACACCCTGCGCATTATCGACGCCACCAATAACCAGCTGCCGCAGGATCGGGAAAGCCTGTTCTGGATGAACGTGAAGGCGATCCCCTCGATGGATAAATCCAAGCTCAGCGACAATACCCTGCAGCTGGCGATTATCAGCCGCATCAAGCTCTACTACCGTCCGGGAAAACTGACCCTGCCCCCGGATCAGGCAGCGGAAAAGCTGACCTTTAGCCGCAGCGGATCGTCGCTGACGCTGACGAACCCAACCCCTTATTACCTGACGGTGACCGAACTGAACGCCGGGACGCGCATTCTGGAAAACGCCCTCGTGCCGCCGATGGGCAAAACCAGCGTCAAGCTGCCCGCAGATGCCGGGAACACCATCACCTATCGCACGATTAACGATTACGGCGCGCTGACGCCGAAAATGAATGGCGTACTACGTTAACCCAGAGTACCCCGCCGCGCGGGCCACGCTGCGCATGACCAGAAGCACTGACAGCCGGGCAACGTCGGACCGGAGGGATTATGTCACATCGAAAATATGGACTGGACCATTGGGGTTGCCGAAGCGCCCGGCGCCTGCTTACTCCGGCGCTGACGCTGTGGCTCAGCTCACTACCGTTTGCCGTGCGGGCGGACCTCTATTTTAACCCCCGCTTTTTAGCTGACGATCCGGCGGCGGTGGCTGACCTGTCGGGATTTGAAAAAGGCCAGGAGGTGCCTCCAGGCACCTATCGCGTCGATATTTATCTCAACAATGGTTTTATGACCACCCGGGACGTCACTTTCCAGGCCAACGCGCAGGGCCATGGCTTGTCACCCTGTCTGACGCGCGGCCAGCTGGCGAGTATGGGCGTGGATACCGGGCGGGTGCCGGGCATGGCTTCGCTGGACAGCGCAGCCTGCGTGCCGCTAACGACGCTTATCAGCGAAGCCACTACGCGCTTTGACGTTGGCCAACAGCGTCTGTATCTCACCGTGCCCCAGGCATTTATGGGCACCCGCGCGCGCGGCTATATTCCGCCGGAGCTGTGGGATGACGGTATCACCGCCGGGCTGATTAACTATAACTTCACGGGCAATAACGTCCATAACACCACGGGTGGCAGCAGCCGTTACGCCTATCTGAATCTGCAGAGCGGCCTGAACCTTGGCGCCTGGCGTCTGCGCGATAACAGCACGTGGAGCTACAGTAGCGGCAGCGGCAGCGCTTCCTCCAGTGAAAACCGCTGGCAGCACGTTAACAGCTGGCTTGAGCGGGACATCACGCCTCTGCGTTCGCGACTCACCCTCGGAGACAGCTATACCAACGGCGATGTCTTCGACGGGATCAATTTCCGCGGCGCCCAGCTGGCCTCGGACGACAATATGCTACCGGACAGCCAGAAAGGCTTCGCGCCGGTGATCCACGGGATCGCCCGCGGCACGGCGCAGGTGTCAATCAGGCAAAACGGCTATGAAATCTATCAGAGCACGGTGCCGCCGGGGCCGTTTACCATCGACGATCTCTACGCTGCGGGCAATGGCGGCGATCTGCAGGTCACGATTAAAGAAGCGGATGGCTCCCGCCAGGTCTTCAGCGTGCCCTGGTCAACGGTGCCGGTGCTGCAGCGTGAAGGCCATACCCGCTTCGCCCTCACCGCCGGGGAGTACCGCAGCGGCAACAGCCAGCAGGAAACGCCCGATTTTTTCCAGAGCACGGCCATGCATGGCCTGCCGGCGGGCTGGACCCTGTACGGCGGCACTCAGCTGGCGGACCGCTATCGCGCCTTTAACCTTGGGGTGGGGAAAAACATGGGCTATTTCGGCGCCCTGTCGCTGGATATCACCCAGGCCAACGCCACGCTGGCTGACGACAGCGAGCATCAGGGGCAGTCGGTGCGTTTTCTCTATAACAAATCCCTGGATGAGACCGGCACTAACCTGCAGCTGGTGGGCTACCGCTATTCCACCCGCGGCTACTATAACTTTGCCGATACCACCTACCGCCGGATGAGCGGCTACAGTGTGGAAACCCAGGACGGCGTTATCCAGGTGAAACCCAAATTTACCGACTACTACAATCTGGCTTACAGCAAGCGCGGCAAGGTGCAGCTGAGCGTGACCCAGCAGCTGGGGCGCACCGCCACCCTCTATCTCAGCGGCAGCCACCAGACCTACTGGGGTACCGACGATGCCGATGAGCAACTGCAGGCCGGCCTCAACGCCGCCGTAAACGATATCAACTGGTCGCTAAGCTACAGTCTGACCAAAAACGCCTGGCAGCAAGGGCGCGATCAGATGCTGGCGGTCAACGTCAATATCCCCTTCAGCCACTGGCTGCGTTCCGATAGCCGCTCGGTCTGGCGGCACGCCAGCGCCAGCTACAGCCTGTCGCACGATCTTAATGGCCGCATGACCAATCTGGCGGGCCTGTACGGCACCCTGCTGGAAGACAACAACCTCAGCTATAGCGTACAGACCGGCTATGCCGGCGGCGGCAACGGCGACAGCGGGAGCACAGGCTATACCGCGCTCAACTACCGCGGCGGCTACGGCAACGCCAACGTCGGCTACAGCCGCAGCGACGGCTTTAAACAGCTCTACTACGGGGTCAGCGGCGGCGTGCTGGCGCACGCCAACGGCATTACCCTGAGCCAGCCGTTGAACGATACCGTGGTGCTGGTGAAAGCCCCCGGCGCTGGCGGCGTGAAAGTGGAAAACCAGACCGGGGTACGCACCGACTGGCGTGGGTATGCCGTCCTGCCCTATGCCACCGAGTATCGCGAAAACCGGATCGCGCTGGACACCAACACCCTGGCGGACAATGTCGACCTTGATGATGCAGTGGTCAGCGTGGTGCCCACCCATGGGGCGATCGTCCGCGCCAACTTTAACGCGCAGGTGGGGATGAAGATCCTGATGACGCTGACCCACCGCGGCAAACCGGTGCCGTTTGGCGCCCTCGCCACCGGCGACAGCAACCAGAGCGGCAGCATCGTCGCGGATAACGGCCAGGTCTACCTGAGCGGGATGCCGCTGGCGGGCAAGGTGCGGGTGAAATGGGGCGATGGCCCGGACGCTCAGTGCGTGGCCGATTATCGTCTGCCGCCGGAGAGTCAGCAGCAGGCGCTCAGCCAGCTGTCGGCCGCGTGCCGCTAAGGAGATCATGATGAAAACACTGCAGTATCTGCTGGGCGCCCTGCTCACCCTGGTGACGCCGTTTGCCTTCGCTGCCGATAGCACGATCACCATCAGCGGCTATGTGCGCGACAACGCCTGCGCAGTGGCCGGCGAGTCGAAGGACTTCACCGTCGATTTTCAGGACAACGCCGCGAAGCAGTTTTATGCCGTCGGGGCGACGACGCCGCCGGTGCCGTTCCGCATCGTGCTGTCGCCCTGCGGCACTTCCGTCACCGCGGTGAAGGTCGGTTTCACCGGCGTGGCGGACAGCGTCAACACCAGCCTGTTAAAACTCGATGCCGGCGCCTCGGCGGCGGCGGGAATGGGGGTGGAAATTCTCGATCAGCAGCAGTCCCGGCTGCCGGTCAATGCGCCGTCGTCAGCCATGTCCTGGACCACGCTGACGCCGGGCCAGACCAACATTCTCAACTTTTACGCCCGTCTGATGGCCACTCAGGTGCCCGTCACCGCCGGGCATGTCAATGCGACAGCGACATTCACGCTGGAATTTCAGTAAGCGGAGGCTGAAATGAAATGGACCCACGTGGGCTGGCTGCTGGCCGGCCTGTTAACCGCGAGCGCTTCCCTGCGGGCGGCCGACGTCACCCTCACCGTCAACGGGAAGGTGGTGGCCAGACCCTGCACGGTCTCCACCGTCAATGCCACCGTCGAGCTGGGCGATCTCTATACCTTTAGCCTGATCGGCGCGGGCTCGGCATCGGCCTGGCACAGCGTGGCGCTGGATCTCAGTAACTGCCCCGTGGGTACTTCACGGGTGAAGGCCACCTTCAGCGGGACGGCGGACAGTACCGGCTATTACAAAAACCAGGGAACGGCGGGCAATATTCAGCTCGAACTGCAGAGCGAGGATGGCACCACGCTGAACAATGGCAGCAGCCAGTCGGTACAGGTGGATGAGGCCAGCCAGTCCGCTCGCTTCCCGCTGCAGGTTAGAGCCCTGTCCGTCAACGGCGGCGCCACGCAAGGCACCATTCAGGCGGTGATTAACGTCACCTATACCTACGCCTGAGCCAGGAGAGCATCATGATGAAAAAAATTATCCCCCTGTTCACCACCCTGCTGCTGCTGGGCTGGTCGATGAACGCCTGGTCCTTTGCCTGCAAAACAGCCACCGGGGCAACGATCCCCATCGGCGGCGGGTCAGCCAACGTCTACGTTAATCTGACACCGGCGGTTAATGTCGGGCAAAACCTGGTGGTCGACCTCTCCACGCAGATTTTTTGCCATAACGACTATCCGGAAACGATCACTGACTACGTCACCCTGCAGCGCGGATCCGCCTACGGCGGCGTGCTGTCGAGTTTCTCCGGCACCGTGAAATATAACGGCACCTCTTACCCCTTCCCGACCACCACGGAAACGGCGCGGGTGGTTTACGATTCACGGACCGATAAGCCCTGGCCCACCGTCCTGTATCTGACGCCGGTCAGCACCGCCGGTGGGGTGGCGATCACCGCAGGATCGTTAATCGCGGTGCTGATCCTGCATCAGACCAACAACTACAATAGCGACTCCTTCCAGTTCATCTGGAACATTTACGCCAACAACGACGTGGTGGTCCCCACCGGCGGCTGCGATGTCTCCGCCCGCGATGTCACCGTCACCCTCCCCGACTACCCGGGATCGATGGCCGTGCCGCTCACCGTGCACTGCGCGCAAAGCCAGCAGCTGGGGTATTACCTCTCCGGCACCACCGCGGATAGCGCCAACGCGATCTTCACCAATACCGCCTCCGCCTCGCCGGCGCAGGGGATAGGCGTTCAGCTGACCCGCAACGGCAGCGCCGTGCCGGCGAACAGCACGGTCTCGCTGGGCACCGTCAGTACCTCGCCAGTTAATCTCGGTCTGACGGCAACCTATGCCCGGACCACAGGCCAGGTCACCGCCGGCAACGTGCAGTCGATCATCGGCATCACCTTTGTCTATCAATGATGACCGACTATATCCTCTCACCCTGCTCGCTGGCCGCCCGCGGGTTGAGCCAGCTGATGCTGAACGCCGCGAAGCGGCCCGTTGAGCTGCCAGTCGAGGGCGTGTCCCTCCGGGAGCTGACCGCCGTGAAGCGGATCGTGGTGTTTCTCCCTGACGATCCCCTGTGGATGCTCACCACGCTGCGCCAGGCGGCCAGGCTGCTCGACCAGACCTCGCAGCCGTTACCGATGTTGATTCTGAGCCGCAGCCCGGCCATCTGGCTGTGGCAAACGCTGCTTTATCAGGTGAGTCATCCGGATCGTCTGCGCAACGTCCATACCGCCCCCGCCGATCTGTCCTGCACGGAGCTGGCCGATCGGCTGGAGAACGCACCGCGACTTGAGCGGCTTGCCAGTGAAGCCGCCCTGCTCCACGACAAACGAGCCGCCGGGTTGAGCCATGCCGAGTTCAAAGTGATCCTCGCCCTGCTGCAAGGGCAGACGATAGGCGAGCAGGCCCAGCGTCTCCGATTGAGCCAGAAAACGCTCTACACCCAGCGGCTGGCCGGGGTGAAAAAGCTGGTGGAATATCACCCGCATCTGGCCCCCCGCTTTCCGCGCACGCTGCTACCGCGCTCATCCGCCAGCTCACTGTCGGCGTTTGAACAGGAATGGGTACAAGCGATCCACGATCGTCAGGTCTTCCCGGTTTTTCAACCTATCGTCGATAGTCGCTCACAGCTACAGGGGGTGGAGATCCTGATCCGCTGGCGCCACCGCGGCCAGGTTCTCCATCCGCAGGCTTTTTTGCCGCAGTTTCGCGCCGACTACGCCTGGCTGCTGCTCACGGCTTTTGTCCTGCAGGAGGCCGTGCAGAATATTAATGAGCATCCGGGTACTTTCTATTTTTCGGTCAATATTCCTTCCTCGCTCGCCGCCAGTGATAGCCTGCTGCGGATGGTGGAAGCCGCTCGCCAGCAGCTCCGGCAGCCAGAGGGCGTGGAAAGGCTGGTGCTGGAATATGCTGAAACCATCGATTTTCGCCGTCAGAGCCGCTCCACCGCCCAGGTGGAGGAACTGCAACGAGCTGGCGTGCGGGTGATGCTGGACGACTGCTTTTCTCAGGGGAGCGTCATCTTTCCGGCGCGTCGACTGCACTTCAATGCTTATAAACTGGATATGAGCATCGTCAACGACGCCCAGCACGATCCAAAAGCGCTTGCGCTGATAAAAAGCCTGGCCTACTACTGCCAGTTAAGCGACAGCCGCTGTGTGGCGGAAGGGGTGGATTCGCTGGCGAAGTTTACGCAGTTAAAATCGTTGGGTATTGACCGTTTCCAGGGCTATCTGTTTTCACCGCCGATGCGGCGCGAGCATCTCCCGGATCTGATCCGCCGCTTTTCCCATCAGCGCGATCCGGCGGATCGTTGATGGCGCGAGAAAAGCGCACCGGCTGGCACCGGTGCCGGTACGTCAGGCGCGAATATCGTCGTATTCGCGGGTGTTATCGAATTCATGTTTGGCAAACGGGCAGAGAGGGATGATCTTCCGCTGCTCCTGGCGCATTTTTTCCACCACCTTCGCCACCAGCTGTTTCCCCACGCCCTGGCCTTTCAGGCTGGGATCAACATCGGTATGTTCGATAATACTGAGGTGTTCGCCGGTGGGAACAAAAACAATTTCCGCCACCTGGTTTCCCTGCGCGTCGTTAACATAAAACTTGTTGTGCCCTTCCAGTATTTCCATCTTCTCCTCGCTTATTTATGACGATAGTGCAGGGCGCCGCTCGGGCAGGTATCGATCACTTTTACCACCGTCGCCACATCCACTTCATCCGGGATAATCCACGGTTTACGCTTCAGGTTAAAAAGCTTCGCGCTGCCGCGCACGCAGTTCCCCGAATGCTGACAGATCGCCGTATTAAAGTAGACGTCGATTTTCTCTCCGGTGTAGACCCGGTAGCCCGCTTCCAGTAATTCCTTATCCATGACATTGCCTCGTTCTTTTTTTATGTTTCAGGCTAAGCATAGTCCTACACGTCGAGGCTGACTACGCGTAAGCGTGGGAATTAGCGCCTCACATCATGCTTTCCCATCGGGTAAGGATCCCGCAGTCGGCGATCCATTGACTTTCATTCCCGCAACGAGGCGATTACACTCATCACACACTGGTATGATCACTCATGGATGCTCTATTGAATCATATTGCCACCATCGCCCGCCCGGCGCGGTTACTGCTCGTCTTACCGCTTTCCGGCTGCTCACTTTCGCCCGCGATCCCGGTATTGGGCGCCGCGTTCCCCGGCTGGTTTTTCTGCTTATTGGGCGGGGTGTTTTTACTGATCCCCTGCCATATCCTGATTACCCGTAAAGGCTGGCAGCCACGCTTTTCTCCCCTGGTCTTCAGCTATGTCGCGCTGATGTTCCTGTTCGCCACGCTGCTGTGGTTTCTGTTTTTTGTTCACTGATCGCTTATGACAACTTCCCGCACTCCCCTGTTACGCAAAAAGTGGCCTCTGCTGGCGCTGGTCCTTGCCGCTATCCTGGCGCTGATCCTGGTTATCTGGCAGTTGCAAACCTCGCCGGAGACCAATGACGCCTATGTTTATGCCGATACCATTGATGTGGTGCCCGAGGTCAGCGGACGCATCGTGGAGATGCCCATTCGCGATAACCAGCGGGTGAAAAAAGGCGATCTGCTGTTCCGCATCGACCCCCGCCCCTATCAGGCGATGCTCGATGACGCGAAAGCGCGGCTGACGACCCTCGACGCGCAGATCATGCTGACCCAGCGCACCATCAAAGCGCAGGAGTATAACGCCCAGTCGGTGGCGGCCGCCGTCGAGCGCGCCAGAGCGCTGGTCAAGCAGACCACCTCCACGCGCACCCGCCTTGAGCCGCTGGTGCCGCAGGGGTTTGCCTCCCAGGAAGATCTCGATCAGGCGCGCACCGCTGAGAAAGCGGCACGGGCGGAGCTGGAGGCCACGCTGCTGCAGGCCAGACAGGCCTCGGCTGCCGTGACCGGCGTGGATGCCATGGTAGCGCAACGCGCCGGGATCCTGGCGCAAATCGCCCTCGCTGAACTGCATCTGGAATTTACCGAAGTGCGCGCGCCGTTCAACGGCGTGGTGGTGGCGCTGAAAACCACCGTCGGCCAGTACGCCTCGGCGCTGAAGCCAGTCTTTACCCTGCTGGATGACGATCGCTGGTATGTGATCGCTAACTTCCGCGAAACCGACCTGAACAACGTGCGCCCCGGCGTGGCGGCGCGGGTCACCGTGATGACCAACCACAACCGGACCTTTAACGGCGTGGTGGATTCGGTCGGCTCCGGGGTCCAGCCCGAAGGTGGGAGCGTCATCGAAGGGCTGCCGCTGATCCAGAAAAGCATTAACTGGGTTCACGTCTCGCAGCGCTTCCCGGTGAAAATCGCCGTCAGCGATCCCGATCCGGCGCTGTTCCGTATGGGCGCCTCGGCCAGCGCCGTGCTGCAGCCATAGCCGGGGGACGCTATGTTTCCTCTCGCCCATTTTTTACGCCAGGAACTGCGCGACGCGCCGGGACGCGCCAGCTACACGCTGCGCCTGACGCTGAGCTGCGCGGTGCTCATCACCCTGTTTATGACCCTGCAGATCCCCTTCCTGGCCGTTGCGCTGATCGTCGTGTTCTACGTCAGTCAGCCTAACGTGCTGATGATCAAGCTGGTCAGCGTGGTCTTTGTTGTCACCGTCACCGTGGCGCTCGGCGGCGTGCTGCTGATCATCAAGTGGACCTATGACTACCCGCTGATCCGCCTGGCGGCCTCCGTGGCGCTCTTTTTCTGCGCCATCTACCTGATGCGGGTGCTGGGTAAGCTGGGACTGGCTTTTTTCGTGGTGGCGCTGGCGGTGATTTACGCTCAGACCTTCCCGTCAATGACCAGTCAGAGCGAGATCCTGGTGCGGCTGCTGCTCTGGCTGTGGGTGGCGATTAACACCGCGATCCTCGTCACTTTGCTGGTCAACGCCTGTTTTCAGCAGGCCTTTCCCGGCAACCAGTTTAAGGCGCGCCTGGCAGGGATGCTGCACGAGGTCGCCCGGCGGCTGACGGCTCCTGGCGATGAAGCGCCACCGACCTTCGGCGAGACCGCCGCGCAGTTCAACCAGCTGCAGTCGCTGTTCGCCCAGGCCAGCCGGGCCACGCCGGAGATAGCCGCCGAACCGCAGGCCTGGCGCTCGCGGCTGGCCGCCACCCTGCGCTGCTATCAGCTGGCGGCGCTGCTGCAAGCGGACGAGGCAGATAGCGAAGATCGCCAGCAGCTGTCGCAGGCGGTACTGAAGCTGAAGAGTGCCCTCAGCGAGGAACAGTTTGACGGCGCCATTCCTCCCCTGACGCTCAGCGGCCGCGGCATTAATCGCGCGGTTCTGCAGGAGATGGCTACCCTCCTGCAGCAGCTGGCGCAGGGTGAGCCCGTCGCCCTGCCGCAGGGTGAGGTGGAGAAGGCGCCCCTGCTGGCGCCGGACGCCTGGCGCAACCCGGCTTATCTCCATTTTGCGCTCAAGACCCTGCTGGCGACGCTAATCTGCTATGTCTTCTATACCGCTGCCGACTGGCAGGGGCTGCACACCATCATGCTGAGTTGCGTCATCGTCGCCCAGCCCGGGCTGGGCGCCACGATGCAAAAGACATGGTTGCGCATCGGCGGGGCGCTGCTCGCCACCCTGCTGGCGCTGCTGTTAATCGTTTTTGTCCAGCCCTGGACCGATTCGCTGTCGGGACTGCTGGCGATGTCCCTGCCGGTGCTGGCGCTGGCGGCGTGGATTGCCGCCGGCTCGGAGCGTATCGCCTACGCCGGGATCCAGATTGGTTTCACCTTTGCGCTGGCCTTCCTCAGCTGGTTTGGCCCGCTGACCAACCTCACAGAGCTGCGGGATCGGGTGCTCGGCATCCTGCTCGGGGTGCTGGTCTCCTCCATTGTTCATTTGTATCTCTGGCCGGACAGCGAAGCACCACAGCTGAAATCCCGCCTTGCGGCACTTTATCGCCGGCTGGCGGACTGTCTCGCCGCCCCGAAGGAGGCGGTGCCGCTGGCTCCCCTGTTTGTCGCCTTCACCGACAGCGAAGCGCTGCTCCATCGGGTTCGCGCTGAACCGCTGGGCACCTGGGCCCATCCCTGGCCCCAGGCGAAAGGCTGGCCGATGCGCGCCACCCTCGCCCAGGCCGAGGAGATCGCCCGCCTCAGCGAAGGCTACCGGCTCAACGCCGCGCCGGGAGACCCGACGCTGACCCGCAGCGCCGAACAGCTGCGACGCTACGCCGAACGT
Organism: Klebsiella sp. G-Nf4; assembly: GCF_002810615.1. NCBI lineage: Bacteria > Pseudomonadati > Pseudomonadota > Gammaproteobacteria > Enterobacterales > Enterobacteriaceae > Klebsiella > Klebsiella sp. G-Nf4. The sequence goes on along the minus strand of NZ_PION01000002.1, from coordinate 54,669 downwards.
ATCGAACAGGAGGCGGCAGCGCCTGACGGGACGCTGGCCGCCGATCTCCGCAACCCCTTTGGCCCGGCGCTGGCTGCCGCGCTGGCCACCCTGCCCGACTGGGGCCCGACACCGATAGCGACTGAGCAACAGGCTAAAACGTCATGATGATGCTTCCTTTCCCCGCGCGACTGCGGGTCACTCTCTTTACCCTGACGCTGACGCTGCTCAGCGGCTGCGCGCTGATCCAGGATGAGCCTTCCCAGGTCGCCATCGTCAATCCGCAGCAGGCCCAGCTGGCCCAGGTGATCCACCTGGCGAACAGCGACTGGCCGGCAGCCCGCTGGTGGGAGGCCTATGATGATCCTCAGCTCAACCTGCTGATCAACCGGGCGCTGCAGAACTCGCCGACCATGCAGGCCGCCCGGTTGCGCATCTCCCAGTCGCAGTCCACGGTGGAACTCGCCCAGTCGGCAATGGGCCTGCAGGCCACCGCCGTCGCGGCGCAAAACCGCCTGCGGATCACCGACAAATCCTTTAGCTGGCCCTACTCGTACTCCCTGCCGGTGGATAAGAACGGTCCCTGGTATACGCTGAATACCGTTGGCGTCGGGGCGCAGCTGAATATCGATCTCTGGGGAGCCGATCGCGCCCGGGTCGCCGCCGCCATTGGCGAGAAAAATGCCCGGCTGGCGGAAACCGCCGGCATTGAGCTCGACATCGCCAGCAGCGTGGCGCAACTCTATTTCGCCATGCAGGCGACGTTCCAGAAAATCGCGCTGCTGCAGGAGCTGGAGGGTATTGCCCAATTCTCGGTAGCGGCCCACGAGCACCGGACCCAACGCGGCGTGGAAGACAGTGTGGATGTGGCCAATGCCCGGGCCGAGCAGCTCGCCGCTCGCCAGCAGATCATTAGCGCCGAGGGGATGCTGACCCAGTATCGTGAAACCCTGCGAGCGCTGATCGGCGCTGATGCGCAGAGCATGCCGGCCATCCATCCGGTGGCGCTGCCGGCGCTCCAGGAGACGCTGCCGCCATCGCTCTCATTCGAGCTGCTGGCCCGCCGCCCGGACCTGCAGGCGCTGCGCGGCTACGTCACCGCCTCCCTGAGCCAGGTCGATGCGGCGAAAGCGGCCTTCTATCCTCATTTTGATATCAAAGCGTTCTGGGGATATAACGCCCTGAGCGTCGGGGATCTGTTTAAGTCCTCTTTCCAGCAGCTCAACCTGCTGCCCGGGCTGTATCTGCCGATCTTCGACGGCGGTCGTCTGAACGCTAATCTGCAGTCGGTGCGCACCGCCAGCAACATCCTGATCAAACAGTACAACCAGGCGGTGCTGGACGCAGTTCGCGATGTCGCCATCAGCTCCAGCCAGCTTAACGATCTGAACCAACAGCGTGCGCTGCAGCAGCTAAAAGTCACCGCGGCGCAGACCACCACCGACAGCGCTCGCGCCCATTATCAGCGCGGCCTGCTCAGCCGCTACGCCGCCGAAGAAGCCCGCCGGGCGGTCCTCGCCCAGCAGCTATTGCTACTGGATATTGAAGCGCAGCGACTGAGCACCGACATTACCTTGATCAAAGCCCTGGGCGGCGGCTATCGCGGGCAGTAACAAAAATGCCTTCCCAATAGGGGAAGGCATTAAGCTGAAGAGGCGGGGTGGATGCGCGGCGATTACACCAGGGCGCGCAGCTCCTCCTGCATATAGGTGGAAAAGAATTCCGGATGCTTGATGACCATTCGCTCGCCGGCGGCGACCCGTTCAGCCCATTCCGCCACTTTGTCGGTAAACCCGGCGCTCCAGCCCTGCTGCTGACCGCGTTCAGCGACGTCGGCCGGGGTGGCGGGCACGCCCAGTTCTTTCAAATATTTGAGAATTCCCTTCGCGGTACTTTCATCCATAGACTGTGGTACTGGCTCAGACGTATTCATACCACCAATAAAATCCAATGCTTTATCAATGACTGCTGGCATAGGTGTGTCCTTATATTAACCACATAGTAAACCTGACTACACTATGGACCGGAAAGCGACGTAATTTCAAAGAACACGCTCACGTTATGGGACATCGCGCATTCTGAAAAACGGATTTTGTACTGCTGAGGCGGGTTTCGTGCAAAAAATAAGCCGGCCCCGTAGGGCCGGCCTGAGGAGCGCGTCAGGCGTTGCTGACGGATTTTTGCCCGGCGCTGGACCGACTGTTCTCCAGCATCCGGCGGACCGGGACAATCAGCACAGCCAGCACGGCGGCGCAGATCAGCAATGCGATGGAGCAGCGGGCGAAGAGATCCGGCAGCAGCGACAGCTGATCGGCCTTCACATGACCGCCAATCAGGCCCGCCGCCAGGTTACCCAGCGCGCTGGCGCAGAACCACAGCCCCATCATCTGGCCGCGCATTCTCTCCGGCGCCAGCAGGGTCATGGTCGCCAAACCAATCGGACTCAGGCACAGCTCACCGAGCGTCAGCATCAGGATGCTGCCCACCAGCCACAGCGGCGACACACCGGCCCCGCCGTTACTCAGGACGTTCTGCGCCGCCAGCATCATCAGGCCAAAGCCCGCCGCCGCGCACAGGATACCAATGACGAATTTGGTCATACTGCCCGGACGCACGTTTTTGCGCGCCAGCGCAGGCCACGCCCAGCTGAATACCGGCGCGAGCAGAATGATAAATAAGGCGTTAATCGACTGGAACCAGACCGCAGGGATCTCAAAATCACCGATCATCCGGTTGGTGTAGTCGTTGGCAAACAGGTTAAAGGAGGTCGGTTTCTGTTCAAACGCCGACCAGAAAAAGGCCGCCGAGACCAGCAAAATAAAGCACACCAGCAGGCGCGCCCGCTCTTTACGATTCAGCCCGGCGAAGACGAACAGCCAGATGAAATAGAGCGCTACGGAGGCGGCAATCACATAGACCAGCACGCTGGCCACCGCCACCGGGTTAATCACGATCGTGCCCAGGCTAATGAGCGTGACCAGCACCGCCACTCCCAGAGTCAGCGCCAGCAGCCACGCACCAACGCCATTCTTTTTCGCCACCGGGCTGTTCCAGGTGGAATCGAGGCCGACCTCCGCGTCATAGCGCTTCATCGACGGCACGGCAAACAGGCGGAAAATGACCAGCGCCACCAGCATCCCGATCCCCCCGATGCCGAAGCCCCAGTGCCAGCCATGCGATTTGATCAGCCAGCCGGAGATCAGCGGCGCAATAAACGAGCCAATGTTGATCCCCATGTAGAACAGAGAAAAACCGCCGTCGCGACGCGCGTCGCCTTTTTTATACAGGGTGCCGACCATCACCGAGATACAGGTTTTAAACAACCCGGAACCGAGGACGATAAACATTAGGCCGATAAAGAACAGGTCGTTGCCCAGCCATGCCGACAGGGCGATCGACAGGTGCCCCAGCGCAATCAGGATAGAGCCGTACCAGACGGCCCGCTGCTGACCAAGCCAGTTATCCGCCAGCCAGCCGCCCGGTAGCGCAGCCAGATACATACTGCCGGCAAAAATTCCGACGATCGCCGAGGCGTTCTCCCGCGCCAGTCCCATCCCGCCGTCGTAAACCGTCGCCGCCATAAACAGGATCAGTAAGGGACGGATGCCGTAAAACGAGAAACGCTCCCACATTTCCGTGAAAAACAGGGAGCCGAGGGGGTAAGGATGACCGAAAAAGGTTCGGCTTTCGTTTTTATTAACAGAGGAATGCATAAATTCTCCAGGTAAGGTGCACCGCAGCGCAAGTTAACCGTACAAAGCGGGCTGACGATTTATAATTTGTTTGCCTTAACATCAACTACAAGAATTTTTAACCATTTGATAACCACGCAATGGTTTTGTCCAGCCCCACACCCTCTCTTTTTAGATGAAAACTCGACAAACATCTAGTTTTACAGATTTAACGCTCGCAAAAACGCAAACGACGTTGACTTTATATTTTCAGGCCAAAAACGAAAATTATTAATTAAAAACAATATGTTAACTGATTATCAAAGGACACAGACAGCCGGTTAAGACGGGGAAGATAACGGCAGGAAGAGTAAGGGAAATGAGCGTAATGATGAAGAAATGGCGTTAAGCGCCAATATTGCTTAGCAATGCGGACCTCTCCCTCGGGAGAGGTCCGGGCTTTGCCCGGGGAACATTCCGCCAGGCCGGGACAAAAACGACATGCAGAGGATGATGGAGGCCAGCGGCTAAAGCCGGCGCTATTTCACACGCTGCCCCGTGGCATCAATGACTTGCTCACCGTCTTCCTTAACGAACGCGCCTTTTTGCGGCGCGGCCAGGATCTCCAGCACCACCTCTGACGGGCGGCAGAGTCGAGTGCCCCGCGGCGTCACCACGATCGGACGGTTAATCAGGATCGGATGCAGAAGCATAAAGTCGATTAACTGATCGTCAGTAAACCGATCGTCCGCCAGCCCCAGCGCGTCGTAGGGTTCAACGTTTTGCCGTAGCAGCGCACGTACCGGAATGCCCATCGCGGCAATCAGCTGGCGCAGCACATCACGCGACGGCGGCGTCTCCAGATAATAGATAATGGTGGGCTCGGCGCCGCTGTTGCGGATCAGCGCCAGCGTATTACGCGAGGTCCCGCACTCCGGGTTATGGTAAATGGTGATGCTCATAGCACGTTCTCATGGCAGGTTGAAGGAGAGACGCAGCGCCAGCGCAGCCAGCGTCACAAGCAGCACCGGCAGGGTCATGGTGATGCCGCAGCGAAAATAATACCCCCAACCGATGGTGATGTGCTTTTGCGCCAGCACATGCAGCCAGAGCAGCGTGGCCAGGCTACCAATCGGCGTGATCTTGGGCCCCAGATCGCAGCCGATGACGTTGGCATAAATCATGGCCTCTTTGATCGTCCCTGTGGCCGCGCTGCCATCAATCGACAGGGCGCCGACCAGCACGCTGGGCATATTATTCATTATTGAAGAGAGGAAGGCCGACAGGATACCGGTGCCCAGCGTCGCGGCCCAGAGCCCGCGCTCCGCCAGCATGTTCAGCACCGTGGTCAGATAATCCGTTAACCCGGCGTTTCGCAGGCCATACACCACCAGATACATTCCCAGCGAGAAGATCACGATCTGCCAGGGGGCGCCGCGTAGCACCTTGCTGGTGTTAATCACCCGTCCGCGCTTCGCGATAGCAAACAGGATCCCCGCTCCCGGCGCCGCGATGGCGCTGACCGGGATCCCCAGCGGGTCAAGAACGAAAAAACCGACCAGCAACAGCAGCAGCACGCCCCAGCCGGTGCGGAAGGTCGCCGGATCTTTTATCGCCGTGACCGGCGCTTTCAGTAACGCCATATCCCAGGCTGGCGGGACATCCTTGCGAAAGAACAGGTGCAGCATCGCCAGGGTGGTGAGGATCGCCGCGAGATCGACCGGCACCATCACCGAAGCGTACTCCCTGAAGCCGATGGCGAAGAAATCTGCCGAAACGATATTCACCAGATTCGACACCACCAGCGGCAGGCTGGCGGTATCGGCAATAAATCCGGCGGCCATGACAAAGGCCAGCATCGTTCCCTTGCTGAATCCCAGCGCTCGCAGCATGGCAATCACGATAGGGGTGAGGATCAGCGCCGCGCCGTCGTTGGCAAACAGCGCCGCCACCGCGGCGCCGAGCAGGATAATCCAGGTAAACAGCAGGCGACCCCGCCCTCTTCCCCAGCGGGAAACGTGCAGCGCGGCCCATTCAAAAAAGCCAGACTCATCAAGCAGCAGGCTGATAATGATAACGGCGATAAAGGTGGCGGTCGCATTCCAGACGATATGCCACACCACCGGGATATCGGCTAGTTGTACTCCACCGGTGGCCAGCGCCAGCGCCGCACCAAAGGCCGCGCTCCAGCCGATCCCTAAACCCCGCGGCTGCCAGATCACCAGCACCAGGGTCAGGGCAAAAATCGCACCTGCCAGCAACATTCTTCCCCCCGCCAATCACATTCGAAAAAACAGATATATTTAGGTAAAATTTTTACTGACAACCCGCCCCGCCAGCCAGTCTGCTGACCATCAGCCGCACATCGTCCTGCTGACTGAGCCAGGCCTGCTCTATCACCTGCGCCGCCCAGGCTGGCATCTGCGGAGAGAGGCGGTAATAGACCCATTTACCCTGTTTACGATCCAGCAGCAATCCGCTCTCCCGCAGCATCGCCAGATGGCGAGAGATCTTGGGCTGGGACTGGGCGAGCGCCGTACAGAGATCGCAAACACACAGCTCTCCACGCGCCTTGAGCAGCAATACGATCCCCAGCCGGGTTTCATCGGCGAGGTTTTTGAACAGTTGCAGGGGCAATAAAGACATGATTTCTCCTCAAGCGTGACGGACAGCATACGGAACCACCAATAAAGATCAATATACATTCGTAAAAACATATGTGTTATTTCACGCCTGCGATAAGCCTCTATTAAGTGGCTACACGCCATCCCTTGCGCAATAGCACGGAAAAATGCCGCGCTTTCTTTTATCCCTCATCGAAATGTGTCAGGCTGGAGATCCCATCGGATTGACAGGGTTTTCAGGATGAGCACGATTTATGTGGTTGTTTTAACGTATATAAAACCGCTCGAAGAGGTGGATGACGCCATTCCCGCGCACGTCGAATGGCTCAAAAAAGGCTATGCTGACGGCCTCTTTCTCGCCTCTGGCCGCCGCCTTCCCCGCACCGGCGGGGTGATTCTGGCGAAATGTGACAGCCGGGAAATTCTGGAATCGCGTCTGAGTCAGGATCCCTTCCAGCAGCTGGGTCTCGCCCGTACAGAGATTATTCCCTTTGAGGCCAGCATGGCGTCACCCGCGCTGCAGTCACTGTTATAGGTCGTCTGAACGGTTCCGGAGGATAAATGCAGCCGTCATTTCACTGGATCAATGAACCTGCCGAATGGCGCTGCACTTCCGGCGGTCTGACGGTGGTCACCGATAAGCATACCGACTTCTGGCGCCATACCTGGTATGGCTTCGAGCGCTTCTCTGGCCATCTTTACGCTGCTGAGGTGGAAGGCGATTTTACCCTGCAGGCAAAAATATGTGCGGATTTCACCACGCTTTACGACCAGGCCGGGCTGATGATGATGGCGGACGAGCAGACCTGGCTGAAGGCGGGAATTGAATTCAATGACGATGCCCCGGCCATCGGCAGCGTACTGACGCTGAATCACTCCGACTGGGCCACCGGGCTTTTTCCCGGCGACCCACGCACCTTCTGGCTGCGGCTGACCCGCAAAGGCGATGCGTTAAGGCTGCAATATTCGACTGACGGCGAGCGCTGGCCGCTGCTGCGTCTGGGCTACTTTCCGCCAGGCCCGGTGAAAGCGGGCGTCATGTGCTGCTCACCGGAGCGTGGCGGACTGGCGGTTGAGTTTCAGGATATTCAGCTTTCCCCGCCATCAGACAAAGCGCTGCACGATCTGAGCTGAGCGGCGCTAGCGGGAGGACCTGACTTTCTCTGCATCCTGGGTGCCAGGATTGCAGGGTTCGCTGGTGCCAGGCAGGTAAAAATGGCCGTGCTTATCAGGATCGGTGCCACCCGGGCACCCTGCCCGACCCGATGAGTTATCGCTATTGCCACCGTCTGAACCGTTGCCGCCGTCGGCGCCAGCGATCACCGACTGGCCGTTATGGCCACCGTGAACGCCCTGCGCTGCACTGGCCGAAAACGCCACCAGCGCGAACATACAGACCATTAAGCGTCTGCCCATTGCTGCCTCTCCCTTATTGATATTCCCCGTCCATCGCGTTGACGATGGGATGAGCCGTTGAACGGCAAAATGCACCGCGATAAAAACTGATTTATCCGCAGGGAGTATAGGGTTAAGACTGAGGGAAAGACAGGTCCGGCGCCTTCAGACATTTCGCACGCAAAATAGCCTCTATTCCGCGGTATGCGCTATCAGAAAATCAATCAGGGCTTTCACTCTTTTCGTTCTGCCCGCGTTTTTCGGGTAATAGAGATAAACTGGCGGGTAGGTTTTCCAGTAGTCTTCCATCACCGGTATAAACTGTTCTCGATCGGGCTGAAGCCGCCAGATGGGTTCAAATAAGCGGCCAATCCCCAGTCCATGGCGGATACCATCTGCCATGACGTCAATGTCATTGCTGATTAACTGTCCGGGCATCTCGACGGTCAGTTGCTCGCCGTGGTCATTGAGGATCAGCGGCAGGATGCGGTTGTTGGTAATAAAGCGATAGCCAATCAGCCGGTGAGGGTTGAGGTCGGCGGGCACCTCGGGCACGCCATATTCGGCAAGATAGGCTGAGGAGGCATACAACCCTTCTCGAAACGGTTTCATTAATGGGCGGGCAACCACTCCGCCTTCAAGAATATCGCCAAAGCGGATCCCAAGGTCGAAACGTTCTTCAATGATATTAACGGTACCGTCATAGACCGATATTTCCAGCTGGATCCCCGGATATTGCTGACAGAATGCCGCCATCGCCGGTTTCAGAATGAGCAGGTAGGCAAAGCGCGAGAGGGTAATTCTCACCGCCCCGGAGGGTTCCTGATTCTGGTCGCGGAGGCTCTCCAGCGATGTTTCCAGGACCTCCACCGCCGCAGCGGTTTGCTCCAGCAGCTGCTGGCCGGTTTCCGTCAGCTCAATTCGCCGGGTGGTGCGCACAAAAAGGGGGTGGCCAATGTGCTCCTCCAACAGCTTGAGCGCATTGCTGACTGACGGCGGCGTGATTTCTAATTTCCTCGCGGCGGCCGAGATAGTGCCTTCGCGCGCAATGCTCTGAAAGATGCGTATCTGATTATAAAGGGCGTTATTCATAGCATCTCCTTAAGCCAACCTCGCCTGATTATTAAGTACAGGCTAAATATTCTTAAGTCAATGACCGCCTAATCTTCGCCAGCTGTGGCTCGTATACTTTTGTCTCTTCCCGCTGATAACTGAATTCTGGAGACCATCATGCGAATTTTATGTCTGGATATTCCCGCGCCCGGCGCGACGCTGGAACACTATGCGCCGCATCTTACCGCGGAAGCCCTGCATGCCTGGGGACTGTATAAGTCTGGCTTTATCCGTGACATTTATTTCCGTCAGGACAGACCCGGCGTCGCTATTTTCCTCGAATGCGACACCGTGGAAGAGGCGAATAACGTCATGGCCGAATTTCCGCTGGCAAAAGCGGGTTTATTAACCTTCGAGTGTATTCCACTCGGCTCGTTTATGAGCTGGGAAAATCTCTTCTCAGCCGAATTTAAACATCAGGAGTAACGATGGGAACGCCTCATATCCTTATCGTTTCCGGGCATCCGGATCTCAATCTTTCCATCGCTAACGCCACCATCCTCGACGAAGTGGCAACCGCCCTGCCCGACGCGGAAATCCGCCGTCTGGACTGGCTCTATCCGCACGGCAACATCAACATCACCGCAGAGCAGGAAAGCCTGCTCAGGGCCGATGTGATTGTCTGGCAGTTTCCTTTTTCCTGGTATGGGCTGCCCGGGTTAATGAAACAGTGGCTGGACGAGGTCTTTGTTCACGGCTTTGCTCACGGCTCAACGGCGAAACTGGGCGGTAAAAAGCTCCTTCTCTCTTTCACTACCGGGGCACCGCAGGCGCTCTACACCACTGACGGTTTCTTTGGCCACGCCATTGAAGAGTACCTCCTTCCTTTCGAGACCACGGCCAGGCTGTGCAATCTTGAGCTGCTGGCACCGGTTTATACCTGCGGCATCAGCTACGCCGACCGGGATGCCGACAAAATCGCCCAGCAAAAGGCGCGTGCCCAGGAACACGCGGCCAGACTGATCGCGCAGCTTAAATCCCTGGCCGAATAAACTAAAGCAGCAAATGAAGATGCCGTTGATGGCGCTAAATCTTCTGCAAAGCAAAGGCATGGGTGCAGTCGTTTTTCGTTCTTTGAGCAGGGAGAATAAAACATGAAAAGGGCGATTGCCTCGGCGGCCATGTCGCTTGTGCTGTCTGATTTTGCTGATGCCAACGAAAAAGAGATCAAATGATGATGAAAATACCCCCTTCCACTCTTTCGGACGCTGACATTCACGCGGTCTCCCCGGCGCTGGTACGCTTTGGCCGTGAAGCGATGACCAACGACCTCTGGCAACGTGACGCCCTGTCTGCCCGCGACCGCAGCATCGTGACTGTGGCCATGCTGATTGCCCGCAACCAGCCAGGCGAGCTTAAGCACTATATTGAAGTCGCTCTCGATAGCGGCGTAACGCCAGCGGAAGTATCAGAGATCATTACCCATCTGGCGTTCTACTCAGGTTGGCCCAATGCGATGTCAGCCGTCAGCGTGACCAAAGCGATCTTTGCAGCCCGCGACATCACGACAGAGGCCCTGCCCGCCGCCTCGCCGACACTGCTGCCACTCAATGAACAGGTAGAGAAACAGCGTGCAGAGACCGTGGAGAAAAATGTCGGCCCCATTTCGCCTGGCCTGGTTAAATTTACCGCCGACCCGCTGTTTCTCGACCTCTGGCAACGGCCCGCGCTTACGCCCCGCGACAGAAGTCTGGTGACGGTCAGCGCGTTAATCGCCGCCGGACAGAGCGCGCAGATTGGCTACCACCTAAACAGAGCCATGGATAATGGGCTTTCGGCTGAAGAGGCCGGAGAAGTGGTCACCCAGGCGGCGTTCTACGCGGGATGGCCAAATGCGTTTACCGCCGCCCCGGTGGTCGGCGAGGTATTGCGAGCGCGCGAGAGCAAAGCTGAATAAAAAAGAATAAAGGACAGGAAAGCTGTCCTTTATTTATCGTTAATTGTTAATTTAAAGGTAGCACGAGGGCTTTCGATTAAATCTCGCGGAAAGGACATAAACGGTCTATCGACGCGTGGAGACTTCGATCGTGAGTCTGTTCACATCACTCATTGAGAAAATTTCCGTTCCGTATGCCGTCATGAGTCTCATCCTTTGAAAGCAGCGATCGCTGTGGTGAGACGGTAGCGCGGACATGTCTATTTGGTCAGAGAAGAACATCTCAATTCAGCTACTACACCGCGACTTCGCTTAATGTATTTTATCTTAACTATCAATGAATTGTGTTATTAATTTAATATAAATTGATGTTATAGCAATCGCTATACAGGCACCTTAGTCATGACTGACCTCCCCACACCGCATATCGCAAGAATTTGCTCTCTCAGCCAGCGGTGACCGGGGTCGCGTTCCATTCTTGGGTGCCACATCTGCGATACCGTAATACGACGGCTTTTGAACGGCAGCTCGAAAACATGTACCTGGTCCGTTACCTGCTGATTGAGTAAATAGAGTGCGGGTATCATGGCGATAAGATCCGATTCCAGCGCCACGGACAGTGCCGTCGGAAATCCCGGTACGACGCTCGCAATTTTACGTTTTGTCCCCAGTTCGGCCAGCGCATCGTCAACGGATCCGTGCAACGCGCCCTCGGGTGACGCTACCACATGGCCCCAGGCGACATAATCACCCACGCCTATTTCTGCCTGCTTAGCCAGCGGGTGCCCTTTACGCACGACGCCAACAAACCGATCCTCAAACAGTCGTTGTAGCCGTATTTCTGGCCCCATATTACTCTGAACGCCAATCTCCAGATCAACCAGCCCTTCCCGAAGATAGCGCGACGTTTTTTCCGGCTTAGGCGCGAAGCGTATACAGACGTCCGGCGCGGCGTCGGCAACCGCGGCTATGAGCGCAGGCCCAAACGCCACCACAAAACCATCGTTTGCCCTGATGGTAAAAAGACGCGCCAGACTTCTCGCGCTGAACGTTTCCGTTGAGGGCTGCAATACCGCCCTGGCCTCGTGCACTGCACGCCTGGCGCGATCCCGGGTCGCTTCGGCCCACGGGGTCAGTACCATGTTACGCCCGGCGCGCACCAGGATCGGGTCTCCTGTGACATCGCGTAACCTGCTTAATGTCCGGCTCATGGCCGAGGTGCTGAGGTTCAGACGACGTGCCGCACCTGCGACACTCGCCTCACTCAGCAATATGTCGAGTGCTACCAGCAAATTAAAATCGGGATCAGACATTACCCTTCCTCCCAGCACATTAAGATAAGGCGTTTGATGCAACAATAAAGTGAAAGTAGTGCGCCTTCCGCCCAGTAAAAGCCATCTTTATAGTTTTGTCATCCATACACTCTTCTCAGAGGACAAATGATGACGCTCTTTTCCAGTCAACCCGGCGACGAAGGACTGCCTGGCCCGGCGCGCGCACGGGTGATGGCCGCAATAATGACCACCACCTTAATGGGCGTGTTTGATGGCACCATGATCAACATTGCCCTACCCTCAATGGCTCAGGAGATGCAGGTACCTGCCAGTATTGCCGTCTGGTTCGCCAACGGGTATCTGCTGGCGGCTGCGATGACGCTGGCGATATTCGCGGCGCTTGCGGCCCGCCTGGGTTATCGCCCCGTATTTCTGGCGGGTCTGACGACCTTTACCCTGACATCACTGGGTTGCGCGCTGGCGAATAAGCCCGAAGTGCTTATCGGTATGCGCGTGCTTCAGGGGATCGGCGGCGCGGCGACGCTGAGTATTGCCCCCGCAATACTCAGGTCCGTATTTCCCGGACGATTACTTGGCCGCATTCTGGGGTTCCATGCCCTGCTCATTGCCTCCAGCTCCGCTATCGGCCCGGTATTGGGCGGTACGATCCTTCACACCCTGAGCTGGCAATGGCTGTTTGCGATAAACGTTCTTCCCGGCACCCTCGCCTTACTGCTGGCGGTCAGAGCGCTGCCGCGGGATGCGATCCGTATGCAGGCGCCCTTCGACACCCTGGGCGCCATATTGTCGGCACTGCTGTTGGGTTCGACGATCATGGCGGCGAACAGCCTCCAGGACGCTACTTATCAATTCGGCAGCCTTTGCTGGATGGTTCTCGCTGCGCTGAGCGGCATGGCTTTTATCTGGCAAATCCGCCGCACGGGTCATCCCATACTGCCGCCGACCATGTTTAAAAATGAACGTTTTACCCTCGCGGCCTTCACGTCGATGATTGCTTTTGTCAGCCAGGGGATCACCTTTATTGCGCTGCCCTTCCTGTTTCAGAGCGAATACGGCTACAGTCCGGTGATGTCTGCCCTGCTGTTTACGCCGTGGCCGTTAGGGATCGTGCTGATTGCGCCGCATGCAGGCCGTTGGGCGGACACGATATCAGCCCCGGCGATATCCACCCTGGGGCTGGTGATTTTTGTCGTCGGTTTGATCCTGCTGGCGACGTTACCCGCCGGCCCTTCAATGTGGGATATCTGCCTGCGAAGTCTGGTGTGCGGAATAGGGTTTGGCTGCTTTCAGAGTCCCAATAACCGGGAAATGCTCTCAAACGTTATTCGTGAGCACGCGAGTTATGCGTCCGGTGTTTTATCCATTATGCGCACTTTCGGACAGTGCCTGGGAGCCGCCGCCGTAGGCGTTCTGCTGGCAGCAGATGAAAGGTTAATTCATGTTGCGCTGTGGATCGCCGCCGCGGCCTCTGCGGTATCGGTCGTCGTCAGCGCGAGCCGGTTGCGTAAAATCACTCATCCTGCGGAAACAGGATAAATGCGAAAATATCACTAAACGCTACTCCAGCGCCAACAGCGCAAGACGCTGATCCCGCAACCAAAGTGGAGTCCTCCGTCGGAGTTCAATAGACTAACAGAAAGCTATAACCGCTGATTTATCTAGGGAAAATTGAGTTGGGTAGACTTCAGGAGACTTGAGTTTGGAGCGGGCGAAGGGAATCGAACCCTCGTATAGAGCTTGGGAAGCTCTCGTTCTACCATTGAACTACGCCCGCGAAGAGGTGCGAGAAGCATTATAGCCCTTACGCACCCTGTGACAAGCCCGCCGGATACTGACTGGCGATAAAATAACCTTTTAGCACTTAGGTTTACTGCCTTGCGGCGGCAGATAGCGCAGCGGATCGATGGCCGTCGCCCGATAGCGGATCTGGAAATGCAGACGCACTGAATCGGCATCCGTACTGCCCATGGTGGCAATTTGCTGGCCGGCTTTCACGCTCTGACCGTTATTCACCATCAGCTTATCATTGTGGGCGTAGGCAGTGATGTAATCCTCACTGTGCTTAATCATGATCAGGTTGCCATAGCCGCGCAGCTGGTTGCCGACGTACACCACCTTGCCCGCCCCGGCGGCATACACCGGCTGCCCGCGTGTCCCGGCAATATCAATGCCCTTATTGCCGCCATCGGCGGTGGAATAAGGCAGGACCACTTTGCCACTGGTCGGCCAGCGCCAGCAGCGCTGTCCCACCGGCGGCCAGGAGGATTGAGGTACCGCAGAAGAAGGGGTGACCGCCGCAGTACGCGTAGAGGAAGACTTTTTCTTCGTCGTCTTTGACGCGCCGCTACCGTTAAGCTTCAGCTTCTGCCCCACCTCAATGGTGTAAGGCGGAGAGATGTTATTCAGGCGAGCCAGATCGCGAACGCTGGTGCCGGTGGTGCGGGAGATGCCATACAGGGTATCGCCACGCTTGACGGTGTAGGTCGCACCGGAATCGGAGGTGCTGGAGCAACCGACCAGCACCAGGCTTGCCACCAGCATCAGTGTCATATAAAAGCGTTTCATCATCAGGCATCCTGCACTTAACACAACCACTTACCTCGCAACCAGGGCGATTATCATACCAGTCCGCGGCGCAAGGCGTCATCCCTGATGGCTAACAGATGCCCCTCAGGCATCGCATGCGGCCAGCGACGGAAAGATTCACGCCCGTACCACGCGTCGTGAGCCCAGCCTCCAGGGCTTGTTTTGGTAATGCCTTTCTCCCATTTATGGGCTACCCTAGTGGCCTGAGTACATGACCCGGCGGGTTTGTGCCGGGTCATTTTTTATTTTCAGGAGTCGTCATGGCCGGGGAACACGTCATTTTACTGGATGAGCAGGATCAACCTGCCGGTATGCTGGAGAAGTATGCCGCCCACACGCTTGATACCCCTTTGCATCTCGCGTTTTCCTGCTGGTTGTTTAATCAGCAGGGTCAGTTTCTGGTCACCCGTCGTTCGCTGGGCAAAAAAGCCTGGCCCGGTGTGTGGACCAACTCAGTCTGCGGACACCCCCAGCAGGGCGAGACCTTCGAGCAGGCCGTCACACGCCGCTGTCGTTTCGAGCTCGGCGTGGAGATCGCCGATATCGCGCCGATTCACCCGGCCTTCCGCTACCGGGCGGTCGCCCCGAACGGTATCGTTGAGAACGAAGTGTGTCCGGTGTATGCCGCGCGCGTAGTGAGCGAAGTGCAGCCTAACGATGATGAAGTCATGGACTATCAGTGGGTTGACCTGCCAACCATGTTAAGCGCGCTGGCCGCTACGCCGTGGGCGTTTAGCCCGTGGATGGTGCTGGAAGCCGAAAACCAGGACGCCCGCCAGGCGCTGATCGATTTCGTTGCGCATCTGCGCGCGTAAGCTGACTATTCTCGCAGCTGCCCCCCTACCTGTCATCATTGCCTGGCGGCGCTACGCATGCACAGGCCTACGGTTCTGCGCCGTTACGTAGCCCGGATAAGGCGTTTACGCCGCTATCCGGGATCCCCCGGCTTGCGCTGCGCTGAGCCGGGCTACGCCAGGCTTCGGACCTCACATCAGACATAAAAAAACCCGGCAAGCCGGGTTTTTTGTCTTTCGCGAGACGCGATTATTTCTGCGGACGCATCGCCGGGAACAGGATCACGTCGCGGATGGTGTGGCTGTTGGTGAACAGCATGACCATACGGTCGATACCGATACCCAGACCAGCGGTCGGCGGCAGGCCGTGTTCCAGCGCGGTGACGTAGTCTTCGTCGTAGAACATCGCTTCGTCGTCGCCAGCAGCTTTCGCATCAACCTGATCCTGGAAGCGCTGCGCCTGGTCTTCGGCGTCGTTCAGCTCGCTAAAGCCGTTACCGATCTCACGACCGCCGATGAAGAATTCAAAGCGGTCGGTGATTTCCGGGTTCTCATCGTTACGGCGCGCCAGCGGAGAAACTTCTGCCGGATATTCGGTGATGAAGGTCGGCTGAATCAGATGCGCTTCCGCCACTTCTTCGAAGATCTCGGTCACGATACGGCCCAGACCCCAGCTCTTCTCAACTTTAATGCCGATGGACTCAGCGATCGCTTTCGCGGAATCGAAGTTATCCAGATCCGCCATCTCGGTTTCCGGACGGTATTTCTTGATCGCTTCACGCATGGTCAGTTTTTCGAACGGCTTGCCGAAGTCGAACACCTGGTCACCGTAAGGCACGGCGGTGTTACCGAGGATATCCTGCGCCAGGGTGCGGAACAGGGATTCGGTCAGCTCGATCAGATCTTTGTAATCCGCGTACGCCATATAGAGTTCCATCATGGTGAACTCTGGGTTATGACGAACGGAAATCCCTTCGTTACGGAAGTTACGGTTGATCTCGAAGACGCGTTCGAAGCCGCCAACCACCAGACGCTTGAGGTACAGTTCCGGCGCGATACGCAGATACATGTCCAAATCCAGCGCATTGTGATGGGTGATGAACGGACGCGCGGAAGCGCCGCCCGGGATCACCTGCATCATCGGGGTTTCCACTTCCATAAAGCCGCGGCCAACCATGAACTGACGGATACCCGCCAGGATCTGCGAACGCACTTTGAAAGTATTGCGGGATTCATCGTTGGAGATCAGATCGAGGTAACGTTGACGATAGCGCGCTTCCTGATCCTGCAGGCCGTGGAATTTGTCCGGCAGCGGACGCAGGGCTTTGGTCAGCAGACGCAGCTCGGTGCAGTGAATGGACAGCTCGCCGGTTTTAGTCTTGAACAGCTTACCGCGGGCGGCGATGATGTCGCCGAGATCCCATTTTTTGAACTGGTCGTTATAAACGCCTTCCGCCAGGTCATCACGCGCGACGTACAGCTGAATGCGGCCGCCAACGTCCTGCAGGGTAACGAAAGACGCTTTACCCATGATACGACGGGTCATCATGCGGCCAGCAACGGCCACTTCAACGTTCAGCGCTTCCAGCTCTTCGTTTTCTTTCGCATCGAAGTCAGCGTGCAGTTGGTCAGAGGTATGGTCACGACGGAAATCGTTCGGGAAAGCGACGCCCTGCTCACGCAGCGCAGCCAGCTTCTCACGGCGGGTTTTCAGTTCATTATTAAGGTCAATTGCCGCGTCAGCGCCCTGTGCTTGTTGTTCAGACATGTTGGTTCCTCATAACCCTGCTTTCAAACTTGCTTCGATAAATTGGTCCAGGCTGCCGTCGAGCACCGCCTGAGTGTTGCGGGTTTCCACCCCGGTACGCAGATCTTTAATACGCGAGTCGTCCAGCACGTAAGAGCGGATCTGGCTGCCCCAGCCGATGTCGGACTTGTTGTCTTCCATCGCCTGCTTCTCGGCATTTTTCTTCTGCATTTCCAGCTCATAAAGCTTCGCTTTCATCTGCTTCATGGCCTGGTCTTTGTTCTTGTGCTGTGAACGGTCGTTCTGGCACTGCGTCACTAAGCCGGTCGGAATGTGGGTGATACGCACCGCGGATTCCGTACGGTTAACGTGCTGACCGCCCGCGCCGGATGCGCGATAAACGTCAATGCGCAGATCCGCCGGGTTGATTTCGATATCAATATCGTCATCCACTTCCGGATAAACGAACGCCGAGCTAAAGGAGGTATGACGACGGCCGCCGGAATCGAACGGGCTTTTACGCACCAGGCGGTGAACACCGGTTTCCGTACGCAGCCAGCCATAGGCGTAATCGCCAATGATTTTGATGGTCACGGATTTAATGCCCGCGACTTCACCTTCGGATTCTTCGATGATTTCGGTCTTAAAGCCGCGCGCTTCCGCCCAGCGCAGGTACATGCGCGTCAGCATGCTGGCCCAGTCCTGGGCTTCGGTGCCGCCAGAACCGGCCTGAATGTCGAGGTAGCAATCGGCGCTGTCGTATTCGCCGGAGAACATGCGGCGGAACTCAAGCTGCGCCAGCTTCTCTTCCAGCCCGTCCAGCTCAGCAACCGCTTCGTTGAAGGTCTCTTCGTCTTCGGCTTCAACCGCCAGCTCCAGCAGACCAGCCACGTCTTCCAGCCCCTGGGACATCTGATCCAGGGTATCCACGATGGCTTCCAGGGAAGAACGCTCTTTACCCAGCGCCTGGGCGCGTTCAGGTTCGTTCCAGACGTCCGGCTGTTCCAGCTCGGCGTTTACTTCTTCGAGACGCTCTTTCTTGGCATCGTAGTCAAAGATACCCCCTAAGAACGTCGGAGCGCTCCGTGAGGTCCTGAATGCGGTTTTTTACCGGATTTATTTCAAACATGGTCGGTTTCTTTTAATGGATTTGTCAAAATGCGGTGATAAGAGCGGAATTCTACCGGATTCGCGCCCTTATTAATACACTGTTGTCAATTTGGCCAGAGGTGATCGATGATCAGCTGTAGGCTGCGGTTGCCGCGGAACTCGTTGATGTCGAGCTTGTAGGCTAACTGCACTTCGCGCACGCCGTTGTCCGGCCAAATGGAAGTATCAACGTTGAAAGCAATACCGTCCAGCAGCGGGCCGCCGCCAACCGGTTCGACCATCACTTTCAGGTGACGCTCGCCTACCAGCCGCTGCTGCAGCAGGCGAAAACGGCCATCAAACAGCGGTTCCGGGAACATCTGCCCCCATGGTCCGGCATCGCGCAGCATCTGCGCCACTTCCATGCTCATCTCCGCCGCTGCCAGCGGGCCGTCGGAGACCACCTCGCCCTGCAATAATGCCGGATCCAGCCATTCGGTCACCAGCTCGCCGAAGCGCTGCTGAAACTCCTCAAAGCGCGCCTCTTCCAGCGATAAGCCCGCCGCCATCGCGTGGCCACCGAACTTCAGGATCAGCCCCGGATAGAGCGTATCCAGGCGCTCCAGCGCATCGCGCATGTGCAGCCCCTGAATGGAGCGTCCGGAGCCTTTGAGCGTGCCGTCGCCGGTAGGCGCAAAAGCGATAACCGGGCGATGGAAGCGCTCCTTAATCCGCGAGGCGAGAATGCCGACTACCCCCTGATGCCACTGCGGATGATACATCGCCAGCCCGCCGGGCAGGGTGTCGCTGCTGCGCTCCAGTTGCTGACACAAGGTCAACGCCTCGGCCTGCATTCCCTGCTCGATCTCTTTGCGCGTCTGATTAAGCGCATCGAGCTCGTTGGCTAACACGCGCGCTTCGCCGATGTTATCGCACAGCAGCAGCGCCACGCCGACGGACATATCGTCCAGCCGCCCCGCCGCGTTCAGGCGCGGCCCGAGGGCGAACCCGAGGTCGCTGGCGGCCAGTTTTTGCGGATCGCGGTTGGAAATTTCCAGCAGCGCTTTAATGCCTGGGCGACATTTACCGGCGCGAATACGGCTTAATCCCTGCCAGGTCAGAATGCGGTTATTGGCATCCAGCGGCACGACGTCCGCGACGGTGCCAAGCGCCACCAGATCCAGTAGCTCAGCCAGGTTTGGCGCGGCGATACCGCGGGCGTCGAACCAGCCTTTATCGCGCAGGAAGGTACGCAGCGCCAGCATCAGATAGAACGCCACCCCGACCCCGGCCAGTGATTTCGAGGGGAAATCACACTCGCGCAGGTTAGGGTTAACGATGGCCTCGGCCGCCGGTAGCGTCTCGCCCGGCAGATGGTGATCGGTCACCAGCACCGGAATGCCCAGCGCATGGGCATGGTCGACGCCGGCATGTGACGAAATGCCGTTGTCGACGGTCATGATCATCTGCGCGCCACGGGCGTGCGCCTGATCGACCACTTCCGGGCTTAAGCCGTAGCCGTCTTCAAAACGGTTCGGCACCAGATAGGAGACGTTGCCGTAGCCCAGCGCACGTAAGGCGAGCACGCTGAGCGCGGTGCTGGTGGCGCCGTCGGCGTCAAAATCGCCGACCACGACAATGTGCAACCCATTCTCGAAAGCGTCGTGCAGCATCTCAACCGCTTTTTCAACACCGGTGAGCTGCGTCCACGGCAGCATGCCTTTGACGCTGCGCTCCAGCTCCTGCGCACTGCGCACCCCGCGGCTGGCGTACAGCCGCTGCAGCAGCGGCGGCAGGTCGGCGGGGAGATCGACGCCGTCAACCGCCTCACGGCGGCGTAGTTGTATCTGTTGTTTCACGCGAATCAGTTACCGCTTGTCTGTTTTTTATGCTCGTCGAGGAACGCTTTCAGCTCTTTCGGCCCCTGATAGCCCGGCAACACCATACCGTTGCTGAGGACCATCGCCGGGGTACCGTTGACGCCCATCTGCACGCCGAGTGTGTAATGTTTGGCGATATCCACGCTGCAGCTTGCCGGCTGTACGCCTTTGCCGTTCATAGCGTCATCCAGCGCTTTGTTGCGATCTTTCGCGCACCAGATGGCTTTCATGTCCTGCTCGGCCTGGCTTTGCAGCCCCTGGCGCGGGAAGGCCAGATAGCGCACGGTAATGCCCAGCGCGTTGTAGTCGCTCATCTGCTCGTGCAGTTTATGGCAGTAGCCGCAGGTGATATCGGTAAAGACGGTAATGACGTGCTGCTCCTTCGGCGCTTTATAGACAATCATCTCGTTGCTCAGCGCGTTCAGCTTACCGACCAGCAACTGGTTGGTGACGTTGACCGGCTGCGCGCCGCTCACATCGTACATCGGCCCCTGGATGATGTGTTTGCCATCGTCAGTGACGTACAGGACGCCGCTGTCGGTCAACACCGTGCTCATCCCGGAAACCGGCGACGGTTGGATATCGGTACTCTGCACACCCAGCTTCGCCAGCGACTGTTTGATCGCCGCGCTATCGGCATGCGCCGCGCCGGAAAGCGAGGCCGCCAGCAGAGTGAACATCAATAAACCTTTTTTCATACTCAGTCCTTTTGTTCAGCACTCACGCCCGCGGGTGGTGCTGTTGATGAAGTTGTCGCAGACGCTCGGTCGCCACGTGGGTGTAGATCTGCGTGGTGGAGAGATCGCTGTGTCCTAACAGCATCTGCACCACGCGCAGGTCGGCGCCGTGATTGAGCAAATGCGTGGCGAAGGCATGGCGTAATACGTGCGGGGAGAGCTTCGCGCTGTCGATCCCCGCCAGGACGGCATAGTGTTTAATGCGGTGCCAGAAGGTCTGGCGCGTCATCTGCTGCGCGCGCTGGCTGGGAAATAATACATCCGAGGCCACGCCGTTCAGCAGCCACGGGCGACCGTATTCGAGGTAATTTTCCACCCACATTACCGCCTCTTCGCCCAGCGGCACCAGCCGTTCTTTGTTGCCTTTACCAATGACCCGCAACACGCCCTGACGCAGGCTGATATCGCTCATCGTCAGGCCAACCAGCTCCGAGACGCGCAGGCCGGTGGCATACAGTACCTCCAGCATCGCCTTATCGCGTAATTCCAGCGGTTGCTCCACCAGCGGCGCCTGCAGCAAGCGTTCAACCTGCGCCTCGCTGAGATCTTTCGGCAACCGCTGCGGCAGCTTCGGCGAAGCCAGCAGCGCGCTGGGATCGTCCGGGCGAATTTTCTCCCGATACAGATGCTGGAAGAACCGGCGCACGGCGCTGAGCAGCCGCGCGGTGCTGGTGGCTTTGTAGCCGCCGGACTGCCGCTCGGCCAGTAGCGCCTGCAGATCGTCGCTGCCGACGCTTACCAGCGACAGGCCGCGATGGTGCAGCCACTCGACTAACATCGTCAGATCGCGACGGTAGGCGCTGAGCGTATTCTCCGCCAGATTCCGCTCCAGCCAAAGGGCATCGAGAAACTGTTCGATTTGTGCCAGATCCTGTTTCACATCGGCCTCTTTGTTCGTTATACGGTCTCATTATGCCTTAAGAGGCCGCCTTTCTGGTACACTGGGCGCAATTCACGGCAAGAATTGAGACGTTTACGCGATGAATATAGGTCTTTTTTACGGCTCCAGTACCTGCTACACCGAAATGGCTGCGGAGAAAATCCGCGATATCATCGGCCCCGAGCTGGTGACGCTGCACAATCTGAAAGACGATTCCCCCGCGCTGATGAGCCAGTACGACGTACTGATCCTCGGCATCCCGACCTGGGATTTCGGCGAAATTCAGGAAGACTGGGAGGCGGTCTGGGAGCAACTGGATACCCTGGACCTGGAAGGCAAAATCGTCGCGCTGTACGGCATGGGCGATCAGCTGGGCTATGGTGAATGGTTCCTTGACGCACTGGGCATGCTGCACGACAAGCTGGCGACCAAAGGCGTGAAATTTGTCGGCTACTGGCCAACCGAAGGCTATGAGTTCACCAGTCCAAAACCGGTTATCGCCGATGGCCAACTGTTCGTTGGCCTGGCGCTGGATGAAACCAATCAGTACGACCTGAGCGACGAGCGCATCCAGAGCTGGTGCGAGCAGATCCTCGGCGAAATGGCCGAACACTTCTCCTGACGCCGCTTACTCCTGCGCCGGTTTTTGCAGCACCAGCCGGCGCAAATCTCGCCATTCTCCGGCATCCATGCTATCCGCCGCCAGCCACAGATGCTGCCCGCGCCGGGTATCGACATGGCGTAACCGCAGCAGCATACCGCTATTGATGACCCACGGCGTCCCGAGGATCTCCCATTCGGCGTTTTGCCAGCGAAGACGGGAATCGGTGAGCAGTTTTATCTCTCCGCGACGGGCATGGATCCGCCGCTGGCTGCGCACGCAGTCAAACACCACCAGCGACAACAGCAGCAGCCAGATCGGGGTGTAGCTCAGCGGCCAGGGGACCAGCAGCACCAGCGCCGCCACAACGCCGTGGAGCAGCAGGGAAAACCACTGCGCGCGCCAGGAGATACGGAGATCAGATTGCCACAGGACCACGTTCCCGATTCCGTGTCTGAATTAAGGTTACCATCCGCTGCAGCTCCGCATCGGCCGGTTTGCCGTGATTCATCAGCCAGTTGAATAGATCCGGATCGTCATTTTCCAGCAGGCGAATGAACAGCTGTTTGTCAGTATCGCTGAGCGTATCGTACTCATACTCAAAGAACGGCATGATGGAGATGTCGAGTTCGCGCATCCCGCGGCGGCATGCCCAGTGGATACGTGCTTTATTGTTAATGTCCATGTTGACCTTCCAGCAGCAAAATATAGGTTAGTTTAACCCGTTTTATGCCGTAACTTTACAGGAATATCGCTGAATGCGAGCATCATTCCATAAAAACCATAAAATAATGATGGGCTTATTGATTCCCTGCGTCAGGCGGCTGTCTCACGCCAGCGCACAAATGGCCTGTTGAAAGCACTTGCAATGCACTATAGCTCTTTTACCATTGGTCACACACACTGCGTTAAGCGATTCAGGATATGACTATGGCTTTTACACCTTTTCCTCCGCGTCAGCCTTCCTCTTCCGCTCGTCTGCCGTTAACGCTGATGACCCTGGATGATTGGGCGCTGGCGACGATTAGCGGGCCGGATAGCGAAAAATATCTGCAGGGCCAGATTACCGCCGATGTGAGCAGTCTCACCGATGCTCAGCATCTGCTTGCCGCCCACTGTGACGCCAAAGGCAAGATGTGGAGCAACCTGCGCGTGTTCCGCCGCGACGGCGGCTTCGCATGGATCGAGCGCCGCAGCCTGCGCGACGTGCAGCTGACCGAACTGAAAAAATATGCCGTCTTCTCTAAAGTCACCATCGCCGCCAACGACGATCTGGTCCTGCTGGGGGTGGCCGGCTTCCAGGCGCGCGCCGCGCTGGCGCCGTTGTTCGCCGCCCTGCCCGACGCGGCCACCCCGGTGGTCAGCGAAGGCGCCACCAGCCTGCTGTGGTTTGACCATCCGGGCGAACGCTTCCTGCTGGTGACTGATGTCGACACCGCTAACCGTGTTACCGACGCGCTGCGCGGCGAAGCACAGCTCAACAACAGCCAGCAGTGGCTGGCGCTGAATATTGAAGCCGGTCTGCCGGTTATCGACAGCGCCAACAGCGCGCAGTTCATTCCGCAGGCGACCAACCTGCAGGCGCTGGGCGGTATCAGCTTCAGGAAAGGCTGCTACACCGGCCAGGAAATGGTCGCGCGGGCGAAATTCCGCGGCGCCAATAAGCGCGCGCTGTGGACGCTGTCAGGGACCGCCAGCCGGGTGCCGGAAGCCGGGGAAGATCTGGAGCTGAAAATGGGCGACAACTGGCGCCGCACCGGGACGGTGCTGGCGGCGGTTCAGCTGGATGATGGCCGTCTGCTGGTGCAGGTGGTGATGAATAACGATATGGAGCCGGACAGCGTGTTCCGCGTGCGCGACGATGCCGGCAGCCTGCGCATCGAACCGTTGCCCTATTCGCTGGAAGAAGAGTAGTAAGGCGTCATGATTCCCGGCTTGCGGCGCTTGCGCCTTAGCCAGGCTACCAGGCCGCAGAATGTCAGCGCCACCGTGGGATTTCCAGGTCGCAGAGTATCGTAGCCACGGTAAGCGTAGCGCCACCGTGGAAGTAGTCAGAACGAGTCACCAAAAAGCCCCTGTTGGGGCTTTTTGTCAGTGTTGACCGATGTAAAGATAGATCGCCAGGAAGTGACACACGCTGCCGCCGAGCACGAAGCCGTGCCAGATAGCGTGGTTATAGGGAATACGTTTGCAGACGTAGAAGATGACCCCAAGCGAGTACACCACCCCGCCAACCGCCAGCAGCGTTACGCCGCCCACCGCCAGCTTCACTGCCAGCTGATAGACCACGATAAGCGACAGCCAGCCCATGGTCAGATAAGTCACCAGCGACAGAATTTTAAAGCGGTGCGCGATGGTCAGCTTAAACAGGATCCCCAGCAGCGCCAGGCTCCAGATGACGATCATCAGCCCCTTCGCCAGCGGTGAATTCAACCCCACCAGCAAGAACGGCGTGTAGGTCCCGGCAATCAACAGGTAGATAGCGCAGTGGTCGAACTTTTTCAGCCACTGTTTCGCCCGCTGATGCGGGATAGCGTGATAGAGCGTGGAGGCGAGGAACAGCATAATCATGCTGCCGCCGTACAGGCTGTAGCTGGTGATCGCCGTTGCGCTGGCGTTCGTGTCTACCGCCTGCACCAGCAGCAACACGAGGCCGACAATACCGAACACCAGCCCGATCCCGTGACTGATACTGTTGGCAACTTCCTCTGCCAGAGAATATCCCTGAGTGATTAATGGTTTGCGCACCATATTTGACTCCGTGAAAACAAGAACGCTTTCATTGCCCACTTAGGGTAACTGAGAATGATTCCAGTGAACACCTGTTAGCTAAAATAAAACGATGTATATTTGTAAATACATTAAAATCATAATGTTACAATATTATTTCAACTAACAGCTGTGCTGCTTTTATTTAAAGGCGTTTGAATTCAATAACATAAAACCGTTCTTCCGTAGGATAGATTTCCCTAATCACCTGCCGCAGTTGTTCGAGGGTCATATTCTCCTGCCGGGCATGCTGTTCAGTTAGCGTATCGAGCGTCACCGTCGAGGTGGCGGTCACGGCGATGGTGCAAAAATAGCCGTCATCTTCATAGCGCCCAACGCGCAGGACGTCACCCGGTTTAAAATGCGATTCCGCCGCATCGCGGATGGTAATCGTTTTGCGCCCGGCGAGGATGTCGTCCTGAAAGCGCTGAAAAAAGGTAATGTCATTGGCCTGCATGATATAATTCCGTCCTGGTCATTATGAATTGTGAGTTCGCCACTGTGAGTATGTTCTCCCACGCCGCTGTCGCCAGTCTCAATAATCTTGAGATGATGGTCTACCACTACGTCATTAAGAATCGTGACAAAGTGATGTACATGACCATCCGCGAACTGGCCGAAGCCGCCGGGGTCTCCACCACCACCGTGTTGCGCTTCTGCCGCAAACTGCAGTGCGAGGGCTACTCTGAATTTCGCGTACGCTTTAAATTATATCTTGAGCAGAATGAGCCTCAACAGGCAAATATCGGCGCCAGCGAAATAATGAGCTTTTTTAAAAGCGTCAATAATGACGAGTTCGATGCGTTACTCGAACAGGCGGTCGATATTATTCTCGCCTCCGAACGTATTATTTTCGTCGGTGCCGGCACCTCCGGCGCGCTGGCGAAATATGGCGCACGCTTCTTTTCCAACGTCGGTAAATTCAGCAACCATATTGACGACCCCTATTTCCCGGTAACCAATGATATGGCCCGTAACGCGCTGGCGATCGTGCTTTCCGTCTCCGGCGAAACCGAAGAGATCCTGCGCTTCGCCAGCCAGTTCAGCCTGCACCGCTGCAAGGTGATGTCGATTACCAGCCACGAGCATTCGCGGCTGGCGAAACTGGCTGATTTCAATCTCTCGTGGCACGTGCCGCAGACGCGTATTGGCGGCGTCTACGATATTACGACGCAAATTCCGGTGATCTATATCCTTGAATCGCTGGGACGTAAATTAGCGCGCAAAATCAGCTAAAAATAACAGCCTGTTTTTTCGATGTAACATATTACGTTTGGCGGGATTTGTTATATCGTGACATTCAATTTCGCTTTGCTAGACTCAATCGCAATAGTGATTCAGAGAGATTAGCAAAGATGAAAAAATTGACTCTTCCAAAAGACTTTTTATGGGGCGGCGCGGTCGCCGCGCATCAGGTTGAAGGCGGCTGGAATAAAGGCGGCAAAGGCCCGAGCATCTGCGACGTTTTAACCGGCGGGGCGCACGGCGTACCGCGCGAAATCACCCACCAGGTCGAAGCGGGTAAATATTACCCTAATCATGAAGCGGTCGATTTCTACGGCCACTACAAAGAAGACATCAAGCTGTTCGCCGAGATGGGCTTCAAGTGCTTCCGCACCTCTATTGCCTGGACCCGCATCTTCCCGCAGGGCGACGAAACTCAGCCGAATGAAGAAGGGCTGCAATTCTACGATGACATGTTCGATGAACTGCTGAAGTACAACATCGAACCGGTGATCACCCTTTCCCACTTTGAAATGCCGCTGCATCTGGTACAGCAGTACGGCGGCTGGACCAACCGCAAAGTGGTCAATTTCTTTGTGCGCTTCGCCGAAGTGGTCTTCGAGCGCTATAAGCACAAAGTGAAATACTGGATGACCTTTAACGAGATCAATAACCAGCGCAACTGGCGCGCGCCGCTGTTCGGCTACTGCTGTTCCGGCGTGGTCTATACCGAGCATGAAAATCCGGAAGAGACCATGTACCAGGTGCTGCATCACCAGTTTGTCGCCAGCGCGCTGGCGGTGAAAGCGGCCCGTCGTATCAACCCGGATATGCAGGTCGGCTGCATGCTGGCGATGGTCGCCCTCTACCCTTATTCCTGCAAACCGGAAGATGTCATGTTCGCCCAGGAGTCGATGCGCGAACGCTACGTCTTTACCGATGTCCAGTTGCGCGGTTACTACCCGAGCTATGTGTTGAATGAATGGGAACGCCGTGGCTTCAACATCAAAATGGAAGACGGCGATGCGCAGATCCTGCGCGAAGGCACCTGCGCCTATCTCGGCTTCAGCTACTACATGACCAACGCGGTGAAAGCCGAAGGCGGTACCGGCGACGCCATTTCCGGCTTCGAAGGCAGCGTGCCGAACCCGCACGTGAAAGCCTCCGACTGGGGCTGGCAGATTGACCCGGTTGGCCTGCGCTACGCCCTGTGCGAACTGTATGAGCGCTACCAGAAGCCGCTGTTTATCGTGGAAAACGGCTTTGGCGCCTACGACAAAGTCGAAGCCGACGGCAGCATCAACGATGACTACCGCATCGATTATCTGCGCGCTCACGTCGAAGAGATGATTAAAGCGGTGACTTATGACGGCGTCGATCTGATGGGCTATACCCCATGGGGCTGCATCGACTGCGTCTCCTTCACCACCGGACAGTACAGCAAACGCTACGGCTTCATCTACGTCAATAAACACGACGACGGCACCGGCGATATGTCCCGCTCGCGCAAGAAGAGCTTTAACTGGTACAAAGAAGTCATCGCCAGCAACGGCGAGAATCTGTAACTGACCGCCCTCTCCCGGCCGGGAGGGGGCAAATCACTTATCCGCCAGACACTTCTTTACAGCTTTACCATTGCCAAAACGCGTTCGCCCGATAAGATAGGCCGCGTGAATATTTGAGGCGATCATGATTAAGCGACAACGCAAAGCCATTCTTTTTGTCCTCCTGGCCTGTCTGGTGGTGCTGACCTGCACCGCCCAGCGGATGGCCGGGATGCACGCGCTGGTCATGAACCTCACCGCCGACAGCCCGTCGCTACAGCAAAACCAGGATAAGGCCGAGGCGCCGGTCACGCCGTGCGAGCTCAGCGCCAAGTCGCTGATGGCCGTTCCGCCGATGCTGTTTGAAGGGGCGCTGTTGGCTATCACTCTGCTGCTGGCGGTGCTGGCGGCGATCCCGCCGCGTATCGAACGCCAGTGGCCTCCCCGCGTTATCTCCTCACCCCGATTGCGGGTGCATCTGCGATTATGCGTCTTCCGTGAGTGATTAATTCTCCTGACAGCTCAGGTTAATTTATTACTTACGGAGAAAATTTATGTTTATGGTATTCAGGCGACTGCTGGTCTGCCTGCTTTGGCTATGGCTGCCCGTCAGCCAGGCCGCCGATAGCGGCTGGCTGCGCGTCGCCGACAATCAACACGCCAGCGTGCGCCTGCGGGCGCAAACCGAGAGCAATGGCGACACCCGCCTGCTTTTAGACGTGGCGCTGGAAAAAGGCTGGAAAACCTACTGGCGTTCGCCGGGCGAAGGCGGCATCGCGCCGGCTATCGCCTGGCGCACGCCGCTGGAGGTGAACTGGCGCTGGCCGACGCCGCAACGCTTCGACGTCGCGGGTATTTCCACTCAGGGGTATCACGGCGACGTCAGCTTCCCGATAACCCTGCGCGGGAAAATACCGCCGACGCTTAGCGGCGTCCTGACGCTCTCTACCTGCAGCAATGTCTGCATTCTCACTGACTACCCCTTTTCGCTGGATATGACGGCTCCGGCGGGAGAGCAATTTAATTACGATTTCACCCGCGCGATGGGCACGCTGCCGCTGCGCGACGGTCTCACCTCGGCGCTTAGCGCCAGCTACGTCAGCGGCAAACTGACGGTGACCGCCCGCCGCGATGCCGGCTGGCAGCAGCCAGCGCTGTTTATCGACAGCATGGAGGATGTCGATTTCGGTACGCCGAGTTTTACCAGCCGCGGCGATACGTTAACCGCCACCGTACCGGTCACCGATAGCTGGGGCGAAGCGGCGCCGGACCTGAGCGGCAAAACGCTGTCGCTGGTGCTGGCCGATAGCGGCCAGGCGCAGGAAAGCCAGATCGCCATCAGTGCCGGCAGTACCGCGCCGGGGCTGGCGTTAGGTTGGGTGCTGCTGATGGCGCTGGCCGGCGGACTTATTCTCAACATCATGCCTTGCGTGCTGCCGGTGCTGGCGATGAAACTCGGCTCATTGGTGCAAACCGAACGTCGTGAACGCGGCGCGGTGCGGCGGCAGTTCCTCGCCTCGGTATGCGGGATCGTCGTCTCCTTCCTGGCGCTGGCGCTGATGATGACCGCGCTACGCTTAGGTAATCAGGCGATCGGCTGGGGGATCCAGTTCCAGAACCCGTGGTTTATCAGCGCGATGGCGCTGGTGATGGTGCTGTTCAGCGCCAGTTTATTGGGACTATTCGAAATCCGTCTCTCCTCCAGCGCCAGTACCTTCCTCGCCACCCGCGGCGGCAACGGCTTGATGGGCCATTTTTGGCAGGGCGCCTTCGCCACCCTGCTGGCGACGCCCTGTACCGCGCCGTTCCTCGGTACCGCCGTGTCGGTGGCGCTGGTGGCGCCGTTGCCGCTGCTGTGGGGGATTTTCTTCGCCATGGGGATCGGCATGAGCCTGCCGTGGCTGCTTATTGTCGCCTGGCCGGGGCTGGCGCAACGACTTCCACGTCCAGGCCGCTGGATGAATCATCTGCGCGTGGTGTTGGGGCTAATGATGCTTGGTTCAGCACTATGGCTGGTCAGCCTGCTGACGATCCACATCGGCCGCACGCCGGTGCTTACCCTGCTGGTGATTCTGGCCATCGGCCTGCTATTGGCCACCGCCTGGCGCTACCGCTGGCGTACGGCGCTGCGCGCGAGCGCCCTGGCCATCGTGGTGGCGGGCGCCGTCGCCTTTGTCGCCCAACAGGACGGCCAGGGCCCGCGCCGCGACCGGGTTAACTGGCAGCCGCTCAGCGAGCAGGCTATCGCTAACGCCCTTGCGGAGCATAAACGGGTATTTATTGATGTCACCGCCGACTGGTGCGTGACCTGTAAAGCCAATAAATACAACGTGCTGCTGCGCGATGACGTCCAGCGGGCGCTGTTAGCGCCAGACGTAGTCGCCTTACGCGGCGACTGGAGCCGCCCCTCCGCCACGATTAGTCAGTTTTTAACCGCTCGCGGCAGCGCCGCGGTGCCGTTTAACCAGATTTACGGACCGGGATTGCCGCAGGGACAGATCCTGCCTGCGCTGTTAGACCGCGAACACCTTCTCGCCACCCTGTCCGCCGCTAAAGGAAAATAACATGAGAGCTATCACCGCCTTATTGCTGCTGTGCGTATCGGCCTTCAGCTTCGCCGCCCCGGCGGAAGAACCGCAAGCAAACGGTAATGACCAGTTAGCCCAACTGCTGTTTAACGATCCGAACAGCCCGCGCACCGGCGCGAAAGAACCAAAGCTCACGATCGTCTCATTTACCGATTACAACTGCCCTTACTGCAAACAGTTTGATCCGATGCTGGAAAAAATCGTCCACGATAATCCGGACATTCAGCTCATCATTAAGCTGCTGCCGTTTAAAGGGCAGAGTTCGGTGAATGCCGCTAAAGCCGCGCTCTCCACCTGGCGTCAACAGCCCGATAAGTTCTGGGCGCTGCATCAGCGGCTGATGGCGAAAAAGGGCTATCACGATGACGCCAGTATCGCCGCGGCGCAGAAGAAAACCGCCACCGATAGCGTCAGTGTCGATGACAAGACCATGGACTCGCTGAAGATGAACCTAATTTTGTCGCAGGTGCTGAATATTCAGGGCACCCCGGCAACCATCATCGGCGATCAGATGGTGGCCGGCGCGATCCCTGCTGATGAGCTGGACGGGCTGGTGAAAGAACAGCTGGCGAAAGCCCGTGGCCAGTAAAATCAGGCGCTGGCTGCGCGAGCTGGCGGTGTGGCTGCTGATTGGCGCGGCGGTGAGCCTGGCGGTAGATTATTTCCGCCAGCCCGCGTTGCCGCAAAACATCAGCGCCACGCCGCTACAAACCCTCGACGGCAGGACGCTGGATCTGAACGCCATGAGCCAGCAAAAGCCGCTACTGCTGTACGTCTGGGCGACCTGGTGCGGGGTTTGTCGCTATACCACGCCGTCGGTGGCATCGCTCGCCGCCGACGGCGGCAATGTGCTAACGGTAGCCCTGCGTTCCGGCGATAACGCCGCGCTGGAGAAGTGGCTGACAAGGAAGAAAATGGCGCTGCCGACGGTGAATGATCCAAGCGGCCAGCTGGCGCGGCAGTGGGACGTGCAGGTGACGCCAACGCTGGTGTTCATTTCTCAAGGCGAGGTGAAGTCGGTTACCACCGGCTGGACCAGCAGTTGGGGAATGCGTCTGAGACTGTGGCTGGCCTCCTGGTAGATCGTCGGTTTCCCCGGCTTGCGTTGTTGGGTAGCCCGGATAAGGCGTAGCCGCCATCCGGGAAGGTTTCCCCGGCTCGCGCTGCGCTCAGCCGGGCTACGGGTACGCATCGTTGGGTAGCCCGGATAAGGCGTAGCCGCTATCCGGAAAGGTTACCCTGTAGGCCCGGCAAGCGCAGCGCCGCCGGGCAATTGACATCAGCGGGTTATTTCCCCCCCGCCAGTTCAAGGAAACTGCCCGTCACATACGACGCTTTGTCGCTCAGCAGCCAGGCAATGGCCTGAGCGACCTCTTCCGGCTGGCCGCCGCGCTGCATCGGCAGCGAATGCTTCACTCGATCCACGCGTCCTGGTTCGCCGCCGGAGGCGTGCATTTCGGTATAAATCAGCCCCGGACGCACGCCGTTCACCCGGATCCCCTGCGCCGCCACCTCCAGCGCCAGCCCGGTGGTCAGGGTATCTACCGCTCCCTTTGAAGCGGCATAGTCAACGTACTCCCCCGGCGCGCCAAGGCGCGACGCCGCCGACGACACGTTAACTATCGCCCCACCCTTGCCGCCATGCCGATGCGACATACGCTTGACCGCCTCACGGCAGCAAAGGAAATAACCGGTGACGTTGGTGGCCAGCACGCGGTTAATACGCTCGGCGCTCAGGCTCTCCACCGTACATTGGGTAAACAGGATCCCGGCATTGTTGACCAACGCCGCCAGCGGTTCGCCCATGCGGTCAATCGCCTCAAACATCGCCATCACCTGAGCTTCATCGCTGATATCCGCCCGCAGCGCCGCGGCTTTGCCGCCAGATTCAACAATGGTATTGACCACTTCGGTGGCAGCTTTAATGTTGTGATGGTAATTGACCGCGACGGTATACCCTTCCTGCGCCAACAGCAGCGCCGTCGCCCGGCCTATTCCGCGGCTCGCGCCGCTAATCAGTGCTATCGCCATACCTTCCCTCCAAAAAATAAAGGCGCCGCAGCGCCTTTAAAAGTTTAGCTAATTCACCACTTACTGGTATTCGCTCATCGGGACGCAGGAGCAGAACAGGTTTCGGTCGCCGTAGACATCGTCCAGACGTTTTACCGTCGGCCAGTACTTGTTGTGCAACCCTGCCGGGAATACCGCCAGCTCGCGGCTGTACGGATGGTTCCACTCGCTCACCAGCTCGCCCTGGGTGTGCGGCGCGTTCACCAGCGGGTTATCTTCCAGCGGCCATTCACCAGCTTTAACGCGATCGATTTCCGCGCGGATCGCCAGCATCGCGTCAATAAAGCGGTCCAGCTCGACCTTGCTTTCCGATTCCGTAGGCTCAACCATCAGCGTCCCGGCAACCGGGAAGGACATGGTCGGCGCATGGAAACCAAAGTCGATCAGACGCTTGGCGATATCCAGTTCACTGATGCCGGTCTCTTCTTTCAGCGGGCGAATATCGAGAATACATTCGTGCGCCACGCGACCATCGCGACCGGTATAGAGCACCGGGTAGGCATCTTTCAGACGGGTAGCGATATAGTTGGCGTTAAGGATCGCGTTCTGGCTCGCCTGTTTCAGTCCTTCCGCGCCCATCATGCGGATATACATCCAGCTGATCGGCAGGATGGAAGCGCTGCCGAACGGCGCGGCGGAGACCGCGCCCTGACGGGTCAGCATGCCTTCAATCTGCACCACGCTGTGACCCGGCACAAACGGCGCCAGGTGTGCTTTCACGCCGATTGGCCCCATACCCGGACCGCCGCCGCCGTGCGGAATACAGAAGGTTTTATGCAGGTTGAGGTGCGAAACGTCAGCGCCGATAAAGCCTGGAGAAGTGATCCCGACCTGGGCGTTCATGTTGGCGCCGTCGAGATAAACCTGGCCGCCGAACTGATGCACTATCTCGCACACTTCACGGATGGTCTCTTCATACACGCCGTGGGTCGACGGATAGGTGACCATGATGCAGGAGAGGTTCGCCCCTGCCTGCTCTGCTTTTTCACGCAGATCGGCAAGATCGATGTTGCCGTTTTTGTCGCAGGCAACGACCACCACCTGCATACCCGCCATCTGCGCGGAAGCCGGGTTGGTGCCGTGCGCGGAGCTTGGGATCAGGCAGATATCGCGATGGCCTTCGTTGCGGCTCTCGTGATAGTGGCGAATCGCCAGCAGGCCAGCATACTCGCCCTGCGCGCCGGAGTTCGGCTGCATACAGACGGCGTCATAGCCGGTCAGTTTAACCAGCCAGTCAGAAAGCTGGGCGATCATCTGATGATAACCTTCCGCCTGCTCGACCGGGCAGAACGGGTGCAGCTCGGCAAATTCCGGCCAGGTGATCGGGATCATCTCCGCCGCGGCGTTCAGTTTCATGGTGCAGGAGCCCAACGGGATCATCGCCTGGTTCAGCGCCAGATCTTTACGCTCCAGGGCGTGCATGTAGCGCATCATCTCGGTTTCGCTATGGTAGCGGTTAAACACCGGATGGGTGAGGATCGCATCGTCGCGCAGCATCGCCGCCGGGATCGAACGGCTATCCAGCGCCACGTCTTTATCCAGAGTATCGATATCCAGACCGTGATCGTCGCCGACGATGGCGCGGAACAGGTTCAGCACATCTTCGCGGGTGGTCGCTTCATCGAGCGTAATGCCCACCGCGCCGTGAATATCGCTACGCAGGTTAATCTGCAGCGCTTCGGCACGCGCCAGCACCGCGGCTTTATCCGCCACTTCGACGCAAAGGGTGTCGAAGTAGTGCGCATGGCGCAGCTTCAGCCCTTTCTTCTGCAGGCCGTCGGCCAGAATGTCGGTCAGGCGATGAATGCGGCCAGCGATACGTTTCAGGCCCGCCGGGCCGTGGAATACCGCGTACAGGCTGGCGATGTTGGCCAGCAGAACCTGCGAGGTACAAATGTTGGAGTTCGCTTTCTCGCGGCGGATATGCTGCTCGCGAGTCTGCATCGCCATGCGCAGCGCGGTATTCCCCGCCGCATCTTTCGATACGCCGATAATCCGGCCCGGCATGGAGCGTTTGAATTCATCTTTCGCCGCGAAGAAGGCCGCGTGCGGGCCGCCGTAGCCCATCGGCACGCCGAAGCGTTGGGCGGAACCGAAGACGATATCCGCGCCCTGCTTGCCCGGCGCCGTCAGCAGCACCAGCGCCATAAAGTCAGCGGCGACGCTGACAATCACTTTGCGCGCTTTCAGCTCGGCGATCAGTTTGCTGTAATCGTGGATTTCACCGGTGGTGCCCACCTGCTGCAGCAGCACGCCGAAGACATCCTGGTGATCGAGCACTTTGTCGGCGTCATCGACAATCACGTCGAAGCCGAAAGTTTCCGCGCGGGTGCGCACCACGTCCAGGGTTTGCGGATGGACATCGGCGGCAACGAAGAAACGGTTGGCGTTCTTCAGTTTACTGACGCGTTTGGCCATCGCCATCGCTTCGGCGGCGGCGGTGGCTTCATCGAGCAGCGAAGCGGAAGCGATATCCAGCCCGGTCAGATCCAGCGTGACCTGCTGGAAGTTGAGCAGCGATTCCAGACGGCCCTGGGAGACTTCCGGCTGGTAAGGGGTATAGGCGGTGTACCAGCCCGGGTTTTCCAGCATGTTACGCTGAATGACCGGCGGCAGCTGCACGGCGGTATAGCCCATGCCGATGTAAGACTTGAAGCGCTTGTTGCGACCGGCAATCGCCTTCAGCTCCGCCAGCGCGGCGAATTCGGTAGTCGCGTCGCCCACCTGCGGTGGGGTCGCCAGCTGGATATCCTGCGGCACAATCTGGCCAATCAGGGCGTTAAGCGAATCCGCGCCGACGGTCTTCAGCATCTCTTGCTGCTGCTGAGCGTCCGGGCCAATGTGACGTTCAATAAAGGCGTCGCGGTTTTCAAGCTGACTTAAAGTCTGAGTCATGAGCGATGGTTCCTGAAACGTGCGGTGAATCGTGATTGTCTGACTGGTTTGCCCGGCAAGCGCTGATGCTTACCGGGCCAGAATACGCAAAATCATTCGCGTTGCAGGAAGGCGGCGACACAGCGACTCCCCGGGGGCTTACAACAGTAAGTGACCGGGGGGAGCCAGGAAGCCAACGCCTCTGCAGCGTGAAGGATGAAGCGTATTTATTCGTCTTCTAATAAAGCTTCATAAGCGGTCGCATCCAGCAGCGCGGCAACTTGCGCTTCGTCGCTGGCTTTAATTTTGAAGATCCAGCCGTCGGTATACGGGTCGCTGTTGACCAGTTCCGGAGAGTCGTTCAGCTCTTCGTTGACGGCAACGATTTCACCGCTAATCGGCGCGTAGATATCAGAAGCCGCTTTCACGGATTCAGCAACGGCGCAATCGGCGCCCGCTTCAACGGTGGCGCCCACTTCCGGCAGGTCAACGAAAACCATATCGCCAAGCAGCTCCTGCGCGTGCTCGGTGATCCCGACGGTATAGGTGCCGTCCGCTTCTTTACGCAGCCATTCGTGTTCTTTGCTGTATTTCAGTTCTGCTGGTACGTTGCTCATCAATTCATCTCCAAAAAAGGGAAATCACACAATGGCTTTGCCATTGCGTACAAAACCAGGTTTAGTCACTTTTACCGGCATTTCACGGTTACGAATTTGCACCACCGCGGTGTCGCCAATCCCGGCCGGCACGCGAGCCAGCGCGATGCTGTAGCCCAGCGTCGGCGAGAAGGTGCCGCTGGTGATAATGCCTTCTTTTTGATTACCGTCGCTATCGGTAAAACGTACCGGCAGGCCACCGCGCAGGACGCCTTTCTCGGTCATCACCAGGCCCACCAGCTGCTCGGTGCCTTTTTCGCGCTGCATTTCCAGCGCTTCGCGGCCGATGAAGTTACGATCGGCGGGCTCCCAGGCGATAGTCCAGCCCATGTTCGCCGCCAGCGGCGAGACGCCTTCGTCCATCTCCTGGCCGTACAGGTTCATCCCGGCTTCCAGGCGCAGGGTGTCGCGCGCGCCAAGACCACACGGCTTAACGCCGGCGTCCAGCAGACCGCGCCAGAAATCAGCCGCCTGCTCGTTCGGCATCGCAATTTCATAACCCGCTTCGCCGGTATAACCGGTGGTGGCGATAAACAAGTCGCCGGACTGCACGCCAAAGAACGGCTTCATGCCTTCCACAGCCTGACGCTGAACGTCGGTGAACAGCGTCGCCGCCTTCGCTTTCGCCTGCGGACCCTGGACCGCGATCAGCGACAGATCGTCGCGAACGGTAATTTCAAGGCCGTAGGGTTCAGCTTGTTCGGAGATCCAGGCGAGGTCTTTTTCGCGGGTGGCGGAGTTAACAACGAGGCGGAAATAATCTTCAGAAAGGAAATAAACAATCAGGTCATCGATGACGCCGGCGGAGGCGGTCAGCATGCCGGTGTAGAGCGCTTTGCCTGGGGTGGTCAGCTTCGCCACATCGTTGGCCAGCAAATAGCGCAAGAACTCGCGGATCCGGCTGCCGTGGAAATCGACGATGGTCATATGCGACACATCGAACATCCCTGCATCGCCGCGCACCGCGTGGTGCTCATCAATCTGGGATCCGTAATGCAGCGGCATCATCCAGCCATGGAAATCCACCATGCGAGCGCCGCACAGCGTGTGTTGTTCATACAACGGAGTCTGTTGAGCCATCTTTTCCTCATCGAATAAAACGGAACCAGCCACGAGATTGTCGGCGATTTTGCGCCACGAAATTCGGCGACGGCACCGCTGACGGACGCCGACGCAAACGTTCTCTTTTGCCTGAACTTACCACCGAACCCGGCGCTAAACCATAAGCTCATTCAGGGCATCACATTAGCTTATGACTAAAATCCGCCGAAAAGCCTACAGAGTTATTGACTGGAAAAAAGCGATTTATGCCACATAAAATTAACATCAAGCTTTCATCGATAAGGCAATGATGGTGTTTTATGCGATTTTACGGCCCTAATTTCTTTAACAAAAAAAAGAGAGCATTAATAAAACTAATGCGAAAAAAGAGGTGAAATTAGAATATTTCAAATGAGGGAGAAAACCCGGCGCGCAGGCCGGGTAAAAGAAGTGTGACGCGGTTAACGTAACCAGGCGGGGAGATCGTTGAGACCCATCGCCTGGCGAATCAGCTGCGGTTTCACGCCTGGCAACGTATCGGCCAGTTTGAGTCCCATATCGCGGAGGAATTTCTTCGCCGGATGGCTACCGGAGAACATTTCGCGGAAGCCCTGCATACCCGCCAGCATCAGCGCGGCGCTGTGCTTGCGGCTGCGCTCGTAGCGGCGCAGATATAAATGCTGGCCGATATCTTTCCCCTGCGCGTGCAG
This sequence comes from Klebsiella sp. G-Nf4, assembly GCF_002810615.1. NCBI lineage: Bacteria > Pseudomonadati > Pseudomonadota > Gammaproteobacteria > Enterobacterales > Enterobacteriaceae > Klebsiella > Klebsiella sp. G-Nf4. The sequence continues at coordinate 16,926 of NZ_PION01000002.1, read as the reverse complement.
GCGCTTCAGCTCGTCGATAAGCTCGGCGGCATCCATAAAGCCAAGGTTCACCCCCTGCCCGGCCAGCGGGTGGATGGTATGCGCGGCATCGCCGACCAGCGCCAGGCGGTGGGCGGCAAACTGACGGGCATAGCGGCCGGTCAGCGGGAAGACTTCACGTTCGCTTGCCAGCTGGCAGAGGCCGAGGCAATTATCGAAGGCGATATTCAGCGCCTGGTTGAAGGTGGCTTCATCAGCCTCCTGCATCCGCTTCGCTTCCGCTGGCGACAGCGACCAAACGATCGAGCACAGGTGCGGATCGCTCAGCGGCAGGAAGGCCAGAATACCCTCGCCATGGAACGCCTGGCGTGCCACCGCCTGATGCGGCTCAGTGGTGCGTATCGTCGCCACCAGCGCATGATGGTGGTAATCCCAGAAGGTCAGCGGAATATCGGCCTTATTACGCAGCCATGAATTCGCGCCATCAGCGCCAACCACCAGCCTCGCGGTCAACATGCTGCCGTCCTGCAGGCTGAGAAAGGCTTCGTTTTCACCCCACGCTACCTGCTGCAGCTCCGCAGGCGCCAGCAGGGTGACGTCAGCGCAGCGCTGCGCTCTCTGCCACAATGCGTGATGCACCACGGCATTTTCAATAATATGGCCCAGATGGCTGAAGCCCATGCTCTGGTCATCGAAGCTAATGCGGCCGAAGCTGTCTTTGTCCCACACTTCCATACCGTGATAGCAGCTGGCGCGCTGGGCGACGATCTCATGCCAGACATCCAGCTTAGTCAGTAGCTTTTCGCTGGCAGCATTGATCGCCGAAACGCGCAGCGCCGGCGGCGCATCGGCGGCCAGAGGCTGTGGCGCTGCTTTCTCCAGCACCGCGACGCGCAGGCCGCTGCCCTGTAAACCGCAGGCTACCGCCAGTCCCACCATTCCACCGCCAACAATGGCAACATCAACACTTTGCACGTTTTACTCCTTAACGGGGAACCCAACCGAGGGTACGCTGCGCCAGCGCATCGCGCGCTGGGGTAAATAATTCCATGGCCATCAGACCGACGTTGCGCCCCGCCACCAGCGGCGCCCAACGGTTGGCAAACAGATGCACCAGCCCATCGGTGACACCGATAGTGGCGGCTTTATCACCTGCCCGCCGTGCCTGGTAGCGGCACAGCAGGGAATAATCGCCCACATCGTCGCGGGCCACGTGCGCGTCGGCAAGCATCTCCGCCAGGCTCATCACATCGCGCAGGCCAAGATTAAAGCCCTGCCCGGCGATCGGATGCAGCGTCTGCGCCGCGTTGCCGACCAGCGCCAGACGGTGTGACACCGCACGGGTGGCGGTCGTTAAGGCTAACGGATAGACGCTGCGCTTACCGGCATGGGTAATACGCCCCAGCCGCCAGCCGAATGCCTGCTGTAACGCCTGACAAAAACGTTCGTCGGACCAGCTCAGCACCTCGTCGCGCCGCGACTGCGGATGGCACCACACCAGCGAACAGCGCCCTTGCGACATCGGCAGCATCGCCAGCGGACCATGCTCGGTAAAGCGCTCGAAGGCGCGGCCTTCGTGCGGCAAGGCGGTGCTAACGTTGGCGATAATCGCCAGTTGCTCATACGGCTGCTGCTGCCAGCTGATGCCGCAGTGAGCGCCCAGCGCCGAACGGGAACCGTCCGCCGCCACCAGCAGCTTACCGTTGATGATTTCGCCGCCCTCAAGCGTAAGGCTGACGCTCTCCTCCCGGCGGCTGACCGCTTCCACTTTCGCCGGACAGTGCAGGGTGACGCCCGGCGCCTCGCGCAGCAGACTAAACAGCCGCTGGCCGACATCGTGGAGTTCAACCACCTGCCCCAGCGCCGACAGGCCGTAATCGGCCGCCGCCAGGTTTACAAAACCGGCATGGCCGCGGTCGCTGACGTGTACCCGCTGGATAGGCGTCGCTCGTTTAGCAAGGTTCTGCCAGATACCGATGCGCGCCAGCTGCTGGCAGGTGCCCACAGCCAGGGCAATCGCCCGATCGTCAAAGCCTGGGTGGCGTGACGAATGCGGATCCTGCGCTTCAATCAGATGGACCGGCAGAGCGCCGCCGGTCAAACGGGAGATGGCCAGCGCGAGCGTCGCCCCGGTCATCCCGCCACCGACGATCAGCACGCTCATGACTGGCGCGCCGCCGCCATCAGCGCCTCGATCTCATCCGCCTTCTTCACCACGCTGGCGGTGAGATTTTCGTTGCCGTCTTCGGTAATGACGATGTCATCTTCAATACGAATGCCGATGCCGCGATACTGCGCGGGGACATCGGCATCGGTGGCGATATACAGCCCCGGCTCGACGGTCAGCACCATCCCCGGCTCCAGTATGCGCGAACGGTCGGTATCGTAGTTACCGACATCGTGCACATCCAGACCCAACCAGTGGCTCAGGCCGTGCATAAAGTACGGACGGTGGGCGTTATTGGCGATCAGCTCGTCAATCTCGCCTTTCAGGATCCCCAGCCGCACCAGGCCGGTAATCATAATGCGCACCACTTCCTGATTAACCTGATAGATCGAAGTGCCCGGGCGGTAGAGCTCCAGCGCGGTCTCCAGCGATTCGAGCACGATGTCGTAGATTTCACGCTGCGGTTTGCTGAATTTGCCGTTTACCGGGAAAGTGCGGGTAATGTCTCCCGCGTAGCCGCGATATTCGCAGCCGGCGTCAATCAGCACTAAATCGCCATCGCGCAGTTCGGATTCGTTTTCGGTGTAGTGCAGAATGCAGCCGTTTTCGCCGCCGCCAACGATGGTGTTATAGGACGGGAAACGCGCGCCGTGGCGGTTGAATTCATGGAGAATTTCGCCTTCCAGCTGATATTCGAACATGCCGGGGCGGCACTTTTCCATCGCCCGGGTATGGGCAAGGGCGGAAATTTCGCCGGCGCGGCGCATCACTGCCAGCTCTTCGGCAGATTTAAACAGACGCATTTCATGAACCGCAGGCCGCCAGTCGATGACGGAGTTCGGCGCCTGCAGATTCTGGCGCGAGCCTTTGCGCAGTTTTTCGAGGGCGTTAAACACAATCTCATCGGCATAGGCATATTCGCCCTGGGCGAAATAGATAGCGTCCAGACCATTGAGCAGCTGATACAACTGCTGGTTGATTTCACTAAATGCCAGCGCGCGATCGACACCGAGCTTCGCCGGCGCGGCATCCTGGCCCAGACGGCGACCGAACCAGATCTCAGCGGTCAGATCGCGAACCCGGTTAAACAGCACGCTATGATTGTGCGTTTCATCGCTTTTAATCAACACCAGCAGCGCTTCCGGTTCGTTAAAGCCGGTGAAGTACCAGAAATCGCTGTTCTGCCGGTAGGGATACTCTGAATCTGCGCTACGCACCGCTTCCGGTGCGGCGAAAATCAGCGCCGCGCTGCCTGGCTGCATCTGCGCCAGCAGCGCCTGGCGACGCGAGAGAAATTCCTGCTGAGTCATGACGCCCCCTGAACGAATTTTAGTTAGTGTAATGTCGGTTTGCGGACTTCCGGTGCGGTTGGCTGCTGACGAGAAAAAGTGTCGTGGCACAGCAGTGCGGCAACGCGGACATACTCGATAATCTCCTCCAGAGACATCTCCAGCTCTTCCTGATCTTCGTCTTCATCGTAGCCCAGCTGGGCGATATTACGCAGATCGTCAATCGCTTCCCCGGTCTCGTCTTTCACTTTATCCAGCTTCGGCTGGCTGACGCCAAGGCCGAGCAGGAAGTGGTTAACCCAACCGGCGAGAGCGTCGGCGCGGTCGAAGACGCTTACCGCATCGCCTTCCGGCAGATACAGTTGAAAGAGGAAACCGTCGTCATCCAGTGAATCGCTGATGGCGGAATGCATGTTACGCAGCGCCTGGGCCAGTTCATGACCAAAGGCGAGACCTTCGTTGGTCAGGTCGTGCACCAGCGGCAGCCAGCTGCTGTCAGTGTTGCCGCCGCACAGCAATCCGCTAATTAAACCGTGCATTTCGGCTGGGGTGAGGCCTACCCCTTGTTGGTTCAGTAACTGGTCTACATCGTTGTAACCAGGCATTTCGTTCTGTATAGACATGCGCATTCGTCATCGTTGGGAGGAATATTCATGATATGCTACCACTTTGGACCCTGGTGAACCAGAAAAGGGCTTGTATCCCCGCACTAGGGTAGCTATAGTGTCGCCCCTTCGCAGACCCGGGCTCGGATGTGAAGGCAGCGCAGTCAATCAGCAGGAAGGTGGCATGTCTGCACAACCCGTAGATCTCCAAATTTTCGGCCGTTCACTGCGAGTGAATTGCCCGCCTGAACAAAGGGATGCCCTGAATCAGGCAGCTGAAGACCTTAATCAGCGGTTGCAAGATTTAAAAGAACGCACTAGAGTCACAAATACTGAGCAGCTGGTCTTCATCGCCGCGTTGAACATCAGCTATGAGTTGACTCAGGAAAAAGCGAAGACCCGCGACTACGCTTCGAGCATGGAGCAGCGCATTCGGATGCTTCAGCAGACCATCGAACAAGCATTGCTTGAGCAAGGTCGCATAAGCGAAAGACCAGGGTCAAAGTTTGAATAACACTTTGCAGTTAACTGTGTTAGAGTAATTCCAGGAACAAAATTTCTCTGAGATGTTTGCAAGCGGGCCAGTCCCCTGAGCCGATATTTCATACCACAAGAATGTGGCGCTCCACGGTTGGTGAGCATGCTCGGTTCGTCCGAGAAGCCTTAAAACTGTGACGACACATTCACCTTGAACCAAGGGTTCAAGGGTTACAGCCTGCGGCGGCATCTCGGAGATTCCCTTCTTTAGTTCGCATTATCCCAACGCTCTAGTTTTCGGCTACTGCCGCTCTGTATTACACTTCCTCGTATTGTTTCGCTTGCTCGTAATGAGACCTGCATGACCCTACAGCCCGATATCCCGCTCTCCAGACAGCATATTCGCCAGCAGATCCGCGAGCGTCGCCGCGCGCTCAGCCCGGAGCAACAGCGCCTGTTTGCCCAACAGGCCGCGGAGCGGATGATGGCCTGGCCGCCGGTCGTACTCGCTCATACCGTGGCGCTGTTCCTCTCCTTTGATGGCGAGCTGGACACCCAGCCGCTAATTGACCAGCTATGGCGCGCCGGCAAACGGGTGTATCTGCCGGTGCTGCATCCGTTTAGCCCCGGAAACCTGTTGTTTTTACACTACCATCCGCAGAGCCAACTGATAGTGAATCGCCTGAAAATCCGCGAACCGAAGCTCGATGTGCGGGACGTGCTGCCGCTCGCTGAACTCGATGTGCTGGTGACCCCGCTGGTAGCCTTCGATGTCAGTGGTCAGCGACTGGGAATGGGTGGCGGTTTTTACGACCGTACGCTGCAAAACTGGCAGCAGTATCGCCTGCAGCCTGTAGGCTACGCGCATGACTGCCAGCAGGTGGATAGCCTGCCGAGCGAACAGTGGGATATCCCGCTACCCGCGGTGATCACCCCGGGAAAAACCTGGAGTTGGTAGGTACGCGGGGACGAGAATTTCAGCCTGGAAAGTATGAACAAAAAAACGGGCAGGTACTCGACCTGCCCGAGAGGCAAAAATGATTAGAACAACAGACGGGCGCGGATAGTCCCCGGGATCGCTTTCATTGCCTGCAGCGCCTGCTGGGCAACATCTTCTTCCGCTTCAATATCAATAACCACGTAACCCATCTGCGGCGACGTTTGCAGATACTGCGCGGCAATGTTGATGCTCTGCGCGGCGAAGATCTGGTTGATAGCGGTCAGGACGCCCGGCCGGTTCTCATGGATATGCAGCAGACGGCGACCGCCGTGCAGCGGCAGAGAAACTTCCGGGAAGTTGACCGCTGACAGGGTTGACCCGTTGTCAGAGTACTTCGCCAGCTTGCCGGCCACTTCCAGACCGATGTTCTCCTGCGCTTCCTGGGTTGAACCGCCGATATGCGGGGTCAGGATCACGTTATCAAACTCGCACAGCGGTGAAGTAAAGGGATCACTGTTGGTCGCGGGTTCGGTCGGGAAGACGTCGATAGCCGCCCCGGCCAGATGCTTACTCGCCAGCGCATCGCACAGCGCCGGAATATCCACCACGGTACCGCGGGAGGCGTTGATCAGCAGCGCGCCCGGCTTCATCAGCGCCAGCTCTTCCGCGCCCATCATGTTTTTGGTGGAGGCATTTTCCGGCACGTGCAGGCTGACCACATCGCTCATGTTCAGCAGGTCGGAGAGATGCTGAACCTGGGTGGCGTTGCCGAGCGGCAGTTTGTTTTCAATATCATAGAAGAAGACATGCATCCCCAGCGATTCCGCCAGAATGCCGAGCTGGGTACCGATATGGCCGTAACCGATAATCCCCAGTTTCTTGCCGCGCGCTTCAAAACTGCCCACCGCCAGCTTATTCCATACCCCACGATGCGCTTTGGCGTTGGCTTCCGGCACACCGCGCAGCATCAGCAGCAGTTCGCCGATGACCAGCTCCGCCACCGAGCGGGTGTTGGAGAACGGGGCGTTAAATACCGGGATACCCCGCTTCGCTGCCGCGTCCAGATCCACCTGGTTGGTACCGATACAGAAGCAGCCAACTGCTACCAGTTTTTCTGCCGCGGCGAAAATCTCTTCAGTCAGATGAGTACGGGAACGCAGGCCGATGAAATGGGCATCACGGATCGACGCTTTCAGCTCTTCGGAGTCCAGCGCGCCTTTGTGAAATTCGATGTTGGTGTAACCTGCTGCACGAAGGTTATCGATTGCCTTTTGATGCACACCTTCAACCAGCAGAAATTTAATCTTGTCTTTTTCCAGTGATACCTTAGCCATTTCCCCGTCCTGTTTTGTCTTAACTAATGTCGTGCTGAACGAAAGTTCGTCTCAGCAACATATCAAAAAAAACTATCGCGGCAATATGAACGTTTGCGTCGCCGTCCTGAAGAAATGTCATCCAGAAGCAAATGGCAGGACAAAACACCAGAAAGAAGATTAATGGTAGTTTGTTAATCAGGATGGTTGCATAAATGTGACAGAAGTCACCAAATTGCACCAGGTGAAAAAATATTTGCGAGGGAGCCGGTTGGCTCCCTGCGGACAGACTATTTTACGATGGTTTTCACGCCATCGGCAGTTCCGATCAGCGCCACGTCGGCCCCGCGGTTGGCGAACAGCCCCACGGTCACGACGCCAGGAATGCCGTTGATGGCATTCTCCAGCGCGACGGCATCAAGAATTTCCAGGCCATGCACGTCCAGGATCACGTTGCCGTTATCGGTCACCACGCCCTGACGGTACTCCGGACGACCGCCCAGCTTGACCAGTTGACGCGCGACGGCGCTGCGCGCCATCGGAATGACTTCAACCGGCAGCGGAAATGCGCCGAGAATATCAACCTGCTTGGAGGCATCGGCGATGCAGATAAATTTATCGGCGACCGAGGCAATGATCTTCTCACGGGTCAGCGCCGCGCCACCGCCTTTGATCATTTGCATATGGCCGTTGATCTCATCTGCGCCATCAACATAGATCCCCAGGCGATCGACGCTGTTGAGATCGAAGACGGTGATCCCGAGGCTTTTGAGCTTTTCGGTAGAGGCATCGGAGCTGGAGACCGCACCTTCAATCTGCCCCTTCATCGTGCCCAGCGCGTCAATAAAATGGGCCGCCGTCGAGCCGGTACCCACGCCGACAATGGTCCCTGGCTGTACGTATTGCAGCGCCGCCCAACCTACTGCTTTTTTCAGTTCATCCTGCGTCATAATTATGGTCCGAGATGTGAATGCCTGTGGCGCATTATAGAACATCGACAGTGGAAATGTCCCTGCGATGCAGATCACACAACTGAGCAGACCAATTTCGTCTGTATCAAATAAAAATTTATGTCATAGTGCGAGATAACGATTAGTTATGGGGGCACGCCAGAATAATGAAACGACCGGACTACAGAACACTACAAGCGCTGGATGCGGTGATTAGGGAACGAGGATTTGAGCGCGCCGCGCAGAAGCTATGTATTACCCAGTCCGCCGTCTCACAGCGTATTAAGCAGCTGGAAAATATGTTCGGTCAGCCGCTGCTGGTGCGCACCGTGCCGCCACGTCCTACCGAGCAGGGGCAAAAGCTGCTGGCTCTGTTGCGCCAGGTTGAACTATTGGAAGAAGAGTGGCTGGGCGACGAACAGACTGGCTCCACGCCGCTGCTGCTGTCGCTGGCGGTGAACGCCGACAGTCTGGCAACCTGGCTCCTGCCGGCGCTGGCCAATGTTCTGTCAGACTCCCCTATTCGTCTCAACCTGCAGGTGGAAGATGAAACCCGCACCCAGGAGCGCCTGCGCCGTGGGGAAGTGGTGGGCGCAGTGAGTATCCAGCCACAGGCGCTGCCAAGCTGCCTGGTGGATCAGCTCGGCGCGCTCGATTACCTGTTTGTCGCCTCAAAAGAGTTTGCGCAACGCTATTTCCCGAATGGCGTGACGCGTTCTGCGCTGCTGAAAGCGCCGGTCGTCGCTTTTGATCATCTGGACGATATGCATCAGGCGTTCCTGCAGCAAAACTTCGACCTGCCGCCGGGTAGCGTTCCCTGCCACATCGTTAACTCATCAGAAGCCTTCGTGCAGCTGGCGCGCCAGGGCACTACCTGCTGTATGATCCCGCATCTACAAATCGAAAAAGAGCTGAAAAGCGGCGAGCTTATCGACCTCACGCCCGGTCTGTTCCAGCGTCGTATGCTGTACTGGCACCGCTTTGCACCGGAAAGCCGCATGATGCGCCGGGTGACCGATGCGCTTATTGATTACGGCCACAAAGTGCTGCGTCAGGATTAAATCGCCGGCATAAAAAAAGCCACTTCCCGGAAGTGGCTTTTTTGTTTCTATCGCTTACTGCGCTGGTTTCGGCTCTTCCGCCGGTTTCGCCGGCGCGGCTGGCGCGGCGGCCTGAGCCGGCTGCAGCTCAAAGACCACGTCAACCTGGTCGTCAAACTGGATAGTCGCCTGCTCGTAGGTTTCCTGGGCAGAAACTGGCGCTGCGTCAGCGGCCTTCATCATACGAACCATCGGGCTCGGCTGATAGTTGGAGACGTGGTAACGCACGCTGTAGACCGGCCCCAGCTTGCTGTGGAAGCCAGCCGCCAGCTCCTGCGCCTGATGCACCGCGTCATCAATGGCCGCTTTACGCGCCTTATCTTTGTAGGCATCCGGTTGCGCAACGCCCAGCGAAACGGAGCGAATTTCATTCAGCCCCGCCTTCAGCGCGCCGTCCAGCAGGCCGTTAAGTTTATCCAGCTGGCGCAACGTCACTTCCACAGTGCGCACCGCGCGATAGCCTTTGAGAATGCTTTTCCCGTTCTGATAGTCATAATCAGGCTGGGTACGCAGATTCGCCGAGCTGATGTCTTTTTTCGCGATACCGCTCTTTTCAAGGAAAGAGAGATACTGCGCGACGCGGTCGTCTGCCTGCTTTTTCGCCGATGCGGCATCTTTCGCCGCGACGTTCACTTCGATCGCCAGGGTGGCAATATCCGGAACCGCGGCAACGCTTGCTGTGCCTGAAGTCACAATGTGCGGACCGTCTGGCAATTCGTTTGCCTGTGCCGCCATTGTGCTAAATCCGAGTGCTGCCGCCAGGGCCAAGATTTTTAACTTCACTGTCGTTTCTCCATGTTACTTAAATCGCCCTTACGGGACGCATGCCAGCAAGCTTAGCGCGTACAGCAGGAAAGTCCATCGGACAACGCTTAGTTGAGCAACGCCAGGATATGGCCGACGCCCTCTTTTGCCAGCTGAAACGCAATAAACCACATGACAGCACCGACCACAATATTGATGATCCGCTGGGCTTTGGCGGTACGCAGCCGAGGCGCCAGCCAGGCGGCTAACAGTGCCAGGCCAAAGAACCACAGGAAAGAGGCGCTAATGGTCCCCAGCGCAAACCAGCGCTTCGGCTCCACCGCCAGTTGACCTCCCAGGCTGCCCAGCACCACAAAGGTATCCAGGTAAACGTGCGGGTTTAGCCAGGTGACCGCCAGCATGGTGATAATGATTTTCCAGCGCCCCTGCTGCATCACCTCGGCGCTGGCGAGTTCAAGATTCTGACTGAACGCCGTTTTCAGTGCGCCGAAGCCATACCACAGCAAAAAGGCCACGCCGCCCCAGGTCACTATCGCCAGCAGCCACGGGGATTGCATCAGCAGCGCGCTACCGCCAAAAATACCGGCGCAGATCAACAGCAAGTCGCTGACCGCGCACAGCAGGGCAATCATCAGGTGATATTGACGACGGATCCCCTGATTCATCACAAAAGCATTTTGCGGGCCAAGCGGCAAAATCATTGCCGCTCCCAGGGCAAGGCCCTGAAAGTAATAGGTAAACATAAGGATTTTTCCGCTGTGTTCGAGAGTGGCGCTGACTATAACGCGAATGGATTATTAGCGGAAATTGAAAGTATTAATCATTAATTAGATAAGCTAATAACACGCCATTAAAAAAGGCCGGCATGGCCGGCCTGACTCTGTCAGTGGCGATTTACTCTGCCTTTTCCGGCAGGCGGACCACATGAACATCCATCTGCGGATACGGGAAACTGATGCCGTTGGCATCGAAATCACGCTTAATACGCTCCAGCACGTCCCAATAGACGTTTTGCAGATCGCTGCTTTTGCTCCACACGCGAACCACGAAGTTCACCGATGAGGCGCCAAGTTCGTTCAGGCGTACAGTCATTTCGCGATCGCGCAGAATACGATCGTCAGATTCGATAATCGAGGTCAGCAGCTGCTTCACCTTGTCGATATCGGCATCGTAGGATACGCCAATGATAAACTCATTGCGGCGCGCCGGTTCGCGGGAGAAGTTAATGATGTTGCCGGCGATGATTTTGCCATTCGGCACCACCACGATTTTGCCGTCTGCGGTACGCAGGGTGGTGGAGAAAATCTGCACGTTCTGCACGGTGCCGGCGATGCCGCCGAGATCGACATATTCACCCGCACGGAACGGGCGGAACATCACCAGCAGTACGCCTGCGGCAAGGTTCGACAGCGATCCCTGTAGCGCTAAACCCACCGCCAAACCGGCGGCACCCAGCACAGCAATGACCGAGGCGGTCTGCACACCGACCCGGCCCAGGGCGGCAATCAGGGTGAAGGCGATAACCGCGTAACGCACCAGCGCCGAGAGAAAATCAGCAACGGTGGCATCAATCTTACGCGCCAGCATCAGGCGGTTGACGGTGTTAGAGACGATGCGCGCCACGATCATCCCGATAATCAGGATAACGATAGCGGCAACGATGTTGACGGCATAGCTCAGCAGCAGCTCCTGGTTGCGTGCCAGCCACGTCCCGGCGTTGTTGATGCTATCGACAACGTTCAAATCTTCCATTTAACATTCCTTATGAATCCCCGAACGGGGAAGTAAATAACTCAGCCTGCAACAGGGCAGTCAGGTTATAGGGTAAACAATAAGTGCACGTTTTGCCAAATGGATCACAGTTTTCCTGCTCGCTATCCTGTTGTTAAAGTAATAAAAAAGCCCGCATTGCTGCGGGCTTCAGGGTAAGAAACAGATTTTTCTTACAGAACGTCGATCGCGTTCAGCTCTTTAAATGCCTGCTCCAGACGGGTCACCATGGAAGTCTGTGCAGCACGCAGCCATACGCGCGGATCGTAGTATTTCTTGTTCGGCTGGTCTTCGCCTTTCGGGTTGCCCAGCTGGCCCTGCAGGTAAGCTTCGTTCGTTTTGTAGTACTGCAGGATACCGTCCCAGGTCGCCCATTGGGTGTCGGTATCGATGTTCATTTTCACTACGCCGTAGCTGACGGAGTCTTTGATTTCCTGAGCGGAAGAACCGGAACCGCCGTGGAAGACGAAGTTCAGGCTGTTGTGCGGCAGGTTGTGTTTCTTGGAAACATATTCCTGAGAGTCGCGCAGGATGGTCGGGGTCAGAACCACGTTACCCGGTTTGTACACGCCGTGTACGTTACCGAAGGAAGCGGCGATGGTGAAGCGCGGGCTGATTTTGCTCAGCTCGGTATACGCGTAATCCACGTCTTCCGGCTGGGTGTACAGGGCAGAAGCGTCCATGTGGCTGTTGTCCACGCCGTCTTCTTCGCCACCGGTGCAACCCAGTTCGATTTCCAGGGTCATGTCCATTTTGGCCATACGCGCCAGGTACTTAGAGCAGATTTCGATGTTTTCGTGCAGGGACTCTTCAGACAGGTCGATCATGTGAGAAGAGAACAGCGGTTTACCGGTAGCGGCGAAGTGTTTTTCACCCGCGTCCAGCAGACCGTCGATCCACGGCAGCAGTTTCTTCGCGCAGTGGTCAGTGTGCAGGATAACCGGCACGCCGTAGTGCTCAGCCATCTGGTGCACGTGGTGCGCGCCAGAGATAGCGCCGAGGATAGCAGCACCCTGAGGAACGTCAGTTTTCACGCCTTTGCCCGCGATGAACGCGGCGCCGCCGTTAGAGAACTGAACGATAACTGGAGAACGAACTTTCGCAGCAGCTTCCAGAACGGCGTTGATGGAGTCAGTACCCACGCAGTTTACCGCCGGCAGAGCGAAGTTGTTTTCTTTAGCTACCTGGAACACTTTCTGAACGTCGTCGCCAGTGATGACGCCCGGTTTTACGAAATCAAAAATTTTAGACATGTTACTTAGTCCTGTATCTGTATCTTCGACCGTTGAAGAAGGTTCGCGAGCCCTTAAGCGCGCTGAAAAACAGGCGGGTTTCCCCGCCTGAACTGAATTACTGCTTAGCGCGCTCTTCGAGCATCGCTACTGCCGGCAGGACTTTGCCTTCGACGAATTCAAGGAACGCGCCGCCGCCAGTGGAGATGTAGGAGATTTTGTCAGCGATGCCGAACAGGTCGATCGCTGCCAGGGTGTCACCGCCGCCGGCGATGGAGAAACCTTCGCTGTCCGCGATAGCGTTAGCCACGATCTCAGTCCCTTTACGGAAGTTCGGGAATTCGAATACACCGACCGGGCCATTCCACAGGATGGTTTTGGCATTTTTCAGGATATCAGCCAGTTTCTGTGCGGAAACGTCGCCAAGGTCGAGGATCTGCTCTTCATCTTTAATGTCGTTAACAGACTTCAGGGTTGCAGTCGCGGTTTCGGAGAACTCAGTCGCCACGCGAACGTCCGTCGGAACCGGGATATCACAGGTGCTCAGCAGGCGCTTAGCTTCATCAACCAGGTCTGCTTCGTACAGGGATTTACCGACGTTATGGCCTTGCGCGGCAACGAAGGTGTTAGCAATACCGCCGCCAACGATCAGCTGGTCAGCGATTTTAGACAGGGAATCCAGCACGGTCAGTTTGGTGGACACTTTAGAACCACCCACGATAGCGACCATCGGACGAGCCGGCTCTTTCAGCGCTTTACCCAGCGCGTCCAGTTCAGCAGCCAGCAGCGGGCCTGCGCACGCCACGTCAGCAAATTTGCCGATGCCGTGGGTGGAAGCCTGCGCACGGTGCGCAGTACCGAAAGCGTCCATGACGAACACGTCGCACAGCGCGGCGTATTTTTTGGACAGCGCTTCGTCGTCTTTTTTCTCGCCTTTGTTGAAGCGAACGTTTTCCAGAACCACCAGCTCACCGGCAGCCACTTCCACGCCGTCCAGGTAGTCTTTAACCAGACGTACCGGGTTGGACAGTTTGTCTTTCAGGTAATTAACAACCGGCAGCAGAGAGAATTCTTCGTTGTACTCGCCTTCGGTCGGACGACCCAGGTGAGAAGTAACCATGACTTTCGCGCCCTGCTTCAGCGCCAGTTCAATGGTCGGCAGAGATGCACGGATACGTGCGTCGCTGGTTACTTTCCCGTCTTTAACTGGTACGTTCAGATCCGCACGGATAAAAACGCGTTTACCAGCCAGATCCAGATCGGTCATCTTAATTACAGACATGGTGAATCCTCTCGTTGATTCATAAAGTTTTGTCGACGTTTACGCGTCGAACCTGAAACCAATAGCCGCCATCGCTAACGTCGTGTCGAGCATTCGGTTAGCAAAGCCCCATTCGTTATCGCACCAGACCAGCGTTTTGATCAGATGCGCGCCACTGACCCGGGTTTGCGTGCCATCAACAATAGCACTGTGCGGATCGTGGTTAAAATCTGTCGAGACCAACGGTAATTCCGTATAGTCAACTATACCATGAAATGCACCTTGTGCTGCTTTTTGCAGCAACTGGTTGACTTCACATGCTTTTACCGGTTTTTTCACCGTCACGCTCAGGTCAATTGCCGTCACGTTTATCGTCGGTACTCGCACGGCAATCGCTTCAAAACGGTCGTTAAACTGCGGGAAAATACGGGTGATCCCTGCCGCCAGTTTGGTATCCACCGGAATGATCGACTGGCTGGCCGCGCGGGTACGCCGTAGATCCGGATGGTAGGCGTCAATCACCTGCTGGTCATGCATCGCCGAGTGGATAGTGGTGACGGTGCCGGACTCAATGCCATAGGCATCATCTAACAATTTAATGACCGGAATAATGCAGTTGGTAGTACAGGAGGCGTTGGAGACAATGCGGTGCTCGGCGCGGAGCTCGTCCTGATTAACGCCATAGACCACCGTCGCGTCGAGATCGTTGCCGCCAGGATGGGAGAAGAGCACTTTCTTCGCGCCAGCCTGCAGATGGGCTTCGCCGTGTTCACGACTCCCGTATACGCCGGTGCAGTCGAGCACCACGTCTACCGCCAGCTCGCGCCACGGCAGCGCCGCAATGGTCGGCTCGTGTAGCAGGCGGATGGCATCATCGCCAACAAACAGCTGTTCGCGCTCCTGACGGACATCCCAGGCGAAGCGGCCATGGCTGGTATCATATTTCAACAAATGCGCGATCCCTGCCGCATCCGCCAGCTCATTGATTGCCACCACGGTGATTTCCGCACGACGCCCGGACTCATATAGCGCACGAACCACGTTGCGTCCAATACGACCGAAGCCATTAATCGCGATGCGAATGGTCATAGATCTCCTGCAAGGCTGACCCTTTTTTGAGGTGGCTGACAGAGTAATCCAGCAACGCTCTGAGGGGAACCTTACCAGCTGCAAACTGCGACTGATTGATTAATTGTCGAACATTTAAACGACTGAAACGCTTCAGCTAGAATAAGCGAAACAAGGAATAAAAGGAATGTTTGTCCAGCGCAATAAACCAGCTATATGACTTGCGTCACATTTCCTTTGGAATAATTCACAGGGTGGTTACATGTTCGAAGAATAGTGCATACAAAAAAGCCGGGTGGCGAGGTAACAGCAAAACGGTAACCCAAGGGTTACCGTTTTTGGGGTTTGCACCCTCTCCTGTCGGAGAGGGTTGGGGTGAGGGCATCAGCCCGCACCGTACCAGCCATTACAGCAGCACTTTCGCTTTAGCGACCACGTTGTCGACGGTGAAGCCGAACTCTTCGAACAGCTGCTCAGCCGGCGCAGACTCACCGAAGGTGGTCATGCCAACGATAGCGCCGTTCAGGCCAACGTATTTGAACCAGTAGTCAGCGATACCGGCCTCTACCGCTACGCGGGCAGAAACGGCTTTCGGCAGTACGGATTCACGATAAGCGGCATCCTGCTTGTCGAACGCGTCGGTGGACGGCATGGAGACCACGCGCGCCTTCACGCCTTCGGCAGTCAGTTTGTCCCACGCGGCCACTGCCAGCTCCACTTCGGAACCGGTGGCGATGAAGATCAGCTCCGGCTGGCCGGCACAATCTTTCAGCACGTAACCGCCGCGAGCGACGTTCGCCAGCTGCTCTGCGGTACGCTCCTGCTGCGCCAGGTTCTGACGGGAGAGGATCAGCGCGGTCGGGCCGTCCTGACGCTCTACGCCATATTTCCACGCAATCGCGGATTCAACCTGGTCACACGGACGCCAGGTGGACATGTTCGGCGTCACGCGCAGGGAAGCCACCTGCTCTACCGGCTGGTGAGTCGGGCCGTCTTCACCCAGACCGATGGAGTCGTGGGTGTAGACCATCACCTGACGCTGTTTCATCAGCGCGGCCATACGTACCGCATTACGCGCGTATTCCACGAACATCAGGAAGGTGGAGGTGTACGGCAGGAAACCGCCATGCAGCGCGATACCGTTGGCGATAGCGGTCATACCGAATTCACGCACGCCGTAATGAATGTAGTTACCCGCGGTGTCTTCGTTGATCGGCTTAGAACCAGACCACAGGGTCAGGTTGGACGGCGCCAGGTCAGCGGAGCCGCCGAGGAATTCCGGCAGCAGCGGGCCGAAGGCTTCGATAGCATTCTGCGACGCTTTACGGCTGGCGATTTTCGCCGGGTTAGCCTGCAGCTTTGCGATGAACTCGTTAGCTTTGGCGTCGAAGTCAGACGGCATTTCACCTTTCATACGACGGGTGAATTCGGCCGCTTCCTGCGGGAAGGCCCTGGCGTAGGCAGCAAACTTCTCATTCCACGCCGCTTCTTTCGCCTGGCCGGCTTCTTTGGCATCCCACTGGGCATAGATGTCAGACGGGATGTCAAACGGCGCGTGTTTCCAGCCCAGCGCTTCGCGGGTCAGGGCGATTTCGGCGTCGCCCAGCGGTGCGCCGTGGGAGTCGTGGGTACCGGCTTTGTTCGGCGAACCGAAACCAATGATGGTTTTGCACATCAGCAGGGACGGTTTGTCGGTAACTGCACGCGCTTCTTCTACTGCGCGTTTGATGGCGTCAGCGTCGTGACCGTCAACGCCGCGTACCACGTGCCAGCCGTAGGCTTCAAAGCGTTTCGCGGTATCGTCGGTGAACCAGCCTTCAACGTGGCCGTCGATGGAGATGCCGTTGTCATCATAGAAGGCCACCAGTTTGCCCAGTTTCAGAGTACCGGCCAGGGAGCACACTTCATGAGAAATGCCTTCCATCATGCAGCCGTCGCCCATGAAGGCGTAGGTGTAGTGGTCGACGATATCGTGGCCCGGACGGTTGAACTGCGCCGCCAGAGTTTTCT
>NZ_PION01000028.1:0-1635 GCF_002810615.1 Klebsiella sp. G-Nf4 | reverse complement strand
CACTACAAAGGCAGGTTCTTTAAGGTAAGGAGGTGATCCAACCGCAGGTTCCCCTACGGTTACCTTGTTACGACTTCACCCCAGTCATGAATCACAAAGTGGTAAGCGCCCTCCCGAAGGTTAAGCTACCTACTTCTTTTGCAACCCACTCCCATGGTGTGACGGGCGGTGTGTACAAGGCCCGGGAACGTATTCACCGTAGCATTCTGATCTACGATTACTAGCGATTCCGACTTCATGGAGTCGAGTTGCAGACTCCAATCCGGACTACGACATACTTTATGAGGTCCGCTTGCTCTCGCGAGGTCGCTTCTCTTTGTATATGCCATTGTAGCACGTGTGTAGCCCTGGTCGTAAGGGCCATGATGACTTGACGTCATCCCCACCTTCCTCCAGTTTATCACTGGCAGTCTCCTTTGAGTTCCCGGCCGGACCGCTGGCAACAAAGGATAAGGGTTGCGCTCGTTGCGGGACTTAACCCAACATTTCACAACACGAGCTGACGACAGCCATGCAGCACCTGTCTCACAGTTCCCGAAGGCACCAAAGCATCTCTGCTAAGTTCTGTGGATGTCAAGACCAGGTAAGGTTCTTCGCGTTGCATCGAATTAAACCACATGCTCCACCGCTTGTGCGGGCCCCCGTCAATTCATTTGAGTTTTAACCTTGCGGCCGTACTCCCCAGGCGGTCGATTTAACGCGTTAGCTCCGGAAGCCACGCCTCAAGGGCACAACCTCCAAATCGACATCGTTTACAGCGTGGACTACCAGGGTATCTAATCCTGTTTGCTCCCCACGCTTTCGCACCTGAGCGTCAGTCTTTGTCCAGGGGGCCGCCTTCGCCACCGGTATTCCTCCAGATCTCTACGCATTTCACCGCTACACCTGGAATTCTACCCCCCTCTACAAGACTCTAGCCTGCCAGTTTCGAATGCAGTTCCCAGGTTGAGCCCGGGGATTTCACATCCGACTTGACAGACCGCCTGCGTGCGCTTTACGCCCAGTAATTCCGATTAACGCTTGCACCCTCCGTATTACCGCGGCTGCTGGCACGGAGTTAGCCGGTGCTTCTTCTGCGGGTAACGTCAATCGATGAGGTTATTAACCTCACCGCCTTCCTCCCCGCTGAAAGTGCTTTACAACCCGAAGGCCTTCTTCACACACGCGGCATGGCTGCATCAGGCTTGCGCCCATTGTGCAATATTCCCCACTGCTGCCTCCCGTAGGAGTCTGGACCGTGTCTCAGTTCCAGTGTGGCTGGTCATCCTCTCAGACCAGCTAGGGATCGTCGCCTAGGTGAGCCGTTACCCCACCTACTAGCTAATCCCATCTGGGCACATCTGATGGCATGAGGCCCGAAGGTCCCCCACTTTGGTCTTGCGACGTTATGCGGTATTAGCTACCGTTTCCAGTAGTTATCCCCCTCCATCAGGCAGTTTCCCAGACATTACTCACCCGTCCGCCGCTCGTCACCCGAGAGCAAGCTCT
This sequence comes from Klebsiella sp. G-Nf4, assembly GCF_002810615.1. Lineage (NCBI taxonomy): Bacteria > Pseudomonadati > Pseudomonadota > Gammaproteobacteria > Enterobacterales > Enterobacteriaceae > Klebsiella > Klebsiella sp. G-Nf4. The sequence goes on along the minus strand of NZ_PION01000028.1, from coordinate 147 downwards.
CTGTGCTACCGCTCGACTTGCATGTGTTAGGCCTGCCGCCAGCGTTCAATCTGAGCCATGATCAAACTCTTCAATTTAAGTTTGATGCTCGTGAATTAAACTTCGTAATGAATTACGTATGTTCACTCAGAGACTTGGTATTCATTT
>NZ_PION01000027.1:0-2077 GCF_002810615.1 Klebsiella sp. G-Nf4 | reverse complement strand
GAGTCGCGACACGGAACACGCCAGCGGCAGTATCGGGCCGATATTTGACAAGGAGAAGGAGCAGCGGCGCCTGCAGGAAGTGCAGCTGACAGGGGAGATTGGCAGCCAGGCGGCGGATATTGCGCGCACGCAGGGCGAGATAGCAAAACAGAAGGCGATAAAAGACCCTGCAGCCCTGACGGCGGCGGAAGCGAAGCTGAAGGCAGAGGGTAACAGCAGTCCGACGGCAGAACAGATTGCGGACCAGGCGGGTCGTACCGCGATGGCTGCATACGGTACCGGCAGTGACCTGCAGCGGGGTATCCAGGCAGCCACGGCAGCGCTGCAGGGACTGGCGGGCGGTGATATCGCCGGGGCGCTGGCGGGGGCATCGGCGCCGGAGCTGGCGAATCTTATTGGTCACGGTTCAGGGCTGAGTGACGGTGCCGCGGTGGTGGCGCACGCTATCCTGGGCGGTGCGGTGGCGGCGCTGCAGGGCAACAGTGCCGCGGCGGGCGCAGCGGGCGCAGCGGGCGCGGCAGCAGGTGAACTGGCCGCGAAGACAATAGCCGGTATGCTGTATCCGGGCGTGACGGATTTGTCCACACTGACGGAAGCACAGAAGCAGACGGTCAGTACGCTGGCCACTATTTCAGCGGGAATGGCAGGCGGTCTGGCCGGGGACAGTACGGCGTCAGCCGTGGCGGGCGCGCAGGGCGGTAAGAACGCGGTTGAGAATAATGCGCTTAGTCTGCCAAAAGGGATGACGGAAACCGGACAGGCAGCTACATCCTGGGTGAAGTATGCGCAGGACAACAATCTTTCGCCGGAGCAGGTACAGGCCGGGTTAAAGGATATCGTTCGCGGCGACTTGCCGGAAAGCGCGGATATTATCAAAGCCATTCTGAGTAATAGCCCGGGCTCGGATACAGTAATGGCGTTGCTGACAGCGGAAGAGGCGAAGGATTATGCGCTGGCTCTGCTGACGTCAATCCCGGCAGAAAAAGCGTTATCGTTAGCGGGTAAAGCAGCCGGTATTATTGATAACACAATACTGATTAGAGCAGCGGAGAAGATCTCGACGGCTAAGCCGGGTAAACAATTTACAGCGCCGAGGGATTTGAATGAACAGATGGTATGGAAGCAGGTTGAATCCAATCCTTCACAAGGGCAAATACTTGACGGTATGAATAAAGATCCTCGATTCCCTACATCGGCTGGCTTCCAGAAAATGCAGGTTAACCATGAATTACCAGATGGTTCAAATATAACAATTCACTATCAGTATAATTCAGTGACGGGTAAAGCATACGATATGAAGATTACAAGTCCTCAACCGAATCCATTACAACCAGGTCCATCACTGAGGGATAAGTAATGAAAATAAGACCTTATAACTCATCTAATGTTATTGATATTTATGCTATTTACTGGAGTGGTAAGGACACTCTTTTTTTGGGAATGCCAAAAGGACATTGTGGGTTAATTGCATATAACTCACAAAAAGTAGATATAGTAGATCCTGATATCTCTGGAGAACTTACATACTTTAATAATAACTACTCTGGCATTTACCACTGGGCACTAATTAAGGAAAGGTTACTTGATGATTTACTCGAAAATGATGAAACGGCCTATAAACGCTTCCTTGAAATCGTGAAAGCTGAAGGTCTGGTTGATCCCGATTTTTATTAACTGCAAAAGATCCCGACTTCAGCGCCGGGATCTTTTTTACCCGTCAATTACGACAGCACGCAGAGCAGTCTCAGCGGTGGCCTGGGTTACACCTTCGGCGCCGGGTCGTGGTCGGGAAGCCTGAATACCAGTCGCGACAAAATGACCAGCGACTGGTCTTCGGTGCAGGAGCAGAGCGGGATATTTGCCGGTCAGGGCGGTTTTGATGTGACGGTGGGCAGCCACACGCAGCTGAATGGCGGGGTCATTGCTTCCACAGGAAGCGCAGATAAAAATGGCCTCGATACCGGCACGCTGGGTTTCAGCGATATCCACAACCAGGCGGATTATAAGACGCAGCATCAGGGCGGCGGTATCAGCACCGGGGGCAGCATCGGCTCTCAGTTCGCCGGGAACATGACCA
>NZ_PION01000026.1:0-2816 GCF_002810615.1 Klebsiella sp. G-Nf4 | reverse complement strand
AGCCGGCGATGTCCGAATGGGGAAACCCAGTGCAATTCGTTGCACTATCGTTAACTGAATACATAGGTTAACGAGGCGAACCGGGGGAACTGAAACATCTAAGTACCCCGAGGAAAAGAAATCAACCGAGATTCCCCCAGTAGCGGCGAGCGAACGGGGAGCAGCCCAGAGTCTGAATCAGCTTGTGTGTTAGTGGAACGGTCTGGAAAGTCCGACGGTACAGGGTGATAGTCCCGTACACCAAAATGCACAGGTTGTGAACTCGAAGAGTAGGGCGGGACACGTGGTATCCTGTCTGAATATGGGGGGACCATCCTCCAAGGCTAAATACTCCTGACTGACCGATAGTGAACCAGTACCGTGAGGGAAAGGCGAAAAGAACCCCGGCGAGGGGAGTGAAAAAGAACCTGAAACCGTGTACGTACAAGCAGTGGGAGCCTCTTTATGGGGTGACTGCGTACCTTTTGTATAATGGGTCAGCGACTTATATTCTGTAGCAAGGTTAACCGTATAGGGGAGCCGCAGGGAAACCGAGTCTTAACTGGGCGTTAAGTTGCAGGGTATAGACCCGAAACCCGGTGATCTAGCCATGGGCAGGTTGAAGGTTGGGTAACACTAACTGGAGGACCGAACCGACTAATGTTGAAAAATTAGCGGATGACTTGTGGCTGGGGGTGAAAGGCCAATCAAACCGGGAGATAGCTGGTTCTCCCCGAAAGCTATTTAGGTAGCGCCTCGTGAACTCATCTTCGGGGGTAGAGCACTGTTTCGGCTAGGGGGTCATCCCGACTTACCAACCCGATGCAAACTACGAATACCGAAGAATGTTATCACGGGAGACACACGGCGGGTGCTAACGTCCGTCGTGAAGAGGGAAACAACCCAGACCGCCAGCTAAGGTCCCAAAGTCATGGTTAAGTGGGAAACGATGTGGGAAGGCACAGACAGCCAGGATGTTGGCTTAGAAGCAGCCATCATTTAAAGAAAGCGTAATAGCTCACTGGTCGAGTCGGCCTGCGCGGAAGATGTAACGGGGCTAAACCATGCACCGAAGCTGCGGCAGCGACGCTTATGCGTTGTTGGGTAGGGGAGCGTTCTGTAAGCCTGCGAAGGTGACCTGTGAGGGTTGCTGGAGGTATCAGAAGTGCGAATGCTGACATAAGTAACGATAAAGCGGGTGAAAAGCCCGCTCGCCGGAAGACCAAGGGTTCCTGTCCAACGTTAATCGGGGCAGGGTGAGTCGACCCCTAAGGCGAGGCCGAAAGGCGTAGTCGATGGGAAACAGGTTAATATTCCTGTACTTGGTGTTACTGCGAAGGGGGGACGGAGAAGGCTATGTTAGCCGGGCGACGGTTGTCCCGGTTTAAGCATGTAGGCGGAGGTTCCAGGTAAATCCGGTACCTTTTAACGCTGAGGTGTGATGACGAGGCACTACGGTGCTGAAGTAACAAATGCCCTGCTTCCAGGAAAAGCCTCTAAGCATCAGGTAACATTAAATCGTACCCCAAACCGACACAGGTGGTCAGGTAGAGAATACCAAGGCGCTTGAGAGAACTCGGGTGAAGGAACTAGGCAAAATGGTGCCGTAACTTCGGGAGAAGGCACGCTGATATGTAGGTGAAGTCCCTGCGGATGGAGCTGAAATCAGTCGAAGATACCAGCTGGCTGCAACTGTTTATTAAAAACACAGCACTGTGCAAACACGAAAGTGGACGTATACGGTGTGACGCCTGCCCGGTGCCGGAAGGTTAATTGATGGGGTTATCCGTAAGGAGAAGCTCTTGATCGAAGCCCCGGTAAACGGCGGCCGTAACTATAACGGTCCTAAGGTAGCGAAATTCCTTGTCGGGTAAGTTCCGACCTGCACGAATGGCGTAATGATGGCCAGGCTGTCTCCACCCGAGACTCAGTGAAATTGAACTCGCTGTGAAGATGCAGTGTACCCGCGGCAAGACGGAAAGACCCCGTGAACCTTTACTATAGCTTGACACTGAACATTGAGCCTTGATGTGTAGGATAGGTGGGAGGCTTTGAAGCGTGGACGCCAGTCTGCGTGGAGCCAACCTTGAAATACCACCCTTTAATGTTTGATGTTCTAACGTAGACCCCTAATCGGGGTTGCGGACAGTGTCTGGTGGGTAGTTTGACTGGGGCGGTCTCCTCCCAAAGAGTAACGGAGGAGCACGAAGGTTAGCTAATCCTGGTCGGACATCAGGAGGTTAGTGCAATGGCATAAGCTAGCTTGACTGCGAGCGTGACGGCGCGAGCAGGTGCGAAAGCAGGTCATAGTGATCCGGTGGTTCTGAATGGAAGGGCCATCGCTCAACGGATAAAAGGTACTCCGGGGATAACAGGCTGATACCGCCCAAGAGTTCATATCGACGGCGGTGTTTGGCACCTCGATGTCGGCTCATCACATCCTGGGGCTGAAGTAGGTCCCAAGGGTATGGCTGTTCGCCATTTAAAGTGGTACGCGAGCTGGGTTTAGAACGTCGTGAGACAGTTCGGTCCCTATCTGCCGTGGGCGCTGGAGAATTGAGGGGGGCTGCTCCTAGTACGAGAGGACCGGAGTGGACGCATCACTGGTGTTCGGGTTGTCATGCCAATGGCATTGCCCGGTAGCTAAATGCGGAAGAGATAAGTGCTGAAAGCATCTAAGCACGAAACTTGCCCCGAGATGAGTTCTCCCTGAGACTTTAAGTCTCCTGAAGGAACGTTGAAGACGACGACGTTGATAGGCCGGGTGTGTAAGCGCAGCGATGCGTTGAGCTAACCGGTACTAATGAACCGTGAGGCTTAACCTTACAACGCCGAAG
>NZ_PION01000025.1:0-3110 GCF_002810615.1 Klebsiella sp. G-Nf4 | reverse complement strand
ATGACTGACAATGCCGTCCTCCTGGGCGAAGGCTTCACCCTGATGTTTCTCGGCATGGGCTTTGTGCTGGTGTTCCTGCTGCTGCTCATCTTTGCCATTCAGGGAATGTCCCTCGCCGTGAACCGTCTGTTCCCTGAGCTGCCCGCCGCCCCCAAACCGGCGCCGGCCGCCGTCGCGCCCGCTGACGACTTCGCCCGCTTAAAGCCGGCGATTGTCGCCGCCATTCACCACCATCGCCGTCTTCACCCTTAATTCACGGAGGAATTTATGACCGTTGCCATTACCGATGTCGTCCTGCGCGACGCCCACCAGTCCCTGTTCGCCACCCGTCTGCGCCTCGACGATATGCTGCCCGTTGCGGCTCAGCTGGATGACGTCGGCTACCGCTCCCTTGAGTGCTGGGGCGGCGCCACCTTTGACGCCTGCATCCGCTTCCTCGGCGAGGACCCGTGGGTCCGCCTGCGTGAGCTGAAAAAGGCGATGCCGAAGACCCCGCTGCAGATGCTGCTCCGCGGCCAGAACCTGCTCGGCTACCGCCACTACGCCGATGACGTGGTGGAGCGCTTCGTCGAGCGCGCCGTCAAAAACGGCATGGACGTCTTCCGCGTCTTCGATGCCATGAACGACCCGCGCAACATGCAGGCCGCCCTGCAGGCTGTCCGCCGCCACGGCGCCCACGCCCAGGGCACGCTTTCGTACACCACCAGCCCGGCCCACACCCTGCAGACCTGGCTCGACCTCACCGAACAGCTGCTGGAAACCGGCGTCGACTCCATTGCGATTAAAGATATGTCCGGCATCCTCACGCCGGGCGCGGCGTATGAGCTGGTGAGCGAAATCAAAAAACGCTATGACGTCACCCTGCACCTGCACTGTCACGCCACCACCGGGATGGCGGAGATGGCTCTTCTGAAGGCCATTGAAGCCGGGGTCGACGGCGTGGATACCGCCATCTCCTCGATGAGCGCCACCTACGGCCACCCGGCCACCGAGGCGCTGGTGGCCACCCTCGCCGGTACTGAGCACGACACCAGCCTCAATATCCACAAGCTGGAGAGCATCGCGGCGTACTTCCGCGAGGTGCGTAAGAAGTACCACGCCTTCGAAGGCCAGCTGAAGGGCACCGACAGCCGTATCCTCGTCGCCCAGGTCCCGGGCGGGATGCTCACCAATCTCGAAAGCCAGCTGAAGCAGCAGAACGCCGCGGACAAACTGGACCTGGTGCTGGCGGAAATCCCCCGCGTGCGCGAGGACCTCGGCTTCATCCCGCTGGTCACCCCGACCTCGCAGATTGTCGGTACCCAGGCGGTGCTCAACGTCCTCACCGGCGGGCGCTACAAAACCATTGCGAAGGAGACCGCCGGTATCCTGAAGGGCGAATACGGCCACACCCCGGTGCCGGTGAACGCCGCCCTGCAGGCGCGGGTGCTCGACGGCGCCGACCCGGTGACCTGCCGCCCGGCGGACCTGCTGAAGCCGGAGCTGGCGCAGCTGGAAGCCGACGTCAAACGCCAGGCGCAGGAGAAGGGCATCACGCTTGCCGAAAACGCCATCGACGACGTGCTCACCGTGGCGCTGTTCCCGCAACCCGGCCTGAAGTTCCTCGAAAACCGCCACAACCCGGCGGCCTTTGAGCCGCTGCCGCAGGTCGAAGCCGCCAGACCTGCCGCTCCGGCAAAAGCCGCCGCCTCCGGCGTCTACACCGTGGAAGTGGAAGGCAAGGCCTTTGTGGTGAAGGTCAGCGACGGCGGCGACGTCAGCCAGCTCAGCGCCGCTGCGCCGGTAGCCAGCGCGCCCGCTGCCGCCCCGGCCGGCGCCGGCACCCCGGTGACCGCCCCGCTGGCGGGCAACATCTGGAAGGTGATTGCCGCGGAGGGCCAGACGGTGGCCGAAGGGGAGGTGCTGCTGATTCTGGAAGCCATGAAGATGGAAACCGAAATCCGCGCCGCGCAGGCCGGGACCGTACGCGGCATCGCGGTGAAAGCCGGCGATGCGGTGGCGGTCGGCGACACTCTGCTGCAGCTGGCGTAAGGACGAGGAGCGGAAATGGAAAGTCTGAACGCCCTGATTCAGGGCATGGGGCTGATGCACCTCGGTGCCGGCCAGGCCATCATGCTGCTGGTCAGCCTGCTGCTGCTGTGGCTGGCGATTGCTAAAAAGTTCGAGCCGTTACTGCTGCTGCCGATCGGCTTCGGCGGCCTGCTCTCCAATATCCCGGAGGCCGGGCTGGCGCTGAGCGCGCTGGAAAACCTGCTGGCCCACCACGACCCGGTCCAGCTGGCGGTGATTGCCGCGAAGCTCCACTGCGCGCCGGACGTCCACGCCATCAAGGAGGCGCTGGCGCTGGCCCTGCCGTCGGTGCAGGGGCAGATGGAGACGCTGGCGGTGGACATGGGCTACTCCGCCGGGGTGCTGGCCATCTTCTATAAGGTGGCGATTGGCTCAGGCATTGCGCCGCTGGTCATCTTTATGGGCGTCGGGGCAATGACCGACTTCGGCCCGCTGCTGGCCAACCCGCGCACCCTGCTGCTGGGGGCGGCGGCGCAGTTCGGTATCTTCGCCACTGTGCTCGGGGCGCTGACGCTGAACTACTTCGGCATCATCAGCTTCACCCTGCCGCAGGCGGCGGCCATCGGCATCATCGGCGGCGCCGACGGCCCGACGGCCATCTACCTGTCGGGCAAGCTGGCGCCGGAGCTGCTGGGGGCCATCGCGGTGGCGGCCTACTCCTACATGGCGCTGGTGCCGCTGATCCAGCCGCCGATCATGAAGGCGCTGACCAGCGACAGGGAGCGGAAGATCCGCATGGTGCAGCTGCGCACGGTGAGCCGGCGGGAGAAGATCCTCTTCCCGGCGGTGCTGTTGCTGCTGGTGGCGCTGCTGCTGCCGGACGCCGCGCCGCTGCTGGGGATGTTCTGCTTCGGCAACCTGATGCGCGAGAGCGGCGTGGTGGACCGGCTGAGTGATACGGTGCAGAACGCGTTGATCAACATCGTGACCATCTTCCTCGGGCTGTCGGTGGGGGCCAAGCTGGTGGCGGACAAGTTCCTGCAGCCGCAGACGCTGGGCATTCTGCTGCTGGGGGTGATCGCCTTCTGCGTGGGGACCGC
>NZ_PION01000024.1:0-19578 GCF_002810615.1 Klebsiella sp. G-Nf4 | reverse complement strand
CATGTGTTAGGCCTGCCGCCAGCGTTCAATCTGAGCCATGATCAAACTCTTCAATTTAAGTTTGATGCTCGTGAATTAAACTTCGTAATGAATTACGTATGTTCACTCAGAGACTTGGTATTCATTTATTGTCCGAAGACATTAAGAATCCATGTCACTTTGAGTGCCCACACAGATTGTCTGATAAATTGTTAAAGAGCAGTTGCGACGCGCTTTAGCGCTCTGTCGCGAGGTGGCGTATATTACGCTTTCCTCTTTCAGAGTCAACCCTGAATTTCAGGATTTTTCTCTTCAACCGAACCGGCTGTTTGTGTGAAGTGATTCACATCTGCCGTGTCAGTGGGAGCGCATTATAGGGAGTTCGCCGGAAGTAGCAAGCGTTAAAATAGAAAAATCTTATCGACCGCTCATTATTTGAACTTTTCGCTTATTCATCCTGTTACCATTAAAGCCACCATCCCAGTGTTCATGCGGCCTGCAGCGCAGTTTACGCCAGGATCGGTTTTTGGCAAAAATGCGATTTTTCTCTCTTACCCAACGCCATTATCGCGCCGATGGTGAATTAAGCACCACTCTTGACCCACGACAAAGCGCCCACCTGGCCCCCGTTTCTATAATCAGGCCCGTTTCTTCTTACTGGTAATAATCGATGGCTTATCAACTCAACATTAACTGGCCCGAGTTTTTAGAGAAGTACTGGCAAAAACAGCCGGTGGTATTAAAAAACGCGTTTCCGGACTTCGTCGACCCGATTACTCCGGACGAGCTGGCCGGATTAGCCATGGAGCCGGAAGTCGACAGCCGGCTGGTCAGCCTGACCAACGGCAAATGGCAGGCTAGCAATGGTCCTTTTGAACATTTCGACGGGCTGGGCGAAACCGGCTGGTCGCTGCTGGCCCAGGCGGTAAACCACTGGCATATGCCCGCCGCCGAGCTGGTGCGCCCGTTCCGCGTACTGCCGGACTGGCGTCTGGACGACCTGATGATCTCCTTCTCCGTCCCCGGCGGCGGCGTCGGCCCGCATATCGATCAGTATGACGTCTTTATTATTCAGGGCATGGGCAGCCGCCGCTGGCGCGTGGGCGATAAGCTGCCGATGCGTCAGTTCTGCCCGCATCCGGCACTGCTGCACGTCGATCCGTTCCCGCCGATCATTGATGAAGATCTGCAGCCGGGCGATATCCTCTATATTCCACCAGGATTCCCGCACGATGGCGTGACCCACGAAACCGCGCTGAACTACTCCGTCGGCTTCCGCGGGCCAAACGGTCGCGACCTGATCAGCAGCTTCGCCGACTATGTGCTGGAGAACGATCTTGGCGGCGAGCACTACAGTGATCCGGACCTCACCTGCCGCGAGCATCCGGGCCGGGTTGAGGAGTATGAACTCGAACGTCTGCGCACCATGATGATCGACATGATTCGCCAGCCGGAAGACTTCAAGCAGTGGTTCGGCAGTTTCGTGACCACCCCGCGTCACGAGCTGGATATTGCGCCGGCGGAACCACCGTATGAAGAAGAGGAAGTGGTCGATGCGCTGCTGGGCGGCGAAAAGCTTTCTCGTCTGAGCGGCCTGCGCGTTCTGCATATCGGCGACAGCTTCTTCGTGCATAGCGAACAGCTGGACACCACCGATGCCGAAGCGCTGGATGCGCTGTGCCGCTATACCTCATTAGGTCAGGAAGAGCTCGGCAGCGGCCTGCAGAATCCGGCGTTCGTGAGCGAACTGACGCGGCTGATTAATCAGGGCTACTGGTACTTCGAAGAGTAAGAGAGCGGCAATACTGCGGGCGGCCGCCTGGCGCTGCCCGCTGACTTTCAGCCGTTATTGCGCATATTTCGGCAACACCACAATAAACCGCGTCGAACGCCGATCGGACTGCACCGCTACGCTGCCGTGATGGGCGCTGACAATCGATTTCACAATCGCCAGGCCGATACCGCTGCCCTCGCCTTTGCGCTGGCGCGAGGGGTCGACGCGATAGAAACGGTCAAACAGCCGCGGAAGATGCTCGGCGGCAATCGGCGTACCGGGGTTCTCCACCACCAGACGGATCGTCTCGGCGCTTTCGCTCAACTGGATGGTCACCGCCTGGCCGGCCGGCGTGTAGCGGATCGCATTCGACAGCAGGTTGCTGATCGCTCGCCGCAGCATCAGCGGATCGCCCGTCACCCGGCAGTGGCTACCGACAAAGCGCAGCGCCACCCCTTTATCTTCCGCCCACGCCTCGAAAAACTCAAACACCTTATGCACTTCCTCGGCCAGATCCAGCGCCCGTTGTTCGGGGATCAGTTGGTTATTATCCGCCTGAGCGAGGAACAGCATATCGCTGACCATCCGTGACATCCGCGAGAACTCTTCAAGATTGGAATAGAGCACCTCTTCCAGCTCCTGCTGGCTGCGGCTCTGGCTTAAAGCGATTTCGGTTTGCGTCACCAGGTTGGTAATCGGCGTGCGGATTTCATGGGCGATATCGGCAGAGAAGTTGGACTGGCGGGTAAAGACATCCTCTATGCGCTCCAGCATATGGTTAAACGACAGCGCCAGCCGCTCCAGCTCGATAGGCACCGCCTGCGGGTCGAGGCGCACGTCGAGATCCCGCGAGGTAATATTCTGGATCTGGCGGCTGATCTGGCGGATGGGCTTATGCCCCTGATAGACCACAAACAGCACGATGGCGATGATCAGCAAACTGATTATCGTCGCCGCGGAAATCAGCTTCGCTTTCAGCTCATTAATATAGTGCAGGTGAAAATCGATGGATAAGGCCATCAGCAGGTGGTACGCCGGTTTGCCGTCCGCCTGCTTGCCCAGCGGCAGCATGATCAGCCGCCAGGAGCGGGTCTCCATTTGATGATTATCATGAACCATCTTCCGCGGCTGCGGGTCAGTCCATGAAATCACATTCCCGTCGCGCAGCTGCATCGCCAGCCCCGGCGTACTCAGCATATGGCTGCGATCCGGCCCGTCGGGCGACTGAAACAAAATATTGCCCTGGCCGTCGTCCAGACAGATAAAGACGTTGGCGTAACCCGCAATGATATTCCTCACGATCTCCAGCCGCCGCGCCTGAGGGTAGTCGGCGTGGTTGAGCACCGTCTCCAGCGTGGTGCTGAGCTGCCTGAGATCGTGCACGTCGCGCTCTTCAAAGTGGGCCTTCACCGAATGGATCATGATCCAGGTGAAAGCAAAGAAGGCAATGATGGTGGCGAGGCTAATAAAGAAGGTCAGCCGGGTGGCCAGGGAAAAGGGGCGCTTAGCGGCCATCCGGCACCTCAAGCATATAGCCGACGCCGCGCACGGTCTGGATTAGCTTCGGCTCGAAGTCGTTATCAATTTTGGCGCGCAGCCGCTTCACCGCCACGTCGATGGCGTTAGTGTCGCTGTCGAAATTCATATCCCACACCTGCGAGGCAATTAACGAACGCGGCAGCACCTCGCCCTGATGGCGCAGAAAGAACTCCAGCAGAGTGAACTCCTTACTGGTCAGGGTGATACGCGTCGCGCCGCGCGTCACCTTGCGGCTGACCAAATCGACGCTGAGATCCGCCGCCTGAAACTGGCTTTCGACGATGACCGCCGCTCCACGGCGCAGCAGGGTCCGCACTCGCGCCAGCAGCTCCGCAAAAGCAAATGGCTTCACCAGATAGTCGTCGGCGCCCAGCTCCAGCCCCTTCACCCGATGCTCGATAGTGCCAAGCGCGGTGAGCAGCAGGATCGGCATCCCTTTATTGGCAGCCCGCAGCATGCGGACGATATCCCAGCCGTTCACATCCGGCAGCATGATGTCGAGGATCAGCAGATCGTAATCGCTGGTCATTGCCAGGTGATAGCCGTTAAGGCCGTTATCGGCCAGGTCGACGACGAAGCCGGCCTCGGTGAGCCCTTTGGTCAGGTACTCTCCGGTTTTCTTCTCATCTTCGACAATCAAAATCTTCACGGCAGGCTCCTTCACGCGCGTTCTGTGCGGGTATTCAATTTTAGAGGAGCGCCTCCGGATAGCAATGAAATATCAGGAAAATGACAGCTTTGTCATTTTCCTGTCACGCCCTGAACAGAGCCCGCTACGTAAAGTAGCTGCCATGGATAAATCGTCGAAACCGTCTGCCGCCATGCGCCCAATAAAGCTTCTTACTCTCAGCGTGATATTCGCCTTAACCGGCTGTCTGTCGCTCGCTCCGGACTACCAGCGTCCCGCCGCGCCGGTGCCGCAGCAATTCTCTCTCAGCCAGAACAAGCTGGTTACCGCGACGGCGGGTTACCAGGAGACCGGTTGGCGCACCTTTTTCGTCGACCCGCAGGTGAAAAGCCTGATTAGCACCGCGCTGATAAATAACCGCGATCTACGGATGGCGACGCTGAAAGTGCAGGAAGCCCGAGCGCAATATCGGGTTACCGACGCCGACCGCTACCCGCAATTGAACGGTGACGGCAGCACCACCTATGGCGGCAAGCTCAAAGGCGACACCACCACCAGCAGCGTTTATGCCGCTGGCCTGAATCTCAGCTATGACCTCGACTTCTTTGGCCGGTTGAAAAACCTCAGCGAGGCCGACCGGCAGAACTTCTTCGCCAGCGAAGAGGCGCGGCGTGCGGTGCATATCCTGTTGATTGCTAACGTTTCACAAAGCTACTTCAACCAGCGGCTGGCGGCAGCGCAGTTGCAGGTGGCCAACGACACCTTACAGAACTATCAGCAGTCTTACGCCTTCGTTGAAAAACAGCTGCTGACCGGAAGCACCACCGTGCTGGCGCTGGAGCAGGCGCGCGGGATGATCGAGAGCACCCGCGCCGATATCGCCAAACGTCAGGGCCAGCTGGCGCAGGCCAATAACGCCCTGCAGCTGCTGCTCGGCAGCTACCAGCATCTGCCGGATGATAGCGCCAGCAGCGCCATCGATCTGCAAGGCGTCACTCTGCCGCCATCGCTCTCCTCAGCGATCCTGCTGCAGCGGCCGGATATTTTAGAAGCGGAGCACAGCCTGCGGGCGGCCAACGCCAACATCGGCGCCGCGCGGGCGGCCTTCTTCCCGTCGATCACCCTGACCAGCTCGCTCTCCGGCAGCAGCAGCGAACTCTCCAGCCTGTTTAACGCCGGCAGCGCGATGTGGAACTTCATCCCCAAAATCGAGCTGCCGATTTTCAACGCCGGGCGCAACCAGGCCAACCTCGATCTGGCGGAGATCCGCCAGCAGCAGCAGGTGGTCAACTATGAGCAAAAAATTCAGTCCGCCTTTAAAGAGGTGGCCGACGCGCTGGCCCTGCGCCAGAGCCTGGCCGATCAGATTGCCGCGCAGGAGCGTTATCTCGCTTCACTAAATATCACCCTGCAGCGCGCCAGCGCGCTCTATCGCCACGGCGCGGTCAGCTACATCGAAGTCCTGAGCGCCCAGCGCGACATTTTTACCACCCGACAAACCCTGCTGGAACTCAACTATTCCCGTCAGGCAAATGAAATCACCCTGTTCACCGCCCTCGGCGGCGGCTGGATGGAATAACCCAAGGAGTCCCGATCATGAATTCACTCTCTAAAGTCGCCCTGTTCACTCTGATTTCTGGCACGGTGTTCGCCGTCCAGGCCGCCGACCCGCATGCCGGCATGGCGATGCACGAACAACCCGCCGCCACGCAGACGCAAAGCATCAGCGGCAAAGGCGTCATTAAAGCTATTGATATGGATAGCAAAAAAATCACCATCGCCCACGAAGCCATCCCGGCGGTGAACTGGCCGCCGATGACCATGCGCTTCACCATCACCCCGCAGACGCAGCTCAACAATGTGAAGAATGGCGACAGCGTGGACTTCACCTTCGTTCAGCAGGGCAACCTGTCGCTGCTACAGGATATTCGCGCCAACTAATGGCCCGGCGACGGTAAGCCCCTCAACGACTAAATGGACGACACATGGCATCCCTGACACTGAAAAATACGGCGCTGATCCTCGGCAGCATGGTGATTGGCGGCGCGCTTACCGCGACGCTGTACGCCCGATGGGCACCGACCCACTCTGCCGCTCCGGCGGCCGAGCAGCAGCGTAAAGTGCTGTTCTGGTACGATCCGATGTACCCGAACACCCGCTTCGATAAACCGGGTAAATCGCCGTTTATGGATATGGATCTGGTGCCGAAATACGCCGATGAGGAGAGTACCGCCGCCGGTGCGCCGGGGGTGCGTATCGACCCGACGCAGACCCAGAATCTCGGCGTAAAAACCGCCGCGGTCACCCGCGGGCCGCTGCGCTACGCTCAGACCTTCCCGGCCAACATTAGCTATAACGAGTACCAGTATGTGATTATGCAGGCGCGGGCGGCGGGCTTTATCAATAAAGTCTATCCGCTGACCGTCGGCGACAAAGTGAAACAAGGCGCGCCGCTGCTCGACCTGACCATCCCGGACTGGGTGGAAGCGCAGAGCGAATATCTGTTATTGCAGGAGACCGGCGGCACCGCCACCCAGGTTGAGGGGATCCTCGAACGCCTGCGCCTTGCCGGAATGCCGGATGACGATATCCGCCGCCTGAAAGCCACGCGTAAAATCCAGACCCGCTTTACCCTCAAAGCGCCGATCGATGGCGTTATTACCGCCTTCGATCTGCGTGCCGGAATGAACATCGCCAAAGATAATGTAGTGGCGAAAATTCAGGGCATGGACCCGGTGTGGGTCAGCGTGGCGGTGCCGGAATCCATCGCCTGGCTGATTAAAGACGCCTCGCAGTTCGCCATTCAGGTTCCCGCCTGGCCGGGCAAAACTTTCAGCATCAGCAAATGGACCCTTCTCCCCAGCGTCGATAGCGCCACCCGCACTCTGCAGCTGCGCCTGCAGGTCAACAACCCGGATGAAGCGCTGAAGCCGGGGATGAATGCCTATCTGCAACTAACCAGTGAAAGCGAACCGATGCTGCTGATCCCCTCCAAAGCGCTGATCGACAGCGGCAGCGAGCAGCGAGTGATTACCGTGGATAATGAGGGCCGCTTCGTGCCGAAACTCGTGCAGGTATTCCATGAGTCCGCTGGCGTCACGGCCATTCGCAGCGGGCTGCAGGAGGGTGAGAAAGTCGTCGCCAGCGGCCTGTTCCTGATCGACTCGGAGGCCAATATCGCCGGTGCGCTGGAGCGCATGCGTGCGCAGGCTCCCGGTACCGCGGCTCCTGCCGCCCACGCGCACTGAGGAACGGAACCATGATTGAATGGATTATCCGCCGTTCGGTGGCCAACCGCTTCCTGGTCATGATGGGGGCACTGTTTCTCAGCATCTGGGGCACCTGGACTATCGTCCATACCCCGGTAGACGCCCTGCCGGATCTCTCTGATGTACAGGTGATCGTCAAAACCAGCTATCCGGGGCAGGCGCCACAGATCGTCGAAAATCAGGTCACCTGGCCGCTGACCACCACCATGCTGTCGGTACCCGGCGCCAAAACGGTGCGCGGCTTCTCGCAGTTCGGCGATTCCTACGTATATGTGATATTTGAAGACGGCACCGATCCCTACTGGGCGCGCTCGCGGGTGCTGGAGTATCTCAACCAGGTGCAGGGCAAACTGCCCGCCGGGGTGAGCGCCGAAATGGGCCCGGACGCCACCGGCGTCGGCTGGGTCTTCGAGTACGCGCTGGTCGACCGCAGCGGCAAACACGACCTTGCCGAACTGCGCTCGCTGCAGGACTGGTTCTTAAAATATGAGCTGAAGACCATTCCTAACGTCTCGGAAGTGGCGTCGGTGGGCGGCGTGGTCAAGGAGTACCAGATTGTCGTCGACCCGATGAAGCTGACCCAGTACGGCATCAGCCTCGGCGAAGTGAAATCGGCGCTGGACGCCTCTAACCAGGAGGCGGGCGGATCTTCCGTCGAACTGGCGGAAGCCGAATATATGGTGCGCGCCAGCGGTTATCTGCAGACCCTCGACGACTTCAAAAATATCGTGCTGAAAACCGGTGACAACGGCGTGCCGGTCTATCTCGGCGACGTCGCGCGGGTGCAGATCGGCCCGGAGATGCGCCGCGGTATCGCCGAGCTTAACGGCGAAGGCGAAGTGGCCGGCGGCGTGGTGATCCTGCGCTCCGGCAAGAACGCCCGCGAGGTGATCTCGGCGGTCAAAGCGAAGCTGGCGTCGCTGCAAAGCAGCCTGCCGGAAGGGGTTGAAGTAGTCACCACCTACGACCGCAGCCAGCTTATCGACCGCGCCATCGACAACCTCAGCCACAAGCTGCTGGAAGAGTTTATCGTCGTCGCGCTGGTCTGCGCCCTGTTCCTGTGGCACGTGCGATCGGCGCTGGTGGCGATTATCTCACTGCCGCTCGGCCTGTGCTTCGCCTTTATCATGATGCATTTCCAGGGGCTCAACGCCAACATCATGTCGCTGGGCGGGATCGCGATTGCGGTGGGGGCGATGGTCGATGCCGCCATCGTGATGATTGAGAACGCCCATAAGCGGCTGGAGGAGTGGGAACATCAGCACCCGGGAGAGAAGCTCAGCAACGACACACGCTGGAAAATCATTACCGAGGCCTCGGTGGAGGTCGGCCCGGCGCTGTTTATCAGCCTGCTGATCATCACTCTGTCGTTTATCCCGATTTTCACCCTCGAAGGCCAGGAGGGCAAACTGTTCGGTCCGCTGGCCTTCACCAAAACCTGGTCGATGGCCGGGGCGGCGCTGCTGGCGATCGTGGTGATCCCGATCCTGATGGGCTTCTGGATCCGCGGCAGGATCCCGGCGGAGAGCAGCAACCCGCTGAACCGCTTTTTGATCCGTATTTACCACCCGCTGCTGCTGAAGGTGCTGCACTGGCCGAAGACCACCCTGCTGATCGCGCTCCTGTCGATCCTGACGGTGATTTGGCCGCTTAACCGGGTCGGCGGCGAGTTTCTGCCGCAGATCAACGAGGGCGATCTGCTGTATATGCCGTCAACGCTGCCGGGGATCTCCGCTGCGCAGGCGGCGGATATGCTGCAGAAAACCGATAAGCTGATCATGACGGTGCCGGAAGTGGCCCGGGTGTTCGGCAAAACCGGCAAGGCCGAAACCGCCACCGACTCGGCACCTCTGGAGATGGTAGAGACCACTATTCAGCTTAAGCCCCAGGATCAGTGGCGGCCGGGGATGACCATGGAGAAGATCGTCGAGGAGCTGGATAAAACCGTGCGCCTGCCGGGGCTGGCGAACCTGTGGGTGCCGCCGATCCGCAACCGCATCGACATGCTCTCCACCGGCATTAAGAGCCCGATTGGCATTAAGGTTTCCGGCACTAACCTGGCTGATATCGACGCCATCGCCGAGCAAATTGAAGGGGTGGCGCGCACCGTGCCGGGCGTCACGTCGGCATTAGCCGAGCGGCTGGTCGGCGGGCGCTACCTCAACATTGATATTCAGCGCGAGAAGGCGGCCCGCTACGGGATGACCGTCGGCGACGTGCAGCTGTTCGTCTCGTCCGCCATCGGCGGCGCGATGGTTGGCGAGACCGTGGAAGGCGTCGAGCGCTACCCGATCAACATCCGCTACCCGCAGAGCTATCGCGACAGCCCGCAGACCCTGCGCCAGCTGCCGATCCTCACCCCGCTGAAGCAACAGATCGTTCTCGGCGACGTGGCTGAGGTGAAAGTGGTCACCGGACCATCGATGCTGAAGACCGAGAACGCCCGCCCGACCAGTTGGATCTACATCGACGCCCGGGATCGCGACATGGTGTCGGTAGTGCACGATCTGCAGCAGGCCATCGGCAAGGAGGTGAAGCTGAAGCCGGGCATTAGCATCTCCTACTCCGGGCAGTTTGAGCTGCTGGAGCGCGCCAATCAGAAGCTGAAGCTGATGGTGCCGATGACGCTGATGATTATCTTCGTGCTGCTGTATCTGGCGTTCCGCCGCGTCGGCGAAGCGCTGCTGATTATCACCAGCGTGCCGTTCGCCCTCGTCGGCGGGATCTGGTTTCTCTACTGGATGGGGTTCCATTTATCGGTAGCCACCGGGACCGGCTTTATCGCCCTGGCCGGGGTGGCGGCGGAGTTTGGCGTGGTGATGCTGATGTACCTGCGCCACGCCATCGAGGCCGAGCCGTCGCTGGAAAATCCGCAGACTTTCAGCGTCGATAAGCTCGACGAGGCGCTGTACCAGGGGGCGGTGCTGCGCGTACGGCCGAAGGCGATGACCGTAGCGGTGATTATCGCCGGCCTGCTGCCGATTTTATGGGGTACCGGCGCCGGGTCGGAAGTGATGAGTCGCATCGCCGCGCCGATGATTGGCGGGATGATCACCGCTCCGCTGCTGTCGCTGTTTATCATTCCGGCGGCATACAAGCTGATGTGGCTGTCCCGGCATCGGAGCAAGCGTAGCGAATAGTCCGCCGCGTTTACGCCGGTCCGGGAAATTGGCTATAGTGGCGCCATTCTTCTGGCCGGCATGAACGTCCCTATGAATCTGAACCTGGTATGTTATTCCCTGCTGCTGCTCACCGCCGTGGGCAGCGCCCTGCTGCCCTACCCGCTGGCGATGTGGTTTTTACTGAGCAGTCTTCTGACATGGCTTATCTATGGCGCCGACAAGCTGGCGGCGCGCAAAGCCTGGCGCCGGGTGCCAGAGACCACGCTGCTGGTGCTGGGCCTGGCGGGAGGCTGGCCGGGGGCCATCCTCGGCCAGCAGTGCTTTCGCCATAAAACGCAAAAGCAGCCCTTCCGGCGGTGGTTTTTCGTCAGCGTGGCGCTGAACGTGGCGGCGCTGGCCGGGCTGTTCGTGGTTTATACCCACCTGCTCAGCCGCTAAGGGGCGAGGCTAGCGCGGCGTCTGGCGGATCCACACCAGGCGATCGACGTCAAAGCCCAGCTCGCGCGCGGTATTCAGGTAATCCTGCTTCACCGCCGCCGGAATGGTGGGGGTGCGCGACAGGATCCACAGATAGTCGCGGTTGGGGCCGCTGACCAGCGCGTACTGGTAGTCGTCGTCCAGGCGGATCACGTTATAGCCGCCGTAGAATGGCCCGAAGAACGACACCTTCAGCGCCGCGGTGGTGGGGGCGCCGGTGAAGTAGGCTTTTCCGTCGCTCTCATTCCAGCGTTTTTTGACCGGGTCATAACCGCGATTGACGACGCTGATCCCTCCGTCGCTGCGGGTGCCGTAGGTGGCGGTCACCTGCTCCAGGCCTCGCTCGAAGCGATTCTCCAGGCGGGCGACCTCATACCATTTTCCGAGGTAACGGCTGGCATCAAACCCGCTAATCGGCTGAACGCCCTTCGGCGGTGTGGGCGATTTGCAGGCCACCAGGGTCAACGCGATAGCGACGCCAGTGACAACAGGCCATAGCTTCATGAGAACTCCTTTCATTTACGCGGTTGGGGGAAAGTGTAGTGCAAAGCCGCTACACTTCACGCCAGCCGCCGTGATTCGTAGTATATTGAGAATATTCTTTGTTAACAGGTGGCCTCCATGCCTTACTCCATCGGCGAATTTGCCCGACTTTGCGGGATAAATGCGACCACGCTTCGCGCCTGGCAGCGCCGCTATGGCCTGCTCAAGCCGCTGCGCACCGATGGTGGTCACCGTCAGTACAGCGATGACGACGTCCAGCAGGCGCTGAAGATCCTCGACTGGGTGAAAAAAGGGGTACCGGTCAGCCAGGTGAAGCCCCTGCTGTCGCGCCCCGGCGCGCGGCGCACCAACAACTGGTTGACGTTGCAGGAGACCATGCTGCAGCGGCTGAAAGAGGGAAAAATCGAGTCCCTGCGCCAGCTGATCTACGACGCCGGGCGCGAATATCCGCGCCAGGAGCTGGTCACCGAAGTGCTGCGTCCGCTGCGCAGCCAGGTCTCCGCCAACGTGCCGGCCATCATGACGCTGCGCGAAATTCTCGACGGCATCATCATCGCCTATACCTCGTTTTGCCTCGAAGGCGACAAGAAGGCGCCCGGGGACAACTTTCTGATCACCGGCTGGCACCTGACCGACGCCTGCGAAATCTGGCTTGAGGCGCTCAAACGTACCGGCCAGGGCCATCGCATCGACGTTCTGCCGGTGCCTCCCGCCGCCCTGGCGCCGGAGATTTTTCCCCAGCGCAACTGGCTGCTGGTCACCAGCGGCAAACTTTCCGCCGCCCGCCAGAGGCAGGTCGAACTCTGGCAGCAGCAGGTCGTCTCCCTCGAGGTAATTCCGCTCTAACTCCCTGTTTTAACTTACCCCACTCTCTGTTCCGCCAGCGCCCGGTGGCGCGGCGGGCGCACGCTTGCCTTTTGCAACACACGCGATTTTCACCCCTTAAAACACCAATCATAACAACATGATTTTTAACACAAATAAAATATATTTTTCTACAAACTTGGACAAATAATTTTATTTGTGTAAGTTTTAAGTATGCCATTACGCTACCGTATCTAGCCAGGATGTGATCCATGAGCACCTCGCCGTCTGTGATTCGTCGTTTCGTTGAGTACTACGCCGGGCTGGATGCGCAGCCGCCCGCGGCGCTGGCCGCGCTGTACCATCCGGACGCGACGCTGAGCGATCCTTTTGGTCAGCATCAGGGGCTGTTCGCCATCCAGCGCTACTTTACCCATCTGCTGGCCAACGTGGAGCAGTGCCGGTTCACCATCGACACGCCGCTTTGCGACGGCCAGCGGTTCGCCGTGACCTGGACCATGCACTGGTCGCATCCGCGCATTGCCGGTGGAGAAACGCTGGCCCTGCCGGGGTGCTCGGTGGTGGACATCGCCGGGGAGCAGGTTCTCCATCAGCGCGACTACTACGACGCCGGGGAGATGATCTACGAGCATCTTCCCCTGCTGGGCTGGGCGGTGCGCGGCGTGAAGCGGAGGGTGCGCTCATGATGACGGTGCTTATCACCGGCGCCAGCTCCGGGATCGGCGCCGGTCTGGCGAAATCCTTCGCGGCGGATGGCCATCTGGTTATCGCCTGCGGGCGAGATGCTTCGCGCCTGTCGGCGCTCCAGCAGTTCAGCCCCAACATCAGCGGGCGCCTGTTCGATATGACAGACAGGGACGCCTGTCGCCAGGCGCTGACGGGCTGTTTTGCCGACCTGATCATTCTCTGCGCCGGCACCTGCGAATACCTCGACCACGGGCAGGTGGATGCCGCCCTCGTGGAGCGAGTGATGGCCACCAACTTCCTCGGGCCGGTGAACTGCCTGGCGGCGCTGCAGACGCAGCTGGAGGCAGGCGATCGGGTGGTGCTGGTCAGCTCCATGGCGCACTGGCTGCCCTTCCCGCGCGCGGAAGCCTATGGCGCCTCCAAGGCAGCGCTGACCTGGTTTGCCAACAGTCTTCGTCTGGACTGGGAGCCCAAAGGGGTCGCCGTCACGGTGGTCTCTCCGGGCTTCGTCGACACCCCGCTGACGCGTAAAAACGACTTCGCCATGCCCGGCCGGGTGAGCGTGGATCGGGCGGTGGCGGCGATCCGCCATGGCCTGGCGAAGGGCAAAAACCACATCGCCTTCCCCACCGGTTTCAGCCTGGCCCTGCAACTGCTGGCCAGCCTGCCATCGGGTATCCAGCGCCTGCTGTTGCGCAGGATGGTGCGCTCATGAACATCGCCATCATCGGCAGCGGCATCGCCGGGCTGACCTGCGCCTGGCGGCTGGCCGGACACCATCAGGTGACGCTGTTCGAAGCGGGCGCCACGCCGGGCGGCCACACCGCCACCGTGGATGTCGCCACGCCGCAGGGTACCTGGGCCATCGATACCGGATTTATCGTCTACAACGATCGCACCTATCCGCGCTTTATGGGCCTGCTCAGCGAGCTGGGGATCGACGGGCAAAAAACGCAGATGAGCTTCTCGGTTCACAACCCGACCAGCGGCCTGGAGTACAACGGCCACAGCCTTACCTCGCTTTTCGCCCAGCGGCGCAATCTGCTGAAGCCAGCCTTCTGGGGGCTGCTGAGCGAGATCGTCCGCTTTAACCGGCTGGCGAAACTGGCGCTGACCGAGGCGCTGGATCCGGGGGCAACGCTGGAGAGCTTCCTCGCCCGCCACCGCTTCAGCCCCTTCTTCGCCCGCCACTATATTCTGCCGATGGGGGCGGCCATCTGGTCGTCGTCGCTGCAGGAGATGCGTCGCTTCCCGCTGCCGCTGTTTTTGCGCTTCTTTGAACACCACGGCCTGCTGGATATTCGCGATCGCCCGCAGTGGTACGTGGTGCCCGGCGGTTCCCGGGAGTACGTTCGCGCCCTGCTCGCCAGGCTCGGCGATCGTCTGGATCTGCGGCTCAACGCGCCGGTACAGCAGGTGGAGCGTCACCCGACGGGGGTCACCCTGCGGCTGGCGTCCGGGGAGGCGCATTTTGACCAGGTGATTTTCGCCTGCCACTCCACGCAGGCCCTGGCGATGCTGGCGGCGCCCACCGACTCCGAACGCGAAGTTCTCGGGGATATCGGCTGGCAGCGTAACGAGGTGGTGCTGCACAGCGATCCGCGCTGGCTGCCGGAGCGCCAGCGTGCCTGGGCCAGCTGGAACTATCGCCTGAGCGACGGGGATCGGGCCCGGGCCTGCGTCACCTACAACATGAATATTCTCCAGGGGCTGCCCGCAGACGCGCCGCTGTTCTGCGTCACCCTGAACCCGGACGCGCCGGTGGACGATCGCTATGTCTGGCAGCGCTTCGTCTATGAGCATCCGCTGTTTAACCCGCAAAGCTGGTCTGCCCAGCTGCGGCGCGAAGAGATTAACGGCCAGCAGCGTAGCTGGTACTGCGGGGCCTACTGGTACAACGGCTTTCATGAGGACGGGGTGCGCAGCGCGCTCGACGTGGTGCAGGGCATCGCCGCGGCGGAGGGCAACTGAGATGAACAGTTGCCTCTATCAGGGCGTCCTGCGCCACCGTCGCCTGCAGCCAAAGACGCACCACTTCGTCTACCGCCTGTTTATGGCCTGGCTCGACCTCGACGAACTGGACAAGCTGCCTGAGGCAGGTATCCGCCGCAACCGCCTGGCCGCCGCCGCCTGGTTCGACGCCGATTATCCGCTGGGCGCGCCGCTGAAGGCCCAGGTGCTGAACCGGCTGGAGAGCCTGACCGGCTGCCGCCCGGCGGGCCGCGTGATGCTCCTGACCCAGCTGCGCTACTTCGGCTTCCATTTTAATCCGGTCAACTTTTACTACTGCTATGACGAAGCCGACACCCTGCGCTGGGTGCTGGCCGAAGTGCGAAACACGCCGTGGAATGAGCGTCATTACTACGCGGTGGACGGCCAGCAGGCGCGCCCGCTGGAGAAAGCCTTTCACGTTTCGCCGTTTAACCCGATGGACATGGTCTATCACTGGCGCTTCAACGCGCCCGGCAAAACGCTGCACATGCATATTGAAAACCATCAGGCCAGCAAGGTGTTCGACGCCACGCTGGCCCTGAGCCGCGTGCCATTGACCCGCGCCAACCTGCGTGGGCTGCTGCTGCGTCTGCCGCTGATGACCCTGAAAACCGTCCTCGCCATCTACTGGCAGGCGCTGCGGCTGTGGCTGAAGCGCGTGCCGCTGTACAACCATCCTGTCAGCAGGAGTGAACGCTCATGACCGATCCCGTCTTTGCGCTTGAACCCGATGTGCCGCGCAACGTGCGGCTCGCGCGCTGGCTGCTTTTTCGTCTGTTGAGCGGCCTCCGCGAAGGCTCGCTCACCGTGCGCGAAGGGGCACAGACTTTTCATTTTGGCGACCCCGCCGCCGCGCTGCGCGCCGAGGCGCGGGTCTGCACGCCGGAGGTGTACTGGCGTCTGCTGACCGGCGGCAGCCTCGCGGCGGCCGAGGCCTGGATGGACGGCGACTGGGAGAGCCACCAGCTGACGGCGTTGCTGCAGATCCTCGCGCGCAACGGCGAGGTGCTGGGACGTCTGGAACGCGGCTTTCGTCTGCTGGGCAAGCCCGTCGCCCGCCTGCACCACTGGACCCGCCGCAACACCCGCGCCCAGGCGCGGGAGAATATCGCCGCCCATTACGATCTCGGCAACGAATTTTATGCCCACTTTCTGGATGACGACCTGCTCTACTCCAGCGCGTTGTTTACCGATGACCAGCAGGATCTGACCCAGGCCCAGCGGGCCAAGATGGCGCGCCTGTGCGACCAGCTGGCACTCACTCCCGGCGATCATCTGCTGGAGATTGGCACCGGTTGGGGGGCGCTGGCCGAGTACGCCGCCCGCCATTACGGCTGCCGGGTCACCACCACCACCCTTTCCCGGGAGCAGCACCGCTGGGCTACCGAGCGCATGGCCCGCGCCGGGCTGCAGGATCGCGTCGAGGTGCTGCTCTGCGACTACCGCGATCTGCGCGGCGAGTACGACAAACTGGTGTCGGTGGAGATGATTGAGGCGGTGGGCCAGCGCTACCTCCCGGCCTTCTTCCGCACCTGCCAGGCGCGCCTGCGCCCGGGCGGCAGAATGGCCCTGCAGGCGATCACCATCCAGGATCAGCGCTATCGCGACTACAGCAAAAGCGTCGATTTTATCCAGCGCTACATCTTCCCCGGCGGCTTTTTGCCCAGCATCACCGCAATGAGCGAGCTGATGACCCGCCATACCGATTTTGTGGTGCGCAACCTGTTCGACATGGGCCCGGACTACGCCCGCACCCTGGCCCACTGGCGGCAGCGTTTTACCCACGCCTGGCAGGATATTGAAAAGCTCGGCTTTGATGAGCGCTTCCGCCGGATGTGGCTCTACTACTTCGGCTACTGCGAAGCCGGATTTAACGCCCGCACCATCAGCGTGGTACAGCTCACCGCGGAGCGGGTATGACACGCCCGGCGCAGCACCTGCTGATGGCCCTCGCGTTCGATGTTTACTGGACGCTGGTGGTGATGTTGCGCGAGCGCGGTCTGCTGATCTGGCTGACGCTGGCCATTTTCGCCTGGCTGCGGTTGCCGGCGGCCAGTCGTCCACCCGCCCTGCTGTTGGCCGCGGCGGGCTGCGGCCTGGACGCCTGCTGGGCGCTGGCGGGACTGATCGATTTTCGCGGCGACAGCCTGCTGCCCCTGTGGATGGTGGCCCTGTGGCTGATGTTCGCCGTCGTCTGGACCCGGCTGACCCGCACCACGACGCTTCCCGGCTGGGTGCTGGCAACGGCCGCCACCGTCGGCGGCCCGGTGGCCTACCTGCTCGGCGCTCGCCTCGGCGCCATGAGCCTGCTGGTGCCGATGGCGCTTGCCGTGGCCGCCATGGCCTGCGGCTGGCTGGTGCTCATGCTGTTATTCCATCTGGGGATGGGGAGGCGAAAATGAGATTCGCCCTGTTACTGCTGTGGCTGACCACCCTCGCTCCGGCGGCCCACGCCGCCGACTGGCTGACGTGGCGCCGCGTCGGCGAGGCGACCCTCACCTGGGGGCCGTTCACCGTCTATCACTCGCAGCTGCGCACGCCCAATGGCCGGTATGACGGTCCGCAACAGGATCGGGCGCTGATCATCACCTACCAGCGCGACATCGATCGCGAGGCGCTGGTGGACGCCACCCGCGACCAGTGGCAGGCGCAGGGCATTCTGCAGCAGGAGCCGCGCAGCGAAGCCTGGCTGCGCATGCTGCAGGGGATCTGGCCGGATGTTGCGCCGGGCAGCCAGCTGGCGTTCGTGGTCAGCGGCGGCGAGGGGCAGTTCTGGTACCGCGCCAGCGCCGCGCAGACCGCCTTTATCCCGCTCGGCCCGCGCCAGTCGGCGGCGTTCAGCACTCGTTTTCTCGCCATCTGGCTCGATCCGCGCACCACTTATCCCGAACTGCGTCAGCAGTTGATCGGAGGTACACCATGAAACGCATTCTGACCCTTGGCCTGGCGCTGCTGATGCTGATCCTCGCCGGCTGCAGCACCGAGGTCACGGAGTACCGGCAGCAGCAACCCGCCCTCGACATCTTTCACTATTTTCAGGGGCGAACCGAGGCGTGGGGGATGGTGCAGGATCGTAGCGGCAAGCAGCTGCGCCGCTTCCATGTAGCGATCGATGGCGACGTCGTCGGCGACACCCTGACCCTCCATGAGCGCTTTGTCTATGACGATGGCGAGAAGCAGCAGCGGGTGTGGCGCATTCGCCGCACCGGCGATAACCGTTACCAGGGCACCGCCGGGGACATCGAAGGCGTGGCCATCGGCCAGGCGGCAGGCAATGCCTTTCACTGGCGCTACAGCATGAACGTCGAGGCCAGCGGCAGCCGGTGGCTGCTGCACTTTGACGACTGGATGTTCCTGCAGGACGGCAGCCATTTGTTTAACAAAACCGAGATGAAGAAATTCGGCATTACGGTCGCCACCGTGACCCTTTTCTTTACCCGAACCACAGCAGAAGAGAGGACAGCGCCATGAACACGCAACCTGTCATTGGGATCAGCGGATGTTTAACCGGCTCAGCCGTGCGATTCGACGGCGGGCATAAGCGTATGGGCTTTGTGATGGATGAGCTCGCGCAGTGGGTGGCGTTTAAACCCGTCTGCCCGGAGATGGCGATCGGCCTGCCCGTTCCCCGCCCGGCGCTCCGCCTGGTGCAGACCCCGGTCGGGGAGATCCGCATGCGCTTCAGCCACGCCCCGCACGAGGATGTGACGGAGAAGATGGCCGATTTCGCCAGCGCCCACCTGGCAACCCTGGGCGAACTGTCAGGCTTTATCGTCTGCGCCAAATCGCCGAGCTGCGGGATGGAGCGCGTGCGGCTGTATGACGAAAAAGGCAATCGCGGACGTAAGGAAGGCGTGGGGCTGTTTACCGGCGCCCTGATGGCGCGCTACCCGTGGCTGCCGGTGGAAGAGGATGGCCGGCTGCACGATCCGCTGCTGCGGGAAAATTTTGTCGAGCGCGTTTTCGCCCTGCATGAACTCAACGACCTGCGCGCCCGCGGCCTGAGCCGTCACGGCCTGCTGGCCTTTCACAGCCGCTACAAGCTGCAGCTGCTGGCTCACCACCAGGCGGGCTACCGGGAGATCGGCCCGTTCGTCGCCTCGCTGCATGAATGGGAGGATCTGGAGGCTTTCTTCGAGGTCTACCGCGAGAAGCTGATGGCGATCCTCAAGCAGCCCGCCTCGCGGAAAAACCACACCAACGTGCTGATGCATATTCAGGGTTATTTCCGCGACCAGCTCAACAGCCGCCAGCGCGGCGAGCTGCGGGAGGTGATCCTCAACTATCGCGCCGGGCTGCTGCCGATCCTCGCCCCGCTGACGCTGCTTAAGCACTATCTGGCCGAGTATCCGGATCGCTACCTGCAGGCGCAGAACTATTTTGACCCCTACCCGCAGGATCTGGCCCTGCGCCTGACGGTGAACTGAGGGGGACCAGGGCCAGCTGCCCGGCGGCGCTGTTGCTTGCCGGGCCTGGGGGGAAGGAGGTTTTCTGTAGGCCGGATAAGGCATTTATGCCGCCATCCGGCACTACCGCGGGTACGGCGCCTGACCGCCCGGCGGCGCTGCGCTTGCCGGGCCTACGTTGTGTGAGCCTGCGGGAAGGAACGTAGGCCGGATAAGGCGTCAGCCGCCATCCGGCATTACCTCAGGTACGGCGCCTGACCGCCCGGCGGCGCTGCGCTTGCCGGGCCTACGTTGTGTGAGCCTGCGGGAAGGAACGTAGGCCGGATAAGGCGTCAGCCGCCATCCGGCATAAATGGAGCGCACCAGTCGTAGCCCG
>NZ_PION01000023.1:0-20227 GCF_002810615.1 Klebsiella sp. G-Nf4 | reverse complement strand
GGCCGGGTAAGGCGTAGCCGCCACCCGGCACTAAAGCGGCTCCGTGCCTAATGCCATCGCCCGGTGGTGCTGCGCTTACCGGGCCTACGCGGTGTGCTCCTGTGAGAGGCCCCGGTAGGCCGGGTAAGGCGTAGCCGCCACCCGGCACTAAAGCGGCTCCGTACCTGATGCCATCGCCCGGTGGCGCTGCGCTTACCGGGCCTGGGAGGTGTGATCCTGTGAGAGGCCCGGTAGGCCGGGTAAGGCGCCAGCCGCCACCCGGCGAAATGACGGGTGTGGTGCCTGAAAGCGTGCCCGGCGACGCCCCTTTATTCCTGATGGCGGGTGACGTTGAGGATCTTCGCGCTCGCGCCGACCGGGAAATTACTCAAGGCGCCAAAATCGCTGCCCTGATAGCCCATGATCTTACCGTCGGTGCGCATCTGCTGCAGATCGATCAGGATCACCCCCAGTGTGGGAATGATTTTCTCCCGCCAGACGAACAGATAGAGCTCCTCCGCCACCTGCACATAGTGGCAGCGATCGACATCCGCCAGCCCCTTTTCCACGCCATCCAGACATTGCCAGGCGTAAAAATTATCGTTGAGATAAATATGCTCATAACGCTCGGTCGGACTGTAGGTGTACTGATTACGCATCCCGACCAACGCAGTGGTAAAGCCTGGCAGCGGCCCCGGCTGCTCATCCAGGCGGGCAAAAACAAACCGTGCCTCTACCGCGGTTAGCGGCAGGCCTTGCTCCACCCGGCTGAAGGCGTCCAGCCGCGCGGCGGCTTCGTCCGGCAGCTGGCCGTAGACCAGGGTGGCATTGCGCTGCGTCAGGTTGCATACCGCGCTGATGCTGGCGTTATCGTGCTCCGGGTCAAGGAAGTCGATGAACAGAATATCGGGGCGCAGGGCGGTTGCTCGCCAGGGGGCGCGCTTGCCGTTCCAGCTGAGCGTCTGGTCATCTTCGATAACCAACTGCTGCGGCTTACTGCCAGCGACATAAAAGGTAAAGGTTTCGCCTGCGGGCAGGCTGGCGGTAGCCAGCAGGTTGCCGTGCGGGGCAAAACCATCGGCCAGCGCGCCGACCTGGATAAATACGGCTTCTGAAGTCATGTGGGCTCCTGAGCAGAGTAGGGCGTTAGGCAAACGCCAGAGTGGGAACATCGACGATACTGGCGCCGCCATCGGCGACCAGCGTGGCGCCGCTGATGATGGCGGCCTGCGGCGAACAGAGAAACTGACAGGCCTCGGCTATCTCCTCGGGGCTGGCGGGGCGGCGCAGCGGAACCTCGCGACAGACCCGCTGATAAGCCTCCGTCAGCGATAGCCCTTCCGCCTGTATCAGCGGGAGCATCTCTTCATCCGCCATCGGCGTCGTAACCCAGCCGGGACAGATAGCATTGGCGCGTACCCCCTGTGGGCCGTAATCGCGAGCCACGGAGCGCATCAGACCGATTAAGGCGTGTTTAGCGGTGACGTAGCCGCAGGCCTGCGGCCCGGCAGCCAGCGAGGCGATGGAGGCGACAAACAGCACATTGCCGCGACGGGCAATCAGCGAAGGCAGACAGGCGCGAACGCTGGCGAACGCGCTGGTGAGATTGCCGTCCAGCGCCTCGCGCCACTGGCTGTCGCTGGTCTCGGCAGCGGGGCTGTTGCCCATCCCGCCGGCGCTGCAGATCAGCACGTCGATCCCGCCAGCCTGGTCGAGGATGGCCGGCAGCAGCCGCTGACCCAGGACTCGCCGTCGGCGGCATCGCCCACCAGCGCCGTGGCGCCGGTCTCATCGGCGACAGCCTGCAATGGCGCTTCGCGCCGCCCGGTAATAAACACCCGATCGCCCGCCGCGCACATCAGCCGCGCGCAGGCGGCGCCAATTCCGGTTCCACCGCCGGTAATTACCACGACTCTCGCCATCGGCACTCTCCTGTAATGGGATTTCCGATTACCTTAAAAAGCGCGCCAGGTCCCGGCTATCGCCCGGAAGAACGATAGCCGGGCGGCTAATGGCGCCCGCTCAAAGGGGGCTGCTCACATTATTTTGGCAACAGCAGGCCAGGCGTCATCACAGGATTACGCCGCGGCGAAAGTTAATGGGCATCCTGTTAAGGGTATAAGTGAAAAAAAACAGAAATCCATCGTTCTTAAGGATGAGAGAGAGAGGTGTATGGGATAGCTTTTTTTTATCGCCAATGGAATGTAGTTAGGGTGTTAATATTTTTTGTTTATGTTTTAACGCATCCACGGTAAAGCATGGCAAGCGCATTTTTTAAATGCTATATATAACAATGTATTGATTAAAATTTTGTAACGGCTATCACATTGTTAATATGTTAATGATTGTGTTACTTAAATGTGAAATGTATGCTTCATTCATCGGTAGTTATTCATGTGTCACGTACCATCATCTCGACGGGGAGGCCCTATCATGTCTGCTTTGTTAAAAGCCAGCCGTAATGATGCGATAATAGCCCGTTGTTTACAGACTATATCCCAGTTAATTCCACTGACTTCCGCGGTTTTTTATCGAGTAAATAATCGCTTAAAACCCGAAAACTATATATTGCATAATATTTCTGATAATACGCATCAACAATATCTGGAAAACTTCCAGCCGCTGGATCCGCTTCTGCCGTCGCACTTTAGCCACCAGAACACCACCGTGGCGGCGATGACGCCGCGGCTCTGCGACCGCAACCGCCATTACTATCATGAATTTATGTTGCCGAATAACGTGCGCGACATGACCGAGATCTTTATTCGCCGCGAGCGGCGGATCATCGCCGGTATCTCGCTGATGCGTGACGTGCCTTTCTCCAGCGAAGAGCGCCAGCGGGCTCAGGCGGTGCTGCCGCTGGTGGAGCTGGCCATTCGCGACTGTCTGCAGGAAGAAGATGACCTGCCCGTCATCCTGACGGCGAAAGAGCGGGAAATCGTCGGCATGGTGCGCGAAGGTGCCAGCAATAAGCTGATTGCCCGCCAGCTGGATATCTCGCTCTCGACGGTAAAAACGCACCTGCGCAACATTTTCGCCAAGACCGAAGTCGTCAATCGTACCGAACTGGTTTCCCGAACCTGGATGCCGGCCGCTCAGCGCACGCTGCATCTGTGATCTGACTTTCGCATCCCGCGCGCGCCGTGGCAGCACGGCGTTTTCCTGATACGTTGATCCCTAAAGTCCCGGTACGGGACTTTTTCTTTACTTAGTCCCGAAATGGGACTGGTCTCTGCACATGAAGATAATCTCAGTGAAAACCTTAAATAAACGGGTGGTATTCAACATTAAGGGAAATGATGACCGGTTAACCGTAGCCGTTGCTTATCTGCGGGGATGGATGTTCGTTAAGTTTATCGGGACGCATAAGGAATATGACGTGATAAACGCTGAGACGATTGAGAGGACGTAAATGATGAATGTTAAGCCTATCCGCACTGAACAAGATTACGAAGCCGCGCTAAGCGCCGTTGAACTTTTTTTGATAATGAGCCAGCGCCTGATTCGCCGACTTCATGCGCAGTTCGGCATCCCCCTTGAGAGCCTGATCGGCGCGTGATCGCGCGGGCATTCGGTTCACTCATGCATCCACTGGCTTACCGCCTGATTAACCATCGCCAGCACGCTGAGCAGCAGCATCCGCTGCTGCGCTTCCAGCTTCAGATAACGGCGCAGCGGCGGCATCTTGCAGACCACCTCGCTGGCGGCCCACGGCTCAATGCAGCAGCGCCAGCGGTTATCGCCGAAAGTCAGCGAAAAGCGGCGGTAGTCCAGCTCACTTAAGGTTTGCTGGAGACTGGGAAAACCGTTGAGATAGCCGGCGAGTTCCTCGCTGCCTTTGCCGCCGATAAAGCGGATCGGCTGGCGTTTCCACCAGCCGGATTGATGGGCACGAATTTTACCGCGAGCGGGCCGGGTCACCGGCCCCTCGACGACAAACTCGCAGCTGTGAATGCTGGCCATAAACAGCCGCTTCTGACGCACGCTGAAGGTAATGGCGGTGGCGTCGTTCAACCGCAGCAATGCGCTGCGCTCGCTCAGCTTTTCGCACGGCCAGCCCGCCAGATCGCGCTGCACCGCGTTCATTAACGGCGTCTCAAACCAGGGGACGGAGGACATCTGGCGTCATCTCCCCGCGGGTCTGTTTTTCGTAGTTGCTGATGGCGCGCTCAACCACCTCTTCCACTACCAGCGGCTTGAACGGATTGACGCGCTGCACACACACCGTCCAGAACAGGGCGTAGGCGGCGGTCAGACCGAGCATAATGCCGAACGGCACCAGCACCTGGCGGCTGTCCATCCCCGGCGGCGTGATATTGACGATAGCGATGATGATCCCGACGCTGGAGATAATCTGCGGCAGCGGGAACCACGGCGAGCGGTAGGCGCGCGGCAGGTCCGGGCGGCGGATACGTAGCAACACCACCGACAGGGTCACCAGCAGATAGGCGACGCCCCAGGCGCAGACCGCGGCGAGGATCAGCGGCACGATGCGGTCGAGATCGCCGTTCAGATACCAGGCGTGCAGGCAGGGGATCGCCACCCCGATGGCAATGGCGATCACCGGCGTTTTAAAGCGCGGATGCAGCCAGGTCAGGAAGCGGGGCAGCGCGCCGTCCAGCGCCATGCCGTAGATAATGCGCGGCACGGCGGCCATCAGCGTATTGATGGTGGCGCAGCCGGCCAGCAGCAGCCCGACCCCCAGCCAGTACTGGCCGGCGTGGCCCATCACCCGTTCGGCGAAGGCCGGGATCGCCATCGGTGTATCCAGCAGATGGACGTTGTTGGCCGCGTCGAGCACGGTATTCTCCACCTGGCGGTTGATCGCCGCGCCGTAGATAAACATGCAGCTGGCGACCCCCAGCAGGCCCAGCGCCATCGCCCGCGGAATCGTGCGGTGGGCCTGTTTGATCTCCGGCGCCATCGGCGTCACCAGTTCGCAGCCGACGAACATAAACATCGCCATGCCGATATAGCCGAACAGACCGTTGATATCGCTGATGTTCAGCGGCGTGCCGAACCAGCCGGAAAGATGAGTCACCGGCGCCATAAAAATGCCACACAGGCCGAAAATAGTCAGTGTGGTCCACATGCCGAAGGTCAGCACCACTTCGACCTTGCCGAAGATTTCCACGCCGATGGCGTTGAGCAAGCCGAAAATCACCACCATGCCGACACCCACCATCCAGGTGTTCTGGTGGGCGGCCATCTGAGCGTTGATCGATTCGAAGTTCACCAGCGCCATAATGCCCGCCAGGATCGTCTCCGCCGTCCCGGCGAAAATATGGACGATCAGATAGGCACACAGCGCGCCGGTGATGGCGAAGAAGCGGCCCATGCCGCAGGAGATATAGTCGTACACCGAACCGGTGGTAGGAATGAGCGTCGCCGCCTCGGCAAAGGTGGTGACCTGCGCCTGCATCATAATAAAGGCCAGCAGCACCGCCAGCGCGAAGGTATCGCCGCCCATGCCGAAGCCGCTGGTGACCGTCAGGATCACCGGGCTGGCCATGATCAGCCCGACGGAGCTGGCGAGGGTGGTCGGGAAGCCGACGACGCCGCGCTCAAGATGGCTGGCGAGTCTGTTACTAAACATAGTCAACCTCTGCACAATAATGGGGTAGGGCAGGGAATAGCCAGCGCCACTCCCGGATAGTCATAATTTAGGCGGGCATCCTGCTCAATGAATATCGTCCGGAAGGTGGAGGGCGGCGCATGATTCTGTGACGCAGTCGATGAATGTCGCGGTGGATAAACAACATGACCCCGAAAACCGGGGCCATCCGTCTTGCCACGTTGCGCGTATTTCTGCCGGATGGCGGCTGCGCCTTACCCGGCCTACCGACGGCATTCGTCCTCCAGGCCCGTGCAAGCGCAGCGCCACCGGGCATTATCAGTTTGTTAGCGCGTCTCGACGTTCGCCAGGTAGTGCTTCACAAAGCGCGGTGTCAGGATTTTCCACTCCACTTCGGTACCCTGTTTGACAAACCAGCTGTCGCCCGGCGTAAAGCGCTGTGGCTCGCCGCCGGCGACGGTCAACTCCACTTCGCCTTCCAGCACGGTAGCGTGCTCGGTAAACGGATAGGTCATGGTAAAGCTCCCCTCAGTGGACGAAAACAGTCCGCAGGTAAAGGCGTCCTGCGGCTCGCCGTAGATCATCGCCCCGGCCACCTGCGGGTCTCCCGCGGTCGGCGTCGCGCCGAGCAGGCTGACGCTGCCGATCGGCTGCAGGTCAGGTACCGGGTGTTTAAGTTTAAAAGCGTGCATAGCGTTCTCCTTGTTAACTCCGGCCTTTCCAGAAACCGGCGGTTTGATGCATCAATTTTCCGGCAGTGACTAATAGCAAGCGCAGGCTGTCACGGCCGTGGATGGTCGCGTGGGGGATGCTGCTCAGCAGGCGATAGCGGTCGGAACCGCCATTGATCCCTTCGGCGAGGATTTTGCACACGATGTGTGACGGGGTGACGCCGAAGCCGGAGTACCCCTGGACGTAAAAAACGTTGTTGTGATCGCGTAGGGTGCCGATCTGCGGGAACAGGTTGGCGCTACAGGCCATCGGCCCGCCCCAGGCGAAATCGATCTTCACATCCTTCAGATAGGGAAAGACCTCCGCCAGCAGCGTGCGATTCCAGGCGGCGAAATCATTCGGCGTATATTCCACGAAGCGAGTCGCGCTGCCGAACAGCAGGCGATTTTCCCGGGTGACGCGGTAGTAGTTAATCACCGGGCGAATATCGCTGAAGGCGCCGCGCAGTGGGCTGATGCGCTCGATCAGTTCATCGGAAAGGGGCTCCGTTGACACCTGATAGGAGTAGGTCACCAGCGTCTTGTTGTAGATCTCCGGCTCCATATTATTGAGGAAGCTGTCGCAGGCCCACAGTAGTTTGGCGGCTTTCACGCTGCCCATCGCGGTGCGTACCCGCACCTGTTTGCCGTAATTCACCTCCACCACGGGCGAGGATTCAAAAATCTTCACCCCCAGCGAATGGGCAGCCTGCGCCGAACCGAGCAGCATATTCAACGAGTGGATCTGCCCGCCGCCCATATGTTTCAGCGCGCCGCAGTAAACCTCGGAGCCAACCACCTGCTGCACCTCTTTGCCGGTATACAGCTCGATATCTTCATCCGGGGTGGCGGCCTTAAACTCTTTCTCCCACTGGCGCAGCGTTTTGAGCTGCCGCTGGTTATAGGCAAGATAGCCGTAGCCGGGGACGAAATCGGCGTCGATATGGTATTTGCGGATGCGTTCGCGAATGATGCCCGCGCCGAGATTGGAAATTTTAAACAGCGTCTCCAGCCCCTCTTTGCCAACGTGCTTTTTTACCGCTTCGATATCGTGACCGATACCGGCCATCACCTGGCCGCCGTTGCGCCCGGTACCGCCGTAGCCGAGATGGCGTGCTTCCAGTACCACCACGTTGGTGATGCCCTGTTCCGCCAGCTCCAGCGCGGTATTAATGCCGGAGAAGCCGCCGCCGATAATCACCACATCGGCTTCAATATCTTCCCGTAGCGCCGGAAAATGGAGGTGGTATTTCTTCGTCGCGCCGTAGTAGTTCAGCGCATCGATTTTAATGTTCATCGCGTTACCCTGTGGTCTTGCCTGGCTCAAGGTCCTCATCACAGCACGCCATGTGGGCGTTGAATATCGTCCGAAAGAATGACGTTCTTTAGAACGATGGGCGGCGCAGAGCAACCGTGCTGTGATAGGCCAACTTTGCTGAAAAAACGGGTGCTGACGATGAGCGAGATAACCTTACTGGCGGAAGTGACCGCCTTTTTACGCCAGCCGCACGGGCAGTTCATCGCCGGAGAGCGGGCGGCAGGCCACGGCGCGCCGTTCGCGGTGATTAACCCGGCCACCGGTCAGGCAATTGCTGAGGTGACGGCAGCGGATGTGGATCAGGCGGATCGCGCCATGGAAAGTGCCCGCCAGGCGTTCAGTCAGTGGCGCGAGATGCCGACGCTGGCGCGCGGTACGCTGCTGTTGAAGCTGGCGGATGCCCTGGCTGAGCATCGCGAAGCGCTGGCGCAGCTGGAAAGTCTCTGCTCCGGCAAGACCATCATGCTGGCGCGGATGTTGGAGCTGGATCAATCGGTGGCGTTTTTGCGCTACTTCGCCGGCTGGGCGGGGAAGGTGACGGGCGAGACGCTGGATGTGTCGCTCCCCTCCATGAACGGTGAGAAATATACCGCGTTTACCCGCCGCCAGCCGCTGGGGGTGGTGGTCGGTATTGTGCCGTGGAACTTCTCCATCATGATTGCCATCTGGAAGCTGGCGGCGGCCCTGGTCTGCGGCTGCACCATCGTCCTCAAACCGAGCGAATATACCCCGCTGACGCTGCTGCGCGTGGCGGAGCTGGCAAAAGCGGTGGGTATCCCGGATGGGGTGATTAACGTGGTCAACGGCGCCGGCGGCGAGATTGCCCAGCGGCTGATTACGCATCCGGCCTGCGCCAAGGTGAGCTTCACCGGCTCGGTGGCCACCGGTGAAAAAGTCCAGCAGTCGGCCAGCGCTTCCGGTAAACGGGTGACCCTTGAGCTGGGGGGCAAAAACGCCGCGCTGTTCCTGGATGACCTGACGCCGGAGGCGATGGTCAACGGCATTATTGAAGCCGGCTACCTGAATCAGGGGCAGATTTGCGCCGCCGCGGAGCGCTTTTATCTGCCGCAGGGCAAACTGGATGCAGTGCTGGCGCTGCTGAAAGAAAGACTCAGCGCCTTCGCGCCCGGCTCGCCGCTGGATGAACAGACGCTGATGGGGCCGCTGGCCAACCGTCAGCAATACGAGAAAGTGCTCAAACTGATCCAGATCGCGCGCGACGAGGGGGATACCATTGTTTGCGGCGGTGAAGCGCTGCCCGGCGAGGGCTATTTCCTGCAGCCGACCGCGGTCAAAGTCCGCAGCGAAGAGAGCACCCTGATGCGCGAAGAGACCTTCGGTCCGGTGTGCAGCTTCATCGGCTATCGCAGTGAAGAAGAGGCGCTGGCGCAGATCAATGCGTCGCCATATGGCCTGGCGGCCAGCGTCTGGTCCGATAATATTCGTCAGGCGCTACGCTACTCGGAGGCGATTGACGCCGGCATCGTGTGGGTCAATATGCATACCTTCCTCGACCCGGCGGTACCGTTTGGCGGCATGAAGGGCTCGGGTATCGGGCGCGAATTCGGCAGCGCGTTTATTGATGACTACACGGAGCTGAAGTCGGTGATGGTGCGCTATTAAGTTTTGTCGGTGGAGGCAGCCCTGGCCGGGCGACAGGCGCCCACCTCCCAGGCCCGGTAAGCATAGCGCCACCGGGCAAGGATAGCGGGTGCACAGCCGCGTATGTGCCGGGCGGCGGCGACGCCTTGCCTGGCCTGGGTCCATGCGAGCGGTGGTTAATCTGGCCGCCCCTGTCCGCGCCATAGCCCCATGCAACTTGCGACAATTCCCCCTAAGTGATAAAAGGTGCCCCTTCGCAAAAACACACAGGGGAACGACGTGAAAGACGCGTCAACGTCGTCGGATGCCGTAGAAGAGAGCGGCCCGACGCTTCATCGCGGTTTACAGAACCGACATATTCAACTTATCGCCCTTGGCGGCGCGATTGGCACCGGCCTGTTTCTCGGTATTGGTCCCGCTATCCAGATGGCCGGACCGGCGGTCTTGCTGGGCTACGCCGTGGCCGGGATAGTCGCTTTTCTGATCATGCGCCAGCTGGGCGAAATGGTGGTGGAAGAGCCAGTATCCGGCTCCTTTGCCCACTTTGCCTACAAATACTGGGGCCCGTTCGCCGGCTTCCTGTCCGGCTGGAACTACTGGGTGATGTTCGTGCTGGTAGGGATGGCAGAGCTGACCGCCGCCGGGATCTATATGCAGTACTGGCTGCCCGACGTCCCGACCTGGGTCTGGGCGGCGGCCTTCTTCCTCATTATTAACGCCGTCAATCTCGTCAACGTCCGTCTGTATGGCGAAGCGGAGTTCTGGTTCGCGCTGATTAAGGTGCTGGCGATTATCGGCATGATCGCCTTTGGCCTGTGGATGCTGTTTGGCGGCCACGGCGGCAGCAAAGCCGGGTTCGACAACCTGTGGAAACACGGCGGCTTCCTCGCCACCGGCTGGCACGGTCTTATTCTGTCGCTGGCGGTGATTATGTTCTCCTTCGGCGGGCTGGAGCTTATCGGCATCACCGCCGCCGAAGCGCAAAACCCGGAAAAGAGCATCCCGAAAGCGGTGAACCAAGTGGTTTATCGTATCCTGCTGTTCTATATCGGTTCGCTGGTGGTGCTGCTGGCGCTCTACCCGTGGGTGGAGATCAAATCCGACAGCAGCCCGTTTGTGATGATTTTCCATCATCTCGACAGCAACATGGTGGCGTCCGCGCTGAACTTCGTCATTCTGGTGGCCTCGCTGTCGGTCTATAACAGCGGCGTGTACTCCAACAGCCGGATGTTGTTCGGCCTGTCGGTGCAGGGCAATGCGCCGACGTTCCTCGCCCGCGTCAGCAAACGCGGCGTGCCGGTGAACTCTCTGCTGCTCTCCGGAATTATCACTTCGCTGGTGGTGGTGCTGAACTACCTGCTGCCGCATGAAGCGCTGGGGCTGCTGATGGCCCTGGTGGTGGCGACGCTGCTCCTGAACTGGATCATGATCTGTATGGCGCACCTGAAGTTCCGCGCCGCCCAGCGCCGCAAAGGGCGTGAATCGAAGTTCAAAGCGCTGCTGGCGCCCGCCAGCAACTACTTCTGCATTGCTTTTCTTGGGCTGATCCTGGTGCTGATGTGCACCATTGATGGGATGCGCCTGTCGGCGATCCTGCTGCCGGTGTGGATCCTGTTCCTGTTTATCGCCTTCAAACTGCTGCGCCGCCCGGCGTAAGCGAGACGCCCCGCCGTCCGGCGGGGCTGCCTGCCTTT
The DNA here is from genome assembly GCF_002810615.1 of Klebsiella sp. G-Nf4. Classification (NCBI taxonomy): domain Bacteria; kingdom Pseudomonadati; phylum Pseudomonadota; class Gammaproteobacteria; order Enterobacterales; family Enterobacteriaceae; genus Klebsiella; species Klebsiella sp. G-Nf4. The sequence goes on along the minus strand of NZ_PION01000023.1, from coordinate 9,349 downwards.
TTATTGTGATCTTCTTCGCAGGTGGGGAATTTGCCTGGCGATCTTCTTTTTGTAATCGATTACTTTTGTCTTGAGCGATTTTGTAATCGATTACTTTTTGAGGGCAAGCAACATGATCACCACAACCGAAGGTCAGGCAAGTGCCCGCGTGAGCCACCGTTTTCTGGTGCCGCGGCTGTCGTTAATGATGTTTATGCAGTTCTTTATCTGGGGCAGCTGGTCGGTGACCCTGGGGCTGGTGATGACCCGCTATGAGATGTCACTGCTGATCGGCGATGCGTTCTCCGCCGGGCCGATCGCCTCCATCCTGTCCCCCTTTGTGCTGGGAATGCTGGTGGATCGCTTTTTCGCCTCGCAGAAGGTGATGGCGGTGATGCATCTCGCCGGGGCGGCAATCCTGTGGTTTGTCCCCCAGGCACTGGTGGCGCAGAACGGCGCGCTGCTGATTGGCCTGCTGTTCGGCTATACGCTGTGCTATATGCCGACCCTGGCGCTGACCAACAATATTGCGTTCCACAGCCTGGCCAATGTCGATAAAACCTTCCCGGTGGTCCGCGTGTTCGGCACCATCGGCTGGATTATCGCCGGGATCTGCATCGGGGTGACCGGTATCTCTGATACCACCGGCATCTTCACCCTGGCGGCACTCTGTTCGGTCGCGCTGGCGATTTACAGCCTGACGCTGCCCCATACCCCGGCGCCGGCCAAAGGCATGCCGGTTCAGTTTCGCGATCTGCTGTGTGCGGACGCCTTCGCGCTGCTGAAAACCCGTCACTTCCTGATTTTTTCCCTCTGCGCCACCTTAATTTCCGTGCCGTTAGGCACTTATTACGCCTATACCGCGTCGTATCTGGCGGATGCCGGCGTCAAGGATGTCAGCACCGCGATGTCGTTTGGCCAGATGTCGGAGATCGTCTTTATGCTGATCATTCCGTTGCTGTTCCGCCGCCTCGGGGTGAAATACATGCTGCTCATCGGCATGGTGGCGTGGTTTGTCCGCTACGCCTTTTTTGCCCTCGGGGTCAGCGAAGAGGGGCGTTTCCTGCTTTATATGGGCATTTTGCTGCACGGCGTATGCTATGACTTTTTCTTTGTCGTCGGCTTTATCTACACCGACCGCGTGGCGGGCGAGAAGGTCAAAGGCCAGGCGCAGAGCATGATTGTGATGTTCACCTACGGGATCGGCATGCTGCTGGGCTCGCAGATCTCCGGCACGCTGTATAACCATCTGGTGGCCGGCCAGAGCGTGCCGCAGGCCTGGGTGACCTTCTGGTGGATCCCGGCGGTGGCCGCCGCGGTTATCGCCCTGATTTTCCTTTTCTCTTTCCAGTACAACGAGAAAGAGCCGCACTAATTTTACAGGAGGGGGTATGAAAACGATTAAGGGACCGGGCATTTTTCTGGCGCAGTTTATCGGCCCGCAGGCGCCGTTTAACACCCTGGCGGGGGTGGCGCAGTGGGCCGCCGGCCTGGGATACCGGGCATTGCAGATCCCCTGCAACCACCCGGCGATTTTTGATGTCGAGCGAGCGGCGGCGAGCCAGACCTACTGTGACGAAGTCCGCGGCATCCTGGCGGAGCATGGGTTGGTAATTAGCGAGCTGTCCACTCACCTTGAAGGACAGCTGGTGGCGGTGCATCCGGCGTATGACGCGGCGTTTGACGCCTTCGCCCCAGCGGCGCTGCATGGCGATCCGCAGGCGCGCCAGCGCTGGGCGGTGGAGAAAGTGCAGCAGGCGGCGGTGGCCTCCGGCCGCCTGGGGCTGAAGGCGCACGCGACCTTTTCCGGGGCGCTGGCATGGCCCTTTTTTTACCCGTGGCCGCCGCACAATCAGCCGCTTCTGGATGAGGCCTTTGCCGAGCTGGCCCGGCGCTGGCGCCCGCTGCTGGACCACTTCGACGAACAGGGCGTCGATGTCTGCTATGAGATCCACCCCGGCGAAGATCTGCACGATGGCGTGACCTTTGAGCGTTTTCTCGCGCGGGTGGATAACCATCCGCGCTGCAATATGCTCTATGACCCGAGCCACCTGCATCTGCAGCAAATGGACTATCTGACCTATATCGATATCTATCACTCGCGTATTAAAGCCTTTCACGTCAAGGACGCCGAATTTCGCCGCAACGGGCGCAATGGCGTCTACGGCGGATACCAGCCCTGGCAGCAGCGGGCCGGGCGTTTCCGCTCTCCCGGCGACGGGCAGATCGACTTCAAAGGGGTGTTCAGTAAGCTGACCGAATATGATTTTGACGGCTGGGCGGTGCTGGAGTGGGAGTGCTGCCTGAAGGATGCCGAGACCGGCGCGCGCGAGGGCAGCGAGTTTATCCGCCGCCATATCATTCCCGTTGCCGGACGGGCCTTCGATGACTTTGCCGCCGGCGGGAGGGAATAATATGATTCAGGTCGCGATTATCGGGGCAGGGTTTATTGGTCCGGCACATCTGGAGGCGCTGCGGCGTCTGGGAGATGTCGAGGTCGTGGCGCTATGCGACAGCCGCCTTGAGGCGGCGCAGCGCAAGGCGCGGGCGCTGAACATTGCCCATGCCTACGACAGCGTGGAGGCGCTGCTGGCCCATCCGGGGCTGCAGGTGGTGCATAACTGTACCCCGAACCATCTGCATGCCCAGATTAACCGGCAGATCCTCGCCGCCGGGCTGCACGTCTTCTCCGAAAAGCCGCTGTGTATGACGGCGGAGGAGGCGCGGGAGCTGGTGGCGCTTGCCGCCCGGGCCGGCGTGGTGCATGGCGTCAGCTTCGTCTATCGCCAGTTCGCCATGGTCCAGCAGGCGGCGGCGATGATCCGCCATGGCGATGTTGGCAGAATCTTCGCCGCGCACGGCAGCTATTTACAGGACTGGATGCTGCTGGAGACCGACTACAACTGGCGGGTCGATTCGGCGCAGGGCGGCGCGTCGCGGACGGTGGCCGACATCGGCTCCCACTGGTGCGATACCGTGCAGTTTATGACCGGTCGGCGGATTGTCGAGGTGATGGCGGATCTGTCTATCGTCTGGCCGACGCGTAAAGCGCCAGTCGATGGCAAAGCGACCTTCAGCGCCGTTCACGAGGCGCAGGCATATGAAACCCGGCCTGTCGATACTGAGGACTTTGGCTCGGTGCTGTTGCGTTTTGACGATGGCAGCAAGGGCAGCTTTATGGTCTCCCAGGTGAGCGCCGGGCGGAAAAACCGTCTGGCGGTGGAGATTAATGGCAGCCTCTGTTCTCTGGCCTGGGATCAGGAAGTGCCCCAGCGGCTGTGGATCGGCCACCGCGAGCAGCCGGATCGCCTGCTCAGCGACGACCCGAGCCTGCTGCGGCCGGAGGCCGCCGCCAGCGCCCATTACCCCGGCGGCCATATTGAGGGCTGGCCGGATGCCTTCAAGAATATGATGGGGCAATTTTATCAGGCGGTACGTGCCGGAAGGATGCCGGAGGCCGGGGCCCGGCGCTTCGCCGCGTTCGACGACGGCGCCGATGTGATGTACATCATCGAGGCGATCGTCAAAAGCCATCAGGAACAGCGCTGGGTCAGCGTCGAACGCTGAGCGCAGGCGGGGCGCAGGATTATTTCACCCCAAGATAGCCGTCGAGATAGGCACCGGAGAGCTCGTTGCCGAACAGGACGGCATCTTTATTTTCCATCGCATTATCCCATTTGTCGCTGGCATTGCCGGTAAAGGCGTGTTCGGTGCGGGTGCCCTGCGCCGCCTGCTGTTTGATGGCCTCGGCGGTGCGGCGGGCGTCGCTTTCGCTCATGCCAGCGGCTTTATCCTGCTGGCCGCGGGCGTACATTGCCGTGAAGGTCGGCAGGTTTAAACGGTAATTTTCCTGGCGGTTGACGGTGAAATTACCGCCGACAAAATCGGAGCGGTGGGCGACAAACGCGTAAGCGTGGCGTTCCGGTGACGATTTTGACGAGGTGCAGCCGGTGATTGTTGCCAGGGCACAGCTGAGGGCGAGAACCGCGGTGGAGAGCCTCATGGAGATATCATCCTTAATCATAAACGAAGAAATAGGGCGCCAGGGGGGCTGTCGCCAGAGCGCGAACCGGGTGGAACGGCAAAAGGATGCGCGTTAACGGCGTGGGAGAGAAGCCCTGATTTTTAATAGTTTTCTCGCGCGTTCCCGCGCTTTCGCGCCAGGCTGGCAGGCTGACCAGAGGTCATTTATGATAGCCTGCAGGATCCACCTCTACCGCAGGAAGTGCAGGGTTTATGTCTATTCAGAAAATTGCTCGTCTGGCCGGCGTCTCGGTGGCCACGGTGTCGCGGGTGCTGAACAACAGCGATACGGTAAAAGCCAAAAACCGTGAGCGCGTGCTGCAGGCGATCAAAGAGAGCAACTATCAGCCGAACCTGCTGGCGCGTCAGCTGCGAACCGCCCGCAGCAATATGATCCTGGTGATGGTCTCCAATATTGCCAACCCCTTTTGCGCCGAGGTGGTGAAAGGGATAGAAGAAGAGGCGGAGAAGAATGGCTACCGCATTCTGCTGTGTAATTCCGGGTCGGACCTGGCTCGCTCGACCTCGGGCCTGCAGCTGCTCTCCGGCAAAATGGTCGACGGCATTATTACCATGAACGCGCTCTCCAGCCTGCCGGAGCTGACCACCATGATTGGCGATGCGCCCTGGGTGCAGTGCGCGGAGTATGCCGACACCGGCAGCATCTCCTGCGTCGGGATTAACGACGTCGAGGCGGCTCAGGGGGCGGTGTCCCGGCTGGCCGACAGCGGCCGCCGCCGCATTGCGCTCATTAATCACGACCTGAGCTATCGCTATGCCCGCCTGCGCGAGCGTGGCTATAAAAGCGTGCTGCACGTGCATGGTCTGGCGTATCAGCAGGTGACCTACGCGCAGGATCTTAGCGCGGCGGCTGGTAAACGGGCGATGGAGCAGCTGCTGTCGCAAAACGAGCAGCCCGATGCGGTGTTTGCCGTTTCGGACTCCCTCGCCGCCGGGGCGTTGCGGGCGATCGCCCAGGCCGGACTGCGGGTGCCGGAGGATATCGCGGTGATCGGCTTCGACGGCACCGAGCTGGCGGAAGTGGTCTCCCCGCAGCTGACCACCGTCGAACAGCCCTCCCGGGCGATCGGCCGCACGGCGGTGGCCTTGCTGATGAAACGCATCGACGATCCTGACGCCGCCGTCGAGCGGGTGATGATGGACTGGCGCGTGATTGACCGCGCCAGTGCCTGAGGATCAGCGGGAGAAGGCGCCCGCCAGCGCGCGAATGTCGTTGCCGGTGGGCGTTTGATGAATGCGTAAGCCAAACTCTTCCACCACGGCGAAGACATGGTCGAAAATATCCGCCTGGATCCCCTCATATTCCGCCCACACCACGGTGTTGGTGAAGCAGTAGATCTCGATGGGCAACCCGTTGGCATCCGGCGCCAGCTGGCGCACCATCAGGGTCATATCCTGGCGGATGCGTGGATGATGGCGTAAATACTCCTGCAGATAGGCGCGGAAGGTGCCGACATTGGTCATTCGCCGCTCATTGAGAACCGACTGTTCCCCGGCATACTGCTGGTTCCAGGCGCTAATCTCCTCGTGGCGCGAATCCATATAGGGTTTGAGTAATTTCGCCCGGATCAGGCGCTGCTGCTCCTGTTCATCAAGAAAATGAATGCTGGTGGTGTCGATGTTAAGGCTGCGTTTGATGCGGCGGCCGCCGGAGGCCGACATGCCGCTCCAGTTTTTAAACGAGTCGGAGACCAGCGACCAGGTCGGAATGGTGGTGATGGTATTGTCCCAGTTGCGCACCTTGACCGTGGTGAGGCCGATATCGATCACCGCGCCGTCGGCGCCGTACTTCGGCATCTCCAGCCAGTCGCCAAGCTTGAGCATATCGTTGGCAGAGAGCTGAATACCGGCCACCAGGCCGAGGATCGGATCTTTAAACACCAGCATCAGCACCGCGGCCATCGCGCCGAGCCCGCTAATCAGGATCGCCGGTGACTGGCCTATCAGCAGCGAAATAATCAGGATGCCGATAATAATCGCCGTCACCAGCTTAATCCCCTGGAATATACCCTTCAGCGGCAGCTGTGAGGCGGCGGGAAATTTCTGCGCCAGCTTTAAAATCACATCCAGCAGCGAGAAGAAGGACAGCATGGCATATATCATCACCCATAGCTGAGCCACGGTGGTTAATATTTCCGCCGCCTCGCTGCCTTTTTGCAGCCACAGCACCGCCTGCACGTTGACGATGATCCCCTGCAGGGTAAAGGCCAGTCGGTGAAAGAGTTTATTCTGCGTGATGATTTGCAGCCACAGGTGGCTGCTGGCCAACGCCCGTTTTTCGAACGCGCGCAGGACCACTTTGTGCAATATCAGATGCACGACGACGGCGGTGAATAAGATAATGCCGAAGATAATCATCAGCGAGCGGGTGGGGGTTATTTCGATACCTAAGGCGGCAATTTGCGATATTAATTCCTGCATAACGTCTCCTGAATATCCAGCGGGTATGATGACCGCTGGATAGTGATTATGCAAATCACCGCCGCCGGTATTACGACGCTACCGTCGCCGGCTGTCGGTTGAGATGATGGCGCAGCCACAGCGCGATGGCCCCCAGCAACAGCATCATCGCCACCTCGACCAGCAGAAAATCAATCAGCGCCTGCGGATAGTTTCCGCCGCCGCGACGGGCCAGCGCGAGGAACAGCGAACCAAGGATAGCCGGTCCGAGACCGAGGGTCGCCTGCTGCAGGGTGCTGAGGATGGCGCTCCCGGCCCCGGCGTCGCTGGCGCTGATATCGCGCATGCCAATCCGGTAAAAACTGTTGACGATCAGCGCCTGGCCGTAGCCGATCAGCGCCGTGGCGGGGACCAGCGTCAGGGCGGTGGTGGCGATGCCGAAGCGGGAGAAGGTGGCGCACAGCAGCAGGAGTCCGGCAATCTGCACCGCCAGACCGGTCAACAGGATCCGCCCCATGCTGTGGCGGGCGATAAGCCGCGGGGCATACAGCGCCGAAATAAAATAGGCCACGCCGAGGGCGATAAAGCTATTGCCGGACTGCCACGGCGCCATCCCCAGCCCCTCCTGCATGGTCAGCGCCATGCAGAACATAAAGCCGGACCAGGCGCTGAAAAACAGCAGGGCGATGGCCATGCCGAAGCGGATGCTGGTCAACTGCAGCAGACGCGGCGGCAGCAGGGGATGGTCGCCGCGCTGCTGCTGGCGCAGGGCGCTCTGACGCATGGCGAACATCAGCGGCAGGACCGCCACCAGCATCAGCTGCAGCCACAGCGGCCAGTGCAGCTCCGGACCGAGGGCCATCGGGAACAGCAGGCAGCAGAGGATCAGCGCGAGGTACAGCGTGCCCAGCCAGTCAATACGCGACGGCGTCTCGCGACGGGTTTCCGGCACATAGCGGCGGCTCAGAGCCAACACCAGCAGGCAGATCGGCACATTGATAAAAAAGGCGTTGCGCCAGCCCAGTCCGGCGATATCCGCCGACACCAGCCAGCCGCCGCCCATCTGACCGACGATAAAGGCGATGCCGCCGATGCCGCCATACAGGCTGATGGCCCGGGCGTGGGCGGGGCCTTTGAGGGTCACGTGCAGGGTGGCGAGGATCTGCGGCACAATTAGCGCCGCCCCGGCGCCCTGCAGGGTGCGGGCCGCCAGCAGGGCGCCGATGCTGTTCGCCATCCCGCACAGCAGGGAAGCGATGCCAAAGAGGGCGACGCCCCACATAAACAGACGCCGGCGGCCGTAGTTATCGCCAAGCTTACTGCCCATCGCCAGGCAGACGGCAAAGGCGACGCCGTAGAGCGCGACGATAAGCTCCAGCTGCGTGGCGCTGGCCGCCAGGGTGTGGGTGATGGCGTCCAGCGCCACATTGGTGATCGAGGTATCAATAAGCGGCAGCATCTGGCCGCCCAGCAGCAGCAACAGACCGGCGCGGCCGGGTGAAACAGCAGACGTATTCATGGGATTCTCCATTGCGTCATTCAGCAGACCGACGTAGCATTACCGATAAATTAAACGGGTACCAGTTCCTGTCTATACTGGTACTGGCACTACTATGCTGGAGGGGTGATGACCACGATGCCGCAACGGGAGTTGACGATCGCCGTGCCGGACGATCGACGCAAACAGCTGGGGGCATTTTTGCGCGCCCGCCGTGAAAGCCTCGATCCGCAGCGCCTGGGGTTGCCCCGCGTGGGCCGCCGGCGCACGCCGGGCCTGCGTCGGGAAGAGGTGGCGATGCTCGCCGACGTCGGCGTCACCTGGTACACCTGGCTGGAGCAGGGGCGGGAGGTGAATCCGTCGGAGGCGGTGCTGGTGGGGGTGGCGAATGCTTTACAGTGCAGTCCGCTGGAGACCCGGCACCTGTTCGTACTGGCCGGGCTGACCCCGCCGGAAGCCACCCAGGTGACAGTGTGCGAAGGCATCAGCCCCGGCACCCGCCGGATGCTGGACAGCCTGATGCCGCAGCCGGCCAGCATTCAGAAACCGAACTTTGATATTGTGGCCTGGAACGACAGCTTCTGCCGCCTGATGGGCATCGATTTCGCCACCCTCCCGGAAGAAGATCGCAACTGCATTTATCTCTATCTGACCCATGAGACCTGGCGCAGCCGGATCGAAAATCGCGATGTGCTGCCGACCTTCGTCTCCTATTTCCGCGCCGCGATGGCCGAGCACCGTGGCGATCCGGCGTGGGAAAACAAGCTGGCGCGCTTTTTTGCCGCCTCGTCGGAGTTTGAAGCGCTGTGGCATCAGCGTTACGAGGTGCGCGGTGTGGAAAACCAGATTAAACATTTTAACCACCCGCAGCTCGGGCGATTCAGTCTGCAGCAGATGTACTGGTATTCGGCGCCGCGCAACGGTTCGCGCCTGCTGGTCTATCTGCCGATGGATGAGGCGGGCGAGCAGGCGCTGGCGTGGCTGGACCAACATTCATGACAAGGAATCAGATGGCTGGCAATGTGCCATCTTAGGGTATTGCCCGGCCGGGCTTTTATGTTATCTGTGGCTTCAGCGCACATTGCGCTCCCGGTTAGTCTTCTGCGTTATATCTCTCATGGCGCAGGGAGCGCACAGGGGGCGGCCAGTCGCCGCCGCCCCCTGTACCCCCGGGCTCCGGCCAGCAACATCGCCACTTCGTGGTGCCTTCGACTTATCCCTGCAGGCTTCGGGTCGGGCCGAGGCAGCGTCCGTGCAAAACACGGCCCTCAGCCCGCATCCATGCGGGCTGCCCCGGCCTGCCGGGAACGTCTCAGCGATGTTGAGGCCGCCAGCACCGGCAGTTTCAGCAGCCCCAGGACCCGCGGTGATTTGGGTTTGTAGGCCGGGTAAGGCGTACGCCGCCACCCGGCATAGATGCGGCTCCAG
>NZ_PION01000022.1:0-25278 GCF_002810615.1 Klebsiella sp. G-Nf4 | reverse complement strand
GCCGGGGTGACAACCGGTGGTAATAAAGCGAAGAAATTCGGTGGAGCGGTAGTTCAGTCGGTTAGAATACCTGCCTGTCACGCAGGGGGTCGCGGGTTCGAGTCCCGTCCGTTCCGCCACTTATTAAGAGCCCTGAGCATTTGCTCAGGGCTTTTTTGTTTGCTCTATTCCCTATTATTGCTAAATCAGCAAAAATCCTCTGCATTAATCGCTCTTTTTCTCCACTTCTCCCTCAGCCATAATTCTATCCGTTAACCGAAATGAAGAAATAACGAGGAAAATCATGGCAATCCCTGCATTTGGTCTTGGCACCTTCCGTCTGAAAGATGATGTTGTCATCGCATCCCTAAAAACCGCGCTGGAGCTGGGCTATCGTACTATCGACACCGCGCAAATCTATGACAACGAAGCCGCGGTGGGTCAGGCCATCGCCGAAAGCGGCGTGCCGCGTGATGAGCTGTTCATCACCACCAAAATCTGGATCGAAAACCTGAGCAAAGACAAACTCATCGCCAGCCTGAAAGAGAGCCTGCAGAAGCTGCGCACTGACTATGTTGACCTGACGCTGATCCACTGGCCGTCGCCGAATGACGCTGTTGCCGTTGAAGAGTTTATGGCAGCCCTGATGGAAGCGAAGAAGCTGGGTCTGACCCGTCAGATCGGTATCTCCAACTTCACTATTCCGCTGATGGAGCGCGCGATTGCCGCCGTTGGCGCTGAGAATATAGCGACTAACCAGATTGAGCTCTCGCCGTACCTGCAAAACCGTAAAGTGGTCGATTGGGCGCGTGAGCACGGCATCCATATCACCTCTTACATGACGCTGGCCTATGGTAAGGCACTGAAAGATGAAGTGATTGCCCGCATCGCGGCGAAACATGGTGCGACCCCAGCGCAGGTTATTCTGGCATGGGCAATGGGCGAAGGCTATGCGGTTATCCCATCGTCCACCAAGCGTGACAACCTGGCCAGCAACCTGAAAGCGCAGGATCTGCAGCTGGATGATGAAGATCGTCAAGCAATCGCCGCACTGGATTGCAACGATCGTCTGGTGAGTCCGGAAGGTCTGGCTCCGCAGTGGGATTAATCACCCGATACCGGGATGCCGCTCGCATTGCCGCCTGAGATTGTATTACGACAGCTCCTTCGGGAGCTGTTTTACATGCTCGCTCAGAAAATCAATAAATGCCCTGATGCGGGTGCTGACCGCCCGGTCGCTGTAATAGACGGCACTGAAGGGCATCTCCACCGGTAAGCGCTTATCGGCCAGTAGTTCGACAAACTCTCCGCTGGCAATCTCTTTATCCACCATGTAGTCCGACAAACAGGCAATGCCGTTACCGGTCAGGCACAGCTGCTTGAGCGTTTCGCCGCTGTTGGATGACACCGCCGACTCGATCTCTAACAGCTGACCATCGCAACAGGAGACCGGCCAGGTATTCAGTGATACCGGCTCGGTGAAGCCGAGGCAGTGATGCTGTTTCAGATCGGACGGATGCTGCGGCATACCGTAGCGCGCGACATAGTCGGGCGAGGCGACGATCTTACGATAGCTGGTAAACAGCGGCCGGGCGCGCAGGCTGGAATCCGATAAGGTCCCGGCCCGAATGGCTACATCCACTTTTCTTTCAATCAGATTGATAAACGTCTCAGACGAGACGAGCGACAGCGTCATTTCCGGGTAGCGCTCGCGAAATGGCTTCACCAGCGGCATGAGAAAATGCAGCATCACCGGCGTCGCGGCATCCACCCGCAGCAGGCCTCGCGGCGTCGTGCGCGTCTCCAGCAGGTCATTCTCTGCCGCCGCCATTTCCTGCAAGACCACCTGCATCCGACGAAAATAGCGCTCGCCTTCCTCCGTCAGACTAAGCTGGCGGGTGGTCCGATTGAGCAGGCTTACGCCTAGCTTTGATTCCAGCTTCTTGACCGCCCGGCTGACGGCAGAGTTGGCCTGTCCGAGCTGCTCGGCCGCCCGGCTGAAACTCCCGCTTTCCACCACCGCCACAAAGATGGCGATCTCCTCTGATGTGGCTCTCATTATTGCACCTGTAGCAAAATTCTATTGATACTTTGATAGTTTTTGTTATTTATACAACCCTTCATACTACGTGTCATCTTAATCCTGATGCTACGGAGTAAATTATGCCACTGGCGCTATTTGCCTTAACTATCGGTGCCTTCGCAATTGGCACCACTGAATTTGTGATTGTCGGCCTGGTCCCGACCATCGCGCAACAACTCTCTATCTCTCTGCCTTCTGCGGGACTACTGGTCTCTATCTACGCGCTGGGTGTGGCGATCGGCGCCCCGGTATTGACGGCGCTAACGGGTCGTATGCCGCGTAAGCAGCTGCTGCTGGCGCTGATGGTGTTGTTTACGGCGGGTAATGTGCTGGCCTGGCAGGCCCCGGGCTATGAAACGCTGATCCTGGCGCGATTGCTGACCGGACTGGCACACGGCGTGTTCTTCTCTATTGGCTCGACAATCGCCACCAGCCTGGTGGCAAAAGAGAAAGCCGCCTCAGCTATCGCTATTATGTTCGGCGGCCTGACGGTCGCGCTGGTCACCGGGGTGCCGTTCGGGACTTTCATCGGTCAGCATTTTGGCTGGCGGGAAACGTTCCTCGCGGTATCGATTCTGGGCGTGATTGCGCTTATCAGCAGCCTGATTCTGGTACCGAACAATATTCCGGGCCGTGCCAGTGCCAGCCTGCGCGATCAGATGAAAGTATTAACTCATCCTCGCCTGCTGATGATCTACGCCATTACCGCGCTGGGCTATGGCGGCGTATTTACCGCCTTTACTTTTCTTGCACCGATGATGCAGGAACTGGCCGGTTTCAGCCCGTCAGCGGTTAGCTGGATCCTGTTGGGCTACGGGGTCTCGGTTGCTATCGGCAATGTGTGGGGAGGCAAACTGGCCGATAAGCATGGCGCCGTCTCCGCGCTGAAGTTTATCTTCGCCGCGCTGGTTGTGCTGCTTCTGGTCTTCCAGTTGACCGCCAGCATCCACTATGCCGCGCTGGCAACGGTGCTGGTGATGGGCATTTTCGCCTTCGGCAACGTTCCGGGTCTGCAGGTGTACGTGGTGCAAAAAGCCGAACAGTACACGCCTGGCGCCGTCGACGTCGCTTCCGGCCTGAATATTGCCGCCTTCAATATTGGTATTGCGCTGGGGTCTATCGTCGGTGGGCAGACGGTTGAACGGTATGGTCTGGCGCAGACGCCGTGGATTGGTGCGGTGATTGTGCTGCTCGCCTTGCTGTTGGTGGTGCTGAGCGGTCGTTTAGATAAATCGCCACGCCGTTCGGCAGCGGTTTCTCTCGAAGGCTAAGGGTTTATCGCAAATTGCATTGAAAGTGGATGGGAAAATCCCTATAACAGAAGAACCAGTCGTTGTTGGGCTGGTTTCTGTTATTGAGGATTGATGCCCAAATTGCGAAAGAATACCTATGCCATGCGCTACGTCGCCGGACAACCTGCGGAGAGAATATTGCCTCCGGGGGCGTTTGCGGGTGTGAGTCCGGTTTATCCTGCCGGCACACCGTTAAGCAGCGATGAGAAGATCCGCGTGCTGGTATGGAATATCTTCAAGCAGCAGCGCGCAGAGTGGCAGTCAGTCCTCAAAAATTTCGGCAAAGATGCCCATTTAGTCCTGTTGCAGGAGGCGCAGACGACGCCTGAGCTGGTCAGGTTCGCGACCACTAACTATCTGGCTGCCGATCAGGTACCGGCTCTGGTGCTGCCGCAGCATCCTTCCGGCGTGATGACGCTGGCCTCTGCTCACCCCATCTATTGCTGCCCGCTGCGCGAGCGCGAACCCATTTTGCGCCTGCCTAAATCCGCATTAGTAACCGTCTATCCGCTGCCCGATGCGCGATTGTTGATGGTGGTGAACATCCATGCCGTTAACTTTAGTCTTGGCGTTGACGTCTACAGTAAACAGCTGCTGCCGATAGGCGATCAGATTGCCCATCACAGCGGGCCGGTGATCATGGCCGGAGACTTCAATGCCTGGAGCCGCCCGCGGATGAACGCGCTGTACCGCTTTGCGCGTGAGATGTCGTTACGCGAAGTTCGTTTCTCTGACGATCAGCGCCGCCGCGCGTTTGGTCGTCCGCTCGATTTTGTGTTCTATCGTGGGTTAAGCGTACACGATGCTTCCGTGCTGGTGACCCGCGCCTCCGATCACAACCCGCTACTAGTCGAATTCAGTCCCGGCAAGCCTGATTAATTTAAGGTATGTCAGGCCTGCCATCGGGCAGGTCTGCGTTCAGCACGATGCTGCCCTAAATTACTCACACAACCGAAGGACAACACAATGACAACACGCTCTCACCATGACAACGTCGAAAAGCAGTTCGGCTCCCAGGCCAGCGCCTATTTGACTAGCGCCGTGCACGCCTCCGGGCGCGATCTGCAGCGGCTGGCGGAACGGCTGGCCGATTTCCCTCAGGCGAAAGTGCTGGATATGGGCTGCGGGGCAGGGCACGCCAGCTTTACCGCGGCGGGACAGGTTGCCGAGGTGACCGCCTATGATTTATCAAGCCAGATGCTGGAAGTGGTTACCGCGGCGGCAAAAGAGAAAGGCTTTACCAATATCGTGACCCAGCAGGGATATGCTGAAACGCTGCCGTTCGCTGATGCCAGCTTTGATGTGGTGATTAGCCGTTATTCCGCTCACCACTGGCATGATGTCGGCCAGGCGCTGCGTGAGGTGAAACGGGTGCTGAAGCCGGGCGGGGTGATGATCATGATGGATGTGATGTCGCCGGGCCATCCGGTGCGTGATGTCTGGTTGCAGACCGTGGAAGCGCTGCGCGATACCTCGCACGTGCGTAATTATTCCAGCGGCGAGTGGCTGGCGCTGGCCAATGACGCAGGCCTGGTGATTAATCATTTATCGACCGATCGCCTGCCGCTGGAGTTCAGCTCCTGGGTGGCGCGGATGCGTACCCCAGAGGCGCTGGTGGAGGCGATTCGCTTATATCAGCAGAGCGCTTCGGCGGAGGTCAAAGCCTACTTCGAATTACAGCAGGACGGGTCGTTTACCAGCGATACCATTCTGTTCGAAGCGCATAAGGCCGTCTAAAGCGGGCAATAAAAAAGGCACCGGGGGAAGTCGGTGCCTTTTTATAGAACCCTGAGAGTATCAGGACTCTGGTCGATCGCTGTTTTTCACGAACAGCGTCAACTGATCGCCGGGCCGCAAATTGTCGGTATCGCTGTTCCAGCGCATCACGTCGCGAATGTTAACACCGTGACGTTTCGCGATGCTCGACAACGAATCACCTTTGCGAACACGATAGGTGATACTATCGCTGTTATTCGCCAGGCGCTGTGCGCTGCTACCTGCGCCGACAACCAGATTCTGCCCGACTTTTAACCCTGAACCGCGCAGATTGTTCCACTGCTGCAAATCCCGGGGCGTGACGCCGAGACGCGAAGCAATCCCGGAAATCGTGTCGCCAGAACGTACCTTATAGCTACGGCTGGTCAGCGGCGTATTGTCCGCGAGCTGCGTTGGCTGCACGGCGGCAATGTCGCCAGAGGCCAGCGATTCACGCAGCTGAGCAGCGTGCTTCTGCGGCACCATGACGTACTTTGGTCCACTCGCGCCCAGCGTTGATCCCTTTACGCCAGCGTTGAAGGTTTTCAGTTTGCTGACCGGCATTCCCGCCATGTCCGCGAGCTGAGAAATATCAACCGGGCTGTCGAGGCGAACGCGCGCCAGCGCACGGCTTTCATCGGCCGTAGGCAGCTTTACGCCGTAACGCTTGCTGTTTTTGAGAATGTCGCTCAACGCCAGCATTTTCGGTACGTAGATTTTCGTTTCATGCGGCAGAGACAGCGACCAGAAATCGGTGGGTTTACCACGCGAACGGTTCGCTTTTACTGCCTTCATGACCCGACCTTCGCCGCTGTTATAGGCTGCGACCGTTAATAACCAGTCGCCGTCGAACATTTTGTTCAGACGTTGCATCATGTCCAGCGCCGCGGTAGTAGATGCGACGACGTCACGACGCGCATCGTAACTGCGGGTCTGTTTTAAACCATAATTGCGCCCTGTGCTCGGAATGATCTGCCAAATGCCTGCGGCATTGGCGCCAGACGTCGCGTGTGGGTCAAAAGCGCTCTCCACTATGGGTAGTAATACCAGTTCCATTGGCATGTTACGTTTCTTAACCTGCCCGGCTATCCAGTACATATACGGCTCTGCCCGTAAAGTTACATCGTGGAGATAGCTCTTATTTCTTAAGTACTTCTGTTTCTGTTCGCGAATCCGGGGATTATCCGGTATTCCCATCTTTAGCTCGTCGCCTATGGAAGTCCACAGATCCTGGTCTTGCGCGTAGAAGGTTCCATCATCTAACCAGCGCGCTTGACTTGTGAACTTACCTGCTTCCCCTTGACCAGCCGCAGAAAGGCTCTGTGCTCGCTGTTCGACGGTGCCATCGTGCTTAGACGCCTGGCACCCCACCAGCAGGACAGAGGCGAGTAATATCGCTCGTGCCTTCATGTGTGTGTCAATAGTTGCTTAAAAGACGACCAAGGATAACGGCGAAGTTGTCCGATGACAAGAATTAAATATCAGAAGTCGTCTTTCTTTGACCTTAACCATGCAAATCGCGCCACAGAGTGTTGCAAATTTGTTTCTTTGTTAATTTTATCAATTAAATCAACATCATTTACGCGTAAAAATAAATTTATACGACGCTCATTTTTCAGAATTACGGGTAGTGTTTTTTGTTTTTTTGCACGTAACTCATTAACTTTATGATAGTAATCGTTTATGTCCCTATCATCTGGCAGGATACTCAATGCAAACTTCATATTCGCTAACGTATATTCATGTGCGCAACATATGAGGGTTTCTTCAGGAAGGGCGTTAATTTTCATAAATGATTGATACATCTGCTCAGCAGTACCTTCGAACAGCCTTCCGCAGCCGCCGGAAAACAATGTGTCGCCGCAGAACAGATAAGGTTCGCTGTAGTAACAGATATGTCCTAATGTGTGACCTGGCGTGGAGAAAATGGAAAAATCGCGCCCGAGAATTGACAACCGATCGCCATCGCCTACTACCTGAGTGACTCCCTTATCCTGGGTTTCCGCCGGCCCGTAAACCGCTATAGAAGGGAATTTCTCCCGTAGTTGTTTTACGCCGCCGACGTGATCCTGATGATGATGGGTCAGTAAAATGGCCTCGGGCTGCCACTGGTTTTCCTCGATTGCCGCCAGAACCGGCGCGGCTTCGCCTGGGTCAACGATGATGCAGCGGCCGTTATTCTCACTGAGAACCCAGATGTAGTTGTCCTGAAACGCGGGAATACTGATAAGATTCATAAATTACCTCTAAAGCGTAGCGGAAGGTGGCAATGAAGCCGGCAAGGATACCTCACACAGTGACAGCGCCTGAGCATTGGTCCAGTATGCCGTGGGGCGAATACTATCGCGAAACGCTGGAACAGCAGATGAAACCGTGGCTGGCTAAATTATATGGCTTTCATCTGCTTAAGATTGGCAATCTGAGCGCGGAAATCAATACCGAAGCTTGCGCCATCTCGCATCAGGTCAATGTCTCGTTGGCGGGAAACCCGATGCAGGTCCGGGCCGACCCGCTGCATTTACCCTTTGCTGAAAAGTCCGTCGACGCCTGTCTGCTGGCGCACACTCTGCCGTGGTGTGGCGATCCGCATCGTCTGCTGCGGGAAGCCGATCGCGTGCTGATTGATGATGGCTGGATGATCCTGACCGGGTTTAATCCGGTCAGCCTGATGGGAGTGCGTAAGCTGGTGCCGGTCCTGCGCAAAGGTACGCCTTATAATAGCCGTATGTTTACGCTGATGCGCCAGCTGGACTGGCTGTCGCTACTCAACTTTGAAGTGCTGCACTATGGGCGTTACCAGGTTTTACCCTGGTCGCGCCACGGTGGCAAACTATTGAGCACTCATCTGCCAGCGCTGGGCTGTTTACAATTGATTGTCGCCCGCAAACGGACCATTCCGCTGACGCTCAATCCGATGAAATCCGGTAAAGCGAAAACGCAGCTGCGGCCGGCAGTGGGCGCCACCCGGCAGTGGCGCAAGGGGCAGAATTAGCTCTCAGGCTGGTAGCCGATATCGTCCTGAGTGGGATGAGTGGCTGCCGCGCGGGCGAGTTCGTCGCAGCGTTCGTTTTCAGGATGGCCGGCGTGGCCCTTCACCCATTCCCATTTAATCTTATGCTGGCCAAGTGCAGCGTCCAGGCGCTGCCAGAGGTCGACATTCTTCACCGGTTTTTTCTCTGCCGTTTTCCAGCCGCGCTTTTTCCAGTTGTGGATCCACTGGGTGATCCCCTGGCGGACATACTGGCTGTCGGTGCTGAGTACGACCTCGCAATGTTCTTTTAACGCTTCCAGGGCGACGATTGCCGCCATCAGTTCCATGCGATTATTGGTGGTCAGACGGTAGCCGGCGCTAAAGGTTTTTTCGTGCTGGCGGTAGCGCATGATGGCGCCGTAACCGCCGGGTCCTGGATTTCCCAGGCAAGAGCCGTCGGTGAAAATTTCTACCTGTTTGAGCATCTCTGGTAGACTTCCTGTAATTGAAATCGATTTGTAAACGATAAGTCTGACATAAATGACCGCTATGAGCACTGCAATTACGCGCCAGATTGTTCTCGATACCGAAACCACCGGTATGAACCAGATCGGGGCGCACTACGAAGGACACAAGATTATTGAGATCGGTGCCGTGGAGGTGATCAACCGCCGCCTGACCGGTAACAATTTCCACGTCTATCTGAAACCCGACCGGCTGGTGGATCCTGAAGCATTCGGCGTGCACGGGATCGCCGATGAGTTCCTGCTGGATAAACCCACCTTTGCCGACGTGGCTGATGAGTTTATGGATTACATCCGCGGCGCGGAGCTGGTGATCCATAACGCCTCGTTCGATATCGGCTTTATGGACTATGAATTCGGGAAGCTGAACCGCGGCATCGGGAAAACCGAGACCTTTTGTAAAATCACCGACAGTCTGGCACTGGCGCGGAAAATGTTCCCCGGCAAGCGCAACAGCCTGGATGCGTTATGTTCGCGCTACGAAATAGATAACAGCAAGCGTACGCTGCACGGGGCATTACTCGATGCCCAGATTCTGGCCGATGTCTATTTGATGATGACCGGTGGCCAGACTTCGATGGCGTTCTCTATGGAAGGCGAAAGCCAGCAGCAGGCGGGAGAGATGGGCATTCAGCGCGTCGTCCGCGCCGCCAGCCAGTTACGGGTGGTTTATGCCTCTGATGAAGAACTGGTGAACCATGAATCCCGCCTCGATCTGGTACAAAAGAAAGGCGGAAGCTGCCTGTGGCGTGCCTGATAACCACTAAAATGGATTAAAAGTAGGCGGTTGGGCGATTTTTGCAGCAAACGATTCAAAACGGTAGAAAAAGCGTTGACGGGGTAGAGGGGAATCCGTAATATTCGCCTCGTTCCCAACGGAACAACAACGCGGAGCGGTAGTTCAGTCGGTTAGAATACCTGCCTGTCACGCAGGGGGTCGCGGGTTCGAGTCCCGTCCGTTCCGCCACTATTCAGAAAGCCTGAATCAGCAATGATTCAGGCTTTCGTCGTTTTCGTCGCCGAATTTCAGCGCGCCTCTTGTTCCTCCTGCATACACTGCATGAATACCCGCATCGCTGGACTGATTGCTTTCCCGGCGTGATGGGCGCAGAGCGCATGGATCGTCAGCGGCGTCTCGCTGAACGGCAGCTCGACCAGCGTCCCGCGTTTGAGCTCCTCCTCTACCGCAAAGCGCGGCAGGAAGCTCACCCCAAGATTGCCCGCCACGCACTGCTTGATGCTTTCAATACTCCACAGTTCGATGGTGTTCTCCATGGTAATGCCGCGCTGGCGCAGGGTACTTTCAAAAATCTGCCGGAACACGCACTGGGGCTCGTTGATGATAAAGCTCAATGGGATATGCTGCCGCGGGCGCAGGAAGTCGACCGGCGCCTGATCGACTGATGCGACCAGCGCCAGCGGCTGCGGGCCAAGTTCCATCATGGTGAGTGCATCATCGTTGCCAACCCGGTAAAACACCCCCAGGTCGACTTCGTCAGCGAGCAGCGCATCACGGATGCTGTAGCAATTGAGCGACTGTAGTGACAGGCGGACCTTCGGGGCGCGTTGCTTAAAACGCTGCAGCACCGGCGGCATTTTATACGCCAGCAGGGTTTCACCAGTGGCGACGCGAAGTTCACCGCCGGGTTCATCGTCCTGGCGGGCTGCCTGACGAATCGACGCCATCACTTTGGTCAAGTCGTAGACATGCGGCAGGACATTCTTACCCGCGGCGGTGAGACACATCCGCCGGCCAATTTTCTCAAACAGCGGGATGGCAAGCTCTTGCTCAAGCTGCTGGATATGAAAGGTTACGGTGGACTGGGTGCAGCACAGTTTCTGCGAGGCGCGCAGAAAGGATCCTTCTTCGACAACCGTTTTGAAGGTGATAAAGCGTCGCAGATCCATATTTCCTCTTTATATCGACATTCTCGAAGTCAGAATGAAAAAACATTCATTTTTTTAAATTATCAGCTTCGGGTACTGTCTGCCAGTCAAGAGGAGAAAACACGTGACACCTACCCTGATTAGCGCCTTTTTAACTTACACCCTGATCACCGCCCTGACGCCCGGGCCGAATAATATTCTGGCGCTGAGCAGCGTCACCGCGCACGGCTTTCGACGCAGCACACGGGTACTGGTCGGTATGAGCCTCGGATTCGTGATTATCATGCTGATTTGCGCCGGGCTGACGTTAACCCTTGTTACGCTGGATGCGGGAATGACCTCCCTGCTCCGCTGGGTCGGTGCGGGGTATATTCTGTGGCTGGCCTGGCACATTGCCCGTAGCGATCCTGCCAGCGGTGGGCAGGAGGAGCGGCCTGTCAGCTTCTGGGCCAGCCTGGGGCTGCAGTTTGTGAATGTAAAAATTATCCTGTACGGCATCACGGCCCTGTCGACCTTTGTTCTGCCGGTGACTCGAGAGCCATTCTGGCTGGTGATGATAAGCCTGTTGCTGTCAGTAATAGGCGTTGCCGGCAATCTTTGCTGGGCGTTGGCCGGTCAGCTGTTTCAGCCGGTGTTCGAACGCCATGGAAGAGGGTTAAATCTGCTGCTGGCGCTGCTGCTGGTCTGGTGCGCGGTGCGAATGTTTATGGAATGAATCAAGGGAGCGTAACGCTCCCTTGAGGTTATTTATCCTGCGGCAGGGCGGGTTGCCCTTCATTTACCCAGGTCATGAAGATCCGGTAACCGATGGCCAGCAGAGTGGCGCCGAGGAACATACCGAGAATGCCGTTAGAGGCCATTCCGCCGAGGGCGCCCAGCAGCACCACCGGCATTGGCGCATCGACTCCGCGCCCCAGCAGCAGAGGTTTGAGGACGTTATCGGCCATACCGGCGACGATTAGCAGGATGGTGTAGAAGATATCCATTCCGGTACTGTGGGTACCGATACTCCACATTAGCGCAATGGCCGGGGCCGTCACCAGGATCACCGGCACCTGCGCAATGCCGAGGATCAGGGCCAGAATGAAGAAGATCCCCACGGCGGGAATGCTGGCCATCAGCATGATCACGCCGACCAGCAGCGCCTGGATCAATGCCACCCCGATGACGCCCTGGGCGACCGCGCGGATGGTGCTGGTGCACAGGCGGGTGAGGGTCACGCCTTTATTTTCATCGGTAATACGAATGGCAATACGCTGCGCGCTGATGGCGCCTGCTGCGCCCCAGGCCATCATAATTCCCGAGACGATAAACGAAATAATAAAGCCAATCAGCCCGCCGCCCATGCTGGCCAAAATGCTGAGGAACTGTTTGGCAATGTCGCCGATTTGCGAGCGGTAATTACTGAGCAGCCCCGGGAGATCCACGGAAGCCCTCATCCACAGGGCGCTAAGCCGTTCGCCAATGATCGGTAACGCGGCAATGCGCGAAGAGGGCGGTGGAATCGTAAAGCTCTGGCTCCCCATCCTGTCAATCATGGCGCTGGCGCTTTCCGCCAGCGAGGTGATCATCAGCACCGTGGGGATGACGATCAGTAAAATACCTAACAACACCAGCACCACTGACGCCAGTCCCTGTTTGCCCGCTAACAGTCCGGCAAAATATTGATGTAAGGGATAGAGCGCCACGGCGAGGATCAGCGCCCAGAGCATCATATTGATAAAGGGAGAAAAGACGGTAAAACAGAATGAGGCCAGCGCCAGAATAAGCCCGAACCGAATAAACATATCGAGAAAGCGGGTGACCAGCCGTTTTTCAATCAACAGCAGATTATTATTATCCATTGTCTATTACGCTCACATAATATTCTTACGCCAACGCTCAGCGTTGTTTAACAAAACACGCCAGCAACAGAAAATTCATGATTTACAACGCAGAAGTGAGTTGAAGGTGATCTCCGCCCATTTGATTGTGGAGTCTTTTAATGAGTGTAGAACAGAAATGAATGGCGCCCGGCAAATATTCTGTGGCGCGTTGGCGGGCGAAATCCCGCTTTCTTTACCCGCTGAATGGGGAAGAAAGCGGAGGGATATTAATCGAGGGTAAAAGGATCGGCATCGCGCCAGGCGGGAAATTTTTCGCGATATTCCTGGAGGGCCGTCAGCGACAATTCGGCGTCAAGACGGGTGGCCTGATGCGGATCGGCAGTAGCGACAATCTCCCCTTGCGGACTGATAATCCGGCTATCGCCGCGGTAATGGTGGCCGTTGCCGTCAGTACCGACCCGGTTACAGCCGGCGACATAGGCCTGGTTCTCGATGGCGCGGGCGACCAGCAGCGACTGCCAGTGCAGCGATCGCGGCGCCGGCCAGTTGGCGACATACAGTGCCAAATCATAGTCGTTCAGATTACGTGACCATACCGGAAAGCGCAGGTCGTAACAGACCAGCGGCAGGATCCGCCATCCGCGCCATTCAAAGACCACGCGCCGGTCACCAGCCTCATAGTGATGGTGTTCATCGGCCATACGGAACAAGTGCCGTTTATCATAATGGTGCACCGTACCGTCAGGCTCGACCAGCAGGAAGCGGTTAACGGCGCCGTGTTCGGTTTGCAGCGCAGCGCTGCCAGCGATCAGCGCCTGAGTTTGTGCAGCCTTGGCATACATCCATTCCACAACATCGGACTGTGGCAAAGACTGTTTTGCCGCCTCCATGGCAAAGCCGGTGGTGAACATCTCCGGTAAAACAATGACATCGCGCCCGATAATCCCTTCCAGTTGGCGATCAAAATGGCGCAGGTTAGCAGGGCCGTCCATCCAGACCAGCGGTTGTTGCAACAGCGTAATTTTCAGGCCAGGCACAATGGTCAACTCCATTCTCATGAGGGGGTTAGGTTAACTGTAACACCATATCAGCCTCGCGGCGGTCAGCGGAATATTTTGTTAAAAAAATGCTACTGACAGCAGCCACGGAGGAGGGGATGACGAAAAAAAAGGCGGGGAAAGTTCCCCGCCCGGCGTGTGATGTGGTGATTGTTTTATTATGCGGCTTCAACCTTGCGAACTTTTTCCGGCAGCTTTACCGGCTGCGTTGCCAGCTCCTCTGGTGCAAAGTCGTCGACGTTGATACTGCGCAGGCGACTGTGCTCTGCACGGGTCAGAATAGCGGCTTCTTCCTGATTAATTAATCCTTTGGCCAGCGCGTTGTGTGCCAGCTCATCCAGACGGGTGAACGGCAGATTTTTACCCAACTCTTTGCAGATCCGCTGGTGGATTGGATCGGCCGCCATCACTTCCAGCAGCGCTTCTTCCAGCAGACCAACCGGGTTATGCTCGCTCGGCGTCAGGTACTGACCGCGACCGATGCGGGAGCGGGTGGCGCTGGGCACCTGCAGAATTTTAGCGACTTTATGGTCCAGCTTATCCGACGGCGCATGATGATGACGCCCGGTCGGGAAGATGGCCACGCGCATCGCACCTGCCACCAGGCGGTTGGGGAAGTTTTTCAGCAGATCGTCGATAGCTTGTTCAGCCTGGTGCAGCGCATCCTGCACTCCCCAGTGAACCAGCGGCAGATCGGCTTCATTGCGTCCTTCATCGTCATAGCGTTTCAGCACCGCCGAGGCCAGGTACAGCTGGCTTAACACATCGCCCAGACGCGCGGAGATACGTTCGCGACGCTTGAGACTGCCGCCCAGTACCGCCATCGATACGTCTGACAGCAGCGCCAGGTTAGCACTCAGACGATTCATTTGCTGATAGTAGCGACGGGTGGCGTCACGGGTCGGCGCACTGCTGGTGCGTCCGCCGGTCAGGCCCAGCCAGAAACTCCGTACTTTATTACTACCGACATGGCCAATGTGTTTGAACAGCAGCTTGTCGTAGGCGTTCAGGTCGTTATTCTGCGCGGCGGCCATCTCTTCCAGCACGTAAGGGTGGCAGCGAATAGCCCCCTGACCGAAGATCATCATGCTGCGGGTCAGGATGTTTGCACCTTCAACGGTGATGGCGATAGGCGCGCCCTGATAAGCCCGGGCGAGGAAGTTGCCTTCGCCCAGCATAATGCCTTTCCCGCCGGTAATATCCATCGCGTCGATAATGGAGCGCTGGCCGCGGTGGGTACAGTGATATTTCACAATCGCGGACAGCACTGCCGGTTTCTCGCCGAGCATAATGCCGTAGGTGATCAGCGACGCCGCGGCGTCCATCACATAGGCGTTACCCGCGATGCGCGCCAGCGCCTCTTCAATCCCTTCCATTTTGCCGATCGAAATCTTGAACTGGCGGCGAATATGGGCGTAGGCACCGGTTGCCATGGCGACTGATTTCAGACCGCCGGTGGCGTTGGACGGCAGGGTAATGCCGCGGCCGACCGACAGACATTCAACCAGCATGCGCCATCCCTGACCGGCCATGCTCGGGCCGCCGATGATGTAATCGATCGGCACGAAGATATCCTTGCCGCGGGTTGGGCCGTTCTGGAACGGGACGTTCAGTGGGAAGTGGCGGCGGCCAATTTCCACACCCGGCGTTGAGGTTGGGATCAGCGCGCAGGTGATGCCCAGTTCTTCCTCACCACCGAGAAGACGATCCGGGTCAGAGAGTTTGAAGGCCAGGCCCAGCACGGTGGCGATTGGCGCCAGCGTGATATAGCGTTTGTTCCAGGTCAGGCGCATCCCCAGCACCTGCTGACCCTGCCAGTCGCCCATGCACACCACGCCGGTATCCGGGATAGCGCCGGCGTCAGAGCCCGCTTCCGGACTGGTCAGTGCGAAGCAGGGGATTTCCTGGCCGCGTGCCAGACGCGGCAGGTAATGGTTCTTCTGTTCTTCGGTACCATAATGCTGCAGCAGCTCGCCCGGGCCCAGTGAGTTCGGGACGCCGACGGTGATCGCCAGGATGCCGGAGACGCCAGAGAGTTTCTGCAGTACCCGTGCCTGAGCGTAAGCCGAGAACTCAAGCCCGCCATATTCTTTCTTAATGATCATCGCGAAGAAGCGGTGCTCTTTCAGATAGGCCCACAGCTCTGGCGGCAGATCGGCCATTTCGTGGGTGATGGCGAAGTCGTTAGCCATCCGGCAGGCTTCTTCCACCGGGCCATCAATGAATGCCTGCTCTTCGGCGGTCAGGCGCGGCTGCGGATAGTTATGCAGCTTATGCCAGTCCGGGTTGCCGCGGAACAGATCGCCTTCCCACCAGGTGGTGCCGGCGTCGATGGCTTCTTTTTCCGTACGCGACATCGGCGGCATCACCTTGCGGAAAGCGCGAAATGCCGGTGCGGAAATCATGGATTTACGCATTGGGGCAAAGTTGAACGGCAACAGAATAATGGCCAGCGGTAGCAGCAGCCAGATATTCCACAGTCCGGCCGCGCCGAGCGCCGCGGTCCAGGCGAGCAAAATCACACTGCTGAGCAGCAGGCTGACCCGGTGATAGAAGAGCGCACCGAGTAAAACGACGGTTGCAACAATACTCAAAATCATCATAGAGAAATGCTCCCTGAGCTTGTAGGAGGTCTGACCACTTGTGATGTATTGGTTGTAGTGCATGCGTTTTTATTTAGCAATGTGTTTACAAAATAATTACAACCTCGCTCACATTGTTGTATGCAAAAGCGGCACATAAAATCAAAAGGGCGGGGGATAACGCAGCCTGCTGCTTCTCGCTTCCGCGGCTATCCGGTACACTGCCAGGGTTATTCCACTCATACTGAAGGATTATCCTCATGTACCAGGATCTTATTCGTAACGAACTGAACGAAGCCGCGGAAACGCTGGCTAACTTTCTGCAGGACGAAGCCAATATCCATGCTATCCAGCGTGCCGCTGTCCTGCTGGCGGATAGCTTTAAGGCGGGTGGTAAAGTGCTGTCCTGCGGTAACGGTGGTTCCCATTGCGATGCGATGCATTTTGCGGAAGAGCTGACAGGACGTTATCGCGAAAACCGCCCGGGTTATCCGGCCATCGCGATCTCCGACGTCAGCCATCTCTCCTGCGTGAGCAATGATTTTGGCTATGAGTATGTGTTTTCCCGCTACGTTGAATCCGTTGGCCGCGCGGGCGATGTGCTGCTTGGTATCTCCACTTCTGGCAATTCCGGCAACGTGATCAAAGCCATTGAAGCCGCGCGGGCGCAGGGGATGAAAGTGATCACCCTGACCGGCAAAGACGGCGGCAAAATGGCAGGCTCCGCCGATGTTGAAATTCGCGTGCCGCACTTTGGCTACGCCGACCGCATCCAGGAGATCCACATCAAAGTGATCCATATCCTGATCATGCTGATCGAAAAAGAGATGGTGAAAGGCTAACAGGCAGGCGAGTATGTACTGTTGACGGCGGCTTCGCTTTGACGCCGTCGTGATTTGTGAGGGTGAGGTGATCTATGTGCGAACTGCTCGGGATGAGCGCCAATGTGCCAACAGATATCTGTTTTAGCTTTACCGGGCTGGTACAGCGCGGAGGAGGGACGGGGCCGCATAAAGACGGTTGGGGTATCACCTTCTATGAAGGCAAAGGCTGTCGCACATTCAAAGATCCGCAGCCAAGCTTTCAGTCACCTATCGCGAAGCTGGTCCAGGATTACCCGATTAAATCCTGTTCCGTTGTCGCCCATATTCGTCAGGCCAATCGCGGTATGGTGGCGCTGGAAAACACCCATCCGTTTACTCGCGAGCTGTGGGGGCGCCACTGGACCTACGCGCACAACGGGCAACTCAAAGGCTATAAATCGCTAAAAACCGGGAATTTCCATCCGGTAGGTGAAACCGACAGTGAAAAGGCGTTTTGCTGGTTGCTGCACCGCTTAACCGAGCGCTATCCGCGCACGCCGGGCAATATGCTGGGGGTATTCAAGTTTATCGCCACTCTGGCGGGTGAACTGCGTGAGAAAGGGGTGTTCAACATGCTGCTGTCGGACGGGCGCTACGTGATGGCGTTCTGCTCGACCAATCTGCACTGGATCACCCGGCGGGCGCCGTTCGGCGTGGCAAAACTGCTGGACCAGGATGTGGAGATCGACTTTCAACGCGAGACCACACCCAACGATGTGGTCACGGTTATCGCCACGCAGCCGCTGACGGCCAATGAAACCTGGCACAAGATCATGCCAGGCGAGTGGGCGTTATTTTGTCTCGGGGAGCGTGTAGTTTGAGGCCAGCTGCGGCTGAACAACCTCGTGGCTGAGCGGCTTGCTTACCACATAGCGGCCGTCGGTCACTGACACAATCGGCGGTTTGCGGGTCTGCTGGAAATAGTCATAGCCAGGCTTGAGCTGTTTCCAGAAATCCGCATAGTAGGAGTATTTGTGGCGTTCCATATTGGCATTGGTCATGCGGAACGGATAGATACTCACCTGCACGCTTGCCTGGCCGAAGACTAAGGCGCCGGTCACGAACTGGAAGATCTCATCGATCCCGCTGTCGGTCATGGCGTAGCAGCCGATAGAGACGCAGTCGCCATGGATCATCAGGTATTTCCCTTCATAACCATGGGCGCGATCGTAGGCGTTCGGGAAGCCAATATTAATGGCTTTATAGAAGCGGCTATCGGGTTTGAGCTGGCCGCGGGTGACGTTGTAGAACCCTTCCGGACTCTTGAAATCGCCCTGGCGCTGTTTCGGCCCAAGACCACCGGAGTAGTTGCAGATCCGATAGCTGTCGAGGAGCTGGTAGGTCTCACCCATTTTGACGTAAAGGTCGAGCATGCGCTCTTCTTTAAAGATCTCAATATAAACCGGTGAACCCATTAATTGCTGCTTGTATTCTTTGCTAACCGGCGTCGTCGGGCTATTGCTGCTGAGCAGCCCGGCAAATGACACGCACGGCAACAGAAGCATCGCAATAAATAATGCGATTTTGCGCATACTGCTTGTTCCTTGATAAAACAAAATAGCCACATTGCCAGGACGGCAAGAGAGACCCGAAATCAGAGTTTTCTGGATTTAGAGCGCTCACATTAGCATCACGGCATTTTTTCGCAAGGGCGACGTGGCGGCGTTTACAATTCAGCCTCACTTTATAACCTGCTTACGGCGAAAACACAGTCAGAACTTTGCGCAATAGCTCGCATTTTAGAAGCACTTATTGCCCCTCGCGCTACAGCCGTCGCTCACGAAATGTTACACTTGCGCCGGTTCATCACCAGAGTAAGAAAGGAGGCTTCTCTTCCGTCATGAGCGCCACTGGCGCCGTTTCGCCCTTTCTTCTCTGCCATTCTATCAATAGGCTGGCCCCGGCCTGCGTCGGGGTTGAGGTTACGGATACCTGCTAACGATATGATTAAAATCACGAAAGGGCTGGATTTGCCCATAGCTGGCATGCCATTACAGCAGATTTCTCCCGCGCCAGCGGTGAAGCGCGTCGCGCTGCTCGGCGAAGAATACGTCGGAATGCGTCCCGCCATGGCGGTCAAAGAAGGCGATCGGGTCAAAAAAGGTCAGATCCTGTTTGAAGATAAAAAGATCCCCGGTGTCTGCTTTACCGCCCCGGTAAGCGGGGTTGTCAGCGCGATCCACCGCGGTGAACGGCGCGTTTTGCAGTCGGTGGTCATTGATATCGAGGGCAATGACGCGGTGGCCTTTACGCGTTACGCTGCGGACACACTGGCTGAGCTGCCGCGCGACACCGTACAGCAGCAGCTGCTGGCATCGGGCCTGTGGACCGCGCTACGCACCCGGCCATTCAGTAAAACGCCGCGCCCGGGCAGCGTGCCCGCCGCTATTTTTGTCAACGCCATGGACACCAATCCGCTGGCGGCAGAGCCGCAGCCGATTATTCTGGCCGAGCGTGCCGCCTTCAACGCCGGTCTTACCGTGCTCACGCGTCTAACCGACGGGAAAGTGCACATCTGCCAGCCCAGCGGCGGCAAGCTGGGCGGCCATCCTGCCGGCCAGGTCTGTTTTAATCAGTTCTCCGGACCGCACCCGGCGGGGCTGCCGGGAACGCATATTCACTTTCTGGAGCCGGTGAGCCTGAATAAGCAGGTCTGGTACCTCAATTATCAGGATGCGATCGCTATTGGTAAGCTTTTCCTTGAAGGTGAGTTGTACTGCGAACGGGTGATTGCGCTCGGCGGCCCGCAGGTGAAGTCGCCGCGGCTGGTCAAAACGACGCTGGGCGCCAGTCTGGACGATCTGCTGGCAGGCGAGCTGGAGGAGGGCGAAAACCGCGTCATTTCCGGCTCGGTGCTTAGCGGCACCCACGCCCACGGCCCCCACGCTTTCCTCGGGCGTTTCCATCTGCAGGTGAGCGTGGTTCGGGAAGGTCGGGAAAAAGAGCTGTTTGGCTGGGTGATGCCGGGCAAAGAGAAGTTCTCGATTACCCGCACTACGCTAGGCCATTTCTTCAAGCGCAAGCGCTTTCATTTCTCCACTGATACTCACGGCGGCGAGCGGGCGATGGTGCCGATTGGCAACTATGAGCGGGTGATGCCGCTGGATATTCTGCCAACCATATTGCTGCGCGATCTGCTGGCCGGCGATAGCGATAGCGCCCAAGCGCTGGGCTGTCTGGAGCTGGATGAAGAAGATCTGGCGCTCTGCACCTACGTTTGTCCGGGCAAATATGAATACGGTCCGGCGTTGCGCAGCGTGTTAACCCAGATTGAGCAGGAAGGATAAGAGATGGGCTTAAAGCACCTGATTGAGAAACTTGAGCCGCATTTCACGCATGGCGGCAAGCTGGAAAAATATTACCCGCTGTATGAAGCGGCGGCGACCATCTTCTACACGCCGGGGCAGGTCACCCGCGGTGCGGCGCACGTGCGCGACGCCATCGACCTCAAGCGGATGATGATCCTCGTGTGGTTTGCCGTATTCCCGGCGATGTTCTGGGGCATGTACAACGTTGGGCTGCAGACCATTCCGGCGCTGCACAAACTGTACGGTGCCGAACAGCTGCAGCAGGTGATCGCCAACAACTGGCACTACAGCGTCGCCCAATGGTTAGGGGTCAGCTTCAGCGCTGACGCCGGCTGGCTAAGCATGATGACCCTGGGCGCGGTCTTCTTCCTGCCGATCTATATCACCGTTTTTATCGTCGGCGGCTTCTGGGAAGTGCTGTTCGCGATTGTGCGCAAACATGAGATCAACGAAGGCTTTTTCGTTACCTCGATTCTGTTTGCGCTGATTGTGCCGCCTACGCTGCCGCTATGGCAGGCGGCGCTGGGGATCTCCTTCGGGGTGGTGATCGCCAAAGAGATTTTCGGCGGTACCGGGCGCAACTTCCTCAACCCGGCACTGGCCGGGCGCGCGTTCCTGTTCTTCGCCTACCCGGCGCAAATCTCCGGCGACCTCGTGTGGACGGCGGCGGACGGTTTCTCCGGCGCCACGCCGCTCTCCCAGTGGGCCAGCGGCGGCGGTGAAGCGCTGGTTAACGTTGCTACCGGCATCCCGGTGAGCTGGATGGACGCCTTTCTCGGCAACATTCCCGGCTCAATTGGCGAAGTCTCCACGCTGATGATCCTGATTGGCGGCGCGATCATTCTCTTTGGCCGCGTCGCGTCCTGGCGCATCGTCGCCGGGGTGATGATCGGCATGATCGCCACCGCCACCCTGTTTAATTTCATCGGTTCCGCAACCAACCCGATGTTCGCCATGCCGTGGTACTGGCATCTGGTGCTCGGCGGCTTTGCCTTCGGCATGATGTTTATGGCGACGGACCCGGTATCCGCCTCGTTTACTGATAAAGGGAAATGGAGTTACGGCGTGCTGATCGGCGTGATGTGCGTGCTGATCCGCGTGGTGAACCCGGCCTATCCGGAAGGGATGATGCTGGCGATCCTCTTCGCCAACCTCTTCGCACCGCTGTTCGATTACCTGGTGGTGCAGGCCAATATTAAGCGGAGGAAGTCGCGTGGCTGAGAAGAAAAGTAACGATAGCATCGGCAAAACGCTGCTGGTGGTGCTGGTGCTTTGTCTGGTGTGCTCCATTGTGGTGGCGGGATCGGCTGTGGGGCTGAAATCCCGCCAGCAGGCGCAGCGGGCGCTGGATAAGCAGCGCAATATTCTGGCTGTCGCCGGCCTGATGCAGCCCGGGATGGATGCCGATGCGGTAGCCGATACCTTCGCGGCACGCATTACACCGCGGCTGGTGAATCTGTCGACCGGCGAGCTGTTGGAGAAAGACCCGGGGAAATTCAACCAAGCCCAGGCGCTGAAGGATCCGCAGCAGAGCATCGCGCTGGACGCCAGCCAGGATCCGGCCGGCATTAAACGCCGTAGCAACCTGGCGGAAATTTATCTGGTGCGCGACGCGCAGCAACAGATTGAGCAGATGGTGCTGCCGATCTACGGCAATGGTCTGTGGTCAATGATGTACGCCTTCGTGGCGCTGGACGTCGATGGCCGCACGGTGAAAGGCATCACTTACTACGATCAGGGGGAAACCCCGGGGCTGGGCGGCGAAGTTGAGAACCCGAACTGGCGCCAGCAGTTTATTGGCAAGCAGGTGCTGGATGACAACGGCATGCCGGCACTCCGCGTGGTAAAAGGCGGCGCGCGCGCCGGTGACCTGCACGCGGTAGACGGTCTATCCGGCGCCACGCTGACGTCAAACGGCGTACAGCACAGCTTTGATTTCTGGATGGGCGAACTGGGCTTTGGTCCGTTCCTGAAAAAGGTGCGCGAGGGAGGGCTGAATAATGGCTGAACAGAGCGATATGAAAGAGGTGAAGCGCGTGCTGGTGGGGCCGCTCATCGCCAATAACCCCATCGCCCTGCAGGTGCTGGGCGTCTGCTCCGCGCTGGCGGTAACCACTAAACTGGAAACCGCCTTCGTGATGACCATCGCGGTGACGCTGGTGACGGCGTTCTCCAGCATGTTTATCTCGATGATTCGCCACCATATCCCCAACAGCGTGCGCATCATCGTGCAAATGGCGATCATCGCCTCGCTGGTTATCGTGGTGGATCAGCTACTGCGGGCTTTCGCCTATGAGACCTCTAAGCAGCTGTCGGTATTCGTCGGGCTTATCATCACCAACTGTATCGTGATGGGTCGCGCCGAAGCCTACGCCATGAAATCACCACCGCTGGCGAGCTTTATGGATGGTATCGGCAACGGTCTCGGCTATGGCGCGATCCTGATTATCGTCGGCTTCCTGCGTGAGCTTATCGGCAGCGGCAAGCTGTTCGGGATTACCGTGCTTGAGACGGTGCAGAACGGCGGCTGGTATCAGCCGAACGGCCTGTTCCTGCTGGCGCCGAGCGCGTTCTTCATTATCGGTTTGCTGATCTGGGCCCTGCGTAGCTGGAAGCCTGAACAGCAGGAAAAGGAGTAAGTAATCGATGATGGCTCATTACATTAGCCTGTTTGTCCGCGCGGTGTTCGTTGAGAACATGGCGCTGGCCTTCTTCCTCGGGATGTGTACCTTCCTCGCGGTGTCGAAAAAGGTCTCCACTGCCTTCGGCCTCGGCGTCGCAGTGACGGTGGTGCTGGGTCTTGCCGTGCCAATCAACAACCTGGTCTATAACCTGGTGCTGCGCGACGGCGCATTGGTGGAAGGCGTTGATCTCAGCTTCCTTAACTTCATCACCTTTATCGGGGTGATTGCCGCGCTGGTGCAGATCCTCGAGATGATCCTCGATAAATACTTCCCGGCGCTGTACAACGCGCTGGGGATCTTCCTGCCGCTGATTGCGGTCAACTGCGCGATTTTCGGCGGCGTGTCGTTCATGGTGCAGCGCGATTACAACTTCACGGAATCCATCGTCTACGGCTTCGGCTCCGGCATTGGCTGGATGCTGGCGATCGTGGCGATGGCGGGGATCCGCGAAAAAATGAAGTACGCCAATGTGCCCGCCGGTCTGCGCGGGTTAGGGATCACCTTTATTACCACTGGCCTGATGGCGCTGGGCTTTATGTCCTTCTCCGGTGTGCAGCTATAAGGGCGGAAAAGTAT
Source organism: Klebsiella sp. G-Nf4 (assembly GCF_002810615.1). Classification (NCBI taxonomy): domain Bacteria; kingdom Pseudomonadati; phylum Pseudomonadota; class Gammaproteobacteria; order Enterobacterales; family Enterobacteriaceae; genus Klebsiella; species Klebsiella sp. G-Nf4. The sequence goes on along the minus strand of NZ_PION01000022.1, from coordinate 1,890 downwards.
GGAAATTATTCTTGGCGTTGTGATGTTCACGCTAATTGTGCTGGTGCTGTCGGGGCTTATCCTGGCAGCGCGCTCGAAGCTGGTGAACGCGGGCGACGTGGTTATTGAGATCAATAACGAAGCGGATAAACAGATCCGTACCCCGGCGGGTGACAAACTGCTGAACACGCTGTCCAGCAATGGGATCTTCGTCTCTTCTGCCTGCGGCGGCGGCGGCTCCTGCGGCCAGTGTCGGGTGACAATTAAAGAGGGCGGCGGCGATATCCTGCCGACCGAGCTTTCGCATATTACCAAGCGGGATGCCAAAGCCGGTTGTCGTCTGGCCTGCCAGGTCGCGGTGAAGCAGAACATGAAGATTGAGCTGCCGGAAGAGATTTTTGGCGTCAAAAAATGGGAGTGCGAAGTTATCTCTAACGATAACAAAGCCACTTTCATTAAAGAGCTCAAGCTGCGGATCCCGGAGGGGGAGGTGGTGCCGTTCCGCGCCGGTGGCTTTATTCAGATTGAATGCCCGCCGCATAAAGTGGCCTATGCTGACTTCGATGTTCCCGATGAATACCGTTCAGACTGGGATAAGTTCAACCTGTTCCGCTACGTCTCTGAGGTGAAAGAGCCGACCCTGCGCGCCTACTCGATGGCTAACTATCCGGAAGAGAAGGGCATCATTATGCTCAACGTGCGCATCGCGACGCCGCCGCCGAAAGTACCGGATGCGCCGCCAGGGATCATGTCGTCCTATATCTGGTCGCTGAAGCCTGGCGATAAGGTGACGATTTCCGGGCCGTTTGGCGAGTTCTTTGCTAAAGAGACCGACGCCGAGATGGTGTTTATCGGCGGCGGCGCTGGCATGGCGCCGATGCGCTCGCATATCTTTGATCAGCTCAAGCGGCTGCACAGCACGCGCAAAATCAGCTTCTGGTACGGCGCCCGTTCGCTGCGCGAGATGTTCTACGATGATGAGTTCGAGCAGCTGGCACGCGACAATCCAAACTTCACCTTCCACGTCGCGCTCTCCGATCCGCTGCCGGAAGATAACTGGACCGGGCATACGGGCTTTATCCATAATGTTCTGTATGAAAACTATCTGCGCGATCACCCGGCGCCGGAAGACTGCGAATTCTATATGTGCGGGCCGCCGGTGATGAACGCCGCGGTGATAAAAATGCTCAAAGACCTGGGCGTCGAAGATGAGAACATCATGCTCGACGACTTTGGAGGCTGACGATGTTGACGGTATTTGTCGCGACCTTTGTGATTTTTGCGCTGGTGATCCTCGGTATGTCGCTGGGCTACCTGGTGAAGCGTAAGAGCATTCAGGGCAGCTGCGGCGGGATCTCCTCGCTGGGGCTGGAGAAAGTCTGCGACTGTCCGGAACCGTGCGACGCGCGTAAGAAACGTCTCGCCCGCGAGGCGCAGCGTCAGCAGCGGCGTATTTTGTAATGCCCGGCGGCGCTGCGCATGCCGGGCCTGCTGCTTCAGTTTTGTAGGCCGGGTCAGGCGCAGCCGCCACCCGGCGAAATAACAGCGCAACCGGAGATGTCCCTGCTCGCGCTGCGCTTAGCAGGACTACCACTTCTGTGTTATTTCCGGGCAGATTGCGCTCCCAATATTTCTTCTGCGTTATGTCACTCATGGCGCAGGGAGCGCACAGGGGGCGGCCAGTCGCCGCCGCCCCCTGTACCCCCGGGCTCCGGCCAGCAACATCGCCACTGCGTGGTGCCTTCGACTTATCCCGGCAGGCTTCGGGTCGGGCCGAGGCAGCATATATGGACGCTCCCGGAATGCAATGCTTTCTTCAGTTCAGTAATAAAACGGGTAGGTGCAGCCATATATCCGGTTTCTGATGGGATTTCTTTATCCCGAACCATGATGAAATCCGCCAGGCAGGTA
>NZ_PION01000021.1:0-32901 GCF_002810615.1 Klebsiella sp. G-Nf4 | reverse complement strand
GGAACGTCTCAGCGATGTTGAGGCCGCCAGCACCGGCAGTTTCAGCAGCCCCAGGACCCGCGGTGATTTGGGTTTGTAGGCCGGGTAAGGCGTACGCCGCCACCCGGCATAGATGCGGCTCCAGGCCCGCTGTCATCGTCCGGCGGCGCTGCGCTTGCGCGGGCCTAGGTTGAGGGATAACAATCTGATATATAAATGGTTAGGTAGACCGGGTCAGGCGCAGCTGCCACCCGGCAAAAAGGCGAGCACATTAGCGAAAACAGGTTTGTCATCAGTCTCAAGGAATGCCTATGAACGTAACCCGAAAAGAGCAGCGCATTATTCAGGGCGCGCTGAACGCCTGGCAGGCCAGCGGGGAGTTAACCCCGGCGGACAGCCAGCGGCTGGCGCAAACGCTGCGCGTCTCCCCCTTCGACTGGCGGCGCCTGAGCCGCTACGCCTTCTGGACCGCGCTGGCCTGCGTGCTGATTGCTCTGGGCAGCCTGTTCGCCGACAGCGAGCTGGTGGCGTGGCTGCTGAGCCTGTTCAGCCACTCGGCGCTGACGCGGATCCTGCTGCCTGCGCTGCTGGCAGTCGCCTGTTACGGCTGGGGTTTTCGCCGCCAGCGGCGGGAGACGCAGTGGCACTACAGCACCGAGGCGATTTTGTTTCTGGGCGTCGTCTTTACCGCCGTGGCGCTATGGCAGCTTGGCGAACGGCTGGATAACGGCAGCGGCCATATCGCACCGCTGTTTCTGGCCGGATGCGTGATTTACGGCGCCATCGGCTATATTGCCCGCTCCGGGCTGGTGTGGCTCTTTTTTCTGCTGGCGCTGGGCAACTGGTTTGGCGCGGAAACCGGCTATGTCTCGGGGTGGGGCGCCTACTGGCTGGGCATGAACTACCCGATTCGCTTCGTCCTGTTCGGCGGCGCGCTGCTGGCGCTCTGCTACGGCGCGCAATCCCTGCTTCGCCAGCGGCAGCTGTTTACCGTCAGCAAGGCGATGGGCCTCACGTACCTGTTTATTGCGCTGTGGATCCTGTCGATTTTCGGCAATTACGACGCTGACAGCTGGTACAAAGTGAGTCAGGCGCGACTCTTGCCGTGGGGGCTGCTGTTTGCCGCGGCGGCCGGCATCTGCATTTTTATCAGCCTGAAAACCGATGACGGAATGCTGCGCGGCTTCGGGCTAACCTTCCTGGCGATCAATCTCTATACCCGCTTCTTTGAGTTTTTCTGGAACGGGATGCACAAGGTGCTGTTTTTCCTGATCCTTGCCGTCTCGCTGGCGGTGATTGGCCGCTATGCCGAGCGCATCTGGCACGCCGGCGAAGGGCAGGTGGAGAACAACTAACCTCGCGTTGAGAACGCTAACCACTCAGGCCGCGCTCAGTCGCGGCCTTTTTCGTTCCTGATTCCAGTTTCAGCGCATTTTTCTGCGATTGGCTGCAAATGAGCATAGGCTTGCCGGGTATCTCAAAAATTAGCCTTTAAGGCAATTTGCCTTATATGCTAACCTCCAGAAGAAGGGAGTCTGATGTTCAGATTGGTTGTGCATGTGGACGTTAAAAAGGAATTGCAGGCGCTTCCGCCCATTGTCCAGGCGAAGATGATCCGGCAAATAGACAAGTTACGCCAAAATCCCACCGCGCTGAGAGAACCTGACAGTAAACCGCTGGGGCAGGGGTTATTTGAAATTCGTGCGTTAGGTTCGGTACAGGGGCGAGGGATCTACGTTTTTCAGCAAGGCAAGACGCTCTTTCTGCTACGGGTTTTTGTCAAGAAAACGCAAAAAACCCCGTCAGCGGAAATTCGCCTGGCGCTGAAGCGATTAGAGGAGATGCGCAATGAGTAAAAAGATCATTGACTGGGATACGTTAAAAACAGAACTGCTTAGCCAGCCTGAGGTTCAGGCTGCATTCGATGCGCAAGAACGTCAACAGCGATTACGTACTATGCTGGCGCAATGGCGCGAGCAAGCGGGGCTGACCCGAGCCCAGGTGGCGCAGAGGATGGGGGTGAGTGCGCCGACGGTCTCCAGAATGGAAGCCAATATCACCCGCGCCAGTCTGGATACCTTAACGCGATACGCGTTAGCCTGTGGAATAAAGCACCCGCAAGTTCTACTTTACTAAATTAACGCCCCCGGCGGCGCTGCGAGGTGTAAGCCTGTAAGAGGATCCCGTATGCCGGGGCAGGCGCAGCCGCCACCAGGCATAAAATCGGCTCCGTGCCCGTTGTCATCGCCCGGCGGCGCTGCGCTTGCGCGGGCCTACGGTGAGAGGTAACTCTATGATATACATTGTTATGTAGGCCGGGTCAGGCGTAGCTGCCACCCGGCAATAACAAGCGGCACCAGAGGCGCCCGCTTAAAGGCGCCTGGTGAGAGATTAAATCTCGGTAATGGTCGTCGACTGCGGCAGACGCGACTTCGGCAGGGTGGCGTTGAAATCCTCCACGCTATGGTGACCGACCGGGACCACCACCAGGCTGGTGTAGCCCTGGGCTTTCAGGTCAAATTCCTCATCGAGGATCGCAAAATCGACCCCTTCGATCGGCACGGCGTCGAGGCCCATCGCCGCCACGCCCAGCAGGAAATTGCCGACGTTGAGATACACCTGCTTTGCCATCCACTGATCGTCATCTTTCAGCTCTTTGCGGTGCATATCGGCAAAGAACGTACGACCCTTGTGGTTAGCGGCTTTTGCGTCCGGGGTGGCGAAACGGCCATCGGCCTCTTCCTGATCCACCACGCGCTGCAGCCAGGCGTCGTCCATCGCGGTTTTCGCGCAGAACACCACCACGTGCGAGGCGTCGAGAATTTTACGTTCGTTGAACACGTAGGTGCCGCTGGCGGCTTTGGCTACGCGAGCTTTCCCTTCATCGGTGCTGGCGACGATAAAGTGCCACGGCTGGGAGTTGGTGCTAGACGGGCTGTACTGCAGCAGCGTTTTCAGCTGTTCCGCTTCCCCGGCAGTCAGCTTTTTCGTGGCGTCAAAGGCCTTGGTGGAATAGCGCTTTAAAGCGACCGATACGATATCCATAACTCTTCCTCACAGTTTACAGCACCTTACCGGTGCGTTAAGGAGAGGAAGAGTACAGCGAAGATCGCCAAATGATAAGGGTGAAAAATGCGATAACACTTATCGCTTTCGGCTGAAAATCAGCGCGGACGCAGCCGCTGCTGGGCCTTTTTGCTCAGCTTGTTCACCACCTGATGCCACGAATCGTCAATCAGCTCGGCCAGCAGATCCTCGCTGATATCCTCTCCCGGCACCACCGTGATCCAGTGTTTCTTGTTCATATGGTAGCCCGGTTCGATACTGCGATAAATTTCCTGATTCAGCAGCGACTTCTGCGGCTCGGCCTTCAGGTTGACCAGCGCCCGGCCGCGAATGGTCATGGTGATCATAAAGATACGGCCATCGACCTTAAACACGTCGTACTCTGGCCCAAAAGGCCAGCAGTGCTCGGTAAACGGGTAGGTCAGGGCGATACGATGAGCGCAGGGATGCAGCATCTCGGGGGTCATTAGGCGTCCGCCTCATGCAGGGCGTTCCACATGGCTTCAAAGCCGAGGGCGATAATCTCCCGGGCGCGCTGCGGATCGTGGCTGGCAAATTCGATGGTGGTCTCCGCCAGCGACAGAAACAGGGCGTCGCCAAAGGCGCGATACGCCTCGCTGAGAAAAATCTCTTTCACCGACAGTTGGCACATTTCGTTGAGCTCCGGGAAGCTCTCTTTTACCTGGCGACGGGTTTCGTCGGTGATGCGCTCGCTGAGCGCCATCCGGCGGATCGCCTTGTGCTCCATCGGGTTGCGCACACCCCAGTCGATATAGCTATTCCAGATATTGCGCGCATTCTCTTTCGGGCGCTTTTCGTCCGGATCCAGCCCGGCGATCATCATCCGTACCAGACGCAGCTTAATGGCGAGGTACAGCTCGTTGAGCAACTCATCCTTGGTGGCGAAATAGCGAAACAGCGTCCCCTCGGCCACACCGGCGCTGCGGGCAATGGCCGACGTTGAGGCGGCGATGCCGGACTGGGCGAAAGCCGCGGTGGCAGCTTCCAGTAACGCTTGCTTTTTATCTTCACTCTTTGGACGAGCCACTACTTTTTTCCTCACGCAGGTTTAAACAAACCGCCGATCTTTGCACGTCTGACCAGGTCGCTGCAACGGCGGAACGCAAAAATTGAAAATCGTCTTGACGACTTTCATCACTTTCCTAATAATGAGTGCGTACTCACTCATAATCAAGTTATATCACAAAGCCTCCGGGATGGGGGCTTTTGTCTGGTCAGGATATGAACCGTGTCACTTTTAGCGTGGTCGCCATCATGTTACTCGCAGCAGCAACGACATTGCCGTTTGTCCTCAATGCCGGTTTTGGTAAGGCGCCGCAGGGGGCACAGCTTAGCCAGGTGGAAGCGTCTCCCCACTACCGGGACGGCCAGTTCCATAACCAATTGCCCACGCCAGGGTTTACCGGGCAGAAAAATATGCTGGCGGCGTGGTGGGATTTCCTGATGACCAAACGGGAAAACGCTCGTCCCGCTCAGCCGCTGCCGCTGGTGAAGACCGACCTGGCGACGTTGCCCCTGGGGCAGGATGTGATGGTCTGGCTCGGCCACTCCTCCTGGTACCTGCAGCTGGCGGGAAAACGCATTCTGATCGACCCGGTGTTCAGCGATTACGCGGCGCCGTTCTCCTTTATCAATAAAGCCTTTCCCGGCGACTATCCGTGGCGGGCAGAAGGGATGCCGGATATCGATCTGCTGATCATCTCCCACGATCACTACGACCATCTGGATTACGCCACCATCCGCGCCTTGTTGCCGAAAATTAAGCGGGTCATTACGCCGCTGGGTGTCGGATCGCATCTGCGCTACTGGGGGATGGACGGGGCGCTGATTACCGAAGCGGACTGGCAGCAGGCGATCCCGGTCAGCGATGAGTTCACCGTTCACGTTCTGCCGGCGCGGCACTTTTCCGGCCGTGGGCTGAAGCGTAACCAGACGCTGTGGGCCAGTTTTCTGTTCGTCACCCCGCAGCAAAAAATTTATTACAGCGGCGACAGCGGCTACGGGCCGCACTTCAAAGCGATTGGTGATGAATTTGGTCCGGTTGATCTGGCGATTATGGAGAACGGGCAGTATGACCAGGACTGGAAATATATTCACATGATGCCGGATGAAACGGCTCAGGCTGCCGACGACCTGCGCGCCCGCGCGGTGCTGCCTGGGCATGCAGGACGGTTTGTTCTGGCGAAACACAGCTGGGATGAACCGTATCAACGGCTGGCGGCTGCCAGCGAAGGAAGGGCCTGGCGTCTGCTGACGCCTATGCAGGGCGAGCCGCTGTGGGTCGCCGATAAGACGCAATCATTTAACGCCTGGTGGCGCTAAGCGCCAGTGCAGTTTCAGAGGAGAGAGCATATGACGATTTCCGCTCAGGTGATTGACACTATCGTCGAGTGGATTGATGACAACCTGCATCAACCGCTGCGTATTGATGATATCGCTCGCCATGCCGGGTATTCGAAATGGCATCTGCAACGGCTGTTTTTACAGTACAAGGGAGAGAGCCTCGGGCGCTATATTCGTGAAAGGAAGCTGCTGCTGGCCGCCCGCGATCTGCGCGACACCGATCAGCGGGTCTACGATATCTGCCTGAAGTATGGCTTCGATTCGCAACAGACTTTTACCCGCGTCTTCACCCGGACCTTCAACCAGCCGCCGGGCGCCTACCGTAAAGAAAACCACAGCCGCGCCCACTGAGGCGCGCTCTCCTGGTTTACCGTTCGAGGGAGAACCAGCGGCGCCACACCCAGCGCAGCACCAGAAATTCAAGGGTGCCCAGCGCTAAGAACCACAGACAAAACAACACCGTATAGAGCTGGTTGAGATCCATCATATGGAATGTCTCAACCAGCTTTTGCGCCAGCGTCAGGCCCAGCGAAGGCGCAGGCAACAGCAGACAGGAGAGCAGGGCCAGCAGTAAGATCCCGGCGGCGGAGAGAAGCGTTTCCAGCGGATGTTTCATGTCATGTTAATCATCAGTTAAAAAACATATTGTCCGGTAAAATAATACTTAACGCAATATGCTTTGTTTTTTTACTCTCTATAACACGGCTATTTTAAATATTATTGCCTGCCTTACGCTCTCATGTTAATTAATCTGAAATAATTTGTAATTAAGTTAATTGCAGCTGGGTGTAAATTAACGTCATTATTATGCCAGCGCTTTTACAAAACTATAAGTGCTATATCCCACCAGCGTGGCAACAATGATGGCCAGCAGGATGTACAGCACCAGACGGCGTCCGCGGTAGATTCCAAACATATTTAACCTCGTTTAGTTTTGGTTTATTAATATTCTGTAATATTTATCTTGTGAATTAACTTATCACACATTTTGTATTTTGCGAAAAATTTAGGCGGATATTGGATCACATTTTTACCGGCTTTTTAGCCACGTTTTACTTCATTGGCCAGGAATGATTTCAGGCTTTCCGACTCACGGAATTTATAAGGAAAATGTAATTTGACCAAGATGAATAACCCAAAGTTTACGACGCCCTCGGGCGACACCGCGCCACGGCAGGTCTGGCAGCAGACCGTTGACGCAGTGCTGGCGCAGACAAAAAGCCAGGCCGCTGGGTTAAATTCCGCAGACGCCGCCGAGCGCCTGAATACCTTTGGTCCGAATGCCCTGCCGGAAAAGAAGGGTAAACCGGGCTGGCTGCGCTTTCTCGCCCACTTTAACGACGTACTGATTTACGTGCTGCTGGCCGCCGCAGCGCTGACCGCCATCATGGGTCACTGGGTCGATACCCTGGTGATCCTCGGCGTGACGGTGATTAACGCCCTGATCGGCCATATCCAGGAGAGCAACGCCGAAAAATCCCTGCAGGGGATCCGCAACATGCTCTCCAGCGATGCCCGCGTCCAGCGTAACGGCAAACATGAGACTATCCCGACGCGCGACCTGGTTCCGGGGGACATCGTTATCCTGCGCGCCGGCGACCGCGTACCGGCGGATATGCGCCTGATTGAAACCCACAACCTGCGGGTGGAAGAGGCGATCCTCACCGGCGAGTCGACGGTGGTGGATAAAATCACCGACGCGCTGGAGGGCGAACTGCCGCTGGGCGACCGGGTGAATATGGTCTTCTCCGGCACCACCGTCAGCGCTGGCGGCGGCGTCGGCGTGGTGACCGCCACCGGCGCGGAGACCGAACTCGGCCATATCAACCAGATGATGGCGGGCATTGAGAAGCACCGTACCCCGCTGCTGGTGCAGATGGATAAGCTCGGCAAAGCGATTTTTGTCATTATCCTCGCCATGATGGTGGCGCTGTTTATCTTTAGCCTCGCGCTGCGGGATATTCCGATGGGCGAGCTGCTGCTGTCGCTGATTAGCCTGGCGGTGGCCGCGGTACCGGAGGGGCTGCCGGCGATTATCTCGATTATTCTGTCGCTGGGCGTGCAGACGATGGCGCGCAAGCGGGCGATTATTCGTAAGCTGCCGACCGTGGAAACCCTCGGCGCCATGACCGTGGTCTGCTCGGATAAAACCGGCACCCTGACGATGAACGAAATGACCGTTAAAGCGATCATCACGGCAGACTGCTGCTACCGGGTGGAAGGCGACAGCTACGAGCCGCAGGGACGGATCTTCCTCGAGGGGAGCGATGAGCCCGTGCAGGTTCAGCCCGGCACCGTGCTGGAAACCTGGCTGCGCACCATCGACCTGTGTAACGACAGCCAGCTTATCCAGGATGAGCGCGGTCTGTGGGGGATCACCGGTGGGCCAACCGAAGGGGCGCTGAAGGTGCTGGCGGCGAAAGCGCAGCTCCCGGCGGTGGAGGCCCGTCTGGTGGCCAAGATCCCCTTTGACTCACAGTACAAATATATGTCGACCCTGCAGCACATCGATGGCGAGGCCCGGGTGCTTATCACCGGTGCGCCGGACGTTATCTTCGCCATGTGCCGCGAGCAGATGAGCCGCCACGGCGCGGTGCCGTTCGAGGTGCAGTACTGGGAAGAGGAGATGGCGCGCTTCGCCCGTCAGGGACTGCGCATGGTGGCGGCGGCCTGTAAGCCTGCCAGCCTTGATGCCACCACCCTCAACCATGAGGACCTGCAGGAGGGGCTGATTTTCCTCGGCATCGCCGGGATGATGGATCCCCCGCGTCCGGAAGCCATTGACGCCATCCACGCCTGCCAGACCGCCGGGATCCGCGTGAAGATGATCACTGGCGACCACCCGCAGACGGCGATGAGCATCGGCCAGATGCTGGGGATCACCAACAGCAGCCAGGCCATGACCGGCTACCAGCTGGAGCACATGGACGATGCGGCGCTGGCGAAGGCGGCGGTGGAGTACGACATCTTTGCCCGAACCAGCCCGGAGCATAAGCTGCGCCTGGTGAAAGCCCTGCAGGATAACGGCGAAGTGGTCGGCATGACCGGAGACGGCGTCAACGACGCGCCGGCGCTGCGCCAGGCCGACGTGGGTATCGCCATGGGTATCAAAGGTACCGAAGTCACCAAAGAGGCGGCTGACATGGTGTTGACCGATGATAACTTCGCCACCATCGCCAGCTCGGTAAAAGAGGGCCGTCGGGTCTATGACAACCTGAAGAAGACCATCCTCTTCATCATGCCGACCAACCTGGCGCAGGGGCTGCTGATCATCATTGCCCTGCTGGCGGGGAACATTATTCCGCTGACCCCGGTGCTGATCCTGTGGATGAACATGGCGACGTCGGCGACGCTCTCCTTCGGCCTGGCCTTTGAAGCCGCAGAGCGCAATGTGATGAACCGCCCGCCGCGTAAAACCGGCCAGCACGTGATGGATGGCTTCGCCGTGTGGCGAGTGGCTTTTGTCGGGTCTATGATTGCTATTGCCGCCTTTATCCTTGAGGCCTGGCTGGCGCCGCGCGGCCACAGTCCGGAGTTTATCCGTACCGTGCTGCTGCAGATGCTGGTGACGGCGCAGTGGGTCTACATGATCAACTGCCGCAGCAGCGACAGTTTCTCCCTGAGCATGGGTCTGCTGCGCAACAAAGGCATCTGGCTGGTGACCGGTGTCCTGCTGCTGATGCAGCTGGTCATTATCTATGTCCCGCTGATGCAGAGCATGTTTGGTACGGAAGCGCTGCCGCTGCGCTACTGGTTTATCACCCTGGTCATCGGCGTCGCCATGTTCCTGGTGGTGGAAGTTGAGAAGCGCCTGACGCGCCGGTTCCGCAAAACGGCTTGATTGATCTCGCGCGCCTCGCTGCAGGCGCGCGTTACTTTCGCAAGGATCCCCCTATGATTAAAACCTTCCGCTTTGCTCTGCTGGCCTGCGGTCTGGCCGGCGGCGCCATGACGGCGACCGCCGCGCCGGCGGTGCCGGTCCGCGTCGCCACGGTTGAACTGGCGCCTCATGCTGAAGAACGCGCTATCCCCGGGCGGGTCGAGGCGATCCGCGCCGTCGACATTCGCGCGCGCACCGAAGGGGTGATAGTTCAGCGCCACTTCCAGGATGGCCAGTATGTTACCGAGGGCGACCTGCTGTTTACCCTCGACGACGCGCAGCCCCGTGCGGCCCTGGCCCTGGCGCAGGCCGAGCTGAAAAGCGCCGAAGCCTCATTACGTCAGGCGCAGCAACTGCTCACTCGCTACGAGCGGCTCATTAACAACCACTCCATCAGTCGCAACGACGTCGACACGGCCCGGATGCAGCGCGACGTCGCCGCCGCCGCCGTGCAGCAGGCGAAAGCCCGCGTCGAGGCCCAGCAGATTGTGCTCAGCTACACCCGGATTGCGGCGCCGGTGACCGGTCGCGTGGGCCACAGCGCCTTTCACGTCGGGACGCTGATTAACCCTTCCAGCGGCGTGCTGGTGGACATTGTGCAGCTGGATCCGGTGCGGGTGTCGTTCGCCCTCGACGAAGCCGCGTTTTTCAGCAAAACCGGCCAGCACGCCGACATCCACGCCCTGAAGCAGGCGTGGCTGGCGCAGATTGAGGTTGATGGCAAACGGCGCGATGGGGTGTTGACCTCCATCGATAACCGGATTGACGCCCGCACCGGCAGCGTGGCGGTGCGGGCGGAGTTCGCCAATCCGCAGCACCGTCTGCTGCCGGGCGGCAGCGTAACGATCCTGTTCCGTCCGCAGGAGCTGCAGTCACGGGTGATGATCCCGGCCGCCGCCGTGCAGCAGGATCCGCAGGGCTTTTTCAGCTGGGTGCTGAAGCCGGACCACACCGCCGGGCAGCGTCGTCTGACCCTCGCGGGGCAGCAGGGGCAGCAGTTTGCGGTTGAGAAAGGGCTGCAGGCGGGCGAGCAGGTGATCACCGACGGCGCGCAGCGTTTACGCGAAGGCGCCGCGGTACAGGTGCTGAACTAAGTAAGGAGAAGGGATGCTGACCTTTTTTATCCGTCGTCCGCGATTTGCCATGGTGATCGCGCTGCTGCTGACCTTTGTCGGCGCGGTGTCGCTGAAGCTGATCCCGGTGGAGCAGTACCCGGCGATCACCCCGCCGGTGGTGAACGTCAGCGCCAGCTGGCCGGGCGCCAGCGCGTCAGATGTGGCGGAAGCCATCGCCGCCCCGCTGGAGACCCAGCTCAACGGCGTCGATCATATGCTGTATATGGAGTCCACCAGCTCGGATGAGGGAACGTACCGCCTGAGCATTACCTTCGCGGCGGGCACCGATGCCGACCTGGCGGCGATCGACGTGCAAAACCGGGTGGCGCAGGCGCTGGCGCAACTCCCGGCGGAGGTGCAGCAGAATGGCGTCCAGGTCCGCAAGCGCGCCAGCAACCTGCTGATGGGGGTGAGCCTCTACTCGCCGCTGGGCACGCTGTCGCCGCTGTTTGTCAGTAACTACGCCAGCACCCAGGTGCGCGAGGCGCTGGCCCGCCTGCCCGGCGTCGGCGAGGTGCAGATGTTTGGCGCCCGGGATTACAGTATGCGCATCTGGCTGCGCCCGGACCGCATGAACGCGCTCAACATCACCACGGATGACGTTGCCCAGGCGCTGCGCGAGCAGAATGTGCAGGGCGCGGCGGGGCAGGTGGGCACCCCGCCGGTATTCAACGGCCAGCAGCAGACGCTGACCATCAACGGGCTGGGGCGTCTGAACGAGGCGGCCAGCTTTGGCGAGATTATCCTCCGCCGCGGCGCGCAGGGGCAGCTGGTTCGCCTCGCTGACGTGGCGACCATTGAGCTGGGCGCCCGCAGCTACAGCTCCGGCGCGCAGCTGAACGGTAAAGCGTCGGCCTATCTGGGGATCTATCCGACGCCCACCGCCAATGCCCTGCAGGTCGCCAGCGCAGTGCGTGCGGAGCTTAACCGCCTGCACACTCGCTTTCCGGCGGATCTCACCTGGGAGGTGAAGTTCGATACCACCCGCTTTGTGGCGGCGACGATCAAAGAGATCGGCGTCTCGCTGGCGCTGACCCTGCTGGCGGTGGTCGTGGTGGTGTCGCTGTTTCTGCAGAGCTGGCGGGCGACGCTGATCGTAGTGCTGGCGATCCCGGTGTCACTGGTCGGCACCTTTGCGGTGCTCTATCTGCTGGGCTACAGCGCCAACACCCTCAGCCTGTTCGCGATCATTCTCGCCCTGACGATGGTGGTGGATGACGCCATTGTGGTGGTAGAGAATGTCGAAACCAAAATGGCGGAAGGGCTGGATCGCCTGCAGGCCACCGCCCAGGCGCTGCAGCAGATCGCCGGGCCGGTGATCGCCACGACCCTGGTGCTGCTGGCGGTATTTGTGCCGGTGGCGCTGCTCCCGGGGATCGTCGGCGAGCTGTACCGGCAGTTTGCCGTGACGCTCTCCACCGCGGTGGCCCTGTCGAGCCTGGTGGCGCTAACCCTGACGCCGGCCCTCTGCGCACTGCTGCTGCGTCCGCGTCCCGCCCGGCCAGCGGCGGTGTGGCGGGCGTTTAACCGTCTTCTCGACGGCACACGCGACGGCTATGGCCGGCTGGTGGGCTGGATGAATCGCCGCCCCTGGCTGGCGCTGGCGGCGACGGTGGCGGCAGGCGCGCTGGTGGCATTCAGCTTCACCTCGATGCCGAAAGGCTTCCTGCCGCAGGAAGATCAGGGGTACCTGTTTGCCAGCGTGCAGCTGCCGGAGGCGGCATCGCTGGAGCGTACCGAGGCGGTGATGGCCCAGGCGCGCAAGCTGCTGATGGCTAACCCGGCGGTGGAGGATGTGATTCAGGTGTCCGGCTTCAACATTCTCAACGGCACCAGCGCCTCTAATGGCGGGTTTATCTCGGTAATGCTCAAAGACTGGCATCAGCGGCCGCCGCTGGATGCGGTGATGGCGGACATCCAGCGCCAGCTGCTGTCGCTGCCGGAGGCGACGATCATGACCTTCGCGCCGCCGACCCTGCCGGGCCTGGGGAATGCCTCGGGGTTTGATCTGCGCATCCTGGCGCAGGCCGGTCAGTCGTCGGCGGAGCTGGAGCAGGTGACGCGGGAGATCCTCCAGCTGGCGAACCAGCATCCTCAGCTGAGCCGGGTGTTTACCACCTGGAGCAGCAACGTGCCGCAGCTGACCCTGACGGTCGACCGCGACCGGGCGGCGCTGCTGGATGTGCCGGTGGCGCAGATTTTCAGCAGCCTGCAGACGGCGTTCGGCGGCACGCGCGCCGGCGATTTCAGTCTTAACAATCGTGTCTATCATGTGGTGATGCAAAATGAGATGCAGTGGCGCGAGCGGGCAGAGCAGATTAGCGAGCTGTATGTCCGCAGCCGCGACGGCGAGCGGGTGAGGCTGAGCAATCTGGTCACCATTACGCCGACGGTGGGGGCGCCGTTTATTCAGCAGTACAATCAGTTCCCGTCCGTGTCGGTGAGCGGTTCAGCGGCCGAGGGGGTCAGCAGCCGCACGGCGATGGCGGCCATGGAGCAGATTTTGCGGGCCCATCTGCCGCCGGGATATGACTACGCCTGGAGCGGGATCTCCTGGCAGGAGCAGCAGACCGGCAATCAGGCGGTGTGGATCGTGCTGGCGGCGGTAGCGATGGCGTGGTTGTTCCTGGTGGCGCAGTATGAGAGCTGGACGCTGCCGGCGAGCGTCATGCTTTCGGTGCTGTTCGCTATCGGCGGAGCACTGCTCTGGCTATGGACCGCGGGCTATGCCAACGATGTGTATGTTCAGATAGGGCTGGTGCTGCTGATTGCCCTGGCGGCGAAGAACGCGATTCTGATTGTTGAATTCGCCCGCAGCCGGCGCGAGGAGGGGCTGTCGATTGTCGATGCCGCGCGCGAGGGGGCCACCCGCCGTTTCCGCGCGGTGATGATGACCGCAGTGTCGTTTATTATCGGCATCATGCCGATGATGCTCGCCACCGGCGCCGGGGCGCAGAGCCGGCGGATCATCGGCACCACGGTATTCAGCGGTATGCTGGTGGCGACGATGATCGGCATCCTGTTTATCCCATCGCTGTATGTGCTGTTTCAGCGTATGCGTGAGTGGGCGCATCGGCGGGGGTAAGCGCGGCGCCACAACGACTGCAGGACGGTCCCCTCTCCCTGTGGGAGAGGGTTAGGGTGAGGGGGAATTTTCCGTTCACGTTGCTCGAATCGCCTCTGGCCGCCCTCCGTGGCGGCCAGCCCTTGTCTGCCGACCTCCGGTTCGCCGATTTCAGCGGGAATCGGCCCCGCTGCAAGCCCGTAGTTTTCAGGGGCCATACCATAGCGAGCAGACTCTGTAGGCCCGGTAAGCGCAGCGCCACCGGGCAAGGACATCGGGCACGGCGGCAATCCCTTGCCCGGCCTGTCGTTAATTTATTCACTCTCCTGGCTGGAATGGCCGCCCCCAAACGCGCCCGCTATTTCCTCTCCACCGTTATCATGGTCACGAACGGATGATATTGCCACGGCACGCTGGCGCCTTTGCGGTACATCTTCGACAGCGTGCCGTCGAGATAGAGCATCTGCCGTACCCCGAGCTTTGACTGCGCATAGCAGGCAAAATCATAGAAGTTGGTCTCGCGCTCGCTGAGCATAAACACCACCTGGCCCTGCTTATCGATACCCACCCCGTTACGCAGCTTGCGCGAACTGGCGGAGGGCTTCAGCCGCCAGTTGATGACGCCATTTTCAATCAGCATCGGGCCGGACTGCACCGCATAACGGATGGCGGGAGAGGGTTTGTACGCCGGCAGCGGCACGATTTTCGCCCGGCCGTTCGCCACCAGGAACACGCCGCCGGGGCGGATAAAGAAGTTCCCGCCGCCGGCGGAACGGTTTACCGGCGTCAGCCGTTTGCCGTCTTCGATATACAGCCCCAGCGGCGCGTAGGCTTTATCGTAAATGCCGCCGTTCATCGCCATCTGCACCCGGCCATCGCCATCGATACCCGCCAGCAGCGAACGCAGGGAACCCCAGGCTTTGCCGTGCCGATCCTGCCAGTACATCGCAATGCGCTCGTTCTGCGCATCCACCCGATAGCTCTGCAGGGTCAGCGTCGGGTCGGTGAGGGTACAGGCGGCGCTGGCGACGGCGGCCAGAGGCAGCAGCGCCAGGGGGAGCAGGCAACGTAATAACATGGGCAGTCCTTTCTATGGTCTGCGCCGAGTATACCCGCCTCGCTGCCTTATGCCGCCCAAATCTCACAGTGTTTTTGCACCAGGCCGGAAAGCGAACCGCCGTTGGCGATAAAGTCGCGCATCTGCTGCGCTTCGCTGTGCGGCGATTTCGCCTGGCGGACCACCGCTTCCAGCGCCGCCGTCGCCTTCAGCTGATGGGCGAAGGGGGCCAGCCAGTCGGCGAGCTGCAGGATCTCCTGACGGATGCTGCGCTGCTCTCCGCTGCGCACGTCGGTGAGGGTCCCGTCCAGCCCATAGCGGCACGCCTGATAGCGGTTAAAGGGGTACAGCAGATAATCATCAGGCTGGTGCTTAAAAGGGCGCTCCGTCAACAACCAGCAGGCCAGGGTCTGAATAAAGCCGGCGATATGGATCGCCTGGGCGAGGGTCAGGGGGGTGTCCATCACCCTGACCTCGACGGTACCAAACTGCGGGCTGGGGCGAATATCCCAGTGCAGATCCTTCATGCTGTCGATCATGCTGGTGTAGCTCAGCTGGCGGAACAGGCGACGAAACCCCTGCCAGTCTGCCACCCACGGCATCGGACCGTTGTCGGGATAGGAGGAGAAGCGGTTCAGGCGTGAACAGGCGAAGCGGCTGTCGGTACTGTCAAACCACGGCGAGGCGGCGTTAAGGGCGATGAAGTGCGGTACAAAGCGCGACAGGCCGTGCAGCAGATAGAGGGCGTCGTCGCCGCTCTGGCAGCCGACGTGCACATGCTGGCCAAAGACCGTGGCCTGCTGCGCCAGATAGCCAAAATGCTCGACGGTTTTGACATAGCGCGGATTGTCGCTGATTTGCTGGCGCTGCCAGGCATGAAAGGGGTGCGAACCGCCGCCGCAGATCTGCAGATGATGGCGCAGCGCCGCGCGCTGAACCGCCTGCTGGATGGCGCTGAGCTGGGTTTGGGCATGGCTGATGTCGCGGCACACCCCGGTGGCGATCTCCAGCATGCTCTCGGTGATGTCGTGTTTGGCTTCTCCCACGGTCAACTGATGTTGGACGTCGGCAATCAGCGTCGAGGCATCCTGGCTAAGGTCGTAACCCGGCGGGTTCACCACCTGCAGCTCCAGTTCGATACCGAGGGTAAAAGGATCGGAGCGGTGAAAATCGGCTAAAGGCATAGTCTCTCCCGGTCGATGTGTTCCCTGAAGTATAGAAGG
Organism: Klebsiella sp. G-Nf4; assembly: GCF_002810615.1. Classification (NCBI taxonomy): domain Bacteria; kingdom Pseudomonadati; phylum Pseudomonadota; class Gammaproteobacteria; order Enterobacterales; family Enterobacteriaceae; genus Klebsiella; species Klebsiella sp. G-Nf4. Next base: position 17,153 of record NZ_PION01000021.1, on the reverse strand, counting down.
GATTGATCCCGACGGATAATACGCGGCGGCGGAGGACGGGGATGAATAAAAAGTGACGCAGGGTGATTATTTGAAATTTGTCTTATAGCGGCTGGTGCAATTCTGCAACATATTTCCCGCTGGCGGTGCGGCGGAATAAGGCGCAATTATTTTCCCATAATTATCATGGTGATAATATAAGTCCTTCTTATTTTACCGGTCGGTTTTGGCCTATTTTCGTCCGCGTAAGAGCTGGTACGCATTTTGCCTGTTAATCCGTGACACTTTATTTAACAGGGATCATGTGATGCACAAAAAGACGTTATTTTCGCGTGCCGGTCGTCTCGCCGTGGCGGTGAGCGGCGCACTGGCCCTGGCGGGCGCCGCCTTACCTGCCAACGCCTCCACGCTGCGGATTGCCATGACCGCCGCGGATATTCCGTTAACCCTTGGCCAGCCGGATCAAGGCTATGAGGGCAACCGCTTTACCGGCATCCCGCTGTACGACGCGCTGGTGGAGTGGGATCTGTCGCAAGGTGAAAAGCCCAGCGGTCTGGTGCCGGGGCTGGCGACCGAGTGGCACATCGATCCGCAGAACACCAGCCGCTGGATTTTCACCCTGCGTCCGGGCGTCAGGTTCCATGATGGGACGGAGGTGAACGCCGACGCCATTGTCTGGAACGTGGATAAGGTGCTGAATAAAGCGGCGCCGCAGTACGCGCCGGGCCAGATCGGCAACACCCTGTCCCGTATGCCGACCCTCACCGGCGCAGAGAAAATTGACGATCACACTGTGGCGCTGACCACCTCGGAACCAGACGCGCTGCTGCCGTACAACATCACCAACCTGTTTATCGTCTCGCCGACGGCGTGGCAGAAGCAATATGATGCGGTGCCGGCCAGCGCGGGAGATAGCGCCGCGCGCAGCAAACAGGCGTGGACCGCCTTCGCCGCCCACGCGGTGGGCAGCGGCCCGTTCAAACTGGAGAAACTGGTGCCGCGTCAGCAGCTGATCCTCGATAAAAACCCCGACTACTGGAACAAAGATCGCATTCCCCGGGTGGATAAAGTGGTGTTGATCCCCTTGCCGGAGGCCAACGCCCGCACTGCGGCGCTGCTGTCGAAGCAGGTGGACTGGATTGAAGCCCCGGCGCCGGACGCCATCGATCAGATCAAATCTCAGGGTTTTCACCTCTACGCCAACACCCAGCCGCACCTGTGGCCCTGGCAGTTCTCCTTTGAAAAAGGATCGCCGTGGCAGGACATCCGCGTGCGCAAAGCGGCCAACCTGTGTCTGAACCGCGCCGAGCTGAAGAGCTACCTCGGCGGCTACATGACCGAGGCCACCGGGGTCTACGAGGCTGACAGCCCGTGGCATGGCAAACCCACCTTCCAGATCAAATATGACCCGGACACCGCCCGCCAGCTAATGACCGAGGCCGGATACAGCGCCAGCAAGCCGCTGCACGTCACGGTGGCCACCTCGGCCTCCGGCTCCGGGCAGATGCAGCCCTTGCCGATGAACGAGTATATCCAGCAGAGCCTGAAGAGCTGCTTCTTCAATGTGGATATCAAAGTGGTGGAATGGAACACCCTGTTTACCAACTGGCGCCTGGGCGCCCGGGACCCGTCGGCGAAAGGGATCGATGCGATCAACGTCAGCGCCGCGGTTAACGATCCTTACTTTGGCCTGATCCGCTTCTCGACCGCCAAAGCGTTTCCGCCGGTGGCGACCAACTGGGGTTACTTCTCCACTCCGGAGACGGAGAAGCTGGCTGCCGCCGTCAAACACGCCTTTACCCCGGCGGAGATGAACCAAGCAGCCGGTGAGCTGCACGCCGCGCTGGTGGATCAGGTGCCGTTCCTGTTTGTCGCCCACGACGTCGGGCCGCGCGCGATTTCCCCTGCGGTGACCGGGGTGGTGCAACCGCAGAGCTGGTTTATCGACCTCAGCCTGGTGAGCAAAAAAGAGTAATCGTGAAAGGGGCGACCGATGATCAATACGCTGCTATACCGCATTCTGCTGGCTATCCCCACCATGTTTGGGGTGGCGGTGATCTGTTTCATGCTGGTGCAGATCGCTCCGGGCGACCCGCTGGTGTCGGTGATGCCGCCGGACGCCTCGGAGGCGCTGCGTCAGACGTTAATGCAGGCTTACGGCTTTGATAAGCCGCTGCCCCTGCAGTTTATCCACTGGCTGTGGCGGGCGCTGCATGGCGACCTTGGTATGTCGGTCGCCACCGGCCGCCCGGTGATAGACGAAGTGATGACCGCGGTGGCGTACTCCCTGCGCCTGGCGCTGCTGGCGACGGCGATCGGCTTCGTCCTCGGCAGCCTGTTCGGCTTTGTCGCCGGCTATTTTCGCAACAGCGTCATTGACCGTCTGGCCTCGGTGTTGTCGGTATTTGGCGTCAGCGTGCCGCACTACTGGCTGGGGATGCTGCTGGTGATCCTCTGCAGCGTTAAGTTCGCGCTGCTGCCGGCCACCGGCGGCGGGCCGATAGGCGAGGTGGGCTGGCACTGGGACTGGGCGCACCTGCAGTTCATGCTGCTACCGGCCATCACCTTGTCGGTGATCCCCACCGGGATTATCGCCCGCACCGTGCGCTCGCAGGTGGCTGATATCCTCAGCCAGGAGTTTATCGTTGGCCTGCGCGCCCGCGGGCTCAATGAGTCGCGCATCTTTGTCCACGTCATGAAAAATGCCGCGCCCACCGCGCTGGCGGTGATGGGGCTGCAGGTGGGCTATCTGATGGGCGGCTCGATCCTTGTGGAGACCGTTTTCTCCTGGCCGGGAACCGGACTGCTGCTCAACACCGCCATTTTTCAGCGCGACCTGCCCCTGCTGCAGGGCACCATCTGGGTGCTGGCGCTGTTTTTCGTGCTGCTCAACCTGCTGGTGGATATTCTGCAGACCACCCTCGACCCGCGTATTAAGAGGAGCTGACCATGGTGGATACGGCAACGACGAAAGCGGTTCCGGCCGCAGCGGCCCACGCTTCCCGGCAAGGTTACTGGCGTGGGGTATTGCGCCGCCTACTGCGCGACCCCGGCGGCGTGGTGGTGGGCGTGCTGATCCTCCTGCTGCTGGCCCTGGCGCTGTTCGGTCCGTGGCTTATCGTCAAAGATCCCTATCAAACGTCGATGTTCCTGCGCCTGAAACCCATCGGCAGCGACGGCTTCCCGTTGGGCTCGGATGAGCTGGGACGCGACATGCTGTCGCGGCTGATCCTTGGCACCCGACTGTCGCTGTTTATGGGAATTGTCCCGGTGGTGTTCGCCTTTTTTATCGGCGGGGCCATCGGGATTATCGCCGGCTACACGGGCGGAAAAACCAATACCGTGATTATGCGCACCGTGGATGTGTTCTATGCCTTTCCCTCCGTCCTGCTGGCGATTGCGCTGTCGGGAGCGCTGGGGGCGGGCATCGGCAATGCGTTGCTGTCGCTGACCCTCGTGTTTGTCCCGCAGGTGGCGCGGATTGCCGAGAGCGTGACCGCCCAGGTGCGGCATATGGACTATATCGACGCCGCCCGGGCCACTGGCGCCAGCGCGTTCACCATTATCCGCGTCCAGGTGTTGGGCAACGTGCTCGGGCCGATCTTCGTTTTCTCCACCGGGCTGATTTCGGTGTGCATGATCCTCGCCTCCGGCCTGTCGTTTCTCGGCCTCGGCGTGCGGCCGCCGGAGCCCGAGTGGGGGCTGATGCTCAATACGCTGCGCACGGCAATCTATACCCAGCCGTGGGTGGCCGCCCTGCCGGGCCTGATGATTTTTATCACCTCCATTTCGTTCAATATCCTCGCGGACCGCCTGCGTGCGGCAATGGCGATTAAGGAGTAAGCGATGCAACCCTTTATCAATATCGACCTTGGCGGGCCGGCGCAGCCGCTGCTGAAGGTTAATCACCTGCTGAAGTACTTTCGCGGCGGCAAAGGCCGGGAGGTGGTCCAGGCGGTGGACGATATCAGCTTCACGGTGATGAAAGGCGAAACCCTGGGGGTGGTCGGCGAGTCGGGTTGCGGCAAATCGACCACCGCCCGGCTGCTGATGCAGTTGCTCACCCAGGACAGCGGCGAACTGATCTTCGACGGACAGGGGGTCGGCTCGTCACGTCTGCCGCTGAAAGCCTACCGTCGTCAGGTGCAGATGGTCTTCCAGGATAGCTATGCTTCGCTCAATCCGCGCATGACCATGGAGGAGAGCATCGCCTTCGGCCAGCGCGTACATGGCGTCAGCGCCAGGGAGGCCAGCGAATATGCCCGCTATCTGCTGGCGCACGTTGGCCTTGAACCGGCGCGCTTTGCCGACCGCTACCCGCATGCGCTCTCCGGCGGCCAGCGGCAGCGGGTGAATATCGCCCGCGCGCTGGCGATGAAGCCGCGACTGGTGATCCTCGATGAGGCGGTGTCGGCGCTGGATAAATCGGTCGAAGCCCAGGTGCTGCAACTGCTGCAGGAGCTGAAACGGACCCTCGAGCTGACCTACGTGTTCATCAGCCACGATCTGCACGTGGTTCGCTGGCTGTCGGATCGGATCCTCGTCATGTACCTTGGCGAAGTGGTGGAGATTGGCCCGGCGGAGCAGCTGTTTACCGCCTCCGCCCACCCCTATACCCGGGCGCTGTTAAGCTCGATGCCCTCCATGGACCCGGAAAACCGCACCCTGACCTCACCGCTGAGCGGCGATCCCCCCAGCCCCATCGCGCCGCCGAGCGGCTGCCGCTTTCACACCCGCTGCCCGCATGCGAAGGCGGTCTGCGCCGAGGTAAAACCGCGGCTGGAGGCGGTCGGGGAGGGGCACCAGAGCGCCTGCCTGATGGCGCAGCCGGCCTCGCCCTGGCATCAAAGCATCCCCCTTAAGGAGGTCAGCCATGTCGGATAACGCCTTTGTCCATGTGCGCGACCTGCGGGTCGTCTTTCGCCGCGACGGACAGACCATCAACGCGGTCAACGGGGTCTCCTTTGACGTACAAAAGGGGGAGGTGATGGCGCTGATTGGCGAGTCGGGTTCCGGCAAGAGCGTGACCCTGCGAGCGCTGATGCGCCTGCACCCGCCGGGGAGCAGTGAGCTCTCCGGCACCCTGCAGGTGGGGGACGACGAGGTGCTGACGATGAGCGCCAGTCAGCTGCGGCGCTACCGCGGCGGACGTTGCGCGATGATTTTTCAGGAGCCGCTGCTGGCCTTCGATCCGGTCTACACCGTCGGACAACAGATTATTGAAGGGCTGCGCCGCCACGAAGGGCTGTCGCGCCAGGCGGCCCGGGATAGGGCGCTGGAGGCCCTGCGCCAGGTGCGCATTCCCAGCCCCGAGCGGCGGCTGGATGCTTACCCGCACGAGATGTCCGGCGGGATGCGCCAGCGGGCGATGATCGCCCTTGCGCTCTCCTGTAACCCGCAGCTGCTGCTGGCGGATGAGCCGACCACCGCCCTCGACGCCACGGTGCAAATCCAGATCCTGATCCTGCTGCGCGAGCAGCAAAAGCAGCGTGGGCTGTCGATCGTGTTTGTGACCCACGATATCGGCGCCGCGGTGGAGATCGCCGACCGGGTGGCGGTGATGTACGCCGGGCGGATCGTCGAGGAGGCGTCGATGAGCGAGATCCTGCGCCACCCGCGCCATCCGTATACCCAGGTGCTGCTGGGCAGTCGGCCGAAAGAGGGGCTTAAGAAAGGTGATGCCCTGCACTGCATTCCCGGCGCGCCGCCGGATCTGGCGCGCTTGCCGCCCGGCTGCGCTTTTGCCGAGCGCTGCCCGCACCGTCGCCCGGTCTGTGAGCAGAGTCTGCCGCCGACGGAATCCGTCGCGGAGCGCCACGCGGTGAGTTGCCACCGCTGGCGCGAGCTGGCGATTGACGCTAACGCCCAGGCTCTTGCCGTCTGAGTAGCGGCAAAAAACCATACAGGATGAAGACCAGGCGTTGATAGCGCATTCCCACCGCCGGTTACGCTGGCGGCGACCTTGATGTCAGGAGACCACCATGAGCAGTGATGTACTTTTTACCCCCGCGACCGACACCACCGGCTGGCGCATCAATGGCGACCGCCTGTGGGCGTCGTTAATGGATCTCGCGCAGATCGGCGCCACGCCGAAGGGCGGCTGCCGCCGTCTGACTCTCACCGACCTCGACCGCCAGGGGCGGGACAAGGTCATAGGCTGGGCGCGGGAGGCCGGGATGAGCGTCACCATCGATAAAATCGGCAATGTGTTTATGCGCCGGGAAGGCCGCAACCCCAGCCTGCCGCCCATCGTCTCCGGCAGCCATATTGACACCCAGCCCACCGGCGGCAAATTTGACGGCAACTACGGCGTGCTGGCGGCGCTGGAGGTGGTGCGCACGCTCAACGATCTGCAGATTGACACCGACGCGCCGATTGAGGTGGTGTTCTGGACCAACGAAGAGGGGTCGCGCTTTGTGCCGGTGATGATGGGCTCCGGGGTCTTTGCCGGCGTCTTCCCGCTGGAAGAGACCTGGGCCGTCACGGATAAAGAGGGCGTCAGCGTCGGCGAGGCGCTGGCGCAGATCGGCTATATTGGCGAGCAGACCCCAGGGGAGCATCCCATCGGCGCCTATTTTGAAGCGCACATCGAGCAGGGGCCGATTCTCGAAGATGAAGCGAAAACCATCGGTATCGTGCAGGGCGTGCTGGGGATCCGCTGGTACGACTGCGTGGTCACCGGCCAGGCCTCGCACGCCGGGCCTACGCCGATGCGCCTGCGTCAGGATGCCCTGCAGGTGGCGACGCGCATTATGCAGGAAGTGGTGGCCATTGCCGGGCGCAGCGAAGAGGGACGCGGCACCGTCGGCAGCGTGCAGGTGTGGCCCAACAGCCGCAACGTGGTGCCAGGGGAGGTCACCTTCTCCATTGATATGCGCAATCTCAGCGATGCGCTGGTGGACGAGATGGATCGCCAGCTGCGGGCGTTTATCGCGGAGGTTGAGCGGGAGAGCGGTCTGCAGGTGGCCCTGAAGCAGGTAAGCCACTATCCGGCGGCGCCGTTCGATGCCGAATGCCAGCAGGCCATTGCCGATGCCGCGCAGCGGCTGGGCTATCCGGCGCGGCCGATCGTCTCCGGCGCCGGGCATGACGCAGTGTATATGAGCTACCTGGCGCCCACCGGGATGATTTTTATTCCCTGCAAGGACGGGATCAGCCATAACGAAATTGAGTATGCCTCGCCGGAGCACGTCGCCGCCGGCGCCAACGTGCTGCTGCAGGTGATGCTTCAGTACGCGCGGCCGGTGTAGACGGTCGTCCTCCCCGGCGACGCGTCCTCCAGCCGTTGATCACGCTGTCGCCCGGGTAAGGCGGTTACGCCTCCGCGGCCCGGGTCGGCGGATGACGGGGCGGTCAATCACGGCTCCCGCTCCCTGCGACAACCCGCTGACGGCCAAATTTGCGCGAGCCCACCACGCACAGCACCACGCCCAGCGTAACCGCCAGCATCAAGGGGCTGACGGTTTCGTGCAACAGCGCCGCCGACAGGCCAAGCCCGAAGAACGGCTGCAATAGCTGGAGCTGGCCGACGGCGGCGATCCCGCCCGCGGCCAGCCCTTTGTACCAGAAGATGAAACCGATCAGCATGCTGAACAGCGACACATAGCCGAGCGCCGCCCAGGAGGAGGCCGAGATGGCATGCCAGGACGTGGGCTGAACCAGCAGCGAGGCGGGGAGCATCAACGGCAGGGCTATCACCAGCGCCCAGCAGATCACCTGCCAGCCGCCGAGCTCCCGCGTCAGCTTTGCCCCTTCCGCATAGCCGAGGCCGCAGGCGATAACCGCCGCCAGCATCAGCAGATCGCCGCTGAGTGAGGCCGCCGCACTTTGCGTCAGGGCGAATCCCACCACCAGCAGGCTGCCCAGCAGCGAAAAGATCCAGAAAGCCCGCCGCGGGCGTTCGCCGCCGCGCAGTACGCCGAAGAGGGCGGTCATCAGCGGCAGCAGGCCAATGAACACAATCGAATGCGCCGAGGTGATGTGCTGCAGGGCCAGCGCCGTGAGCAGGGGAAAGCCGATCACCACCCCTGATGAGACGATGATCAAGGGTACAAGCTGCGCCAGGCGCGGGCGTTTCTGGCGAAAGCCGACCAGCAGCGCGACGGCAAGCAGCCCGGCGATGGAGGCGCGCAGAAAGGTCAATAAGAACGGATCCATATCCTGCACCGCCAGCCGCGTCGCGGGCAGCGAACCGCTAAAAATAATCACCCCCAGTAAACCATGAAGCCATCCGGACCAGGGACCGGGCACCGATTTATCCATTGTTGAATCTACCACGTTAACCTCGCGTTATCAGATGTGCTGTGCCCGCTTGAGCATCGTCTGTGGCGATGGTAATGTGCCCAATCTAATACAATCAAATTATTGTCATAGATACATTTCACGATGAAAGCCCGATATAAAGCCGTTGTCGACCGATATGCCCAGGCGATCCGCAGCGGGCAACTGCCCGCAGGCACCCGTCTGCCGACGCACCGTATCCTTGCCGCCGGGGAGCGCATCTCGCTGGCCACCGCCACGCGCGTCTACCGTGAACTGGAAGAGATGGGGTTGGTCAGCGGCGAAACCGGCCGCGGCACCTTCGTGCGCGACCTCTCGCTGCCGCCGGGGCATGGGGTCGATCAGCAGGTGGTGGCTGCCGATGTCGTGGATCTCAATTTCAACTACCCTTCGCTGCCGGAGCAGGGCGATGCGCTGCGCGAGGCGCTCAGGCAGCTGGCGATGGCGGGCGATATTGACTCGCATCTGCGCTATCAGCCTCATGCCGGGCGGCTCGCCGAGCGGGAAATTATCGCCCGCCATTTAACCTGCCAGCACTTTACGCCGGATGCGGAAAATGTCCTGATCGTCAACGGCGCACAGCACGGGCTGGCAGTGACCGTCATGGGGCTGTTACGTCCGGGCGATGTGGTGGCGGTGGATGCGCTGACCTATTCGGGCTTCAAGGTTCTGGCGGCGCTGTATCATCTGGAGCTGGCGGCGATCCCCTGTCGACCGGAGGGGCCGGACCTGCAGGCGCTTCATACGCTGTGCCAGCAGCGGCGGGTGCGGGCGGTGTATACCATGCCAACGCTGCACAATCCGCTGGGCTGGGTGCTCAACACCGGGCAGCGGCAGGCGCTGGCCGATCTCGCGCGCCAGCACGATCTGCTGATTATTGAAGATGCCGCCTACGCCCGGCTGGTGAGCCGTCCGCCGCCGCCGGTGATCAGCTATGCGCCGGAAAGAACGGTGTATGTCACCGGTTTTTCAAAAAATATCGCCACCGGACTGCGCGTGGGCGTGGTGATCTCTCCGCCGCGCTACCGGCCGGAGATTGAGCGCGCCATCCGGGCCACGACGTGGAATACGCCGACGCTGATAAGTTCGCTGATCTGCGCCTGGATTGAAGATGGCACGGTGGCCCGCTTTGAAATGCAGAAACGACAGGATGCGCGACAGCGGCAGCAGGTGGCCCGCGAGGTGCTTTGTGGGCTTCCCGTCGTCAGTCATCCCGATTCGTACTTTGTCTGGCTGCCTCTGGGTGAAGAGAGCCGGGCCGATCGACTGGCGAATGCGCTGATGGAACGCCGTATTTCGGTGTCGACCGCCGAGCCGTTCTGCGTCTCCGCCACGATCCCACAGGCGCTGCGCATTGCGCTCGGTTCAGTTCCTCTCGACAGCCTGCGCCCGGCGCTGCTCAGCGTGCGCGACGCCGTTGAGTATGAACAATACCGCTAACCCATCTGCTCCAGCTGGCCGCGCAGGACCTCCACCCCCTGGGCGATGGCGTCAGGGTTAATGGCGTGGAATCCCATGCGAAAATAGTTATCCGGCGGCGCGGCGCTGAGAAAATGGCGCGCCCCGGGCTCAATCAGCACGCCAGCGTGAGCGGCGCGCCAGGTGAGCTGCTGGGTGTTGATCTGCGCCGGGGTCTGCAGCCAGAAGGCGTTAGCATGTTCGCTCCCCGCCAGGGCACGACACGACGGCAGATAGCGCTGCAGGGCGGCATGCAGGCGTTCCCAGCGCTGGGCGGAGTCGTAGTGGTAGCGCCGCAGATGGGTTTCATAATGGCCCTGGGCAAGGAAGTGGGCCATCTGGTATTGAATGTTGGTCGGCGGATGGCGATAGACCAGCCGGCGCAGGGCGCGCGCCTCGTCGATCAGGTCCGGGTCGGCGACCATAAACCCCAGCCGCAGCCCCGGCGACAGCGCTTTTGACAGGCTGCTGACATACACCACCCGGCCGCTGCGATCGCTGGCCTTCAGCGCCGGCAGCGGGTTGAGGGTAAAGTTACTCTCCGAGTCATAATCATCTTCAATAATGACCGCGTCATGGCGGGCGGCATGCTCCAGCAGCTGGCGACGCCGCGCACTGCTCATGGTCACCCCGGTGGGCACCTGATGGCCTGGAGTGACATAGTAGTAATCGCAGGGACGCTCATTAAGCACGATCCCCTCTTCATCCACCGGGTGCGGCACCACCTCGGCGTCGGCGAGCAGAAAGGTGTTGATGGCTTCGCGAAAGCAGGGGTTTTCGACGCCAATGCGGGTGGTGGAAGAGAGCAGCAGTCGGGTCAGCAGGTAGAGCGCATTTTGCGAGCCAAGGGTGATGAGAATTTCGTCCGGCGCGGCGACAATGCCGCGCTTGGGCAGCACCCGGGTACGGATCTGCTCGATCAGCATCGGCACATCCTGGTCAATATGGTCGATGACCCACGCCGGGTCGCGCACCCCGCCGTGCAGCCAGTTCGCCGCCGAGCGCCAGGTGGCCAGCGGGAACTGGCGGGTATCGGGCTGGCCGTAGATAAACGGGTAGCGGTAGTGCATCCAGCCCGCCGGTTTGAGGATCGACTCCTGCTGGCTGGGGGTCATCTGCAGCCGGTCGCCCCAGCGTGGTGCAGCGGCTTCGCGCTGCGGTGCACTCTCGACGGCGGCAGGCGAAGCTTCATGATAGTCGGGATGCAGGTAGTAACCGCTTCGTGGGCGGCTAATCAGGTAGCCCTCGTTGACCAGACTTTCAAACACCAGCGCGGTGGTGTTGCGCGAGACGCGAAGCTGGCTGGCCAGCTGGCGACAGGAGGGCAGCGGGGTGTCGGCGGCGAAGATCCCGCTGAGAATGGCATTCACCAGCGTCTCTCGTACCTGTTCCTGCAAACCGCGGCCAGGCTGGAAATCAACGTGTAACAGGTGACGGATCATACGGGGCTCCTCTGGCAATAACGCATTGCGACCACCCGTTACACTCAGCAAATTCCATACCACCCTGCCACCATCTGACACAGCGATGCGGCCCATCTGGCTCTATACGGAATTGAAAAACGCTCCCACATTAAAAACGTATTCAGCCGCCGTGGACCGGAACGTCCCCGGCCACTATTTTGCAGAAACCTTTTCGCGTTCTGGAATGAACCCGTCTGGCCAATCCATCAGGGGTGAAATAATGAAAAAATCATTGGCATCAATGTGTCTGAGCGCTGTATTAACGGTCGCTTTTTCTTATCACGCCGTCGCGGCGGATCTTCCGGAAATAGAAAAATCCGGCACCCTGAAAGTGGCGACGGAAGATGATTATGCGCCGTTTAACTTTATGAATAATGGCCAGGCCGATGGCTTTAACAAAGATATGCTTGAGGAATTACGTAAGTACGCCAAATTCCATGTCGACCAGAGCATATTACCGTGGACCGGATTATTAGCGGCTGTCTCCACCGGGCAATACGATATGGCCTTAACCGGGGCGGTTATTACCGATGAGCGGCTGAAGGTCTTTGATTTCACCCCACCGTGGGCCTCCGCACAGCACTATTTCGTCAAACGCGCTGGCGATACCTCGTTAAATACCATTGCCGATCTCAGCGGCAAAAAAGTGGGGTTACAGGCCGGGAGCGCGCTGCTGGCGCGTTTGCCGGAGCTGAAGGCGATGCTGGAGAAGACCGGCGGCAAGCTGGGACCGGTGGTGGAGTATCCCTCCTATCCGGAAGCCTACGCCGACCTGGCGAATAAGCGACTGGATTACGTGATTAACGTGGTGATCTCGGTAAACGACCTGGCGAAAGCCAAACCGAAGGTCTTCGCCAAAGGGCTGGCCGTCTCCGGACCGGGGTATATGGCGTGGCCGATCCCGAAAAATTCGCCGCAGCTGCTGGCCTATATGACCAAGTTTATGAACCACATGAAGGAGACCGGCAAGCTCGCCGAGTTGCAGAAAAAATGGTTTGGCGAAACCTATGACAACCTGCCGACCGAGGCGATCACCAGCCCGGAACAGTTTCACAAACTCGCCGGACTGTAATATTCCGCGGCGGGCGACCGCCGCCTGTTGCTGAGAAGGAGGGCCTCATGGATGCAATTTCCTGGCAGTTATTAATCGAAGGCGCATGGACGACCCTCTGGATTTCGGCCATCGCTATCGCCTTCGGGGTGGTGGCGGGCCTGCTGATTGCCCTGGTGCGGATGCTGCGCCTGCCGGTGATCGACCAGCTGCTGGTGGTCTATATCAGTCTGGCCCGCGCGACGCCGCTGGTGACGCTGGTGCTGTTTCTGTTTCTTTCGCTGCCCACGATGGGTATTAACCTCGACAAGAACGTGGCCGCGATTGTGGCGCTGACGCTTAACACCTCGGCGTTTAACGCTGAGATCTGGCGCAACGCCTTCCGCACCTTTCCGCGCGAACAGCGGGAGGCGGCGGAGTCGGTGGGAATGCGCCGCTGGACCTACTTCCGCTACATCATGCTGCCGCAGATGTGGATCGAGAGCCTGCCGGCGCTGGTCAATGAGATGTCCTTTTTGATCAAAGGTAGCCCGGCCATCGCCGTGATTGGCGTGGTGGATCTCACCCGGGTCACCAACCGTATCTCCTCGGTCACCTACGAGCCGCTGTCGCCGATCCTCGCCGCCGGCCTGCTGTATGTGGTGATCATCGGCTGTTTGTTGAAGCTGCAGGGTATCGCGGAACGTAAAGCCAGGCGTCTGGCGCGCTAGGAACGGGAGGCATTATGAATCAGTGGGGCGTTATCTGGTCGGTTCGCGATAGCTTTATTGCCGGGTTATTCGCGACCCTCGAACTGTTTATTACCGCCGCCCTGGCGGCGCTGATTATCGGTATTGCGCTGTGTTATTTTAGCGAATATCAAAAGAAAGTGATTAACCGGATTATTATTGCTTTCGTCAGCCTGATGCGCGCGATCCCTTTTTTGATCCTCGCTTATCTTCTGTATTACGGGCTGCCGCAGCTCGGTATTAGTATGGAGCCGTGGACCGCCGGTTTACTGGCCCTGATTATTTATCATGGTGCCTATTTCTTTGAAATATTGCGCAGCCAGCGACGGGTATTTTCCGGCGGATATATTGAAGCGGCGATTGCTCAGGGCTTTTCGCGCTATGCCATTTTCCGGCGGATTATTTTACCGAATATCGTCTCTTCCGCCTTACCGCTGATCGGCAATCAGCTGATTATTTGCCTGAAGGACACCGCTTTCCTGAGCATTATTACCGTTCAGGAGATCACCGCCGCCGCCAACAGCGTCCAGGCGACCTATTTTATTCCGTTTAACGCCTTTATCGTCGCCATTGGGCTTTACTGGGCGATCAGCATTCTGCTGGAGTTGCTGATTAAGCGCCTGACCGCCTGGGGAGCCAAAAGAGGAATGAGCCATGCCTGAGTCTATTGCCGTAAGCGTTAAAAACGTTTCCAAACAGTTCGATAATGTGGAAGTCCTGCGGGATATTAATCTGACGGTGGAGAAGGGGACCGTGGTGAGTATTCTCGGCTCGTCCGGGTCGGGAAAATCCACCCTGCTGCGCTGTATGAACTGGCTGGAACAGCCGGACCGCGGCGAAATTCATATCAGCGGTCAGCGACTGGGGATTGATGAGCAGCGCGGCCGGGCGATGTCGCACCGCCAGCTGGCCAAAATCCGCGAGCGGGTGGGGATGGTCTTTCAGAGTTTTAACCTGTGGCCGCATCTGACCGTTCAGCAAAACGTCAGCGAGGCGCTGCTGCACGTTAAGGGCATGAAACGAGACGAGGCGAAGGCCATTGCCATGCAGCAGCTGGAGAAAGTGGGCATGGCGCACAAAGCCGATGTTTACCCGATCACTCTCTCCGGCGGGCAGAAGCAGCGGGTGGCGATCGCTCGTTCACTGGCGATGTCGCCCGAAGTTATTCTCTTCGATGAACCGACGTCGGCGCTGGATCCGGAGCTGGTTAATGAGGTGTTGGGGGTAATGAAAGCCCTCGCCGCCGAGGGTTACACCATGGTAGTGGTGACGCACGAGATGGATTTTGCCCGCCAGGTGTCCAACGAGGTGGTGTTTCTGGAGAAGGGACTGCTGATTGAGAAGGCGCCGCCGGAGAAGTTCTTCACTCAGCCTGACTCCGAACGCGTCAGGCAGTTTCTGCAAAGCAGCCGTTAGTCCGGCTTGCATCCCCTGCCGGCAGCGCCGGCAAGGGATGCGTCGGGTTTCGCTTAATCCCGATCGATGGCGAACGGCTGCCACGCCTGGCGCACCGGCATCACCTCCACCCGGTTAATGTTCATATGCGCCGGCAACGTGGCGATATAAAACATCTGCTCGGCGATATCGCGCGCGCTCAGCGGCGTGGTGCCGCGATAGAGCTTATCCGATGCCGCCTGGTCGCCTTTGGTACGCACCAGGGTAAATTCGGTCTCGGCAATCCCCGGCGCCAGATCGGTGACCCGCACGCCGGTGCCAAGCAGATCGCAGCGCAGGTTATAGCTGAACTGCTTCACAAACGCCTTGCTGGCGCCATACACATGGCTGCCGGGATAGGGCCACTGTCCGGCAATCGAGCCGATATTGATAATACTCGCCCCGGCGCCATGGCGTATCAGCGTCGGCAGCAGGGCGTGGGTCATCGTCACCAGACCGGTGACGTTGGTGTCGATCATCGTTTTCCAGTCCTCCAGCGCCACCTCCTGCGCCGGCAGTGGCGACAGCGCCAGCCCGGCGTTGTTGATCAGGGTGGTGACATCGGCGAAGGGGGCGGGGAGCGACGCCACGGCGGCAGCCACCGCCTCGCTGTCACGAACGTCAAGCTCAATAATATGCACCGGCACCTGGGCGGCGAGTCTGTCCTGCAAGGCCTTCAGTCGCGGATAGCGGCGCCCGGTCAGCACCAGCGACCAGCCCGCGTCGGCAAACACCTGCGCTGCCGCTTCGCCAAAACCCGAGGTCGCCCCGGTGATAAACACTACGTTGCTCGTTGCCATGTCATTCTCCTGTGCGGTTGTCCCTCCACTATAAAAACGCCGGACGGCAAGGCACAGGGCCAGACGGCGGACGCGGATGTGACACCGTGTCACATCGTTTTTCACGCACTGGCTCTATCCGTTTTGCGCTGCCGCGGCCAATGATGAAGCCAACCACAACGACATGAGAGAGGGCAGGGTATGAAGCTGGCACTACAGAACGAGGTCGCGGTAAGCAATGATGAAGTTCGGCAGCTGGATCGCGCTTATGTGTTTCATTCATGGTCGATGCAGGGCAATCTCCATCCGCTGGTGATTGCCGGGGCGCAAGGCTGCGAGCTATGGGATTACGAGGGGAATACCTGGCTCGATTTCAGCAGCCAGCTGGTGAACGTCAACATTGGCTATCAGCACCCCCGGGTACTGGCGGCCATGAAGGCGCAGCTGGAGACCCTGGTCACCATCGCGCCCGCCACTGCCAACCTTGCCCGCGGCGAAGCGGCGAAGCGCATTGTCGACCTGGCGCCGGCGGGCTTCAGCAAGGTGTTCTTCACCAACGCCGGGGCGGATGCCAATGAGAACGCGATTCGCATGGCGCGGCTCTATACCGGGCGCGACAAGGTGCTGTCGGCCTATCGTTCCTACCATGGCAACACCGGCAGCGCGATCGCCGCTACCGGCGACTGGCGCCGGGTGCCGAATGAGTTCTCCCGCGGCCATGTTCACTTCTTCAACCCCTACCTTTACCGCAGCGAGTTCAATGCCGCGACTGAGGAAGAGGAGTGCCAGCGCGCGCTGGCGCATCTGCGGCGGATCATTGAATGCGAGGGGCCGACGGCCATCGCGGCGATCCTGCTGGAGTCCATCCCCGGCACCGCCGGGATCCTCGTGCCGCCGGCAGGCTATATGCAGGGTGTGCGTGCCCTGGCCGACGAGTTTGGCATTATGCTGATCCTCGATGAGGTGATGGCCGGCTTTGGCCGTACCGGCAGCTGGTTCGCCTTCGAACAAGATGGCGTGGTGCCGGATCTGGTGACCTTTGCCAAAGGGGTTAACGCGGGCTACGTGCCGGCGGGCGGGGTACTGATTAGCGAACCGATTGCCCGCTATTTTGACGACCACTTTTTTGCCGGGGGGCTGACCTACTCCGGCCATCCGCTGGCGATGGCGGCGATTGTCGCCACCATCGACGCGATGAAAGAGGAGAAGGTGGTTGAGAACGCGGCCTATATCGGCAACGAGGTGCTGCGTCCCGGCCTCGAGGCGCTGGCGGAGAAGTACGCCATTATCGGCGAGGTGCGTGGTCGCGGCCTGTTCCAGGCGCTGGAACTGGTGAGCAGCCGTGAACAAAAAACGCCGCTGACCGCCGCCGACATGGCCGCGATCAAAGGGGCCTTAACCGAGGCTGGGCTGTTGGCCTTTGTGGTGGAGAACCGCATTCACGTGGTGCCGCCGTGCACCATTACTGCTGAGCAGGTGGCGCAAGGGCTGGCGATTTTTGATGCGGTCTTTGCTCGCTTTGCCAGCCTGGCGAAGTAGGGGAGTGGGATAGTGGCGGAGACGACAGCCGGACGGTTCCTTCTCCCTCCGGGAGAGGGGCAGGGCTTGTATGTGATCTGCGATTTCAGCGCACATTGCGCTCCCGGTTAGTCTTCTGCGTTATGTCTCTTACGGCGCAGGGAGCGCACAGGGGGCGGCCAGTCGCCGCCGCCCCCTGTACCCCCGGGCTCCGGCCAGCAACATCGCCACTGCGTGGTGCCTTCGACTTATCCCTGCAGGCTTCGGGTCGGGCCGAGGCAGCGTCCATGCAAAACACGGCCCTCAGCCCGCATCCATGCGGGCTGCCCCGGCCTTCCGGGAACGTCTCAGCGATGTTGAGGCCGCCAGCACCGGCAGTTTCAGCAGCCCCAGGACCCGCGGTGATTTGGGTTTGTAGGCCGGGTAAGGCGTACGCCGCCACCCGGCATAGATGCGGCTCCAG
>NZ_PION01000020.1:0-40385 GCF_002810615.1 Klebsiella sp. G-Nf4 | reverse complement strand
TGAGACTTTAAGTCTCCTGAAGGAACGTTGAAGACGACGACGTTGATAGGCCGGGTGTGTAAGCGCAGCGATGCGTTGAGCTAACCGGTACTAATGAACCGTGAGGCTTAACCTTACAACGCCGAAGATGTTTTGGCGATTTGAGAGAATTTTCAGCTTAGATTCAGAGTTGAGTACGCAATAATTTGCGCAGCAGCAAGGCGGCAAGCGAAGGAAAGGAAGGAGCATACTGAAGTATGTGACTGACTTTACGAGCGCAGGCAACGCAGCTGATGCGATAAAGAATTGCGTACTGAGCACAAAGAATTTGCCTGGCGGCGACAGCGCGGTGGTCCCACCTGACCCCATGCCGAACTCAGAAGTGAAACGCCGTAGCGCCGATGGTAGTGTGGGGTCTCCCCATGTGAGAGTAGGGAACTGCCAGGCATCAAATAAAGCAGAAAGCTCAGTCGAAAGACTGAGCTTTTTGTTTTTGCGTTTTAACAAGAACCCCGTGCCGAAAGGTGCGGGTTTTTTGCTGTGCGGGCATATCTCCCCGGTGGCGCTGCACTGACCGGGGATACGGATCCTCAGGCATTTGCTGACCGCGCAGCCCGATAACGCCCTGCAACATCATTGCCCCTGCAATCGGGCAAGCCTTCCCCCGCCAGATACGGTAAACTAACGCCGATTTTGCATCAGGAAGCCACTATGAACCACTCCCTCAAACCCTGGAATACCTTTGGCATTGAGCGCTCCGCCAAGACGATTGTACGCGCCGAAACTGAGCAGCAGTTATTAAGCTCCTGGCAAACTGCTGTCGCAGAAGGTCAGCCCACGCTGATTCTTGGGGAAGGCAGTAACGTTCTGTTTCTGAACGACTATGCCGGTACGGTGATCATCAACCGGATTATGGGGATCGAGGTGAGCGAAACCCCGGAAGCCTGGTGCTTGCACGTCGGTGCTGGTGAAAACTGGCATCAACTGGTGCAGTTCACGCTACAGCATGCGATGCCAGGACTGGAAAACCTGGCATTGATCCCTGGATGCGCAGGGTCTTCGCCGATCCAGAATATTGGCGCCTACGGTGTCGAGCTGCAGCGGGTTTGCGAATATGTTGACTGCATCGAGCTGGAAACGGGTCGTAAGGAACGTCTTTCAGCAGAGGAATGCCGTTTTGGCTATCGCGACAGCATCTTCAAACATGAATATCAGGATCGCTACGCCATCGTCGCGATTGGATTATCGTTGGCGAAAGTATGGCAGCCGGTGCTGAGCTATGGTGATTTAACGCGTCTTGATCCACAGACCGTCACCCCACAGCAGGTATTCGATTCCGTTTGTCATATGCGAATGACTAAGTTGCCGGATCCAAAGATTAACGGCAATGCCGGAAGCTTCTTTAAGAACCCGATCGTCAGCGCTCAGGTTGCTGAAGCGCTGCTGGCGCAATTCCCCCAGGCGCCGCATTATCCGCAGGCAAACGGCACCGTCAAGCTGGCCGCGGGCTGGTTAATCGATCAATGTCAGCTCAAAGGGCAACGCATTGGCGGCGCGGCTGTCCATCGACAACAGGCCCTGGTACTCATTAATGAAGATCGAGCGACCAGCGAGGACGTGGTAAAACTAGCCCATTACGTTCGCCAGCAGGTGGGTGAGAAATTCGATGTATGGCTTCAGCCCGAGGTGCGCTTCATTGGAACGCATGGTGAAGTCAACGCAGAGGAGAGCATTGCGTGAAAGACCATACAATTCCCTTAACGTTGATTTCTATCCTGGCTGATGGCGAGTTCCACTCAGGTGAACAGCTTGGTGAGCAGTTAGGTATGAGCCGGGCGGCGATTAATAAGCATATCCAGACCTTACGCGACTGGGGCGTCGATGTGTTTACTGTGCCAGGTAAGGGTTATAGCCTGCCAGAGCCCATTCATCTGTTGGATGAGAAAAAGATTTCCCAACAGATCGAACATGGCCGAGTGACGGTTCTCCCCGTGATTGACTCCACTAACCAATATTTACTGGACAGGCTTGATGAGCTGACATCCGGGGATGCCTGTGTGGCTGAATATCAGCAGGCTGGGCGAGGACGGCGAGGTAGAAAATGGTTCTCGCCCTTTGGCGCCAATCTTTATCTCTCGATGTTCTGGCGCCTGGAGCAGGGGCCGGCAGCGGCTATTGGACTTAGCCTGGTAATTGGTATCGTGATTGCTGAAGTTCTGCAGCAGCTCGGGGCCGATCAGGTACGGGTGAAATGGCCAAACGATATTTACCTGCAAGATCGTAAACTGTCAGGGATCCTCGTGGAACTGACCGGGAAAACGGGCGATGCCGCATTAATCGTTAGCGGCGCGGGTATTAATCTTGTTATGCGTCGCGTGGAGTCTGACGTCGTCAATCAGGGCTGGATAAGCCTTCAGGAAGCGGGGGTTATCATCGATCGCAACCTCCTCGCCGCGCGCCTGATTAAAGAGCTACGTCTGGGCCTCGAACTGTTCGAGCAGGAAGGGTTAGCGCCCTATCTGCCGCGCTGGGAAAAACTGGATAACTTTATTCATCGTCCGGTAAAACTCATTATCGGTGATAAAGAGATCTATGGAATTTCCCGAGGCATTGACGCGCAGGGTGCACTATTGCTGGAACAGGATGGAGTGATAAAAGCCTGGGTTGGCGGTGAAATATCATTGCGCAGCGCAGAATAAAAAAGGGAGCTTCGGCTCCCTTTGCTTTATTTACGTAAGCGTACCTGATTCACAGAATGATTGGCGCTTTTGGTCATAATCAGGCTGGCGCGCTCACGGGTTGGTAGTATATTTTCCTTGAGATTCATTAAGTTAATCTCATTCCATAGCGAGGTGGCAATATCTACCGCTTCTTCCTTAGACAGCTTTGCGTAATTGTGGAAATAGGAGTCAGGATCGGTAAACGCCCCTTCACGGAATTTGAGAAAACGGTTGATATACCAGCTTTTCAATAATTCTTCCGGTGCATCGACATAAATAGAAAAATCGACAAAATCGGATACAAATACATGATGGGGATCGTGCGGATAATCCATTCCACTTTGCAGAACGTTGAGCCCCTCAAGAATTAAAATATCCGGTTGTGCGACGGTTTTGTCGCCGTCTGGAATAACATCATAAATCAGATGGGAATAAACCGGTGCGGTTGCCTGCGGTACACCTGATTTAAGGTCGGAGACAAACTTCACCAGTCGATGCATATCATAGGACTGCGGAAAGCCTTTCTTCTTCATTAACCCGCGTTCTTTCAATACCGAGTTAGGGTGCAAAAATCCGTCAGTGGTGATGAGTTCAACATGGCGGTGCTCTGGCCAACGGCTAAGCAAGGCCTGCAGTACACGGGCTGTGGTGCTTTTTCCTACCGCAACACTGCCAGCAATGCTGATGATATAGGGAATTCGTTGACCATTGGTGCCAAGAAATTGTTCGAGGACAGCCTGACGACGCAGGTTAGAACTGATATAGAAATTGAGCAAACGCGACAGTGGCAAATAGATCTCAGCAACCTCTTCCAGAGAGAGATCTTCGTTGATGCCTTTTAACCGCGTGATTTCATCCTCGGTTAACGTCATCGGGACAGAATCACGAAGTGCAGCCCATTGGTGGCGGTTAAATTGTAGGTACGGTGTCATTAACGTCTGCTCTTTTTGGCTCATAAGCATGTTCTTACCATCACCGAATACGTCGAAACGGCGATGCTTCACACGAGTTAATCAGGACAATGGGCAGGAGGGTAACACCAGATAGCCGGGAATAATAAGAAAAAAACTCATTGAATGCTGCATTCTCGTGTCAGCATCACAAGAGATGAATAAGTTTCTTATTCTGGGTAAAGGATGTGCGTTGCTGATGGGATAAGCGCTAATGGGCTGTATATCTTTCTGTCAGCTGTCGGAGAGTGTTCTCGGTGACAGACCATGCCCGAAAGAGGCTGACGAGCCGATTTCCTGGCGAATATTTGCACTCCGCTGTTTGAAATTACACCATTTTTCCGCGGAAGAGCACAAAATGTGAGCAAGAGAACGTTTTATGCAAATTTTTAGTTGCATGAACTCGCTCCTCTCCCTAGAATGCGCGCTACTTGATGCCGACTTAGCTCAGTAGGTAGAGCAACTGACTTGTAATCAGTAGGTCACCAGTTCGATTCCGGTAGTCGGCACCATAACAATTTGGGTGGGGTTCCCGAGCGGCCAAAGGGAGCAGACTGTAAATCTGCCGTCATCGACTTCGAAGGTTCGAATCCTTCCCCCACCACCACTTTCTGGCGACGCTTTGCGTAGCCGGAGTTGGTTGGGTAAACTAATCAGCTCAACATTAAAGAGAGCAATCTCTTTTTTGTGACAGAAAGAACTGGGTAGCCGAGTTTCAGGATGCGGGCATCGTATAATGGCTATTACCTCAGCCTTCCAAGCTGATGATGCGGGTTCGATTCCCGCTGCCCGCTCCAGACGTGCTGATATGGCTCAGTTGGTAGAGCGCACCCTTGGTAAGGGTGAGGTCCCCAGTTCGACTCTGGGTATCAGCACCACTTCTTTATCTCTCCTTCCCTGTTTCTCTCTGTTTATTGCATTCAACAAGTCGGGCATGTTGCCTGGTTGATGTGGTGATATCACCGATTTATCCGTGTCTTAGAGGGACAATCGATGTCTAAAGAAAAGTTTGAACGTACAAAACCGCACGTTAACGTCGGTACTATCGGCCACGTTGACCATGGTAAAACAACGCTGACCGCTGCAATCACTACCGTACTGGCTAAAACCTACGGCGGTGCTGCTCGCGCATTCGACCAGATCGATAACGCACCGGAAGAAAAAGCTCGTGGTATCACCATCAACACTTCCCACGTTGAATATGACACCCCGACTCGCCACTACGCGCACGTAGACTGCCCGGGCCACGCCGACTATGTTAAAAACATGATCACCGGTGCTGCGCAGATGGACGGCGCGATCCTGGTTGTTGCTGCGACTGACGGCCCGATGCCGCAGACTCGTGAGCACATCCTGCTGGGTCGTCAGGTAGGCGTTCCGTACATCATCGTGTTCCTGAACAAATGCGACATGGTTGATGACGAAGAGCTGCTGGAACTGGTTGAGATGGAAGTTCGTGAGCTGCTGTCTCAGTACGATTTCCCGGGCGACGACACTCCGATCATCCGTGGTTCTGCTCTGAAAGCGCTGGAAGGCGACGCAGAGTGGGAAGCGAAAATCATCGAACTGGCAGGCTTCCTGGATTCTTACATCCCGGAACCAGAGCGTGCGATTGACAAGCCGTTCCTGCTGCCGATCGAAGACGTATTCTCCATCTCCGGTCGTGGTACCGTTGTTACCGGTCGTGTAGAGCGCGGTATCGTTAAAGTCGGTGAAGAAGTTGAAATCGTTGGTATCAAAGAAACCGCGAAAACCACCTGTACTGGCGTTGAAATGTTCCGCAAACTGCTGGACGAAGGCCGTGCTGGTGAGAACGTAGGTGTTCTGCTGCGTGGTATCAAACGTGAAGAAATCGAACGTGGTCAGGTACTGGCTAAGCCGGGCAGCATCAAGCCGCACACCAAGTTCGAATCTGAAGTGTACATTCTGTCCAAAGACGAAGGCGGCCGTCATACTCCGTTCTTCAAAGGCTACCGTCCGCAGTTCTATTTCCGTACTACTGACGTGACTGGTACCATCGAACTGCCGGAAGGCGTAGAGATGGTAATGCCGGGCGACAACATCAAAATGGTTGTTACCCTGATCCACCCGATCGCGATGGACGATGGTCTGCGTTTCGCAATCCGTGAAGGCGGTCGTACCGTTGGCGCGGGCGTGGTTGCTAAAGTTCTCAGCTAATCGCTGATAACATTTGACGCAATGCGCAATAAAAGGGCATCATTTGATGCCCTTTTTGCACGCTTTCATACCAGAACCTGGCTCATCAGTGATTTTTTTTGTCATAATCATTGCTGAGACAGGCTCTGAAGAGGGCGTTTATACACCAAACCATTCGAGCGGTAGCGCGACGGCAAGTCAGCGTTCTTCTTTGCAATAGCAGGGCAGGGGCGACAGAACTGCCAGCGTTGAAGCAGTTTGAACGCGTTCTGTGTATAATCCGAAACTTAATTTCGGTTTGGATCGCCTCGCCCCCGCGGGGTGAAATTGTTTGTAGAATACTTCTGACAGGTTGGTTTATGAGTGCGAATACCGAAGCTCAAGGGAGCGGGCGCGGCCTGGAAGCGATGAAGTGGATTATCGTTGCCGTGCTGCTGATCGTGGCGATCGTGGGCAACTTCCTTTATCGCGACATTATGCTGGCGGTGCGTGCGCTGGCCGTGGTTATTCTTATTGCTGCTGCCGGTGGCGTCGCGCTGTTGACGACGAAAGGTAAGGCGACCGTTGCTTTTGCTCGCGAAGCGCGAACCGAAGTGCGTAAAGTGATTTGGCCGACTCGCCAGGAAACGCTGCATACTACGCTGATTGTTGCTGCCGTGACTGCAGTAATGTCACTGATCCTGTGGGGACTGGATGGTATTCTGGTTCGCCTGGTCTCCTTTATCACTGGCCTGAGGTTCTGAGATGTCTGAAGCTCCTAAAAAGCGCTGGTACGTCGTTCAGGCGTTTTCCGGTTTTGAAGGTCGCGTAGCTACTTCGCTGCGTGAACATATCAAATTACACAACATGGAAGAGTTGTTTGGCGAAGTCATGGTTCCAACCGAAGAAGTGGTTGAAATCCGTGGCGGCCAGCGTCGCAAAAGCGAACGTAAATTCTTCCCAGGCTACGTTCTGGTTCAGATGGTCATGAATGACGCGAGCTGGCACCTGGTGCGCAGCGTACCGCGTGTGATGGGCTTCATCGGCGGTACTTCCGACCGTCCGGCGCCGATCAGCGACAAAGAAGTTGACGCCATCATGAACCGTCTGCAGCAGGTTGGCGATAAGCCGCGTCCGAAAACGCTGTTTGAGCCGGGCGAAATGGTTCGTGTCAACGATGGTCCGTTCGCTGACTTTAACGGCGTCGTTGAAGAAGTGGACTACGAAAAGTCCCGCCTGAAAGTTTCCGTTTCTATCTTCGGTCGTGCGACTCCGGTAGAACTGGACTTCGGTCAGGTTGAGAAGGCGTAAGCCGGCGATCAAAAAAGCAGCGATTTAATCGTTGCATAGGGCGCGAAATTGGCATACAATTTCGCGCCTTTTGTTTTTATGGGCCTGGCCCGTAAAACGATGTTTATCACGGGGAGCTTCTCTGAAGCGCTATAACCCAATTTGAGGATTTAAGAATGGCTAAGAAAGTACAAGCCTACGTCAAGCTGCAGGTTGCAGCTGGTATGGCAAACCCGAGTCCGCCGGTTGGTCCAGCACTGGGTCAGCAGGGCGTTAACATCATGGAATTCTGCAAAGCGTTCAACGCAAAAACTGAATCCATGGAAAAAGGTCTGCCAATCCCGGTTGTTATCACCGTTTACGCTGACCGTTCTTTCACTTTCGTTACCAAAACCCCGCCGGCAGCAGTTCTGCTGAAAAAAGCGGCTGGTATCAAGTCCGGCTCTGGTAAGCCGAACAAAGATAAAGTTGGTAAAATTTCCCGCGCTCAGCTGCAGGAAATCGCGCAGACCAAAGCTGCCGACATGACTGGTGCCGACATTGAAGCGATGACTCGCTCCATCGAAGGTACTGCACGTTCCATGGGCCTGGTAGTGGAGGACTAAGAAATGGCTAAACTGACCAAGCGCATGTCCGTGATTCGTGACAAAGTTGATGCAACTAAACAGTACGACATCAACGAAGCCATTGCTCTGCTGAAAGAACTGGCTACTGCTAAGTTCGTTGAAAGCGTTGACGTTGCTGTAAACCTGGGCATCGATGCTCGTAAATCTGACCAGAACGTACGTGGTGCAACTGTACTGCCGCACGGTACTGGCCGTTCTGTTCGCGTTGCCGTATTTGCCCAGGGCGCAAACGCTGAAGCTGCAAAAGCTGCAGGCGCTGAGCTGGTAGGTATGGAAGATCTGGCTGACCAGATCAAGAAAGGCGAAATGAACTTTGACGTTGTTATTGCTTCTCCGGATGCAATGCGCGTTGTTGGCCAGCTGGGCCAGGTTCTGGGTCCGCGCGGCCTGATGCCAAACCCGAAAGTGGGTACCGTAACCCCTAACGTTGCTGAAGCGGTTAAGAACGCGAAAGCAGGTCAGGTTCGTTATCGTAACGACAAAAACGGCATCATCCACACCACCATCGGTAAAGTGGACTTTGACGCTGACAAACTGAAAGAAAACCTGGAATCTCTGCTGGTTGCGCTGAAAAAAGCAAAACCGACTCAGGCTAAAGGCGTGTACATCAAGAAAGTTAGCATCTCCACCACCATGGGTGCAGGTGTTGCAGTAGATCAGGCTGGCCTGAACGCTTCTGCAAACTAATGCCTTTACGTGGGCGGTGATTTTGTCTACAATCTTACCCCCACGATTCTGTCAATAAGACAGACGCTATGCGAGTCATTTGAATTGCAGCAAGGCAGCAATCGAGTGAATCACCGGGAGTGTAGTTAACTACATGACCGGTGTGAACGAGAGCAGCTAACGCCGCTGCGGTTCGAAGGACGAAGTCATAGGAAGAATTTGTTCGTTGGAGCCTGGCCTATCCAGGCCTCCGTCGAAGACCGCAGGAGTCTCGTAAGAGACTTAATCCCCTGCGTAGACGGTGACAGAACGCTAAGATTATTTTTGGATATTCTGGCTTGTTTCTGCTCACCGTATTAAGACGCTCTATTCGTTGAATAGAGTGAAGTGAGTTCCAGAGCATGAGCTCTGGCAAACATCCAGGAGCAAAGCTAATGGCTTTAAATCTTCAAGACAAACAAGCGATTGTTGCTGAAGTCAGCGAAGTAGCCAAAGGTGCGCTGTCTGCAGTAGTTGCGGATTCCCGTGGCGTAACTGTGGATAAAATGACTGAACTGCGTAAAGCAGGTCGTGAAGCTGGCGTATACATGCGTGTTGTTCGTAACACCCTGCTGCGCCGCGTCGTTGAAGGTACTCAGTTCGAGTGCCTGAAAGACACGTTTGTTGGTCCGACCCTGATTGCATACTCTATGGAACACCCGGGCGCTGCTGCTCGTCTGTTCAAAGAGTTCGCGAAAGCGAATGCAAAATTTGAGGTCAAAGCCGCTGCCTTTGAAGGTGAGCTGATCCCGGCGTCGCAGATCGACCGCCTGGCAACTCTGCCGACCTACGAAGAAGCAATTGCACGCCTGATGGCAACCATGAAAGAAGCTTCGGCTGGCAAACTGGTTCGTACTCTGGCTGCTGTACGCGATGCGAAAGAAGCTGCTTAATTGCAGTTGTCTTTATAAAGCATTCGCTTACGTATAAACTTATTCTGATATTCAGGAACAATTTAAATGTCTATCACTAAAGATCAAATCATTGAAGCAGTATCCGCTATGTCCGTAATGGACGTTGTTGAGCTGATCTCTGCAATGGAAGAAAAATTCGGTGTTTCCGCTGCTGCTGCTGTAGCTGTAGCTGCTGGCCCGGTTGAAGCTGCTGAAGAAAAAACTGAATTCGACGTAATTCTGAAAGCTGCTGGCGCTAACAAAGTTGCTGTTATCAAAGCAGTACGTGGCGCAACTGGCCTGGGTCTGAAAGAAGCTAAAGACCTGGTAGAATCTGCTCCGGCTGCACTGAAAGAAGGCATCAGCAAAGACGACGCTGAAGCTCTGAAAAAATCTCTGGAAGAAGCTGGCGCTGAAGTTGAAGTTAAATAAGCCAACCCTTCCGGTTGCAGCCTGAGAAATCAGGCTGAGGCTGGTGACTTTTTAGTCACCAGCCTTTTTGCGCTGTAAGGCGCCAGTAGCATTTCACACTGTTTGACTGCTGGTTTGCCTGACAATGCTTGTTTCTATCGACGACTTAATATACTGCGACAGGTTAGGGTTCCTGGGCTGTGTAAATCGCAACGAAATGGTTTAAGCGTGATAGCAACAGGTATTGCGGAAAGTGTTCCATTTTCCGGTCAACAAAATAGTGTTGCATAAAAAACTGCCTTACTTAGGCAGACGGGTCGACTTGTCAGCGAGCTGAGGAACCCTATGGTTTACTCCTATACCGAGAAAAAACGTATTCGTAAGGATTTTGGTAAACGTCCACAAGTTCTGGACATACCTTATCTCCTTTCTATCCAGCTTGATTCGTTCCAGAAGTTTATCGAGCAAGATCCTGAAGGGCAGTATGGTCTGGAAGCAGCCTTCCGTTCCGTATTCCCGATTCAGAGCTACAGCGGTAATTCAGAGCTGCAATACGTCAGCTACCGTCTGGGCGAA
Organism: Klebsiella sp. G-Nf4; assembly: GCF_002810615.1. NCBI lineage: Bacteria > Pseudomonadati > Pseudomonadota > Gammaproteobacteria > Enterobacterales > Enterobacteriaceae > Klebsiella > Klebsiella sp. G-Nf4. The sequence goes on along the minus strand of NZ_PION01000020.1, from coordinate 30,099 downwards.
CCTGTTTTTGATGTTAAAGAATGTCAGATCCGTGGCGTGACTTATTCTGCACCGCTGCGCGTAAAACTGCGTCTGGTGATCTACGAGCGCGAAGCGCCGGAAGGCACCGTTAAAGACATTAAAGAACAAGAAGTCTACATGGGCGAAATTCCGCTCATGACCGACAACGGTACCTTCGTTATCAACGGTACCGAGCGTGTTATCGTTTCTCAGCTGCACCGTAGCCCGGGCGTCTTCTTTGACAGTGACAAAGGTAAGACCCACTCATCCGGTAAGGTCCTGTATAACGCACGTATTATCCCTTACCGCGGTTCCTGGCTGGACTTCGAATTCGACCCGAAAGACAACCTGTTTGTTCGTATCGACCGTCGTCGTAAACTGCCGGCAACTATCATTCTGCGCGCGCTGAATTACACCACTGAGCAGATCCTTGACCTGTTCTTCGAGAAAGTGGTCTTTGAAATTCGCGACAACAAGCTGCAGATGGAGCTGATACCGGAGCGTCTGCGCGGTGAAACCGCCTCCTTCGATATCGAAGCCAACGGTAAAGTGTACGTTGAGAAAGGCCGCCGTATTACTGCGCGCCACATTCGCCAGCTGGAAAAAGACGATATCAAACATATCGAAGTTCCGGTTGAGTACATTGCGGGCAAAGTCGCTTCTAAAGACTATATCGATGAAGCGACTGGCGAGCTGATCTGCCCGGCGAACATGGAACTGAGCCTGGATCTGCTGGCTAAGCTGAGCCAGTCCGGCCACAAGCGTATCGAAACGCTGTTCACCAACGATCTGGACCACGGCCCGTACATTTCTGAAACGGTACGCGTCGACCCGACCAACGATCGTCTGAGCGCGCTGGTAGAAATCTACCGCATGATGCGCCCGGGTGAGCCGCCGACTCGTGAAGCGGCTGAAAGCCTGTTCGAGAACCTGTTCTTCTCCGAAGACCGCTACGATCTGTCCGCGGTTGGTCGTATGAAGTTCAACCGTTCTCTGCTGCGTGACGAAATCGAAGGTTCCGGTATCCTGAGCAAAGACGACATCATCGAAGTGATGAAGAAGCTCATCGATATCCGTAACGGTAAAGGCGAAGTCGATGATATCGACCACCTCGGCAACCGTCGTATCCGTTCCGTTGGCGAAATGGCGGAAAACCAGTTCCGCGTTGGCCTGGTGCGTGTAGAGCGTGCGGTTAAAGAGCGTCTGTCTCTGGGCGATCTCGATACCCTGATGCCTCAGGATATGATCAACGCCAAACCGATTTCCGCAGCAGTGAAAGAGTTCTTTGGTTCCAGCCAGCTGTCACAGTTTATGGACCAGAACAACCCGCTGTCTGAGATTACGCACAAACGTCGTATCTCCGCACTCGGCCCAGGCGGTCTGACCCGTGAACGCGCAGGCTTCGAAGTTCGAGACGTACACCCGACTCACTACGGTCGCGTATGTCCAATCGAAACGCCTGAAGGTCCGAACATCGGTCTGATCAACTCCCTGTCCGTGTACGCACAGACTAACGAATATGGCTTCCTTGAGACGCCGTATCGTAAAGTGACTGACGGTGTGGTTACCGACGAAATTCATTACCTGTCTGCCATCGAAGAAGGTAACTACGTCATCGCTCAGGCGAACTCCAACCTGGATGACGAAGGCCACTTTGTTGAAGATCTGGTTACCTGCCGTAGCAAAGGCGAATCCAGCTTGTTCAGCCGCGACCAGGTTGACTACATGGACGTATCCACCCAGCAGGTGGTATCCGTCGGTGCGTCCCTGATCCCGTTCCTGGAACACGATGACGCCAACCGTGCATTGATGGGTGCGAACATGCAACGTCAGGCGGTTCCGACTCTGCGCGCTGATAAGCCGCTGGTTGGTACCGGTATGGAACGTGCTGTTGCCGTTGACTCCGGTGTTACTGCGGTCGCTAAACGCGGCGGTACCGTTCAGTACGTGGATGCTTCCCGTATCGTTATCAAAGTTAACGAAGACGAGATGTACCCGGGCGAAGCAGGTATCGACATCTACAACCTGACCAAGTACACCCGTTCTAACCAGAACACCTGCATCAACCAGATGCCTTGCGTGTCCCTGGGCGAACCCATTGAGCGCGGCGACGTGCTGGCCGACGGCCCGTCCACCGACCTCGGTGAACTGGCGCTGGGTCAGAACATGCGCGTAGCGTTCATGCCGTGGAACGGCTACAACTTCGAAGACTCCATCCTCGTATCCGAGCGTGTTGTCCAGGAAGACCGTTTCACCACCATCCACATTCAGGAACTGGCGTGCGTGTCCCGTGACACCAAGCTGGGGCCGGAAGAGATTACCGCTGACATCCCGAACGTGGGTGAAGCTGCGCTCTCTAAACTGGATGAGTCCGGTATCGTTTATATCGGTGCGGAAGTGACCGGCGGCGACATTCTGGTTGGTAAGGTAACGCCGAAAGGTGAAACCCAGCTGACGCCGGAAGAGAAACTGCTGCGTGCAATCTTCGGTGAGAAAGCGTCTGACGTTAAAGACTCTTCTCTGCGCGTGCCGAACGGTGTCTCTGGTACCGTTATCGACGTTCAGGTCTTTACCCGTGACGGCGTAGAAAAAGACAAACGTGCGCTGGAAATCGAAGAGATGCAGCTGAAGCAGGCGAAGAAAGACCTGTCTGAAGAACTGCAGATCCTCGAAGCCGGTCTGTTCAGTCGTATCTACGCGGTGCTGGTATCCGGTGGCGTTGAAGCTGAGAAGCTCGACAAACTGCCGCGCGATCGCTGGCTGGAACTGGGCCTGACCGACGAAGAGAAACAAAATCAGCTGGAGCAACTGGCTGAGCAGTATGACGAACTGAAACACGAGTTCGAGAAAAAACTCGAAGCGAAACGCCGTAAAATCACTCAAGGCGACGATCTGGCACCGGGCGTGCTGAAGATTGTTAAGGTATACCTGGCCGTTAAACGCCGTATCCAGCCTGGTGATAAGATGGCAGGTCGTCACGGTAACAAGGGTGTTATCTCTAAGATCAACCCGATCGAAGATATGCCGCACGATGCTAACGGTACGCCGGTAGATATCGTACTGAACCCGCTGGGCGTACCGTCTCGTATGAACATCGGTCAGATCCTGGAAACTCACCTGGGTATGGCTGCGAAAGGCATCGGCGACAAGATCAACGCCATGTTGAAACAGCAGCAAGAAGTCGCGAAACTGCGCGAATTCATCCAGCGTGCTTACGATCTGGGCGCTGACGTTCGCCAGAAAGTTGACCTGAATACCTTCAGCGATGAAGAAGTTCTGCGTCTGGCTGAAAACCTGCGTAAAGGCATGCCGATCGCAACGCCGGTATTCGACGGTGCGAAAGAAGCTGAAATCAAAGAGCTGCTGCAGCTGGGCGACCTGCCGACTTCCGGTCAGATCACCCTGTTTGACGGCCGCACCGGTGAACAGTTCGAACGTCCGGTAACCGTGGGTTACATGTACATGCTGAAACTGAACCACCTGGTCGACGACAAAATGCACGCTCGTTCCACCGGTTCCTACAGCCTGGTTACTCAGCAGCCGCTGGGTGGTAAGGCGCAGTTCGGTGGTCAGCGCTTCGGTGAGATGGAAGTGTGGGCGCTGGAAGCTTATGGCGCGGCCTACACCCTGCAGGAAATGCTCACCGTTAAGTCTGATGACGTGAATGGTCGTACCAAGATGTATAAAAACATCGTGGACGGCAACCACCAGATGGAACCGGGCATGCCGGAATCCTTCAACGTACTGTTGAAAGAGATCCGCTCGCTGGGCATCAACATCGAACTGGAAGACGAGTAACTCTCGCTCAAACAGGTCACTGGTGCCGGGGTAAAACCCGGCGCCAGATTGTGCTAACTCCGACGGGAGCAAATCCGTGAAAGACTTATTAAAGTTTCTGAAAGCGCAAACTAAAACCGAAGAGTTTGATGCGATCAAAATTGCTCTGGCATCGCCAGACATGATCCGTTCATGGTCTTTCGGTGAAGTTAAAAAGCCGGAAACCATTAACTACCGTACGTTCAAGCCTGAGCGTGACGGTCTGTTCTGTGCTCGTATTTTCGGGCCAGTAAAAGACTATGAGTGCCTGTGCGGTAAGTACAAGCGCCTGAAACACCGCGGTGTGATCTGTGAGAAGTGCGGCGTTGAAGTGACCCAGACTAAAGTGCGTCGTGAGCGCATGGGCCACATCGAGCTGGCATGTCCGACGGCACACATCTGGTTCCTGAAATCGCTGCCGTCCCGTATCGGCCTGCTGCTGGATATGCCGCTGCGCGATATCGAACGTGTACTGTACTTTGAATCCTATGTGGTTATCGAAGGTGGCATGACCAACCTCGAACGCAACCAGATTCTGACTGAAGAGCAGTACCTGGATGCGCTGGAAGAGTTCGGTGACGAATTCGACGCGAAAATGGGTGCGGAAGCGATCCAGGCGCTGCTGCGCAATATGGATCTGGAGCAGGAATGCGAACAGCTGCGTGAAGAGCTGAACGAAACCAACTCCGAAACCAAGCGTAAAAAGCTGACCAAGCGCATTAAGCTGCTGGAAGCGTTCGTTCAGTCTGGCAACAAGCCGGAATGGATGATCCTGACCGTTCTGCCGGTTCTGCCGCCAGATCTGCGTCCGCTGGTTCCGCTCGATGGCGGCCGTTTTGCGACTTCTGACCTGAACGATCTGTATCGTCGCGTCATTAACCGTAACAACCGTCTGAAACGTCTGTTGGATCTGGCTGCGCCGGACATCATCGTACGCAACGAAAAACGTATGCTGCAGGAAGCGGTTGACGCCCTGCTGGATAACGGTCGTCGCGGTCGTGCGATCACCGGTTCTAACAAACGTCCTCTGAAATCTTTGGCCGATATGATCAAAGGTAAACAGGGTCGTTTCCGTCAGAACCTGCTCGGTAAGCGTGTTGACTACTCCGGTCGTTCTGTTATCACCGTAGGTCCATACCTGCGTCTGCATCAGTGCGGTCTGCCGAAGAAAATGGCGCTGGAGCTGTTCAAACCGTTCATCTACGGCAAGCTGGAACTGCGTGGCCTGGCCACCACCATCAAAGCCGCTAAGAAAATGGTTGAGCGCGAAGAAGCCGTCGTTTGGGATATCCTGGACGAAGTTATCCGCGAACACCCGGTACTGCTGAACCGTGCACCAACCCTGCACCGTTTAGGTATCCAGGCATTCGAACCGGTTCTGATCGAAGGTAAAGCCATTCAGCTGCACCCGCTGGTTTGTGCGGCATATAACGCCGACTTCGATGGTGACCAGATGGCTGTTCACGTACCGCTGACGCTGGAAGCCCAGCTGGAAGCGCGTGCGCTGATGATGTCTACCAACAACATCCTGTCCCCGGCGAACGGCGAACCAATCATCGTTCCGTCTCAGGACGTTGTACTGGGTCTGTACTACATGACCCGCGACTGTGTTAACGCCAAAGGCGAAGGCATGGTGCTGACTGGCCCGAAAGAAGCGGAGCGTATTTATCGCGCCGGTCTGGCCTCTCTGCATGCGCGCGTTAAAGTGCGTATCACCGAATACGAAAAAGACGACAATGGTGAATTCGTCGCGAAGACCAGCCTGAAAGACACGACCGTTGGCCGTGCCATTCTGTGGATGATCGTACCGAAAGGTCTGCCGTTCTCTATCGTGAACCAGGCGCTCGGTAAGAAAGCAATCTCCAAGATGCTGAACACCTGTTACCGTATTCTGGGCCTGAAACCGACCGTTATTTTTGCGGACCAGACGATGTACACCGGCTTTGCTTATGCAGCGCGTTCAGGTGCATCCGTTGGTATCGATGACATGGTCATCCCGGAGAAAAAATACGAAATCATCAGCGAAGCGGAAGCGGAAGTTGCTGAGATTCAGGAACAGTTCCAGTCTGGTCTGGTCACCGCGGGCGAACGCTACAACAAAGTTATCGATATCTGGGCTGCGGCGAACGATCGTGTATCCAAAGCGATGATGGATAACCTGCAAACTGAAACCGTGATTAACCGTGACGGTCAGGAAGAGCAGCAGGTTTCCTTCAACAGCATCTACATGATGGCCGACTCCGGTGCGCGTGGTTCTGCAGCACAGATTCGTCAGCTGGCTGGTATGCGTGGTCTGATGGCGAAGCCGGATGGCTCCATCATCGAAACGCCGATCACCGCGAACTTCCGTGAAGGTCTGAACGTACTCCAGTACTTCATCTCCACCCACGGTGCGCGTAAAGGTCTGGCGGATACCGCACTGAAGACAGCGAACTCCGGTTACCTGACTCGTCGTCTGGTTGACGTTGCCCAGGACCTGGTCGTCACTGAAGACGACTGCGGTACCCTGGAAGGCATCACCATGACGCCGGTTATCGAAGGTGGCGACGTTAAAGAGCCGCTGCGCGATCGCGTACTGGGTCGTGTGACTGCTGAAGACGTTCTGAAGCCGGGCACCGCGGACATTCTGGTTCCACGCAACACGCTGCTGCATGAGCACTGGTGTGACCTGCTGGAAGAGAACTCCGTTGACTCTGTCAAAGTTCGTTCCGTTGTATCCTGTGACACCGACTTTGGTGTATGTGCGCACTGCTACGGTCGTGACCTGGCGCGTGGCCACATCATCAACAAAGGTGAGGCTATCGGCGTTATCGCGGCACAGTCCATCGGTGAGCCGGGTACACAGCTGACGATGCGTACGTTCCACATCGGTGGTGCGGCATCTCGTGCGGCTGCTGAATCCAGCATCCAGGTGAAAAACAAAGGTAGCATCCGTCTGAGCAACGCGAAGTCGGTTGTGAACTCCAGCGGTAAACTGGTTATCACCTCTCGTAACACCGAGCTGAAACTGATCGACGAATTCGGCCGTACGAAAGAAAGCTATAAAGTGCCTTACGGCTCCGTTATGGCGAAAGGCGATGGCGAACAGGTTGCCGGCGGTGAAACCGTTGCAAACTGGGATCCGCATACCATGCCGGTTATCACCGAAGTGAGTGGTTTCGTCCGCTTCACTGACATGATCGACGGCCAGACCATTACTCGTCAGACCGACGAGCTGACCGGTCTGTCTTCGCTGGTGGTTCTGGATTCTGCAGAACGTACCGCAGGTGGTAAAGATCTGCGTCCGGCGCTGAAAATTGTTGATGCTCAGGGCAACGACGTTCTGATCCCAGGCACCGATATGCCTGCTCAGTACTTCCTGCCGGGTAAAGCGATTGTTCAGCTGGAAGATGGCGTACAGATCAGCTCTGGTGACACCCTGGCGCGTGTTCCGCAGGAATCCGGCGGTACCAAGGACATCACCGGTGGTCTGCCGCGCGTTGCGGATCTGTTCGAAGCACGTCGTCCGAAAGAGCCGGCAATCCTGGCTGAAATCAGCGGCATCATTTCCTTCGGTAAAGAAACCAAAGGGAAACGTCGTCTGGTTATCACCCCGGTAGACGGTAGCGAACCGTACGAAGAGATGATTCCGAAATGGCGTCAGCTGAACGTGTTCGAAGGTGAACGTGTAGAACGTGGTGACGTGGTTTCCGACGGTCCGGAAGCACCGCACGACATTCTGCGTCTTCGTGGCGTGCACGCGGTAACGCGTTACATCACCAACGAAGTTCAGGACGTTTACCGTCTGCAAGGCGTTAAGATTAACGATAAGCACATTGAGGTTATCGTTCGTCAGATGCTGCGTAAAGCGACCATCGAAAGTGCTGGTAGCTCCGACTTCCTCGAAGGCGAGCAGGTTGAATACTCCCGCGTTAAGATCGCTAACCGCGAGCTTGAAGCGAATGGCAAAGTTGCGGCAACCTATTCCCGCGACCTGCTGGGTATCACCAAAGCGTCTCTGGCAACCGAGTCCTTCATCTCCGCGGCATCGTTCCAGGAGACCACTCGCGTGCTGACCGAAGCAGCTGTTGCGGGCAAACGCGACGAACTGCGCGGTCTGAAAGAGAACGTCATCGTGGGTCGTCTGATCCCGGCGGGTACCGGTTATGCGTACCACCAGGATCGTATGCGCCGTCGCGCAGCGGGCGAACAGCCAGCTGCACCGCAGGTGAGCGTAGAAGAAGCGTCTGCCAACCTGGCAGAACTGCTGAACGCAGGCCTTGGCGGTTCTGACAACGATTAATCGTTGATGCACTGCTAAAAAGCCGGTCAGGTTTCCTGACCGGCTTTTTTATTGTTTGTCCGCCGCCTCGCCCTCGTCTTTAATTACATTTACGACATATTAACGCCGCATATTTTTAGCAATTAATTCATATAAAATATCCATTCCCCGTTCACTGGAAAAACCTTTATTTATATATGGGTAAAAGTTCTACTCATATCAAAAAATAATCAATCCAAAGGCGATATATTCAAAATACCTAATGAATCATGGGATTACTTCTGCTGCTTTATCTTCGGAGCTACTGCTCTGGAGAGGGATCGCCGCATCTCATGCTTCTCCCGATAAGACGCAGAAATAATACCGGCAGGCAGGTGTTGGTCATTTCTTTTGGTCTGAGTGGACAGGCTCTGGGGGCTGCATGGAATTTGCGATACAACTCATTATTATCTTAATTTGTCTGTTTTATGGTGCCAGAAAAGGCGGTATTGCGCTGGGCCTGTTGGGCGGCATCGGTTTGGTTATCCTCGTTTTTGTGTTCCATCTCCAGCCGGGTAAACCGCCGGTTGATGTGATGTTAGTCATCATTGCCGTTGTGGCCGCTTCGGCGACGCTACAGGCGTCGGGTGGGCTGGATGTCATGTTACAGATTGCCGAGAAGCTGCTGCGGCGCAACCCGAAATATGTCTCGATCGTCGCGCCTTTCGTCACCTGCACGCTGACCATACTCTGTGGTACCGGACACGTGGTGTACACGATCCTGCCGATTATCTACGATGTCGCCATTAAGAATAACATTCGTCCGGAGCGTCCGATGGCGGCCAGCTCCATAGGCGCCCAGATGGGGATCATCGCCAGCCCGGTCTCGGTAGCAGTGGTTTCGCTGGTGGCGATGCTGGGGAATTTTACCTTTAACGGTAAACACCTGGAATTTCTCGACCTGCTGGCGATAACCATTCCGTCCACGCTGTTGGGGATCCTGGCGATCGGTATCTTCAGTTGGTTCCGTGGCAAAGATCTGGATAAAGACGAAGCCTTCCAGGCGTTTATTGCGGTACCGGAAAATCGCCATTACGTCTATGGCGATACAGCGACGCTGCTGGATAAAAAGCTGCCGACCAGCAACTGGATTGCGATGTGGATCTTCCTTGCTTCCATCGCCGTGGTGGCCCTGCTCGGCGCGTTTTCCGAACTACGCCCGGCCTTCGACGGTAAGCCGCTGTCGATGGTGCTGGTGATCCAGATGTTCATGCTGCTCTCCGGGGCGCTTATTATCATCATTACCAAAACTAACCCGGCGTCGATTTCTAAAAATGAGGTTTTCCGTTCGGGAATGATCGCTATCGTCGCGGTATACGGCATCGCGTGGATGGCGGAAACTATGTTCGGCGCGCATATGACCGAGATTAAAGGTGTGCTCGGAGAGATGGTGAAGGAGTACCCGTGGGCCTACGCCATCGTGCTGTTACTGGTATCTAAGTTTGTTAACTCCCAGGCGGCAGCGCTGGCGGCGATTGTGCCGGTAGCCCTGGCCATCGGCGTCGACCCGGCCTATATCGTGGCTTCTGCGCCGGCCTGCTACGGCTACTATATTCTGCCGACCTACCCAAGCGATCTGGCGGCTATCCAGTTCGACCGTTCAGGCACGACGCATATCGGCCGCTTTGTCATTAACCACAGCTTTATCCTGCCCGGGCTCATCGGTGTCGGTGTCTCCTGCGTGTTTGGCTGGGTATTTGCCGCAATGTACGGTTTTCTTTGAGAGGGGACGGGCGCCGGCAGCGGCGCCCGTTAAATCCGCGAGGTTACTGCGCGAGCGGCAGACGACGATAGAGTTCAATCATATCGGTCGCCAGATCCTGAATGACCATGGCGTTCATCAGGTGGTCCTGAGAGTGAACGGTGATCAGGTTGACCGGCAGCTTACCGGTACCTTCATCCAGGCCGATGAGCTGGGTCTGGATTTTATGCGCATGTTTGACGAACTCATGGGACTCGGCCATGGCCTGCTCGGCTGCCGCAAAGTCACCTTTCCGTGCTAACTGGAGAGCAGTGAGCGCCGCGCTACGTGCGGAACCGGCATTGACCAACAGCTCCATGATGATCGTTTCTAAATCTTCCATCGATTACTCCAGCATCTTAAGGGCTTTATCCAGAACGGCATCACCTTTCATCATGCCGTAGTCCATCATATCGATCACCGCGACTTTCTTGCCGAAGGGATCGGCCAGCGCCTGCAGTTTAGCCTGCTCATATTTCACCTGCGGGCCGAGCAAAATAATGTCGGCGGCGGCCAGGTTATCTTTAAACTCGGCGACCGGGACGGCCTTGATAGAAACCTCAACACCTTTCTTCTGCGCGGCATCTTGCATACGCTGAACCAGCATGCTGGTGGACATACCGGCGGCACAGCACAAAACGATATTCTTCATAGTCAGTGGCCCTTGTGTTCCGTGATGTCTTATCTTTATCGCGGCCCTGGCGATGCGACAACCGCTTTACCATGATTGTGTGTAAGTCATCACACAAAAATTGAAACCGGTTTCATTTTTGCCGGTAAAAATAAAAAAGCCCACCGAAGTGGGCGGCCGTGTCCTGTTGTCTTACGCGCGCAGGATGCGGTTTTTACCTTGTTGCTTGGCTTTGTAAAGCGCCTCATCGACGCTCACCACCAGTTTATCCAGCGGCTCCATGTTCCATTCCCCCAGTCCGGCGCTAAAGGTGACCGTCAAGCCATCTTCGCGCCAGGTACGCCGCTCGACGTTGACTCGCCATGTTTCCAGTAGTGTTCGGGCGTTATCGATATGTTCGGCAGGAAAGACCACCGCGAACTCTTCACCGCCGTAGCGATAAAGGGAAATCTCCAGCGGCTGGAGGACCTGCAGCCCCTCGCGGGCGACGTTGCGCAGGACGATATCGCCGTTGAGGTGTCCCCAGGTGTCGTTGATCGATTTGAAGTTATCTATATCGACCAGAGCGAGGGCGAAAGGTTGGTGATCGTTCATCAGCGCGGCGATATCGCTGTCGAAGGCGCGGCGGTTTTTGCAGCCAGTGAGGGCGTCGATGGTGGCCTGGCGGACGTAGGTCAGTTCGCGTTGCTTGTTGGTTTCAATGGCTTTACTCAGCATTGCCTCAAGGCGCGGAGCACGTTTGACGTCACCCGTTTTAATCGCATTGATGATATTCATCAGTACGGTACGGGAGGCATGACGCAGATAAAGGCCGAACAAAATGATGATGATCGCCGCGAGTGCGAAACCGCCGATCACTAAGTTCGTCTCATGGCGCGTCAGATTGATAAGGGTGGCGTTATCGACACGGTAAATCACGAACCAGTCGGGATTGGTAAAGGAGTAGTAGTAATACCAGGTATCGCTCCTGGTATCGTAAAGCTGTCCCTCTCCGCTGGTCATTTTATCCATCAGTTCGCCGCTGACGAAGGGTTTAAACAGCGCGCCCGGGTCGGAGTGCAGGACAACGTTGCCATCCCGCTGCACCACAAAAAATTCCCCCTGTACGGGGGCGACCATCTGCCGTAGTGCGAACCCCATGGAGGTGAGATCAAGATGAAAAGCCAGGCTGCCTTTGAGTCTACCCTCCGGAGTAATGATGGGTTTGAAAATGGTAATCGTCGGATGGTGGGTGAAATAATCCATATACGGGCTGGTGTAGTGGCTGAAGGTGCTGGCTTCCGCCTGTTTGATAAACCAGGGGCGCGTTTTCGGATCGAAGGCTTTACTGTCTTCATTTTGCAGCATCTCCGGAGCACGCAGATAGTGGCCCGCGGTATCCGCCAGCGAGATGGATGAGACGCTTGGCATCATGTTCTGTAACTGCATTAGCGTGGTTAACCCTTTCTCCGGATCAACATTCACCGCGTGATTGAGTGCGTCATTACGGGCGAAGAAGGTGGCCGCCCGTCCGAGGATAAAATCATTTTCCCGTAGCAGCGTTTCCGTGTAGTTGATGGCCAGGTTGTGGGTAAAGTTGCGGTTAATATCGTGATAATCTTCGAGAAAATCTTTCCGCTGTGCCAGGGTGACGAAAGTAGCAATCAGCATAAAACTGAGCAAAATGCCGGCAAACCCCACGACGATTGGTGTCGTAAAAGAGAGCTTTCTGTTGTGTAGCGCCATGAATCGTTAATCGTCCCGGATGTATAAACCAAGGGTCCGAACGCAGCTTGTGTCAGCGAGCCTGCCGATCGAATCAGTTAACTATTGCTCAATTATAACTCTGAGGCCTTCATCTATCGTGATTTATATTCGTCGATAATGAACTGGCCCTCGCGCAGCGCGGAGAGGCAGGGCGAAAATGAGGAAGAAAACGTTCGCCCTGGTCAGCGTCCGCTGCTGACCCGGGCAGAATAGAAAAACGGCGGCAATCGGGCGACTCCCCGTTTTTCATCTCTCGTGCAGGCACGCAAAATAATCAGCGGCTTGCAGCATACTTCATGATGATTGCGAGGCGCGTCCCAGCCAGCTGTCCCAGTCTTTCCATACCGGCTGCAGGCCACGGGCGGCTAGCGCGCTGGCAACCTCTTCAGGGCGGCGATCGTCATGTGGGGCAAATTGCTCGAGCTCCGGATGATCGTCGGCGTAGCCGCCCGGCTGCGTTTTAGAGAAGGCGCTGACGTTGTTAATTGCCAGCGGGATCACCCGGTCGCGGAACCAGGGTGATTCACGGGTTGAAAGCGACAGTTCAACCTCCGGCGCCAGCAGGCGGAAGGCGCAAATGGTCTGCACCAGTTGGCGCTCATCCATCAGCGAAGCTGGTTCAATACCGCCGGCACAGGGACGCAGGCGCGGGAAGGAGACCGAGTAGCGGCTGCGCCAGTAGCGCTGCTGCAGCCACAGCAGATGCTCGGCGACCATAAAGCAGTCCACCCGCCAGCTGTCGGAAAGGCCAATCAACGCGCCGAGGCCGATCTTGTCGATCCCCGCCTCGCCTAAGCGATCCGGCGTATCCAGCCGCCAGAAGAAATCCTGCTTTTTCCCTTTCAGATGGTGCTGGGCATACATGCTTTCATGGTAGGTCTCCTGATAGACCATTACCCCGTCGAGCCCCAGCGTTTTCAGCTCGGCATACTCTTCAGTCGCCAGCGGCTGCACCTCCATATGCAGCGAGGAAAACTGGCTGCGGATAGCCGGTAGGTGCTGGCGGAAATAATCCATCCCCACCTTGCCCTGATGTTCGCCGGTGACCAGCAGCAGATGCTCAAAGCCCAGGTCGCGGATCGCGGCGCACTCGCGGGCAATCTCGGCGGCATCCAGCGTCTTGCGCTTAATGCGATTGCTCATTGAGAAGCCGCAGTAGGTGCAGTCGTTGGCGCACAGGTTGGAGAGATACAGTGGCACGTAGAAGCTGACGGTATTGCCGAAGCGCTGGCGAGTGAGCCGCTGCGCGCGCTGGGCGAGGGGTTCAAGATAGTTGGCCGCCGCCGGTGAAAGCAGGGCCATCATGTCGTCACGGGTGAGCGGTTTGGCCGCCAGCGCCCGTTCGACGTCGGCGGCGGTTTTGCTGTTGATGCGCAGGCGGATGTCGTCCCACTCCAGCTGCCGCCAGCGATCGCTGAAGGTTTTCATGCCAGCGCCTCCAGGAATCCGGTCAGCGGGCTGGTGGCTTGCGCCTGCGTACTGCGTGCCCCCGGTCCGGCCTGACGCGCCAGTAATCCGGCATCGACTGCCATACGGAAGGCGCGGGCCATGGCCACGGGGTCGTCGGCGACGGCAATGGCGGTATTGACCAGCACCGCATCCGCGCCCATCTCCAGTGCTTGCGCCGCATGGCTCGGCACGCCAATTCCGGCATCGACCACCACCGGTACGGTGGCCTGCTCGATAATAATCTCCAGCATGGCTTTAGTTTCCAGTCCCTGATTGGAGCCGATCGGCGCGCCCAGCGGCATCACCGCAGCACAGCCAGCCTCTTCCAGCCGTTTACACAGCACCGGATCGGCGCCGCAGTAGGGCAGGACGACGAACCCTTCGCGGACCAGCAGCTCCGCCGCCTTCAGGGTTTCAATCGGGTCGGGCAGCAGCCAGCGGGCATCCGGGTGGATCTCCAGCTTCAGCCAGTGGGTACCCAGGGCTTCCCGCGCCAGGCGGGCGGCAAACACCGCCTCTTCCGCCGTCTTGGCGCCTGAGGTATTCGGCAGCAGGCTGACCCCCGCCGCCAGCAGCGGGGCGAGGATAGCGTCATTGTGCTGGCGTAAATCGACGCGCTTCATCGCCAGGGTCACCAGCTGGCTGCCCGAGGCGCGAATCGCCTCAACCATCACCTCCGGGGCGGCGAATTTGCCGGTACCGGTAAAAAGATGGGATTCAAACGTTTTGTCTGCAATACGTAACATGTCAGCCTCCAGCGATAACCTGAAAAAGCAGGATCCGATCGCCTTCCTGCAAGAGATGATCTTCCCACCGCTCGCGCGGCAGGATGTGTTGATTGAGCGCCAGCGCAACGCCCGGCTGCAGCTGTTCGAGCTGGGTCAGCAGGGCGCTGACGCTGAGATTGTCGGCACATGCCAGCGGCTCGTCGTTAAACCAAATCTGCATGTCGCCCTCCGCACACTGGACAGCTCCGGGAGCGCTGTAGCGCCAGGTTGCGCCAGTTGCTGGTGCGGGCGTCGAACAGCCGCAGGGTATTACGTGGCGTCGTCATTCCGCTGAGCAGCTTAATCGCCTCCAGCGCCTGCAGCGTGCCCATCATGCCGACGACCGGGCCGACGATCCCCGCGGTGCGGCAGTTACGTTGCGGTTCGTCGCTATCCGGCCACAGGCAGCGATAGCAGCCCTGCGTCCAGGGGGGCGTCAATACCATCAACTGACCGCCGAAGCCGACGGCGCTGGCGGTCACTAACGGGGTGTCGAGGGCGACACAGGCGGCGTTGATTGCCTGGCGGGTCACCATGTTATCGGTGCAGTCCAGCACCACGTCCGCTTTCGCCACCTCAGCGCGCAGCGCCTCGCCGCTCAGACGTTGCTGGAGCGCAACCAGTTTGATCTGCGGGTTTAGCTGACTGAGCCGGGTCTTTGCCGCCGCGGCTTTTGGCCGGTCGATATCCTCGCTGGTGAACAGGATCTGCCGCTGTAGGTTGCTGAGATGCACCGCGTCGTCATCGGCCAGGGTCAGCGTCCCGACGCCCGCTCCGGCAAGATAGAGCGCCGCCGGGGAGCCCAGCCCGCCAAGGCCGATAATCAGCACCCGGCTGGCTAACAGTTTCTGCTGACCCTCGATGGCAATATCCTCCAGCAGCAGCTGGCGGCTATAGCGCATAAAGTCGTGATCATTCATCGCCTGCTCCCGCCAGCGCCAGCAGCTGGTCGGTCGCTGCCCGCCAGTTCGCCGCCTGGGTAATGGCGCTGACCACCGCGATGCTGCCGACGCCAGTCGCCAGCACGCCCGGTGCTTTATCAAGGCTAATCCCGCCGATCGCGACGGTGGGGTAATCCGCCAGCCGCTGAATATGCCCGGCAAGTTGCTTGAGGCCCTGCGGCGCGGAAGGCATCTGTTTGGTTTGTGTCGGGAAGACGTGACCCAGTGCGATGTAGGAAGGTCGAGCCGCCAGCGCGACGTCAATCTCCATATCGTCATGGGTGGAAACACCAAGGCGCAGCCCGGCTTTGCGGATGGCGCTCAGATCGGTGGTTTCCAGATCTTCTTGCCCCAGGTGTACACCGTAGGCCTGGTGCTTAATCGCCAGCTGCCAGTAATCATTAATGAACAACCGGGCGTGATACCGACGGCCAAGGGCGATGGCGGCGATGACGTCATCTTCAACGTCGCTGTCGCGTTGGTCTTTGATGCGCAGCTGAATAGTACGCACTCCCGCCTCCAGCAGGCGCTCAATCCACGCCACGCTGTCAACCACCGGGTAGAGTCCGAGACGAAATGGGACGGGTGGAAAATCAGGTTGATACATCAGGCTTCCTCCTGTTTGAGGTAGATTTCGCCGCCACGGGCGCGGAAGTTATTCGACATATCGGCCATTCCGGCGTCGATGGCCTGCCTGGCGGCGTAGTCGCGGACTTCCTGGGTGATCTTCATTGAGCAGAATTTCGGCCCGCACATGGAACAGAAGTGGGCGACTTTGCCGGACTCCTGCGGCAGGGTTTCATCGTGATAGGCCCGCGCGGTGAAGGGATCGAGCGCGAGGTTGAACTGGTCTTCCCAGCGGAATTCGAAACGTGCTTTTGACATCGCGTTATCGCGGATCTGCGCGCCCGGGTGGCCTTTCGCGAGGTCAGCGGCGTGGGCGGCAATTTTGTAGGTAATCAGCCCCTGCTTCACATCCTCTTTGTTGGGCAGGCCGAGATGTTCTTTTGGCGTGACGTAGCACAGCATGGCGCAGCCGAACCAGCCGATCATCGCCGCACCAATGCCGGAGGTGAAATGGTCGTAGCCTGGCGCGATGTCGGTGGTGAGCGGCCCTAAGGTATAGAACGGCGCTTCATGGCAGTGCTCCAGCTCTTCAGTCATATTGCGGCGGATCATCTGCATCGGCACGTGGCCGGGGCCTTCGATCATCACCTGCACGTCATACTCCCAGGCGATTTTCGTCAGTTCGCCGAGGGTGCGCAGCTCGGAAAACTGCGCCTCGTCGTTGGCATCCTGGATCGAGCCGGGGCGCAGGCCATCGCCGAGGGACAGCGAAACGTCATAGGAGGCGCAGATTTCGCAGATTTCGCGGAAGTGCTGGTAGAGGAAATTTTCCTGATGGTGCGACAAGCACCATTTGGCCATGATTGAACCACCGCGCGACACGATACCGGTCAGGCGCTTCGCGGTCATTGGCACGTAGCGCAGCAACACGCCAGCGTGAATCGTGAAGTAGTCGACGCCCTGTTCGGCCTGTTCCAGCAGGGTATCGCGGAAGGCTTCCCAGGTGAGGTTCTCGGCAATACCGTTGACCTTCTCCAGCGCCTGGTAAATCGGGACGGTACCAATCGGCACCGGGCTGTTGCGCAGGATCCACTCGCGGGTTTCGTGGATATAGCGGCCGGTGGAGAGGTCCATCACCGTGTCGGCGCCCCAGCGGGTTGACCAGACCAGTTTTTCCACCTCCTCTTCGATGGAAGAGGTCACCGCCGAGTTGCCGATATTGGCATTCACTTTCACCAGGAAATTGCGGCCGATAATCATGGGCTCAGATTCCGGGTGGTTGATGTTGGCCGGGATGATGGCGCGCCCGGCGGCAACTTCATCGCGGACGAACTCGGGGGTAATGTTTTCCGGCAGGCGGGCACCGAAGCCTTCCCCGGCATGCTGCTGGCGCAGAACCTCGCTGCGGATACGTTCGCGACCCATGTTTTCGCGAATGGCGATGAACTCCATCTCCGGGGTGACGATCCCCTGGCGGGCGTAGTGCAGTTGCGTCACGCATTTGCCAGAGACGGCGCGTTTGGGCGTCAGCAGGCCGCTGAAGCGCAGCTCATCGAGGCCGTCGTCGGCCAGCCGCGCTTTAGTGTAAGCCGAGCTACGTTCGCTGAGCGGAGCGCAGTCGTTACGCGCGTCGATCCATGGCTGGCGCAGCTTTGCCAGCCCCTGGCGGACATCAATGTCAATATCCGGGTCGCCATAAGGCCCGGAGGTGTCATACACCGGAATCGGCTCATTGGCTTCGTACTGGGGATGGTCGTTATCGCCGCCGACGAGGGTCGGGCTGAGCTTAATTTCACGCATCGGGACGCGGATATCCGCTTGTGAGCCGTGAATGTAGATGCGGTGTGAATTGGGAAAAGCGGTACCTGCCAGCGTATCAATGAATCGCTGTGCGTGCTCGCGTTGTTCCCGACGGGTGAGTTTGGTAGTAGACATAGCGCATTCCAGTTAAACAAGGAGATGGCTTGTCAGACGACGGATGGAGTAACAGATGCGACCAGTCCATAACGGAAAGGTGCGACCAGCAGTTTACTCTTGTTCCCTTCGCAGGTATTAGCCTGATCAGGTTCCGCGGATCCCGAATTAACGGTCTCAGCCTTTTCCACGTTAGCCTGCGCATGGAAAATAGGCACTCCGACAAGATGACATCCCCTCCGGAGAGGGGGAATGGAGGTAAACTACTCGTTAATTGCGCACAACTCAAGCAGTCGGCGCAATATTATCGTGCACGTCATTGCTCAGGTTATGCGCGACGGCAAGGGCGATCAGTTTATCTTCCAGCGCAAAACGTGCTTCCAGCGACTCGCCGATATCCGACAGCGCCTGCTGAAATTCAAGGTAGTTATCGTGATCGATAGCGTTTTCGAGGCAGGTATCGTAGTAGTCCATCATCTGCTGGGTATTGGCTTCCAGCTGTGGATAAAGCCGGGTGGCGGCTAAAAGTGGGGTATCGCCTTCCATTTCGCCAATAATGCGTTCATAAATACTAAAATGACCAGATGAGAGGTAATCCACCAGACTTTGGCAAAAGTCATCCAGCGCTCTTTCGTTAAGCCGCATAAATGATTCTTTGCCCGGTTTCAGGCCAACCAGATTGTAGTAAGCCACGAGCAGATGCTTACGCACTTGTAGCCAGCGATCGACCAGTTCATTACTACCGCCAACGCGCTCCGTCAGGTTTTCCAGCTGGTTTAGCATGATTGACTCCGCAAGTTTTGATTTTAAATCTGCTCACCAAAATGTAAATATAATGTTAACAACATGCCAGTGAAGCAAAGGTAGTGCAATAGATATGGATCGTATTATTGAAAAATTAGATCGCGGCTGGTGGGTTGTCAGTCACGAACAAAAATTATGGTTGCCTGGTGGAGAATTACCACATGGCGAAGCGGTTAATTTCGATCTTGTCGGCCAGCATGCGCTGCATATTGGCGAGTGGCAGGGCGAGTCCGTCTGGATGGTGCGTCAGGATCGCCGTCATGACATGGGATCGTTACGCCAGGTGCTGGATCAGGATCCGGGGCTCTTCCAGTTGGCGGGGCGAGGGATCCAGCTCGCCGAATTTTATCGATCGCATAAATTTTGCGGCTACTGTGGCCATCCGATGCATGCCAGCAAAAGCGAATGGGCAATGCTGTGCAGCCACTGCCGTGAACGCTACTACCCACAAATTGCTCCTTGCATTATCGTCGCTATCCGTCGCGACGATTCGATCCTGCTGGCGCAGCATACCCGGCATCGTAACGGCGTGCATACCGTGCTGGCCGGATTTGTCGAAGTGGGTGAAACCCTTGAGCAGGCCGTCGCCCGAGAGGTGATGGAGGAGAGCGGCATCAAGGTGAAAAACCTGCGTTATGTGACCTCTCAGCCGTGGCCGTTCCCGCAGTCGCTGATGACCGCCTTTATGGCGGATTACGCGGATGGCGATATCGTGGTCGACAAAAAAGAACTGCTGACCGCGGACTGGTACCGCTTTGACAATCTGCCGCTCCTGCCACCGCCGGGAACGGTAGCGCGACGCCTGATCGAAGATACGGTGGCGATGTGTCGGGCAGAGTTCGAGTGACATGTTACACTGGGCGCATCAACGCTAAAGGAATGTAAAAATGACCGAACTGAAAAACGATCGTTACCTGCGCGCGCTGCTGCGTCAGCCGGTTGATGTCACCCCGGTGTGGATGATGCGCCAGGCGGGCCGCTATTTACCGGAGTACAAAGCCACCCGTGCGCAAGCGGGCGACTTTATGTCGCTGTGTAAAAATGCCGAGCTGGCCTGCGAAGTGACGCTCCAGCCGCTGCGTCGTTACCCGCTGGATGCGGCGATCCTCTTTTCGGACATCCTGACGATCCCGGACGCGATGGGTCTGGGGCTGTACTTTGAAGCCGGCGAAGGCCCGCGCTTCACCTCGCCGGTAAAAAGCAAAGCCGACGTCGACAAGCTGCCGATCCCGGATCCGGAGCAGGAACTGGGCTACGTAATGAACGCCGTGCGTACCATTCGCCGCGAACTGAAAGGCGAAGTGCCGCTGATCGGCTTCTCGGGTAGCCCGTGGACGCTGGCGACCTACATGGTGGAAGGCGGCAGCAGCAAAGCGTTCACCGTGATCAAAAAGATGATGTACGCCGAACCGCAGGCGCTGCATGCGCTGCTGGAGAAGCTGGCGAAAAGCGTCACCCTGTATCTCAACGCGCAGATCAAAGCCGGCGCGCAGTCGGTGATGATTTTCGACACCTGGGGCGGGGTGCTGACCGGTCGCGATTACCAGCAGTTCTCGCTCTACTATATGCATAAAATTGTCGATGGCCTGCTGCGGGAAAATGAAGGCCGCCGCGTGCCGGTGACCCTGTTCACCAAAGGCGGTGGCCAGTGGCTGGAAGCGATGGCGGAGACCGGCTGTGACGCGCTGGGTCTCGACTGGACCACCGATATCGCCGACGCTCGCCGTCGCGTAGGTCACAAAGTGGCGCTACAGGGCAATATGGACCCGTCGATGCTTTATGCGCCCGCCCCGCGTATTGAAGAGGAAGTGGCGACTATTCTCGCCGGCTTCGGCCAGGGCGAAGGCCATGTCTTTAACCTTGGTCATGGCATCCATCAGGATGTCGACCCGCAGCATGCGGGCGTCTTTGTTGAAGCGGTGCATCGTCTTTCCGCACCCTATCACCAATAGGAGATAAGCCGTATGGACTTAGCCGCACTACGTACCCAACAGCAACAGTTAGCCGCATCGGTCGAGCGAGCGGATCGACTGGATCGCGACCCGCCGGCGTTGATCGGCGGCGCGGATGTCGGGTTTGAGCAGGAAGGGGAAGTGACCCGAGCTGCAATGGTGCTGCTGACCTGGCCTGAGCTCGAGCTGGTGGAGTATCAGGTGGCGCGCGTCGCCACCACCATGCCGTATATTCCCGGCTTTCTCTCGTTTCGCGAAACACCTGCGCTGCTGGCGGCGTGGGAGCAGCTTTCGCAGAAACCTGACCTGCTCTTCGTTGACGGCCACGGCATCTCCCATCCCCGGCGGCTCGGCGTCGCCAGCCATTTTGGTCTGATGATTGACGTGCCGACCATTGGCGTGGCGAAAAAACGGCTGTGCGGAAAAATTGGCGAAATGGGTGATGAGCCCGGCGCACTGGCCCCGCTGATGGATAAAAATGAGCAACTGGCCTGGGTCTGGCGCAGCAAAGTGCGCTGCAACCCGTTGTTTATTAGCACCGGCCATCGGGTGGGGATGGACAGCGCCTTAATGTGGGTCGAGCGCTGTATGCGAGGCTATCGTCTGCCCGAGCCGACGCGCTGGGCCGATGCAGTGGCTTCCCGTCGTCCGTCGTTCGTGCGTTGGCAAGCAAATCACGGCTGATTCAGGTACACTGCGCCTAATTTCTGACTTCGAGAATTCATCATGTTACAAAACCCGATTCACCTGCGCCTGGAGAAGCTGGAAAGCTGGCAGCATGTCACCTTTATGGCTTGCCTGTGCGAGCGTATGTACCCTAACTACGCTATGTTCTGCAAGCAAACCGAGTTCGGCGACGGCCAGCTGTACCGTCGTATCCTGGACCTGATCTGGGAAACGCTGACGGTTAAAGATGCGAAGGTGAATTTCGACAGCCAGCTGGAGAAGCTGGAAGAGGCGATCCCGGCGGCAGATGATTTCGACCTGTACGGTGTTTATCCGGCGATCGACGCCTGTGTGGCGTTGAGTGAACTGATCCATTCGCGTCTGAGTGGTGAAACACTTGAACACGCGATTGAGGTAAGCAAGTCATCCATCACCAGCGTGGCGATGCTGGAAATGACCCAGGCTGGTCGTGAAATGACCGATGAAGAACTCAAAGCGAACCCGGCGGTAGAGCAGGAATGGGATATCCAGTGGGAAATTTTCCGCCTGTTGGCCGACTGTGAAGAGCGTGACCTTGAGCTGATAAAAGGTCTGCGCGCGGACCTGCGTGAGGCCGGTGAGAGCAATATTGGTATAAATTTTCAGCAGTGAGACCAGAAAACGTGATTTACCGCCTGAATTGTAGCGTCTGAAGGCTTCCATTCCGCCCCCCGTCTGGTCTACATTTGGAGGGCGAAAAAAAGTGGCTATCGGTGCGTGTATGCAGGAGGGTGCTTTTTTGGCATTTCCGTCGCACTCGATGCTTAGCAAGCGATAAACACATTGTAAGGATAACTTATGAACAAGACTCAACTGATTGATGTAATTGCGGACAAAGCTGACCTGTCCAAAGCACAGGCTAAAGCTGCCCTGGAATCTACCCTGGCTGCAATTACTGAGTCTCTGAAAGAAGGTGATGCTGTTCAACTGGTTGGTTTCGGTACCTTCAAAGTGAACCACCGCGCTGAGCGTACTGGCCGCAACCCGCAGACCGGTAAAGAGATCAAAATCGCTGCAGCTAACGTGCCGGCATTTGTTTCTGGCAAAGCACTGAAAGACGCAGTTAAGTAAGACCGCGTGGCAGTGAACAGTTTTATCGAAGGGGCTATTAAGCCCCTTTTGTCTGTCTGGCGCCGACCTCTGGCGCTGGCGGGCATCCTGTTGCTGACTGCCTGCAGCCATAACGCCTCGCTTCCTCCGTTTACCGCCAGCGGTTATGCGGATAATCAGGGGGCGATGCGCATCTGGCGTAAAGATTCTGGCGATGAAGTTCATCTTCTCGCCGCCTTCAGCCCGTGGCGTCACGGGGACACCTCGACCAGCGAATATCGCTGGCAGGGCGATCAATTGACGTTTATCGAACTCAATGTCTACGGCAAGCCGCCGGAACATATTCGCGCCCGCTTCGACGCGCAGGGCGATCTCAGCTTTATGCAGCGGGAAGTCGACGGGCAGAAGCAACAGCTCTCCAGCGACCAGGTCGCGCTGTATCGTTATCGCGCCGAGCAGATCCGCCAGACCAGCGATGCTCTCCGGCAGGGACGCGTCGTCCTGCGTCAGGGGCGCTGGAACGCTGCCGCGCATACCGTGTTGACCTGCGAAGGTCAGACGGTTAAGCCTGACCTCGATAGCCGGGCCCTGGCGCATATTGAACGTCGCCAGAGTCATTCCTCCGCCGCGGTGAGCATTGCCTGGCTGGAGGCGTCTGAAGGCTCTCAACTACTGCTGGTCGCCAATGAAAACTTCTGCACCTGGCAGCCGACGGAAAAAAGCTTCTAACGATTACCAGTGGTTCATGCCCATATGACCACCGCCGTTACCGCGGCAGCCGTTGTATCCCATTCCTGCGCCGCGGGGAACGCCTGCCTCAGCCAGGGCGACATCAAACTTCACCCGCTGCTGATCCAGCTTCTGGCGTAAGCCTTCCATCTCCTGAGCGACGGCTTCAATCTTTCCGCTATCCGGTTTTTGCGCCGTGAGCAGTGCGTTGTATTCATAGCGTTTGGACTGCAGCTGCTGGCGCAGGGCGCTGGTTTGCGCATAGTAATCGTTATGTAGTTTCTGCGCGGTGGCCTGTTGCTCCTGGGTCAGCTGACTGTAACCCTGATTGCCCATCCCGTTGTTATTGCCCCAGTGATGGTTGGCCCAGGCCGCGTTGCTGCCAAAGGTCAGTGCGGCAAGGGTGATGAGGGAGAGAGGTAAGGTACGGTTCCGTTTCATGGCATTATCTCCTGTGTGGTTTCTCTTGTTGTTGCATCTTCCATGCCAGCCTGAAAAAGCCCGCCCGTACGGGCCTGCCGGAGGAGCCGATGGGGAAGGTGAGTAAAAATGACCCGTTCCTGGCGGGTCAGGCGAGTCATTTTTACTCACTAAACCGCGGGCGATATGTTTGAGAACAGGATTGGCGGCGTGGGAAAATGGCATGATTTCTGCTGAAGGATCCTGGTGAAAGCGAAAAGGAGATGACAAGGACTCGCCGATGAAGATCAAACCTTTCTCCCGGGACGTTGCCGCTGATGCCCTGAGCTGGCTGCTGACCGGCACAATTGTGCTGTTGGTTATTCTGTTTTCCACGATGATCGTCCGTGACTATGGCCGCGAAACCGCTGCGGCCCGGCAAACCATCGAAGAAAAGGGGAGCGTGCTGATCCGGGCGCTGGAGTCCGGCACGCGGGTCGGGATGGGGATGCGTATGCATCACGCGCAGTTGCAGGCGCTGCTGGAAGAGATGGCCTGGCAGCCCGGTGTGCTGTGGTTCGCGGTGACCGATGAAGACGGTAAAATCATCGCCCACAGCGATCCGCAGCAGGTGGATAACGCGCTGTACAGTCCGGCGCAGATGCGCGAACTCAACGTTAGCGAACAGGCCCGCTGGCGCCGGCTTAGCGAGCCGCAGCCAGCGCTGGAGATCTATCGCCAGTTTCGCCCGCTCAATCCTGCTCGCGGCCATCATATGGGGATGATGAATCGCGGCAACAGCGTGCTGGCTCAAACCACCGTCCCGCAGGTGATTTTTCTCGCCTTTGATAGCCGCGAGCTGGATGCGGCGCAGGCCCGCGGCCAGCGTAACATGATGATCATGCTGGGCGCTGCGGCGCTGGTCATCGCGGCGACGATCCTCGCTCAGTTCTGGTTCCACCGCTATCGTCGCTCACGCAAGCAGTTGCTGGAGGCGATGGCCCGCAAAGAAAAGCTGGTGGCGCTTGGGCATCTGGCGGCGGGGGTCGCGCATGAGATCCGCAATCCGCTCTCTTCGATTAAAGGGCTGGCGAAGTATTTTGCCGAGCGAACTCCCCCAGGCGGCGAAGCGCAGCAACTAGCGCAGGTGATGGCCAAAGAGGCCGACCGCCTGAACCGGGTGGTCAGCGAGCTGCTGGAGCTGGTCCGACCCGCGCATTTAAATTACCAGCCGGTGGATATCAACGCGCTTATCCGGCACTCATTGCAGCTGGTAAGCCAGGATGCGCAGAGTCGCGGGATCGCGCTGCAATTTACTCCGCGCCCTGAGCTAACCACGATCAACGCCGATGCTGACCGCCTGAACCAGGTGCTGTTGAACCTGTACCTGAACGCGATGCAGGCGATTGGCCGCGATGGCGTCATTCGCGTATCGGCAAGCGAAGCCGATCGTCAGAGGGTGAAGATTGTTGTCACAGATAGCGGTAAGGGGATGAGCGATGAAGAGCTGCAGGCCATCTTCACGCCGTATTTCACTACCAAGGCGGACGGCACCGGGCTGGGACTGGCCGTAGTACAGAATATTATCGAACAACATGGCGGGACGATCCGCGCCGAAAGTCAGCCGGGGGCTGGAGCGATATTTACGCTTTGGCTACCGGTGGTGGCTCAACGGAGGGAAGATGAGCAGCGATAAGGTACAGATTCTGGTCGTTGATGATGACATCAGCCACTGCACGATCCTGCAGGCGCTGCTACGCGGCTGGGGCTATCAGGTGGCATTAGCTCACAACGGCCTGCAGGCGCTGGAGCAGATCCATCAGCAGGTCTTCGACCTGGTGCTGTGCGATATCCGTATGGCGGAGATGGACGGTATCGCGACGTTAAAAGAGATTAAGGCCTATAACCCGGCGATACCGGTGCTGATCATGACGGCGTTTTCCAGCGTTGGCACGGCGGTAGAGGCCATTAAGTCCGGGGCGCTGGATTATCTGGTCAAACCGCTGGATTTTGACACTCTGCAGCAGACGCTGGTTCAGGCGCTGGCGCACACGCAACAGAGCGAGAGCGATCCCAGCGTTGCGACGGATTCACGGTGGGGCATGATTGGTGATAGCCCGGCGATGCAGGCGCTTATCAACAATATTACGTTGGTGGCGCCCTCAGATGCGACGGTGCTGATCTGCGGCGAATCGGGAACGGGTAAAGAACTGGTGGCGCGCGCCATCCACGCCTGCAGCGAGCGCCGCGAGAAGCCGCTGGTGACGCTAAACTGCGCGGCGCTGAACGAATCGCTGCTGGAGTCCGAGCTGTTCGGCCATGAAAAAGGGGCTTTTACCGGGGCGGATCGGCGGCGGGAAGGGCGTTTTGTCGAGGCGGATGGCGGCACGCTGTTCCTCGATGAAATTGGCGATATCTCACCATTGATGCAGGTGCGTCTGCTACGGGCGATTCAGGAACGCGAGGTGCAGCGCGTTGGCAGTAACCAGACGCTTGCCGTTGATGTGCGGCTGATTGCCGCCACCCATCGCAATCTGGCGGAAGAGGTGAGCGCCGGGCGTTTTCGCCAGGATCTCTATTACCGCCTGAATGTCGTGACCATTGATATGCCGCCGCTGCGTCAGCGACGGGAAGACATTCCTCTGCTGGCGCAACACTTTCTCAAGCGTTATGCCGAACGTAACCGCAAAACGGTGCAGGGGTTTACGCCGCAGGCGATGGATCTGCTGATCCACTACGCCTGGCCGGGTAATATCCGTGAGCTGGAAAATGCGGTGGAGCGGGCGGTGGTGCTGCTGACCGGAAACTATATCTCCGAGCGAGAACTGCCGTTGGCGATAGCGGGCACGCCGCTGCCGTTTGGTGATAGCGAGAACGCGCTGATTCAGCCGTTAGTGGAAGTTGAAAAAGAGGTGATTCTGGCGGCACTGGAGAAAACGGGCGGCAACAAAACCGAAGCCGCCCGTCAGTTAGGCATTACGCGGAAAACGCTGCTGGCTAAACTTAGCCGTTAGCCTTTTCACGTTCGATGGCGCGCCAGCCGATATCGTTACGGCTAAAGCTGCCGTCCCAGCGAATATCGGTCAGCAGTTGATAGGCGCGCTGTTGCGCCTGCGCCACGGTTTCACCCAGCGCGGTCACGCACAGCACGCGCCCGCCGTTGGTGACGACGCGCTGGTCGTCTGCCAGTTTGGTGCCGGCGTGGAAGACTTTACCATCTGCGGCTTCCTGCTGCGGCAGGCCGAAGATCTCATCACCCGTGTTGTAATTGCCCGGATAGCCGCCGGCGGCAACCACCACGCCCAGCGACGCGCGGTCATCCCACTCAGAGGTTTTCTCGTCCAGCTTGCCGGCGCAGGCGGCGAGGCACAGCGCTACCAGGTCGGATTTCATGCGCAGCATGATCGGCTGGGTTTCCGGATCGCCAAAGCGGCAGTTGAACTCAATCACCTTCGGGTTACCCTGCTTGTCGATCATCAGACCGGCATACAGGAAACCGGTATAGGTATTGCCTTCGGCGGCCATGCCTTTCACCGTTGGCCAGATAATCCGCTCCATGGTGCGCTGATGGACTTCATCAGTGACCACCGGCGCCGGGGAGTAAGCGCCCATACCGCCGGTGTTGGGGCCGGTATCGCCGTTGCCGACGCGCTTGTGATCCTGGCTGGTGGCCATCGGCAGGACGTGCTCGCCATCGACCATGACAATAAAGCTGGCCTCTTCGCCATCGAGGAACTCTTCAATCACGATGCGGTGGCCTGCATCGCCAAAGGCGTTGCCGGCCAGCATATCTTTGACCGCCGCCTCAGCTTCCTCAAGGGTCATCGCCACGATAACGCCTTTACCCGCTGCCAGACCGTCAGCTTTGATGACGATCGGCGCGCCTTTCTCGCGCAGATAAGCCAGCGCAGGCTCGACCTCGGTGAAGTTCTGGTATTCCGCCGTCGGGATATGATGACGAGCGAGGAAATCTTTGGTGAAGGCTTTTGAGCCTTCCAGCTGCGCGGCGCCTTCGGTTGGCCCGAAGATGGTTAGCCCTGCGGCACGGAATGCGTCAACCACGCCAATGACCAGCGGCGCTTCCGGGCCAACGATGGTCAGATCGATGTTTTCATCCTGCGCAAAGCGAAGCAGCGCCGGAATATCGGTAACGCCGATGGCGACGTTTTGCAGCGACGGCTCCAGCGCGGTACCTGCGTTGCCCGGCGCGACGTAGACGGTATCAACCAGTGGCGACTGGGCCGCTTTCCAGGCCAGCGCGTGTTCGCGCCCGCCGTTGCCGATTACTAATACTTTCATCTGTAGCTCCGTGAATTAATGGCGGAAGTGGCGCATGTCGGTGAAGATCATGGCGATACCATGTTCGTCAGCGGCGGCAATCACTTCGTCGTCGCGGATAGAGCCGCCCGGCTGGATCACACAGGTGATGCCCACTGCGGCTGCGGCATCAATGCCGTCGCGGAACGGGAAGAATGCGTCAGAGGCCATGGCGGAACCTTTCACTTCCAGACCTTCGTCACCAGCTTTAATCCCGGCAATTTTCGCTGAGTAGACGCGGCTCATCTGACCGGCGCCTATCCCGATGGTCATATTGTCTTTGGCATAGACGATGGCGTTGGATTTGACGAATTTCGCTACTTTCCAGCAGAACAGTGCATCGCGCAGTTCCTGCTCGCTTGGCTGACGTTTGCTGACCACGCGCAGTTCGCCCGCGTTGACCATGCCGAGATCGCGGTCCTGAACCAGCAGGCCGCCATTGACACGTTTGAAATCGAGGCCGGCAACGCGAGCATTCCACTGACCGCAGGTCAGTACGCGGACGTTCTGCTTCGCGGCGGTGATCTTCAGCGCTTCTTCGCTGGCGGACGGTGCGATGATCACTTCGACGAACTGGCGAGAGATGATCGCCTGCGCGGTTTCCGCATCCAGCTCGCGGTTAAAGGCGATGATGCCGCCGAAGGCGGAGGTTGGGTCAGTTTTATAGGCGCGATCGTAGGCATCGAGGATCGAGTCGCTGACGGCAACGCCGCATGGGTTAGCGTGCTTAACGATCACGCAGGCTGGCTCATTGAACTCTTTCACGCACTCCAGCGCCGCATCGGTATCGGCAATGTTGTTATAGGAGAGCGCTTTGCCCTGCAGCTGAGTGGCGGTCGCTACGGAGGCTTCTTTTACATTCTCTTCTATATAGAAGGCAGCTTGCTGGTGGCTGTTTTCGCCGTAGCGCATATCCTGCTTCTTAATGAAGTTCAGATTCAGGGTGCGCGGGAAGCGGCCAGCGGCTTCTTTGCTTTCACCGTGATAGGCCGGGACCATGCTGCCGAAGTAGTTAGCGATCATGCTGTCGTAAGCGGCAGTATGTTCGAAGGCTTTAATCGCGAGGTCGAAGCGGGTGTTCAGCGTCAGGGAGCCTTCGTTGGCGTCCATCTCATTAATGATGGCGTCGTAGTCGCTGCTCTTCACTACGATAGCGACGTCTTTATGGTTCTTCGCGGCGGAGCGCACCATGGTCGGGCCGCCGATATCAATGTTTTCCACCGCGTCTTCCAGCGAGCATCCTTCACGAGCGACGGTCTGGGCAAATGGGTAGAGGTTAACGACAACCATATCGATAGGCGCGATACCGTGCTGCTGCATGATGCCGTCATCCTGACCGCGACGACCGAGGATGCCGCCGTGTACTTTCGGATGCAGGGTCTTCACGCGTCCATCCATCATTTCCGGGAAACCGGTGTAGTCAGAGACTTCGGTAACCGGCAGGCCTTTATCTGCCAGCAGGCGGGCGGTGCCGCCGGTAGACAGCAGCTCGACACCACGAGCGGAAAGCGCCTGCGCGAATTCGACGATACCGGCCTTGTCAGAAACACTGAGCAGAGCGCGGCGGACTGGACGACGTTGTTGCATGGTATTAAATCCCCAGGATTTGAACATTACAGAGAGCGTTAGGTGAGTTTTTGCCTAAAAACTCACCTAACGCACCCAACCGGGCATCCGTGTCATTGCGCGGCATTGTAACGAAAACGTTTGCGCAACGCTCGCGAATTTTTATCTTTCTCTTTCAGCCACTGTTTCTTCCTTATATAGAAGCTTACCCACCGGGCTTTTGCCGGCGTTTCGTCGCGATTCTGTGGATAATTCTGTGTGTAAAAGGGTATAAAGCGGGGTTTTGCTGGGGAATGCAGCAGTCAGTCATTTTTCTGCCATTTTTCTATTGCAGGCGCTCGAGAACTCCCTATAATGCGCCTCCATCGACACGGCGGATGTGAATCACTTCACACAAACAGCCGGTTCGGTTGAAGAGAAAAATCCTGAAATTCAGGGTTGACTCTGAAAGAGGAAAGCGTAATATACGCCACCTCGCGACAGAGCGCTAAAGCGCGTCGCAACTGCTCTTTAACAATTTATCAGACAATCTGTGTGGGCACTCAAAGTGACATGGATTCTTAATGTCTTCGGACAATAAATGAATACCAAGTCTCTGAGTGAACATACGTAATTCATTACGAAGTTTAATTCACGAGCATCAAACTTAAATTGAAGAGTTTGATCATGGCTCAGATTGAACGCTGGCGGCAGGCCTAACACATG